>NZ_BAAAVV010000002.1:0-716187 GCF_039534705.1 Blastococcus jejuensis
CGTGGGCATCCTCCATGGCTGCCTGCGCCACCACACCGTCTACGACGAGCGCACCGCCTGGCCCGCCCACGAACACAGCCCGCTCTCGGCCGCCGCTTGACCACTTAGCGCCGTGGGATGTCTAGGCTCCCGCCGCCCCACCGGCTGCCGCCGCGGGTTAGCGTCGTCGTCGTGCGCCTGCAGGAGTTCTGGTCCCGGCTCGACCGGCATTTCGGGTCCGTGCGTGCCCAGAGCGTGGCCCGCGACCACGTCTTCGCCGTCCTGGGTGGCCGTACCGCCGTGGACGCGATCGACGCGGGATTGTCGGTGCGCAGGGTGTGGCTGGCGATCTGCGAGGAGTACGAGGTGCCGCCGAAAGAGCGGTGACGGCTGGTCGCGCAGGTCGCGGCGTGTCGCCCTGGCAGTCGAACACCTGTTCGGCCTAGAGTGTCGTCCACAGGCCGGGCGGCTCTCCACAGATCCACCCGGAACCGGAAAACTGTCGGAGCCCTTCCCTAGCGTCGGACCCGACCCGCTTCCCGCGAACCGAAGGTGACTCCCATGGCAACGCTCGACCGCGACAAGGCCCTCGACATGGCCCTCGCCCAGATCGACAAGCAGTTCGGCAAGGGCTCGGTCATGCGCCTGGGCGACAGCCCCGAGGTGGCCATGAAGGTCATCCCCACCGGGTCGATCGCCCTCGACATCGCGCTCGGCATCGGCGGGCTCCCGCGGGGCCGGGTCATCGAGGTCTACGGCCCGGAGTCCTCCGGTAAGACGACCGTCGCCCTGCACGCGGTGGCCAACGCCCAGGCCGCCGGCGGCATCGCCGCGTTCATCGACGCCGAGCACGCGCTCGACCCGGAGTACGCCCGCGCCATCGGCGTCGACACCGACGCGCTGCTGGTCAGCCAGCCCGACACCGGTGAGCAGGCGCTCGAGATCGCCGACATGCTGATCCGGTCCGGCGCGCTCGACGTCATCGTCATCGACTCGGTCGCCGCGCTCGTACCGCGTGCCGAGATCGAGGGCGAGATGGGTGACAGCCACGTCGGTCTGCAGGCCCGCCTCATGAGCCAGGCGCTGCGCAAGATCACCGGCGCCCTCAGCAACTCGGGCACGACGGCGATCTTCATCAACCAGCTGCGCGAGAAGGTCGGCGTGGTCTACGGCTCGCCGGAGGTCACCACCGGTGGCCGCGCGCTGAAGTTCTACTCGTCGGTCCGCCTCGACGTCCGTCGCATCGAGACCCTCAAGCAGGGCACCGACGCCGTCGGCAGCCGCACGCGCGTCAAGGTCGTCAAGAACAAGGTGGCCGCGCCGTTCAAGCAGGCCGAGCTCGACATCCTCTGGGGTCAGGGCTTCAGTCGCGAGGGCGGGCTCATCGACGTCGGTGTCGAGCAGGGCATGGTGAAGAAGTCGGGTGCTTGGTACACGTACGAGGGCGACCAGCTCGGTCAGGGCAAGGAGAACGCCCGCAACTTCCTGAAGGACAACCCCGACCTCGCCGACGAGATCGAGAAGAAGATCAAGGAGAAGCTGGGTATCGGCGCCACGCTCGACGCGCCGGTCGCTCCTGCGCCCGTCGACTTCTGACCTGCCGGGTGAGCAGCTTCCCGTCCCACCGCCGCGGCCCCGGCATGCGCCGGGGTTCGCGCCGGGCGACGGGCTCCGCCGGCGACGGTCCCCTGAACCCGGACCTCGCCGGTGAGCCCGCGGCCGGCCCGCCGGAGGACGCGCCGGGCGACCCCGAAGCCGTGGCGCGCAACCTCTGCCTGCGCGCCCTGACGGGTGCACCGAAGACGAGGCAGCAGCTCGCCGATCTGCTGGCCGGCCGAGGAGTCCCCGACGACGCGGCCGAGACGGTCCTCGACCGATTCACCGAGGTCGGCCTCATCGACGACGCCGCGTTCGCGCGGGCCTGGGTCAGTTCCCGGCAGGCGGGCCGCGGCCTGGCCAGGCGGGCGCTCAGCGCCGAGCTGCGCGCCAAGGGCGTCGACCCGGAGGTCGCCGCCGAGGCCGTCGAGGCGGTCGATGACGACGACGAGCGCGCCGCCGCCCGCCGGCTGGTCGACCGCAAGCTGCCCGGTATGCGCCGCCTCGACCGGGCGACGGCGAGCCGGCGGCTGGTCGCCATGCTGGCCCGCAAGGGCTATGGCGGCGGTCTCGCCTCCGCCGTGGTGCGCGACGCCCTCGACTCCGTGCCCGGTGACGACGACGAGTTCCTCTCCGCGCACGAGGACCAGGACAGCCTCCTGCCCTGAAAGGGGATCCCCTGCCCCCCACCGCTCGCGAGCTCGCGGCGGGACCCTGCAGGGGGCCGAAACTACGTGGCGTCGGGGTCCCGAGGGCCCTGCCGCGGGCCGGTCTCGGCGGTGACCACGTTGTTGGTGTACGGCGTGTGCGACCTGCCCGCGTGCGCCTCGACCTGCAGCCGCTCGAGCAGGTGCGGGTAGTGCGCCTCGAACGCCGGACGCTCGGAGCGGATCTTGGGGATCTCGACGAAGTTGTGCCGCGGCGGGGGTGACGAGGTCGCCCACTCCAGCGAGTTGCCGTGGCCCCACGGGTCGTCGCGCAGCGCGAGCCGCCCGTACTTCCAGGAGCGGGTCACGTTGAACAGGAACGGGACGATCGAGGCACCGAGCACGAACGAGAAGATCGTCGAGATGACGTTGAGCGTGGTGAAGCCGTCGGTCGGCAGGTAGTCGGCGTAGCGGCGGGCCATGCCCTCGTTGCCCAGCCAGTGCTGGATGAGGAACGTGCCGTGGAAGCCGATGAACGTCATCCAGAACTGCAGCTTGCCCAGTCGCTCGTCGAGCATCCGGCCGCACATCTTCGGGAACCAGAACGCGATGCCGGCGTTGGCCGCGAAGACCACGGTGCCGAACACGACGTAGTGGAAGTGCGCGACGACGAAGTACGAGTCGTGCACGTGCCAGTCCAGCGGCGGGCTGGCCAGCAGCACGCCGGTCAGGCCACCCAAGAGGAAGGTGACCAGGAAGCCGACCGACCACAGCATCGGCGTCTCGAAGCTCAGCTGACCCCGCCACATGGTGCCGATCCAGTTGAAGAACTTCAGCCCGGTCGGCACGGCGATCAGGTAGGTCAGGAACGCGAAGAAGGGCAGCAGCACCGCGCCGGTGGCGAACATGTGGTGCGCCCAGACGGCCAGCGACAGGAAGCCGATGGCGAGGGTCGCGCCGACCATGCCCTTGTAGCCGAACAGCGGCTTGCGGCTGAACACCGGGATGATCTCGGTGATGATGCCGAAGAACGGCAGCGCGATGATGTAGACCTCGGGATGCCCGAAGAACCAGAACAGGTGCTGCCACAGCATCGGGCCGCCCATCTCGGGCGAGTACACGACGGCGCCGAGGTTGCGGTCGGCCAGCAGCGCGAACAGCGCGGCGGTCAGGATGGGGAAGACCAGCAGCACCAGCAGGCTGGTGACCAGGGTGTTCCAGACGAAGATCGGCATCCGGAACATGGTCATGCCCGGCGCGCGCAGGCAGACGATCGTGGTGATGAAGTTGACGCCGCCGAGGATCGTGCCCAGACCGCTGACGGCCAGGCCGGCGATCCAGAGGTTGCCGCCGACGCCCGGCGAGTGCACGCCGGTCGACAAGGGCGTGTAGGCAGTCCAGCCGAAGTCGGGCCCGCCGCCGGGCGTGAGCATGCTCGAGAACACGATCGTGCTGCCGATGAGGAACAGCCAGAACGAGAAGGCGTTCAGCCGCGGGAACGCGACGTCGGGGGAGCCGATCTGCAGCGGCATGATCAGGTTGCCGAACGCGAAGAACAGCGGCGTCGCGAACATCAGCAGCATCAGCGTGCCGTGCATCGTGAACAGCTGGTTGTACTGCTCCGGCGACAGGAACTGCATCTCCGGCTGGGCCAGCTCGGCACGGATCAGCATCGCCATGAGGCCGCCGATGATGAAGAACGTGAACGAGGCGGTCAGGTACATCAGGCCGATCACCTTGTGATCGGTCGTGCGCAGGAGGCTGCCCAGGCGCGAACCCTTGGCCTTGACCGCCGCCGGGCTCGGCCGGCTGATGATCGGCTGCGGGGCGATGGCGGTCATGCCCGCACCCCCCGTCCCGGGGTCCGTCGCGGGGCTGCTCCGAACCTGCGGGTCATCCTGGCTCCCCAGTGGTCTCGCACGTCCAGGACGTGCGCGGTCGGCACCCCGCCCGCCGACGCGAGCGGCGAGGCCATCGTCGCGCATCGGGGCGCCGAGGGAAACCCGGACCTGCGGGCCGCCGGGGTCGGACTCGCAGGGGTCGGCTCAGCCGGCCGTGACCCAGGCGGTGAGGTCCACCGCGACGCCGTCGGGTGCGTCGGGGTCGTCGGTCAGCCAGGACTCGTCGCGCACCAGGCCGGCGCCCAGCCAGCGCAGGATCTGCCGGTCGAAGCCGTGCCGCGAGGGGCGACCCGGTCGTCCGGCCGGGCCCAGGAGCGTCACGTCGATCTCGGTGCCGTCGGCGTAGCGCAGCACCAGCCGGCAGCGAGCGCGGCGGTGCCGGGCGGGCGGCACGGCCTCGCGGACGACCGCGCTGTCCGCGCCGGCCGCCCCCGCGAAGTCGGCCGCCGACGACCGCAGGCGGGCCACGAACTGCTGAGCGGGGTCCTGCTCGTCCGCGGGGCCGGGCAGCAGCAGGTTCTCGAGGACGGCGCTGTCGAGCGCTGCGCTGTCGAGAACGGGAGCTTCGCCGGCGGGCTCTTCGGCGGGCTCCTCGGCGGGGTCTTCGCCGGTGGTGTCCCCGGCGGCGGGAGCGGGCAGGTCGAGCTGGGCGGTGTCGGCGTCGGACGCCGCGTCCTCGGCGGGCGCCTCCGGCTGGTCGTCGTCCGCGTCGACTTCCACTCCGGCGCGCGAGGCACCGCCGGCGGCGGCGAGTTCGGCCTCGATCAGCTCCGCGGCGATCTGGCGGGTGTCGATCAGTTCGGTGTCGGTCTGGTCGGAGTCCGCCTCCGGCGGGGCGGTCGCCACGGCCACGTTCCCGGTCGTCGGCTCGGCGACAGCAGGCTCGGCGGTCTCCGGCGTCGGCCGCTCCACCGTGAGCTGCCCGGTGGACGGTCGATCCCCGGCGGGCCGGGGGACCGGGGGCAGGCGGCGCCGTCCGGCGGCGTGCATCGTCTCCATGATGGCCGCCAGTGTCCTGGGCGGACCGGTCCGTTCAGGACGGAAGCGACGGCGACGCGCCGAGGACGGGGACGGGTGTGTCAGGTGGTGCGCGGGCCTCAGGCGCCGCCGCCGACGGGCACGGTCGCGCCCGTGTCCGTGGTCGCCACCACCGCGCGCGACGCCCTGGCCTGACGGCGCTGGATGTACTGCGCGAGCCGGCCGAGCGAGTAGTTGATCGC
This sequence comes from Blastococcus jejuensis, assembly GCF_039534705.1. Taxonomy (NCBI): domain Bacteria; kingdom Bacillati; phylum Actinomycetota; class Actinomycetes; order Geodermatophilales; family Geodermatophilaceae; genus Blastococcus; species Blastococcus jejuensis. The sequence continues at coordinate 5,344 of NZ_BAAAVV010000002.1, forward strand.
GATGTAGAGCAGCGCGACCACGATGAAGGTCTGGATGGGGTTGTCGAGGTTGCGCCGGATGCTCTCGCCCTGGCTGAGCAGCTCGTCGTAGTTGGCGATGAAGGTGACCAGCGAGGTGTCCTTCAGGACGACGACGAGCTGGCTGATGATCGCCGGCAGCATGACGCGGAAGGCCTGGGGCAGCAGCACGATGCGCATCGTCTGGCCGTTGGTCAGCCCCGTCGCGAGCGCGGCCTCGCGCTGACCGCGGGGCAGCGATTCGACGCCGGCCCGGACCACCTCGGCGAAGATGACCATGTTGTAGGCGGTGAGGCCGATGACCAGGCCCCACAGCGCCTGACCGCCGGGAAGATCACGCAGATCGACGCCGACGTCGGGCAGCACGCGCACGCCGAAGTAGATGAGCACGACGACCGGCAGGCCGCGGAGGAGCTCGATGAGGCCGATCAGCGGGATGCGCCCGGTCCTCCCGAGCGACAGCCGGGCGACCGCGATGAGCGTGCCCAGCCCGATCGACAGGACCATGGCGATGGCGGCGGCGCGGATGGTGTTGACGATGCCCTCGCCGAAGACCCGCCAGACCGAGTCGAACGCCTCGTTCGAGGGGTCGATGAGCGGGCCCCACTTCTCCATCGAGAACTGGTCCCGCTCGATCAGCCGCTGGACGACGAGATAGCCCAGGCCCAGCAGGGCGACCACCGCGATCGCCGTGCCGATCCGCGTCCGTCGTCGCGCCTTCGGCCCCTGCGCGTCGTAGAGCACCGTCTCCTGGCTCATCGCGCGATCGCCACCTTCCGCTCGACGATCTGCAGGATCGCTCCGGCCGGCAGGGTGATCATGAGGTAGAAGAAGGCGATGCCGACGAACACCGGCAGCGTCTCCAGGCCGCGGGCGCTGGTCAGCGTCTGACCGGTGCTCCACAGGTCGCCGCCGACGCCGAAGGCGCCCACGACGGCGGAGTTCTTGAACATCGCGATGATCACGCTGCCCAGGGGCGGGACGACGGTGCGCAGCGCCTGGGGGAGGACGACGTAGCGCAGCCCCTGGCTGAAGTTCAGCCCGATCGAGCGCGCGGCCTCGGCCTGGCCGGCCGACACCGAGTTGATGCCCGAGCGCACCGCCTCGCAGACGAAGGCCGACGTGTACAGGACCAGCCCGAGGACCCCGAAGAAGAAGAAGCTCCGGTTGATGCCGAGCTCGGGCAGCCCGAAGGCGCAGAAGAACAGCACCACCGACAGGGGGGTGTTGCGGAACGTGGTCACCCAGAAGGCGCCGAAGGCGCGCAGGGGCGGGACGGGGCTGACCCGGCAGGCGGCGACGAGCACGCCGAGCACCAGGGACCCCACCAGGGCCCACAGGCAGATGCTCAGGGAGCGGAGGTAGCCGCCGAAGAACAGTCCGAGATTGTCGGTGACCGCGGACACCCGCCCCTCCCTCCTCGCCAGTGCCGGTACTGCCGGGCCTTCACCCCGCGACCGGCCGGGAGCCGGCCGGTCGCGGGGTCGTCGTCAGATCACTCGCACTCGTCGAACTCCGGCAGCTCCGGGGTCTCGGTGCCCTCGACCTGACCGGCCGTGGCTTCCCACGCCTCGATGTAGGCGTCCTCGTTCTCCTGGAGCGTGTCGAGGATGAACTGGCAGAACTCGACGTCGCCCTTCGGGATGCCGATGCCGTAGGGCTCCTCGGTGAACTGCTCGCCGACGAGCTTGAACTCGCCGTCGGACTCGGCCACGAAGCCGAGGAGGATCACGTTGTCGGTGGTGACGGCGTCGACCTGGCCGTTGCCGAGCGCGTCGGCGCACTGCGAGTACTCGTCGAAGAGCACCAGCTGGTCCTGCTCGCTGACGAGGTACTCGCGGATGTTCTCCGACGGGGTCGAGCCGGTCACGGAGCAGACCGTGGCGTCGGGGTTCTCGGTGAACGACTCCGGCCCGGTGATCGTGTCGTCGTCCGCCGCGACCATGATCTGCTGCCCGGCCTGGTAGTACGGCCCGGCGAAGGAGATCCGCTCCTTGCGCTCGTCGTTGATCGTGTACGTCGCCACGACCATGTCCACCTCGTCGCCCTCGAGCACCTCCTCGCGGACCGCCGACGGCGTCTCGACCCACTCGATGTCCTCGGGCGCGATGCCCAGGGCACCGGCGATGATCTTGGCGATCTCGACGTCGAAGCCCTCGAGCTCGCCCTCGAGGTTCTCCAGGCCGAACCCGGGCTGGTCGTACTTCGTGCCGACCCGCATCGTCCCCGCCTCGGAGAGTTCGGCCATGGTGGTGCCCGCCTCGAACTCGGGGGCCTCGGCGACGTCGGGTTCGGGGGTGTCGCTCCCGCTGTCGCCGCAGGCGGCGAGGGCGAGGGCGGAGGCGGTCATCATGGCGGCCAGGGTGTGGCGTCGGAGACTCATGGGTGGGTCCTCTCGTCGGTTTCCGGTCGTCTGGCTGGGGGTCAGTGGCTGAGGATCTTGGACAGGAAGTCCTTGGCCCGATCGGAGGTCGGGCGGGTGAAGAACGTCTCCGGGTCGGCGGACTCGACGATCCGGCCGCCGTCCATGAACACGACGCGGTTGGCCGCCTTGCGGGCGAAACCCATCTCGTGGGTGACGACGACCATGGTCATGCCGTCGCGGGCGAGCCCGACCATCACGTCGAGGACCTCGTTGATCATCTCCGGGTCCAGGGCGGACGTCGGCTCGTCGAAGAGCATGACCTTGGGGTCCATGGCCAGCGCCCGGGCGATGGCCACCCGCTGCTGCTGGCCGCCGGAGAGCTGTGCCGGGTACTTGTCCGCCTGGTTGCCGACGCCGACCCGGTCGAGGAGTTCCCGCGCCCGCTTCTCGGCGTCGGCCGCCGATTTCCTGCGGACCTTGACCGGGCCCAGCGTCACGTTCTCCAGGACGGTCTTGTGGGCGAAGAGGTTGAAGCTCTGGAACACCATGCCGACGTCGGCGCGCAGCTTCGCCAGGGCCTTGCCCTCGGCCGGCAGTGCTTCGCCGTCGATGCGGATCTCGCCCTGCTGGATCGACTCGAGCCGGTTGATCGCCCGGCACAGGGTGGACTTGCCCGACCCGGACGGGCCGATGACGACGACGACCTCGCCGCGGCCGATCTCCAGGTCGATGTCCTGGAGGACGTGCAGGTCGCCGAACCACTTGTTGACGCCGGAGAGCTGGAGGAGAGGCTCCCCGGTCGTTCGGCTGCTCGTGGTCACCTTGTCGAACCTATGGTCCGGCAGCCACGCGCAGTAGTCGATGCGATCACGAAGGCGTAACGAAGCGGGGACGGGGCCCGCCGGCCGGGACGACCGGCCGGACCGCGCCGCCCGCCTCAGCGGAACTGATCGAGGGTGACGAACCCGTAGCCGCGGTTCCTGAGCTCGTCGATGATCCGGGGCAGGGCCGCGGCGTCGAGGGTGCTGCCGTCGTCCGGGTTGGACCCGACGTGCATGAGCACGATCTCCCCGGGGGTCAGGCCGGCGAGGACCCGGTCCACGACGCTGGCGACCGAGCGCCCACCGGAGGTGCCCTGCCATCCCAGGGTGTCGACGGTCCAGCGCACGCCCCCGTAGCCCAGGCAGTTCACGACGTCGATGGTGCGGGCGTCCCGTGCGCCGAACGGGAACCGGAACCACGGGCGGGTGTCCTCGCCGGTGATCGCGCGCACCGTCTGGTCCGCGCCGGTGACCTGCGCGTCGATCGCGGCCGAGGTCAGCGTCGTCAGGTCCGGATGGGTGGCGGTGTGGTTGCCCACCGGGTACGACGCGGCGATCTGCCGGGCCGCGTCCGGGTTGTCCTCGGTCCACGCGCCGGTCAGGAAGAAGGTGGCGGGCGTGCCGGTCCGCTGCAGGGTGCCGAGGATCGACGCGACCCCGGCGGCGTCCCCGCCGGCGTCGAAGGTGAGCGCGACCACCGGCTGCGTGGTGGGCAGGCGCGTCCACTCCGTCCCGCGCAGGGACGTCGGGACGCCGGCCACGACGCGGGCGGAGGCCGTGCTGATGAAGGCGTCGCCGCACACGCCGTAGGCGAACGACGTCGTCGCGGGCCCGCCGCTCGGCGACGTGCGCAGGTGCCACGTGCGCCCCCGGACGACGCCGATGTCCGTGCTGCCGTTGCCGTCCCAGTCGCCGGTGACCGGGATGTCGCTGGGCACGCCGTAGGCGAAGGAGATGGCGGCGACGCCGCCGGCCGGGGTGTTCTGGAGGTGCCACACGCGGTCACGGACGACGCCGATGCCGGTCCGGCCGTCCCCGTCCCAGTCGCCGGTGATCTTCATGTCCCCCGCCCGCCCGTAGGCGACGGAGATCTCCCCGACCCCGGTCGTGGGCGAGTTCCGCAGGTGCCACACCGAGCCGCGCACGACCCCGAGGCCCGTGCCGCCGATGCCGTCCCAGTTGCCGACGACGGGGGTGTCCCCGGCCCGCCCGTAGGCCACGGAGACGTCGGCGACCCCGCCGGTGAGGCTGTTCTTCAGGTGCCAGATCCCGTCCCGGAACACCCCAGGCGTCCGGTCCCCGTCCCCGTCCCAGTCGCCCATGACCTGCACGTCGGTGCTCCGGCCGAAGACGAAGCCGGGGCCGCCGCGGACGAACCACTGCGCGCCCCGGATGACGACGGCGGAATCGGCCACCGCGGCGGAGGCGGGAGGGGCGACGACGACGTCCAGCGGCGCCAGCAGGGCGACGGTGGCGAGCAGGGCGGTCGACCAGCGAGCGAACCGCCGGGGGAAGCGAGCGGGCATGTGGTCCTCCTCCGTGACTGATCGCATGCTCATCGATCGACGGCTGCGTGGGGCAGAGTCCTCCGCCCCGACCGCAGGGTCCTCCGCCCCGACCGCGGGGTTCTTCGTCGTCGAGGGTCGTGGCCGACGCCGGGACCGGCGGGGCGCGGCGGCCGCCGTACGCTCGATCCGTCATGGGATCCGAGATGCCGGCACCGGCGCGCACCTATCGCGTGCGCACGTACGGGTGCCAGATGAACGTGCACGACTCCGAGCGCCTGTCCGGCCTGCTGGAGGCCGCCGGGTACACCGCCGCCCCCGAGGGTGGCGACGCCGACGTCGTCGTCCTCAACACCTGCGCCGTCCGGGAGAACGCCGACAACCGGCTCTACGGCAACCTCGGCCACCTCCGGCCGACCAAGGACGCCAACCCCGGCATGCAGATCGCCGTCGGCGGCTGCCTGGCGCAGAAGGACCGCGGTGAGATCGTGCGCCGCGCCCCCTGGGTGGACGTGGTCTTCGGCACCCACAACGTCGGCTCCCTGCCCGCGCTGCTGGAGCGCGCCCGGCACAACGCCGAGGCGCAGGTCGAGATCGTGGAATCCCTCGAGGTGTTCCCCTCGACGCTCCCGGCCAAGCGGGACTCCGCCTACTCCGGGTGGGTGTCGATCAGCGTCGGCTGCAACAACACCTGCACGTTCTGCATCGTCCCGTCGCTGCGGGGCACGGAGAAGGACCGGAGGCCGGGCGAGATCCTCGCCGAGGTCCAGGCGCTGGTCGACCAGGGCGTGCTCGAGGTGACGCTGCTCGGCCAGAACGTGAACAGCTACGGCAGCGAGTTCGGCGACCGCGGTGCCTTCGCCGACCTGCTGCGGGCGACCGGGCGCATCGAGGGCCTGGAGCGGGTCCGGTTCACCAGCCCGCACCCCGCGAGCTTCACCGACGACGTCATCGCCGCGATGGCCGAGACCCCGGCGGTCTGCCACCAGTTGCACATGCCGCTGCAGTCGGGCTCCGACGACGTCCTGCGCCGGATGCGTCGCGCCTACCGCCAGGAGCGCTACCTCGGGATCATCGACCGGGTGCGGGCGGCGATGCCCGACGCGGCCATCACGACCGACATCATCGTCGGCTTCCCGGGGGAGACCGACGCCGACTTCGAGCAGACCCTCGACGTCGTCCGCGCGGCCCGGTTCTCCAGCGCCTTCACCTTCCAGTACTCCAAGCGCCCCGGCACCCCTGCGGCCGAGATGGACGGGCAGATCTCGAAGGCCGTCGTCCAGGAGCGCTACGAGCGGCTCACCGCGCTGCAGGACGAGATCAGCTGGGCGGCGAACCGGGAGCTGGTCGGCACGACGGTCGAGCTGCTCGTCGCCGCGGGGGAGGGCAGCAAGGACGCCCGCACCGGGCGGCTCTCGGGTCGCGCGCGCGACGGCCGGCTGGTGCACTTCACGGCTGCCCCGGGTGTCCGGCCCGGCGACGTCGTCGAGACGGTCGTGACCCAGGCCGCACCGCACCACCTCGTGGCCGACGGCCAGCTGCTCTCGCACCGCCGCACGAGGGCCGGCGACGCCGCCGAGGCCGGCACCCGGCCGACGACGCCGGGCGTCCTGCTCGGCATGCCGCGGATCGGCGCACCGGCCTGACCCGGGCTCAGACCAGGGACAGCAGCAGCTCGACGAGCTCACCCGGGCGGTTCTGCGCCACCAGGTGGGTCGTGGCGATCTCCCGGTAGTCCCACGCCGCCGAGGCCCGGGCCCGGGCGGCCGCCGCCTCGAACGCCGGGTTGACCGGCGTCCCCGGGTCGGGGACGGTCGCCCGGACGTAGGTGCGCGGGAACGGATAGTCCTCCAGCGGCCGAGCCAGCCGCACCGGTTCGGTGAACGTCCGGATCGGCTGGGGAGTGCGGCGCGGCACGGCGAACGCCTCCTCAGCCGGGTCGTCGTAGGCCCGCTGCGGGCCGTCGAGCAGCCACGGCCGTCCGGGGGCCGGGGACTCGGCGCCGGGGTGCCCCAGCAGGCTGAACGCGCTGTCGCCGTCGTCGGGGACGAACGCGTCGAGGAACACCAGGGAGGCGACCCGGTCGCCGATGTGCTCCAGCGCCCCGGACACGACCATCCCGCCGTAGGAGAACCCGAGCAGCACGACGTCGTGCAGGTCCTCGTAGAGGACGTGGTTCACGACGTCGGTGACGTGCGTGGTCAGGCCGACCTGCGGGCTGACCAGGTGCACGCGCTCACCGATGCCGGTCAGGCTCGGCGTGAACACCTCGTGGCCCGCAGTGCGCAGCCCCGCCCGGACGTGGCGGAACCCGTGCGCTCCACCCCACGCGCCGTGGACCAGCACGAACGTGGCCATGCCGAGGTCCCGCCCCGCCCGCTCAGCGTCGTCCGGCGGACTTCTCGGCCTCGGCCAGCCATTCCTGGCGGGTCGCCAGGTTGGCCCTGGCCTCCGCGATCCGGCCCTGGTCGCCGGCCGCCTCGGCCTTGGCGAGCTGCTCCTCGGCCTTGGTGACGGCGGACCGCATCGAGGTCACCATGGGGTTCTCGGGCAAGGTCCGGGCGCGGCTCGAGTCGGCCGCGCCGCGCACCTTCTGCTCCACGGCCTGCATGCGGTCCTCCAGGGAGCGCATGGCGCCGCGGGGCACGTGGCCGATCGCGTCGTAGCGGTCCTGGATCTTGCGCAGGGCGTTCTGCGCGCCCCGCAGGTCGGTGGACGGGTCCAGCCGCTCCGCCTCGGCGAGCAGTTCCTCCTTCAGCTGCTGGTTGGCCAGCTGCTCGCTGTTGCGGACCTTGTCGGACTCGGCGCGGGCGGTGAAGAAGACGTCCTGGGCGGCGCGGAACTGCTTCCAGAGGTCGTCGTCGCCGTCGCGGCCGGTGCGGGGGACCGCCTTCCAGCGGTCCATCAGCGACCGCATCGCCGCGCTGGTCGGGCCCCAGTCGGTCGAGGTCGCGAGCTTCTCGGCCTCCTTGATCAGCTCCTGCTTGGCCGCCCGCGCCTCGCCGCGCTGGGCGTCGAGGCCGGCGAAGTGGGCGCCGCGCCGGCGACCGAAGGCGTCCCGGGCGGCCGCGAACCGCGACCACAACGCCTCGTCGGTCTTGCGGTCGATCCCGCGGATGGTCTTCCACTCCTCGACGATCGCCTTCAGCCGATCGCCAGCGGCCTTCCACGCGGTGGACTCGGCCGCGATCTGCTCGGCCTCGGCGGCCAGCGCCTCCTTGCGCGCCACCTGCGCGGCGCGGGCCGCGGCCTTCTCGGCGCGCGACTCGGCGGCGGCCGAGTCGGCGGTGCCGACCATGGCGCGGGCCCGTGCCGCGAGCCCCTCGAGGTCACCGACGGCCGTGGCGGTCGGGATGGACTCGGCCAGCGCCTGTGCCTTGTTCTTGATCTCGGCCGGGTTCCCGGTGTGGGCCTTCAGCCGCGCCTCGAGCAGCGACACCTCGGTGGCGAGGTCGTCGTAGCGGCGGCCGTAGTGGGCCAGCCCGGCCGCCGGCTCACCGGCCTGCCAGGAGCCGACGGCGCGCTCGCCGTCGGCGGTCCGCACGTAGACGGTCCCGTCCTCGTCGACCCGGCCCCATTCGGCGGGATCGCTCGCCGGCGCGGCCGGCGCGTCGGCGGCGGGCGGGTGCGGCGGGGTGGCAGCCGGGCTCGGCGCCGGACCCGGGCCCGGGGTGGGAACCGGTCCGGGGGTGGGAGCGGGTCCCGGGGTGGGAACGGGCGTGGGAACGGGGGCCGGGGCCGCGGGGGCGGCCACCTCGGTGCCGCCGTCCGCCGTGGGGTCGGCCAGTGCCGCGTCCCTGGGGGCGGGCGCGGCCGGCGTGCCGGCCTCGGGTGCGACCGCGTCGGGCGCCGGCTCGGGGGTCGGCGCTGGGGCCGGCTCTGGGTTCACGGCGTCGGGGGCGACAGCCTCGGGTGCGGGGGCCTCGGCCCCCGCGTCGGGGGCCGCTGGTTCGGTGTTCACCGCCTCCGCCACGACAGGTTCGGTGGTCTCCGCATTCGGCGGAGCGGCCTGCTGCACCCCGTTGCCGGGGACGTCCGTGCTCGACACGCTGGGCAGTCTCCCACGGACGGTCCGGGACACTCGTGTCGTGACCACCGACGCCGCCACCCCGGCCACGCGCCCGGCCTCTTCCGTGGCGGTGGCCTTCTGCCCGGCGCCACCGCTGCTGCACCCGGCGGTGGAGGGGCGGGCGGCCGCGGAGACGACGCGGCTCCGGGGTGCCTGCCACGACGCGGTGGCCGCCGTCCTCTCGGTCCGGCCGGACGTGGTGGTGGTGGTCGGCGGCGGAGCGGCCGCCGGCGAGCGATTCGGACCCGGCGACGCCGGGGATCTGCGCGGTTTCGGCGTCGACGTCGAGGTGCCCTTCGACGGGCGCCCGCGGTCCGACGGTCGTCGGCCGCCGCTCCCACACCTGCTCGCGGCCTGGCTGCTCGACGAGGCCGGGTGCACCGCGACCCGCACCGGCGTCGGCCCGGCCGACCTCGGCGCACTCCTGGCGTCCCTCCCGGGCCCCGTGGGTGTCCTCGCCATGGGCGACGGATCGGCCCGGCGGACCGTCAAGGCGCCCGGCTACCTCGATCCGGCGGCCGGCCCGTTCGACGCCGCCGTCGCCGCCGCGCTGGCGGCCGGCGACGCCGCGGCGCTCGCCGCCCTCGACCCGGCCGAGGGGGAGCGGCTGCTCGCGTCCGGCGTCCCGACGTGGCGCGCCGTGGGCGCCGCCCTGGCCGACCGCGCGGTCAGCGCCCGGCTGCGCCTGGACGAGGCGCCCTTCGGCGTGGGCTACCTCGTCGCCGACTGGTGGAGCAGATGAGCGTGCTCCCGCCGGTGGTCGCGGTGGTCGGCCCGACCGCCACCGGCAAGACGGCGCTGGCGGTCGCCCTCGCCCAGCGCCTGGGCGGGGAGGTGGTCAACGCCGACTCGATGCAGCTCTACCGCGGCATGGACATCGGCACCGCGAAGCCCTCGCCCGACGAGCGGGGCGGCATCCCGCACCACCTGCTCGACCTGTGGCACGTCCGCGAGGCGGCGTCCGTGGCCGAGTACCGGCAGCGCGCCCGCGCCGAGATCGACCGGCTGCGGGCGGCCGGCACGGTGCCGCTGCTGGTCGGGGGCTCGGGGCTGTACGTGCGCGCCGTCGTCGACGAGCTGGACTTCCCCGGCACCGATCCCTCCGTCCGGGCGCGCTGGGAGGCGGAGCTCGCCGCCGTCGGCCCGACCGCGCTGCACGCCCGGCTGGCCGGGCTGGACCCGGCGGCCGCGGCCGCGGTGCTGCCCAGCAACGGACGGCGCATCGTGCGCGCGCTCGAGGTGATCGAGCTGACCGGCGGGCCCTTCGCCGCCTCGCTGCCCGAGCCCCGGCCGCACTACCCGGTGGTCGCCGTCGGCCTGGACCGGGACCCCGCCGCGCTCGACGAGCGGGTGGCCCTGCGCGTGGACCGCATGTGGGCGGCCGGCTTCGTCGAGGAGGTGGCGGCGCTGGCCGAGGACGGCCTGCGCGAGGGGCCGACGGCCTCGCGCGCCCTGGGCTACGCGCAGGTGCTGGCGCAGTTCGACGGGAGAATGACCGCCGAGGAGGCGCGCGAGCGCACGGTGAGCACCACCCGCCGGTTCGTGCGCCGGCAACGCTCCTGGTTCCGCCGGGACGCGGCGCTCACCTGGTTCGACGCCGCCCGGCCCGACCTGCTCGACGCCGTCACCAGGCAGATCACCGACCGTACGATCGACCGGTGACGACTCCCCGGGTGCTGATCGGGCACGGCACGGAGAACGACTTCGTCGTCCTGCCCGACCCCGACGGCACCACGTGGCCCGAGCGGCGGCTGGACGAGGCGATGGTCCGCCGGCTCTGCGACCGCCGCGCCGGCCTCGGCGCCGACGGCGTCCTGCGTGTCGTCCGGAGCGTGCACGTGCCCGATGCGGCCGACGTGCTCGGCGGCGACCTCGACGCCTGCGAGTGGTTCATGGACCACCGCAACGCCGACGGGTCGCACGCCGAGATGTGCGGCAACGGCATCCGGCTCTTCCTGCACGTGCTCGTCACCGAGGGACTGCTCGACCGCTCGACCTGCGAGGCCGGCGTCCTGGTCGGTACGCGCGGCGGCCCGCGCCGGGTGGGCGTCGCCTCGGGCGGGGGCTACTGGGTCGACATGGGCCCGGCGCGCGAGTTCGGCGCCGGCGAGGCCCGGGTGGGCGGGCGCGACTTCCGCGGCCGTGCGGTGTCGATGGGCAACCCGCACCTGGCCGCGCTCACCGACGTCGACGTCGACACGCTCGACCTCACCCGTGCGCCGTCGTTCGACACCGACCTGTTCCCCGACGGCGTGAACGTGGAGCTGATCAACGTGGTCGAGCCGGGCGCGCACATCCGGCTGCGGGTGTTCGAGCGAGGCGTGGGGGAGACGCGGTCCTGCGGCACGGGTGCCTGCGCGGCGGCCTACGCGGCCCTGGCCGCCGAGGACCGGTCCGAGGGGACCGTCGTCGTCGACGTGCCCGGGGGCCGGCTGTCGGTGCAGGTGACCCCCGGGACGACGGTGCTCACCGGCCCGGCCGTCGTCGTCGCGGCCGGCGAGCTGTGCGCGGAGTGGCTGGACGCCTGAGGATCAGGCCCGGTCGTCGTCGTCGGTGGGCGCCTCGGGCATCATCGATTCGCCCTCCGTCCCGGGGCTGCCCTTCGGCTCCCCGCGCCCGCTGTCCTGGTCGGGTCCGCCGCCGAACAGGTTGCGCGGCGGGTTGAGGCCCTTGGGGTCGCGGCCCGGGTCGTCGAGCTCCTCGTTCTCGCCCGGCCTGCTCGCTCCGCTCTCGCTCATGGCGTCCTCCTGCGTCGAGGAATCGGTCGTTCCTGCCCTACCCGGTCGACGGCGGGATGCACTCGGGCCTCGGATGTGTTGTAGCCGGTGATGACAACTCAGATGCCTCTTTCCGGGGCACGTGCCACGCTGGAGCCGATGACGACCGCCCCCGAGAGCCTCCCGTTCGACCGGAGCCCCGACCCGACACCCTCCACCGACCGGTGGGAGGAGTCCGACGACACCACCGGCTCCTACGCCCTCGAGGCGCGCGGGGCCCTGCGCCGGGTCGCCGGCCTGTCCACCGAGCTCGCCGACGTCACCGAGGTCGAGTACCGGCAGCTGCGCCTCGAGCGCGTCGTGCTGGTCGGTGTCTGGACAGAGGGCACGCAGGCCGACGCCGACCGTTCCCTGGCCGAGCTCGCGGCCCTCGCCGAGACCGCCGGCTCGCAGGTGCTCGAGGCGGTCAGCCAGCGCCGCGACAAGCCCGACGCCGCCACCTATGTCGGTTCGGGCAAGGCAGCCGAGATCCGCGACATCGTCGCCGCGACCGGGGCCGACACCGTCATCTGCGACGGCGAGCTCACCCCCGGCCAGCTCAACCAGCTGGAGAAGGTGCTCAAGGTCAAGGTCGTCGACCGCACCGCGCTGATCCTCGACATCTTCGCCCAGCACGCCACCAGCCGGGAGGGCAAGGCCCAGGTCGAGCTCGCCCAGATGCAGTACATGCTCCCGCGCCTGCGCGGGTGGGGTGAGTCGATGTCCCGCCAGGCGGGTGGTCGCGTCGCCGGCGGTGGCGGCATCGGTACGCGCGGTCCGGGTGAGACCAAGATCGAGACCGACCGGCGGCGGATCCGGTCGCGGGTGAGCAAGCTGCGCCGGGAGATCGCCGGCATGGCGACCGCCCGCGCCACCCAGCGTTCGAGCCGCGACCGCAATGCCACGCCCAGCGTGGCGATCGCCGGCTACACCAACGCCGGCAAGTCCAGCCTGCTCAACGCGCTGACCGGGGCCGGCGTGCTCGTCGAGAACGCGCTGTTCGCGACCCTCGACCCGACCGTCCGGCGGGCGCAGTCGCCCGACGGCCGCGAGTACACCCTCACCGACACCGTCGGCTTCGTCCGGCACCTGCCCCACCAGCTGGTGGACGCCTTCCGGTCCACGCTGGAGGAGGTCGCCGCCGCCGACCTGCTGCTGCACGTCGTCGACGGGTCCGACCCCGACCCGCTCGGCCAGATCGACGCCGTCCGCGTCGTGCTCGGCGAGATCGACGCCGCGGCCGTGCCCGAGGTCATCGTCGTCAACAAGGTCGACGCGATGAGCGAGGACGACATCCTCACGCTGCGCCGCGCCCTGCCCGGCGCGGCCTGGGTGTCGGCGCGCACGGGGGCGGGGATGGACGCGCTGCGCGAGCTCATCGCCACGCGGCTGCCCCACCCGGAGGTGGACGTCGACGTGCTGGTGCCCTACGACCGCGGCGACCTCGTGGCCCGCGTGCACCGCGACGGCGAGGTGCTCACCGAGACCCACGAGGGCACCGGCACCCGGATGACCGCCCGGGTGGACGGCGCGCTCGCCGCGGCGCTCGAGGAGTTCGCCGTCCCGGTCGGGTGAGGTCCGGGTCAGGCTCCGGCTCGTCCAGGTCACAGGCAGATCACAGGCCGGTACGGTGACCTCGTGACGAGCGGGGTGGTCAGCGACGCCGACGTGCCCGCGCGCACCCGCGGGATCACCGCCGGCCGACCTGCGTGGTGGCTCATCGTCGCCGCGCTGGTCGTCGGCGGGCTCGTCACGGCCGATCTGTTCACCCGCGGCTGGCTGGAGCGGATGGACCTCGAGGTCTCCGAGGTCGTCAGCGACTGGGGACTGCAGGAGTCGATGGCCTACCCGCTGGTCTGGGTGGTCACCCAGCTGGGTGGCCGCGCCACGATCCTCGTCGTGCTGGCCGTGCTGGTCGGGTACCTGGCCTGGCGGCGGCGGACCCTGCTGCCGCTGGTCCGCGTGCTCGTCGCCCTCGCGCTGCTCACCGCGGTCGTCTACGCGGTGAAGTGGGGGACCGGCCGCACCGCGCCCGGCTTCCCGGGTTCCTTCTTCTTCCACGAGGACGGCGCTTCGTTCCCGTCCGGCCACGTCGCCAACGCCGTCCTCATGTGGGGTGTGGCGCGGTGGCAGGCCGTGGAGTACGGCCTGCCGATGCGCGTGCAGCGGGTGTTCTGGTGGCTCAGCCTCGTCGGTCCGGTGGCGACCGGCGTCGCGATGGTCTCCCTGGACTTCCACTGGGTCACCGACGCAGTCGTCGGCGCGTGCGTGGGCATCGTGCTGTTGGGCGTGGTTCACGCACTGGACGCAACCGTTCTGTCACGCTGGGTTCGTGCCCGAGCAGGCCGGCAGACCGCGTAGCGGCGTCCGGGGGCGACTGCTGGCGACCGGAGGTCTCCTCGGCGCCGCACTCGTCCTCGCCTCCGGCATGCCCGCGGCCGCCGAGGACGCCACCGCTCAGGCGGCCGCCGGCGCGCAGGTCCGCTGCCAGATCACCGACCCGCGGCTCGCCGAGCTCTCCGGGCTGGTCGCCGTCCCCGGCCGGCTCCTGGCCATCAACGACGGCGGCGACCAGATCGATCTGTACGTGCTCGACGCCAGTTGCGCCGTGATCGACGTCCACACGACCGCCGTGGACCCGTTCGACCCGGAGGACCTCGCGATCGGCGCCGACGGGACCGTCTGGGTGGCCGACACCGGGGACAACGGCGCGAGCCGGCCGACGATCGCGCTCGTCGCCCTGCGGCCCGACGGGACCACGAACCTCTACCGGCTGACCTACCCGGACGGCCCGCACGACGCCGAGGCCCTGCTGCTCGCCCCGGACGGGACGCCGTACGTCGTCACCAAGGAGGTGCTGGGGGCCAGCTCGGTGTACCGGCCGGCGGCGCCGCTGGTCGACGGCGGGACGATGCCACTCGCCAGGGTCGCCTCGGTGGCCATGACCCTGACCGGCACGCCCGGTGGTCCGGTCGGCCGCGCCGGGCAGCTGCTGGTCACGGGGGGAGCGGTCGCGGGCAACGGGCATCACCTGGCCCTGCGGACCTACACCGACGCCTACGTCTGGCCGCTGACCGGATCCGACGTGGTCGCGGCGCTGGCGGCCGAACCGGTCCGCGTCCCGTTGCCGGACTCCCCGCAGGGGGAGGCGATCAGCTTCACCGAGGACGGTTCCGCGCTGGTGGTGGCCAGTGAGGGCACCCCGAGCGACCTGACCGTCGTCCCGGTCGTGAGCGGCCTGCCCGCCCCCGGCACCACGGCCACCGGGCCCACGCCGAGCCTGACCGACTTCACGAGCTCGGGGCTCTCACCGATCACCTCGGCGGTGATCGCCGCGCTGACGGCCACCGTGCTGGTGTGGCTGGGCGGACTGTTCCGGCGCCGCCGGCCCTGAGTCTGACGGCAGCGAGCCGGACGGCGCCGGGCCGGACAGCGCCGGGCCGGACAGCACCGGGCCGGCGGCCGGGTGTCAGACCCGGCGGAGGACGCTGACCACGCGCCCCAGCACGGTCGCGTCGTCGCCCGGGATGGGCTCGTACGCCGGGTTGTGCGGGAGCAGCCAGACGTGCCCGTCGCGGCGCTTGTACGTCTTGACGGTGGCCTCGCCGTCGATCATCGCGGCGACGATCTCGCCGTTCTCCGCCGTCGGCTGCTGGCGCACGACCACCCAGTCGCCGTCGCAGATCGCCGCCTCGATCATCGAGTCGCCGGTGACCTTCAGCATGAACAGCGTGCCCTCGCCGACCAGCTCGCGGGGGAGCGGGAAGACGTCCTCGACCGCCTGCTCGGCGAGCACCGGACCGCCGGCCGCGATCCGGCCGACGAGCGGAACGTAGGTCGGCGCGGAGACGTCGACGCCCTCGGGGACGCCCGGCAGCTCGGTGACCGTGGCGCTGGCGTGCGGCGAGTCGTCGGGGAGCCGGACGTCGAGCGCGCGCGGGCGGTTGGGGTCGCGCCGCAGCCAGCCCTTCTTCTGCAGGACGGAGAGCTGGTGGGCGACCGACGACGCCGAGGAGAGACCGACCGCCTCGCCGATCTCCCGGACCGACGGGGGATAGCCGCGCCGCTCGATCGAGTCGCGGATGACCTCCAGGACCCGGCGCTGCCGCTGGGTCAGGCCGTCGCCGTCGGCGCCCCGGTCGGGGAACGAACGGACGGTCGCCGTCCCGGATGCCGCCGTGGCGTCCCCGGGCGGCTTCCGGCCGCCCGACGTCCCGTTCTTCTCCGCCACGTCGCCTCCTCGTCGGCTGCTCGCGCAGCGCCGGTGATCTCTCGCAGGAACCGTAGCGCGGCGACCCGCTCGGATCAAACACATGTTCGAAGTCGTGCCGTGTCCTGTCGCTTTCGTCGGACCCGTGCGGTAGACATCGAACAGTCGTTCGAATCGAACACGCGTTCGAGGGTGGCGGCGACGACGGGTGTTCGGCGGGTCGGGAGGAGACGGTCATGGGATGCGTGCAGGAAGCCGTGCTGGAGTTCGACGAAGCGGTGCAGGCGCCGTGGCGTCCCCGGTTGGTGTCCGATCCCGTCGAGCCGGCGGCTCCGACCCTGCGCACGGTCCGCCCCCACCCGTCGCGCCGCAGCCCGTCCCGGGTGGGCGTGTGCCGGCCGCCGGCGGCGCCCGCGCGGCCGACCGCTCCGGTCCGCCGCGGCCCCGTCCGGCGGGGCGCGCCCGACCTGGCCGCACGACCTGATCGCGACGGGCCGGGCCGTCCCCGCGCCGCGCGTCGGGCACCGGCGGGTCCGTCGATCGCCCGGCGCGTGCGGCTCACCCGCCGGGCCCGCCGGCTCGCGGTGGTGCTGGCGCTGGCGGGGGCGGTGGCCCTCGGGTCGTGGCTCGGCCCGCTCCTCTCGGGCGACGAGGGCGGCCTCCGGCTGGCCGGGGTGTCCAGCGTCGTGGTCCAGGAGGGCGACACGCTGTGGTCGATCGCCACGTCCCTCGACGGCGAGGGCGACGTGCGCGCGGTGATCGACGAGATCCAGCGGATGAACGGGCTCGAGGGCGCCGACCTCGTGCCCGGCCAGGTTCTCCAGCTCCCGTGAGCGGGGGTGAGGCGCGGCGCGACGGGCTGCCCGGCTCGGCATCGGCAGTCCCGGGCGGTGTCGCCACGGCAACACCTCTACAACCTGAGCGGCCGACTTCGTCAACCCTCTGTGTGGGCGTCTTCACCCTCTGTGGTGGCTCGGACGCTTACGGTCGTCACGTGTCAGGCGCCATGGAAAGTCGTGCAGCGGTGTTCACCAGTCAGCCCCAGGCGGTCGAGGTCTATCAGGCCGGGGCGTGGTGGGCCGGTGAGCTGCTCGGCTGGCGGCACGCCCCCGACGGGTCCTGCCAGGTGTGGGTCCGTGTGGTCCTGGGTGGGGTCGAGGAGACCGCCTGGACCGACCTCGCCGGTCTGCGGCTGCCCGAGCGGCACCTCGCCGTGGCCCCGGAGCCCTCCGTCGCGGCCGACCCGGTCACCCAGAAGCTGCCCCGGGCCACCGCGTCCCGGTCCCAGCGCCCGAGCGTGTCCGACGCGACGGCGAGCCTGCCGATGGTGCGCGACCTCTCCGTCGTCCAGGGCGGTGCGCCTGCGCGGCCGGGAGGCCGGCGCCGCGCGCCCGAGACGGGCGAGGTCCCGGCGGTGGGGTCCGTGGCGGTCACCCGTCCCGGTGGCCGTCGTCGGGCGCCCGAGACGGCCGAGACGCCTGCGGTGAGGCCCGGCGGTCGTCGGCGAGCCCCCGAGACCGGCGAGATGGCCGCCGTGCGGGCGTCGCTCCCGCCCGCCGCCGGGCGTCATCGTGCCGCGGACACCGGGCTGCTCCCGGTCGTGACCGATGCGGGCCCGGCCGCTCGCGCTCCCCAGGACGACACGATCGCCGGTCGCTCGCGCAGTGCGTGGGCGGCGGTCGGCGAGGCCGAGCCGGAGCTCCTGACCCGTCCTATGCGCCTGAGCGACCACGTCCCGCACGCGCGTCGGCCCCGGCTCGACGGTTCGCTCGCCGGCGTCTGACGGGTCCGGTCGCCTGGCGGCCCTTCCCGTGCCCCCCGCTCGGGTCCGCGCGCTCGGCGTGGGGGCCGGCGCCCTCGTGGCGCGTCCGGGGGCCGTCGTGACGGCCGGAGGAGCGGTGCTCGCCGAGGGCCGCGACCCGACGGTTCCGCGGGCGGTCGGGGGACCCTTCGGCGCGTCGTGTCGGCGTGTCGTGTGACTCGTGGGAAGCGCTGTTCCTGCTGGTGACGGCAGTGCCGCAACGGAACACGCCGGGCTTCGAATCGCTTGCACATCTTGTGTTCGTCGGCCTAGGGTTCCCCTACATCTAGTAGTTGCAGAGTTGTAAGCCTGTCCACAGGCTGTTCCTCAGGTTCTCCCCCGGGCGTCCACCGGATGTCCCCAGGAGGGTCCACAGGGCGGCTCGTCGAGGGCCTGCAGCAGGCGCCCCGGTCACCACCGGGCGACGCCGGATCGAGAGGAGGTGACCCCAGGTGCGTTGCCCGTTCTGCCACAACGCCGACAGCCGGGTCATCGACTCGCGGGAGGCCGACGAGGGCGCCACCACGCGCCGCCGCCGGTCCTGCCCGAAGTGCGGCCGCCGGTTCACCACCGTCGAGGAGGCGGTGCTCGCCGTCGTCAAGCGCAGCGGGGTGAGCGAGCCCTTCAACCGGACCAAGGTGGTCGCCGGCGTGCGGCGTGCCTGCCAGGGCCGTCCGGTCGACGAGGACCAGCTCGCTCTGCTGGCCCAGCAGGTCGAGGACGCCATCCGCGCCAGCGGGGCGGCCGAGGTCCCCAGTCACGAGGTCGGCCTGGCCATCCTCAAGCCGCTGCGCGAGCTCGACGAGGTCGCCTACCTGCGCTTCGCGAGCGTCTACCGGTCCTTCTCGTCGCTGGCGGACTTCGAGAAGGAGATCTCCGAGCTGCGGGACCGGCAGAGCGCCGCCCTCCAGTCCGCGACCACCCCGCCCGGCAGCCCCGATTCCTGAGGCTGCCGGCAGCTGAGAACTGTCAGTACCACCCGATAGACACCAGACAAGTACAGATCGCGGCTCTTCCCCAGCCGCCGTCCGATCCACTCACCGCGTATCCGAGCGAGCGCACCACCACGCGAATGACGACCAGGGAGAGCTCCACACCATGACCGAGACCGACGACCGCTTGGCCGGCCCCCGCACCCGCCGCACCGCCAAGGCGCCGAGCCGGGGCAAGGGCCTGAAGATCAAGCGCGTCTTCACCACCGCCGGTGTGCACCCCTACGACGAGGTCGCGTGGGAGCGCCGCGACGTCGTGATGACCAACTGGCGCGACGGCTCGATCAACTTCGAGCAGCGCGGGGTCGAGTTCCCGGCCGAGTGGAGCATCAACGCCACCAACATCGTCACCACGAAGTACTTCCGTGGCGCCGTCGGCAGCCCGCAGCGGGAGAACAGCCTCCGCCAGCTCATCGACCGCGTCGTCCTCACCTACGGCGCGGCCGGCCGCGAGCACGGCTACTTCGCCACCGAGGGCGACGCCGAGATCTTCGAGCACGAGCTGACCTGGATGCTCATGCACCAGTACTTCAGCTTCAACTCGCCCGTCTGGTTCAACGTCGGCACGAGCGCCCCGCAGCAGGTCAGCGCGTGCTTCATCCTCGCCGTCGACGACACGATGGACTCGATCCTGAACTGGTACCGCGAGGAGGGCCTGATCTTCAAGGGCGGCTCCGGTGCCGGCCTGAACCTCTCCCGCATCCGCTCCTCCAAGGAGCTGCTGTCCTCCGGTGGCACCGCGTCGGGCCCGGTCAGCTTCATGCGCGGCGCCGACGCGTCGGCCGGCACCATCAAGTCCGGTGGCGCCACCCGCCGCGCGGCCAAGATGGTCGTCCTCGACATCGACCACCCCGACATCGAGGAGTTCATCGAGACCAAGGCGCGCGAGGAGGACAAGATCCGCGCGCTGCGCGACGCCGGCTACGACATGGACCTCGGCGGCAAGGACATCACCAGCGTCCAGTACCAGAACGCCAACAACTCCGTCCGCGTCTCCGACGAGTTCATGCGCGCCGTCGAGGACAGCGCCGAGTTCGGGCTGCGCGCCCGGCAGGACGGGTCGGTCATCGAGACCGTCGACGCCAAGACCCTGTTCCGCAAGGTCACCCAGGCCGCCTGGGAGTGCGCCGACCCGGGCATCCAGTACGACGACACGATCAACGACTGGCACACCAACCCCGAGACCGGGCGCATCAACGCGTCCAACCCGTGCTCGGAGTACATGAGCCTCGACAACAGCTCGTGCAACCTCGCGTCGCTGAACCTCATGAAGTTCCTCAAGAGCGACGGCACGTTCGACTCGAAGAACTTCGTGAAGGCCGTCGAGCTGGTCATCACCGCGATGGACATCTCCATCTGCTTCGCCGACTTCCCGACCGAGCCGATCGGTGAGACCACCCGCGCCTACCGCCAGCTGGGCATCGGCTACGCCAACCTCGGCGCGCTGCTCATGGCCACCGGCCACGCGTACGACTCCCGCGGCGGCCAGACCCTGGCCGCGGCGATCACCTCGCTGATGACCGGCACCGCCTACCGCCGCTCGGCCGAGCTGGCCGGCATCGTCGGCGCCTACGACGGCTTCGCCCGCAACGCCGACGCGCACGCCCGCGTCATGCGCAAGCACGCCGCGGCCAACGACGCGATCCGCCCGGTCGGTGCCGACGACGCCGACGTGCTCAAGGCCGCCACGCAGCAGTGGCAGGAGTGCCTCGAGGTCGGTGCCGACAACGGCTGGCGCAACGCGCAGGCCTCGGTGCTGGCGCCCACCGGCACCATCGGCTTCATGATGGACTGCGACACGACCGGCATCGAGCCGGACTTCTCGCTGGTCAAGTTCAAGAAGCTGGTCGGCGGCGGCTCCATGCAGATCGTCAACCAGACGGTGCCGCGGGCGCTCAAGAGCCTCGGTTACCAGGAGGAGCAGATCGAGGCGATCGTCGAGTTCATCGCCGAGCACGGGCACGTCGTCAACGCCCCGACCCTGCGCCCAGAGCACTACGAGGTGTTCGACTGCGCGATGGGCGAGCGGGCCATCTCCCCGATGGGCCACGTGCGCATGATGGCCGCGGTGCAGCCGTTCATCTCCGGCGCGATCAGCAAGACGGTCAACATGCCCGAGACGGCGACCATCGAGGACGTCGAGAACATCTACTTCCAGGGCTGGAAGCTCGGCCTCAAGGCGCTGGCCATCTACCGCGACAACTGCAAGGTCGGCCAGCCGCTGTCCGGTGGCAAGGGCAAGAACGACGGCACCAAGGCCGAGGCCAAGGTCGTCGAGACTCCGTCCGCGCTGTCGCACCCGGTCCGCAAGCGGCTGCCGAAGAAGCGGACGAGCGTCACCACGTCGTTCAGCGTCGCCGGCGCCGAGGGCTACATGACCGCCGGCATGTACGAGGACGGCAGCCTCGGTGAGGTGTTCCTGAAGCTCGGCAAGCAGGGCTCGACCCTGGCCGGTGTCATGGACGCCTTCTCGATCGGCATCTCCCTGGCGCTGCAGCACGGTGTGCCGCTGGAGACCTACATCCAGAAGTTCACCAACATGCGCTTCGAGCCGGCCGGCATGACCGACGACCCGGACATCCGGATCGCCCAGTCGGTGATGGACTACATCTTCCGTCGGCTGGCGCTGGACCACCTGCCGGTCGAGAAGCGGGCCAACCTCGGCATCTTCACCGCCGAGGAGCGGGCCGCCCAGGTCGCCGGGTCCTACGGCACGTCGGCCTCGACCCCCGCGGTCGCCGAGGAGGACGACGTCGACCTGGAGCAGCTGCGCGGCTCCGCGCCGATCGAGACCGCCGCCGTCAAGGAGAAGGTCACCCCCGAGGGCCCGAAGTCGGTCAAGGAGGCCCACTCCTCGGCCGAGCTGCTCGAGCTGGTCACCGGGACGGCCACCGACGCGCCGCTGTGCATGACCTGCGGCACGAAGATGCGCCCGGCCGGTAGCTGCTACGTCTGCGAGGGCTGCGGCTCCACCAGCGGCTGCAGCTGATCCTCGGCGAGCCAGACCGACCGGCGCCCCGGTCCCGCATCACGCGGGGCCGGGGCGCCGGCGCGTCGGGGCGACCGTCCGGCGGTTGACCTTGCCGTTGGGGCAGGCCCAGGTGGCCGGCCGCCGCGGGCGGTCAGGGTCCCTGCAGATCGCCCGCACCGGTCGATCGACGGCCGGCCGACGACGGATGCACGACGGCTGCCGCCTCACCACCCGGGAGGTGGGTCGAGTGGCAGTCGCTGGTGACCATCGAGACGTCGTCCGAGAGCCCGGGAGGCGTGTGGCGGCGACACGCCTCCCAGCGCCGGCCAGGAGAACGCGGTCGTCGCCGAGGGCTGGATGACGAGCAGGGCGATGGCGGTCCCAGGCTCCTCGATGAGCGTCGTGAGGCCGCGTGGCGCACCGACGCCATTCGGCTGCGTGACGGGTGCATGACGGGTTCATGACCTCGGCCATGGCGTCCTTCCGGCGAGCCGTCGGGGGCGGGAGCATTCCTGCAGCAGACGGGGAGTTGCGGGAGAGGAGTACGACGTGGGCGAATTCGACGACGAGGTCACTGTCCTGAGCCGGTGGTTGGGTCGGGACGTCGTCCCCGACCTGGACGGCGTGGTCCCGCTGTGGAATGCCTTCCGGTTCCGCGACGCGACGGTCTTCGCGCCCGACGCGACCGACGGCGCAACCCGCATGTACCTGGTGCGCGGCGAACGGGTCCTCGAGTTCGTCCCCAGTCAGGTGTCCATCGACGAGGCGTACGCCCGGCTGGACGGCGGAGGCGCGTTGCCCGCCGCGGCATAGCCGCGACGACACGCGTGGCCGGCGGCGCCACGGGGACCGGCGCCGGGTCACCTAGCCTTCCCCGGATGAAACAGCTGCTGCGCTTCGCCTGGGTCGAGGCGCAGTGCTGCCTGTTCGCCGTCCTGTTCTTCCTCGGGCTGGCCCTCGTCCGCGTCGTGCCGCTGCCGATCGACCCCGCCGACGCGCTGCTGCTCTGGTGCCTCGGGGTCACCCTCGTGCTGTGGCTGCTCCGCTGGGAGACCGGCCGCGAGGTCGCCGTGATCTTCGGCTTCCACCTCGTCGGCCTGGCCCTGGAGCTGTACAAGGTCGCCCAGGGGTCGTGGTCCTATCCCGACACCGGGCTGGCGACGATCGGCGGCGTCCCGCTCTACAGCGGGTTCATGTACGCCGCCGTCGGCAGCTACGTCTGCCAGGCATGGCGCCGGCTCGACCTGCGCATCACCGGATACCGGCCCTGGGCCACGGCAGCCGTCGCCGCGCTGGTCTACCTCAACTTCTTCACCTCCCACGTGACGTGGGACGCCCGAGTGGTGCTGGCGCTGGCGCTGCTGTTCGTCACCCGGCGCACCTGGGTGCACTTCACCGTCGCCTGGCGCCGCTACGCGATGCCGCTCGCGCTGTCCTTCGTCCTCATCGGGTTCTTCCTCTGGGCCGCCGAGAACGGCGCGACGTTCCTGCAGGCCTGGCAGTACCCGTCGCAGGAGTCCGTCTGGACGGTCGTCCACGCGGCCAAGCTCGGGTCGTGGTCGCTGCTCGTGGTGGTCAGCATCGTGCTGGTCGCCGCGGTCAAGGCCTACGAGGGCAAGCTCTACGGGAGCTCCGGCGACCTGACCGTCCTGCGGGCGTACGACCCGCCGCCGGAGCTCCAGCGGCCGCCGCTACCCCGCGAGGGCGACGACTTCGTCGAGACCGGCCTGCAGGTCGGCCACCAGCCCTGACGGGTCGGTGACGGCGGCGGAGTCGACGTTGATGCCGATGCAGCACTGGTCCTCGTGCGAGATGAGCGTGATCATCGCCGCGCAGCCGGGCAGCGGGCCGAACGGGTACATCCGCACGATGCGCGACCCGGCGATGTAGACCGGCTCGGCCACTCCCGGCATGTTGGACACCTGGACGTCGTTCGCGCTGGTCAGCGACCCGGACAGCGCCCCGATCACCGGCGCCGGGAGCCACGCCAGCGCGGGCGTGAGCAGCTCCCCGACGGAATCCCCACCGCCCTCGGTCCGCGCCGACAGGACGAACTCGCGCACCGCGGCGATCCGCGCGGCGGGGTCGCTCTCGGCCAGCGGGGCCGTGAAGCGCGCACCGGTGAACCGGTTCCCGCCCTGCGGGTCGTCCTTCGCGCGCAGGCTGATCGGGATGCCCAGCGTGAGCGTCCCGAGCGGTGCGCCCATCCGCTCGTGGTACCGCCGGAACCCGCCGAGCACCGCGGCCAGCAGCCCGTCGTTGACCGACCCCCCGGCCGCCTTGGCCCCGGCCTTGAGGTCGGCCAGCGGCACCTCGAGCACCTCGACGTGCCACCCGCCGCCCCGGGTGGCGAGCAGTGCCGAGCCACCACCCCGTGGGGGAGCCAGCGTGTGCGCCGCCGACCGGGCGACCCCGACGGCCTGCGCCGCGGCGTCCATCGGGTGCGCCAGCGCCTCGACGCCTCGGCGCAGCAGCTCGAGCGGCGCCGACCGGAGCGCACCGGAGAGCTGCTCGGTGAGCACGTCCACGGGCGAGACGTCGTCGTCGCCGAGGGGCACCGGCGGCTCGGGGCGGGCCGGGTCGGGGTCGGGGGAGCGGCGGTGCAGCAGGCTCATCAGCTGCACCGCGCCCAGCCCGTCGGTCGTGCTGTGGTGTGTCTTGACCACGTAGCCGGCCCGCCCGTCCTCGAGGCCCTCGACGAGCAGCACCTCCCAGAGGGGACGATCGCGGTCCAGCGGTGCGGCCGCGAACTCGCCGACCACGTCCAGCAGCTTGCGCATCGTCCCGGGCGGGTCGAGGCGCACGCGGTGGACGTGCCGGGAGAGGTCGAGGTCGTCGACCGTGACCCACCGGGGGGTGCCGACGCCCAGCGCCGGGTCGACGACGCGCTGCCGCATGCGCGGCACCATGCGCGACGCCCACTCGTGCGCGGCCAGCAGTCGCTCCCAGTCGGGGGCGGGCTCCAGCAGCTCCAGGAGCGTGACGTTGGCCCGCAGCCGGGGGTCGACGGTCTCCGCCCGCCACATCGCCGTCTCGAGCGGGTTCATCTCCGCCGAGACGCCCCAGTCCAGCGGCGCGGCGGGCGGGGCCGCGTGCCCGCCGTCGTCGGCGGTCGGCTCCGACGCCGTCACGGTGACCTGGCTGCGCCCGGACCAGTTGGCCAGCGTGTCCACGTACTGCTCGTGGACCTCGGCCACGCGCGCGTCGAGCTCGTCGACCGTCCAGCCGTCGGTCGGGACCGGCGGCAGCACCCGCACCTGCACGGTGCCCGACTGGATCGTGGCCGCCCCGCGCCACATCAGCTCGCCGGCGTTGCGGATCACGATCGGGACCAGGGGCACCCCGGCCTGCATCGCGACGTGGAAGGCGCCCTTCTTGAACGGGCCCAGGGTCGGCGTCGCCGAGCGGGTCCCCTCCGGGGCGATGACGAGGGAGAGTCCCTCGCGCAGGCGCTGCACCGCCGGTTCCAGCGCTGCACGCGCCTTGGCCGGGTCACCGCGGTCGACGAACGCGACGTCGGCGAGGCGGAACGCCAGCCCGAAGCCGGGGGCGTTCGCGAGCTCCTTCTTGGCCACGCCGGTGAAGCCCCCGCGCAGCACCTTCGCGATCACCAGCACGTCGAGCTGGCTCTGGTGGTTGAACAGGAAGACCGCCGGGCGGGCGGAGAGGTGCTCGGCGCCCTCGACGTCGACCCGCACGCCGGACAGCACGCTGCCCAGCTCCCCGCCCAGCGTGATGCCGAGGTCGATCGCCTCGCGCCGGGAGCCGTTGAGCGCGCCGAGGGCCACCCCGGCCGCGAAGCCGCCGAGCAGCCCGCCGACCCCGGCCGCCGTGCGGGCCAGCTCCACCGGGCCACCGCGGCCGCGCGGCCGGAAGCGGGCGATCGGCCACGAGTAGTGCCGGGCGGCGGCGACCAGACCGCGGCCCGGGTTGAGGGCCCGCGCCCGGCCGACGGTGCGCAGGAACGGCACGTCCTCGTCGCCGTTGGAGTAGGCGAAGCTCTGCGCCAGGTCGATGTCGTGCTCCTCGGCGAAGGACCGCACGGCCGCCGCCTTGCCGGCCCGCCAGAGCAGGCCCCCGCCGGGGCGGCCGGTGCAGACGCCGTCGACGATCTCCACCGGCGAGACCAGGACGTGCTCCACGCCGAGCGCGCGGGCGGCCGGCTCCACCTGGAAGCGCGTCGCCGACGAGGCGAGGACGACAGTGTGCCCGGCCCGCACGTGCGCGGCGATCAGCCGCCATGCCTCCGGGTAGAGCGACCCGGCGATGCCCTGGACGAACAGCCGCTCCCCGAGCTCCACGAGCTCGTCCTCGCTGCGGCCCGCCCAGGCCCGCATCCCGGCCGTCGTGAACTTCTCGAAGTCGTGCTCGGTGGTCACGCCGCGCAGCCCGGTGAGCAGCAGCTCGCCCAGGGCCGTCGGGGTCACGTGCAGCGAGCGCAGGTGGTGGCGGGCGAAGGCGGCGAGGGAGTACCCGTCGATGACCGTGCCGTCGAAGTCGAAGAAGGCCCCGATGCGGGGCCCACGAGGACCGGCGTCGACGTCGGCGAGCAACTGGTCCTCGGTCCAGACGCCGGCCCGCGCCCCGGGCGGCACGATCGGTCCGCTGGTCACCAGCGACTCCTGCACCGGCTCGTCGCCGCTCACGGTTCCACCCCCACGGTCTCGCGCCGCGCCGCGGCGTCCAGTTCGTCGATGACGGCCACACGGGTGACGACGTCGCGCACCTGCGCCGCCCACTCCTGCCGGCGGCCGGCCAGCTCCTCGCGCCCCGGGTCGACCAGGTCGAGGTTCGCCGCCAGGCGCAGCGCGCTGGCGAACAGCTCGCGGGACAACGACTCCGGGCCGTGCAGCCGCCCCTGCAGCAGCATCTGCTGCCCGACGCCGCCGCACTCGTCCATGAACTCCTCGTCGACGACCGGCGTGCGCGGGTCGCGGGCGGCCAGCCGCTCGGCGACCACCATCTGCGCGTCGACGAACGAGCGCAGCACCCGGTGCGCGACGAGCAACGGCGCCCGGCAGAGGACGTCCCGGCCGTCGGCGGTCTCCCAGTCGGGGTCCAGCTGCCCGAGCTCCGCGCCGATCCGCTCCCGGTAGGCGTCGCGCTCGGGGAAGAAGAACTCGAACTTCAGCAGGTCGCGCAGGCGCATCGCCTCGTCCCAGCGGTCCGCCGGGTCGCACAGCAGCACCAGTTCGGCGATCGCCCGGTCCACGACGTGGTGGATGGCGCTGTTGCGGTAGAAGGCCGCGACCAGGTGCTTGCCGCGCTCGATCGCGTAGACCGGCTCCTCGCCGCCGTCGTACACGGTGACCACGCCCTGCTCGGCCAGCGCCGCGAGCACCCGCCGCACGCCGCGCACGGTGCGCAACGCGGCGCCCGAGTGCGGCAGGTCGCGCTGGGTCAGGTAGCCGAGCAGCGGCTCCAGGACGTGCCGCACCTGGCCCAGCGTCAGCGCGCGGTCGCGGACGCCGAGGAGGGCCAGGGTGACCAGCGCCGTCGCCGTCACCGGCGTCACCGAGTTGATCCCGACGGCGACCTGGAAGGCGACCTTCTGGAGGGTGAGCCGGCGCGCGTCGGGCGCCTCCGGGTCCGCGCCGGCGCGCAGCGCCGAGGCGAGGGACAGCGGCTCGGCGAAGCCGACGTGCACCCGGCCCAGCGGCGTCCGCAGCTGGCCGCGGGCGTAGGAGGCCAGCCACGACAGGCCCTCTCCCCGCTTCGCGGCGCCGCGCTGCTCCGCGGCCATCCCCGACACCTCGCGCAGCTGGTCGTAGGTGATCGACACCGGGACGATGAACACGTCGTCGACCCGCCCGCGCTCCACGGCGTCGGCCACGTACCGCAGCAGTCCGTGCCGGGGCGGCCGCAGCTTGCCCGTCCGCGACCGGCCGCCCTCCATGTACCACTCGAGGTTGAAGCGCTTGGCCAGCAGGAACGCGAAGTACTCCCGGACGGCGAGCTTGTAGACCGCGTCGTCGCCGAAGCTGCGCCGGATGAACACCAGGCCGGCGCGCTTGGCCAGCGGCGCGATCGGCCAGATCCGCAGGTTGTCGCCGCCCAGCACATGGTTGCGGGGGAAGTCGTGCCGGGCGAGCACGTCGGCGAGCACGAGCGGGTCGACGTAGGAGCGATGGCTGGGCAGGAAGACCAGCGGGTGGCGACGGTTGAGCTCGCGCAGCCGGGCCAGGCCCTCGGTGTCGGTCTGGACCTCCCAGGCGCGGGCGTGCAGGGGCCGGAAGGCGCCGGTGAACAGCTCGACCGCGACCGGGTCCATCGCGGCGACCAGGCCGTGCAGGTCGGCCATGACGCGGTCGTGGACCTCGTCCTCGGGGCAGTCGAGCCGTTCGGCCAGCGCCGAGATCTCGCGGCGGAACCCCGGGTCGGCCTCGATCGCCTCGGCCACCTGCCGGGGCACCTTCACCCGGTCGCCGACGACGCGGCGCTCGGCCCGGTCCAGTGCCAGCCCGGCCTGGCGCGCCACGAAGTCGGCGAGGGAGCCCGAACCGTCCCAGCGCCCCGACAGCTCGGCCACGGTGGCCGGCTCGGCGACGACCACGCGGGCACGCTCGGGGTCGCGACGCAGCATCGCCGCCTGCAGCGGGCCGGGCGGGCGCCAGGGGAAGGACGGCGCGGCCGACGACCAGCGCAGGCCCCGGCGCCGTCCCGGTTCGAGGTCGGTCGCCCGGGCCGGGGTCCAGGCCACCCGCACGGCGGTGACCACCGTGTCCGGGTCCGCGGCGGCGAGGGCGTCGGCCAGGCCGGCACCGTGCAGCGGCAGGACGGTCGCCGAGGGGCGGCCCTGCTCGTCGAGCGCGTCCTTGATCAGCGCGCGCTCGGTCGCGCTCGTCGCATCGACCAGCACGACGAGGGGGACGTCGTTGTCCCCCGGAAATCCGATCATGACCGCCTACTTCTGCTCGGGAGGCTGATCCAACACGTCGAACGGTGCGCAGGGCGAGTCGGTGGACCCGTCGGTCCAGGGCCGCTCGCGGGCCGCGTAGCGTCCGCGTCGTCGGCAGGATCTCCGAGGTTCCGGATGGGTGCGCGCAGATGACCGGGCAGGACGTCCCCTCGGGCAGTACGACGATCGTCGTGATGGGCGTGTCCGGTACGGGGAAGTCGACGGTCGCCGACGGCCTGGTGGACCGGCTCGGGTGGGAGTTCGTGGAGGGCGACGACCTCCACCCGCCGGCGAACGTGGCGAAGATGCGGTCCGGTTCCCCGCTGGACGACGAGGACCGGTGGCCCTGGCTGCGCCGGCTCGCCGGCTGGATCGGGGAGCGCGAGCAGGCCGGTCGCTCCGCCGTCATCACCTGCTCGGCGCTCAAGCGCAGCTACCGCGACCTGCTCCGCGACGGGCACCCCTCGGTCTGGTTCGCGCATGTCACCGCCGACGCGGCGCTGCTCCGGGAGCGCCTGGCGCACCGGAGCGGTCACTACATGCCCGCCTCGCTGCTCGACAGCCAGCTCGCCACCCTGGAGCCGTTGCAGGACGACGAGCCGGGGGCGGCGGTCTCCGGTGCCGGAGCGCCGGACGACGTGGTCGAGGGTTTGCTCGCCGCGCTCGGCAGGGATCGCGGCATTCGCCGTCCCTGACCGAGCCGCCGCCGCCCCGGCCCCGTGCGGGGCCGGGGCGGCGGCGTTCAGCGCCGTCCGCAGGCGGTGAGGTTCACCCGCAGCTGCTGGCCGCGGTCGATCACGACCGGCACCCGCTGGACCACCCGGCCGTCGCGCTCACAGGTCAGCGTCCAGTTCTCCACCAGGCCCGGCACCGTCGAGGTCTCCGCCTCGAACAGCGCGGCGGTCAACGTCCAGCTCGGCGTCGCCGAGGCGAAGTTGATGACCCGCAGCACGTAGGTGCCCTGCGCCGGGTCCTGCAGCAGCACCCGCTCCTTGTCCCCGACGAAGTTGCCCGAGCTGCCGACCTGGGTCAGCGAGCCGTCGGCGTTCTTCCGGTAGACCTCCAGGTCCAGGTCGTCCGGGGTCGGCCAGTCGAGGGTGATCTCGAGCAGGTCGACGTCCTGGGTGACGGCGAACTCCTGGTCGGTGGACTGCAGCGGAGCCGTCGTCCCGGTCCAGGACTCCTCGGCGACCGGGTCCCCGGACACCGTCTCGACCTGCCGGTCCATGACCACCGGGCGGGTGGAGGGGTTGACGTGCCAGGTGTAGCGGCCGTCCGGCCCCACGGTCATCGTCGTGTCCAGGGTGTCCTGGATCGAGGCGTCCCAGGTCGACGTGGCGACGGTCTTCTTCAGCCGCAGGATCGCGCCGGCCGGCGCCCGGCCGGTGAGCACCGAGTGCATCTCCGGGTCGACGGCGTTCTCCAGCGCGATCAGGTACGCCTCCCGGTTGCCCCGGCCGGCGTACTCCCCGGCGCCGAGGTACTCGTCGACCACCTCCGGGAACGGCGGGTGGAACTCGTCCGGGCCGATCTCGAAGGTGTAGCCGAAGCCACCGGTGGTGTTGTACGACCAGTCCTCCGTCGAGCCGGTGGTGTCGTAGAGCTCCCACGCGTGCTGGCTCGTGTAGCCGTTCTGCGCTGCCATCTCGTCGCCGAGCTCGCGCAGCGCGTCCTCGTCGTACGGGTCGCCGAGCGGGATGCCCTCGCTCCCGGGCACCAGGTCGGGGGCGGCGCCGTTCGGCCGGAGCACCAGGTTCGAGAACGTGTGGTTGGTGATCAGGGTGGTCACCTGCCGGCCGCTGATCAGCTCGCGGATGTTCTGCGTCTCCGGCTCGGAGAAGGGCGCCGCGCCACGGTAGGTGGGGTCGGCGAACAGGTCCGAGGCGCCGGGGCCGCCCCAGTAGCCGCCGTAGTTGCGGTTGAGGTCCACGCCGGCGCCGTAGCCGCCGGGGCTGGTGGCGGCGATCGCGCACGTGCCGTCGGGGGTGTCCTGACCGTCGACGAGGCGGCAGTTCTTCCGCTTGTAGGCGTTGCCGGGCGTGCCGAGGATGCTCGCCGTGCCGCCCTCGTCGACCGTCCGCAGGTCGACCAGTTCCCCGTCGGTGCGGGACATGTGGAACCCGTCGACGTTGACCACCGGGACGACGACGACGCGGGAACGGTTCACCAGGTCGGTGATCCGGCGGTCGGTGCCGTAGTTGCTGACCAGGTCGACCGCGAACTCCATCGCGTGCTCACCGGAGGGCCACTCGCGGGCGTGGTGCACCCCGAGCATGAGGAACACCGGCAGCCCGCGCTCCGGCCCCTGCACGCCGCGACCGATCTCGACGCCGTAGATCGGCCGGCCGTCCAGCGAGGCGTGCGGCAGCGTGAAGAGCTTCACCAGGTCGGGGTGCTCCTCGGCCAGCGCCGCCATGTCGGCGTTGTAGTCGTCGAGCGTGCGGTAGGCATCGCGGCCCGACGGCAGCGGCGAGCGCTCCGTGGCCGCCGCGTAGGCGGCGTTGAGCTGGTTGTTCTCCGCCTCCCGCGCGAGCAGGTCGGGGATGCGGACGTCGTAGCCCAGCCCGGCCGCGACCAGCGCGGCGGCGTCCTCGGCGGTGTGCAGCACGACCTCGACGTAGTCGTGGCCGGCGTGCTCGGTGAGGTCGAGGCCGAGGGTCTGCAGCAGCTGCTTGTCGGCGCGGGTGGGGGTGTCGACGGTGACCAGCTGGGGTCGGAACGCGTCGGGCGCGGCCGCGGCCGGCGCGGCCACCCCGGCCGTGGTG
This sequence comes from Blastococcus jejuensis, assembly GCF_039534705.1. Classification (NCBI taxonomy): domain Bacteria; kingdom Bacillati; phylum Actinomycetota; class Actinomycetes; order Geodermatophilales; family Geodermatophilaceae; genus Blastococcus; species Blastococcus jejuensis. The sequence continues at coordinate 36,515 of NZ_BAAAVV010000002.1, forward strand.
AGGCCCACGAGCACGGCCGTGGTCACGCCGCACAGGGCGATCCGTCTGCGGATGGAACGAAGCAACATGTGCGTCTCCGGTCTGGGCGGGGGGCGCGTCGGTTGCTCAGGAAACGAGCGTGCGGCCCGGAGGTGACGCCGCCGGCACCCGCGTGGGCCCCGCGCGGGCCGGTCGTCGGGGGATGATCCCCTCGACGCAGGGGGCGCCGACCGCTCGAGGGGGCACCGACGACATGGCCGACGACCGAGGCGCGCCTGCCGGTGCCCGGCCCGTCTGGCGGCTGCGCGGCCAGGGGTGGCGCCCGTGGCTGGAGCCGGGCCTGCTGGTGCTGACGCTCGGGGCCTTCCTGACCGGCCTGCTCGCCCGGGCCCTCGGCGCCGAGGCGGTTGCCGACGGGGGCTGGATCGCCGGCACGGTGCTCGCGGTGCTGCCCGCGCTGGCCTGGGTGGTCGCCGCCCTGCGCCGGGGTCGGGCCGGTGTGGACCTGCTCGCCGTCGTCGCCCTCGTCGGCACGCTGGCGGTGGGGGAGTACCTGGCCGGCTCCCTGGTCGCGGTCATGGTGGCGACCGGTCGGGCGCTGGACGCCGCCGCGGAGCGGCGGGCCTCCCGCGACCTCCGGGCCCTGCTGGAGCACGCCCCGCGCAGCGCGCGCCGCCGTCTCGGCGACGTGGTCGAGACGGTGCCGCTCGAGGCGGTGGCGGCCGGGGACCTGCTGGTCGTCGGCCCCGGCGAGGTGGTCGCCGTCGACGGTCGCGTGGAAGGCGGCAGCGCGGCGCTGGACGAGTCGGTGCTGACCGGTGAGCCGCTCCTGGTCGAGCGGTCCGACGGCGACCCGGTGCGCAGCGGCGTGGTCAATGGCGGTCCGGCGTTCGAGCTGCGGGCCACCGCCACCGCCGAGGAGAGCACCTACGCCGGCCTCGTGAAGCTCGCCCAGGAGGCCGGCGCGGAGAACGCCCCGGTGGTCCGGCTGGCCGACCGGTACGCGGCGTGGTTCCTGCCGCTCTCCCTCGCCGTCGCCGGGGCGGCGTGGGCGGTCAGCGGGTCGGCGGTGCGGGCCGTGGCCGTCCTGGTCGTCGCGACGCCCTGCCCGCTGCTGCTGGCGGCGCCGGTGGCCATCGTGTCGGGGCTGTCCCGGGCCTCCCGGATCGGGGTGGTCATCCGCAGCGGGGGCGCGCTGGAGAACCTCGGCCGCGCCCGCACGCTCGTCATGGACAAGACCGGCACGCTCACCGTCGGACGGCCGACCGTCGTCGAGGTCGCCACCGCCCCGGCCGGCGACGCGGGCGAGGTGCTGCGGCTGGCCGCGTCCACCGAGCAGCTGTCTCCGCACGTGCTCGCCGAGGCCATCGTGACCGAGGCCCGGGCCCGACGGCTGCCGCTGACCCTGCCGACCGATGTCGTCGAGGAGCCCGGCCGCGGGGTGTCGGCGACGGTCGAAGGGCGGCGCATCGAGGTCGGCAAGCGGACGGCGCCCCGCGACCACGACTGGGCGCGGGTGGTGCTCGACCGGGCCCGGCTCGACGGCGCCGCCGTCTCCTGGGTGACCGTCGACGGCGAGCTCGTCGGCGCGGTGCTGCTGCGCGACCCGCTGCGCCGGGACGCACCGCGCACCATCCGGCGCCTGCGCTCGGCCGGCCTGCAGCGGCTGGTCATGCTCACCGGCGACCGGGTCGAGCCGGCCCGCGAGGTCGCGACGGTGCTCGGGCTCGACGACGTCTACGCCGAGCAGACCCCGGCCGACAAGGTGGCGGCCGTGCGCGGTGAGGACGCGCGCGAGGTCACGGTCATGGTCGGCGACGGGATCAACGACGCCCCCGCGCTGGCCGCCGCGACCGTCGGGGTGGCGATGGGGGCCCGGGGCGCGACGGCGTCCTCGGAGGCCGCGGACATCGTGCTCACCGTCGACCGCATCGACCGGCTCGCCGACGCCATGGAGATCGCCCGCCGGGCCCGCCGCATCGCCGTCCAGAGCGCGACGGTCGGGATGGCGCTCTCCCTGGTCGCGATGGGGGTGGCGGCCCTCGGCTGGTTGCCCCCCGCGGCCGGGGCGCTGCTGCAGGAAGGCATCGACGTGGCCGTCATCCTCAACGCGCTGCGCGCGCTCCGGGACCCGGGCGGGGACGTGACGCTCACGGCGGACACCGACACGCTGGTGCGCCGGTTCGCCACCGAGCACGACGAGCTCGCCGACACGTTCCCGCTGCTGCGGCGCGCTGCGGGACTGCTCGCCGAGAAGCCCGGCCCCGAGGCGCTGGACGCGGTCCGGCGGGCGCACGTGTTCCTGGTCGACCGCCTGCTGCCCCACGAGCTCGCGGAGGAGACCCAGCTCTACCCCGCGTTGGCCGAGCCGCTCGGCAGCACGGAGGCCACCGCCCCGATGAGCCGGACGCACGCGGAGATCCAGCGCCTGGCCGCCCGCCTGGGCACGCACCTGGAGCTGGCCGACGCCGCCGGGGAACTCGACCCCGACCAGGTCGAGGACGTGCTGGCCACCCTCTACGGCCTGTACGCCGTGCTCCGGCTGCACTTCGTGCAGGAGGAGGAGAACTACTTCGCGCTCGCCACCGACCGCACCGGCGGACCGGGCTGAGCGGTACTGGACACCGCGACGCGGGGGCGCGACCCTTCAGCCATGACGCAGAGCCCGTACTCGATCCCGCTCGACGAGCTCGTCGACAGCGCCCGGGTGCCGGTGGCCGAGCAGGTCGTCGAGCAGCCGGAGCGGCGCTTCTACGGCGGTGACTGGTCCAGCGGCGTGATCCTCGCCGGGGACTCCGGCTGCGACGGCGGTGGCTGCGACTGACCCCGCCCGCCCGCGTCGGGCGGCCTCAGTGCCGGCCGCGGGGCAATTCGTTCTGGCGCTTGTTCCACCCCAGGGCCGCGGTGGCGGCGAAGAACAGCAGCCCGACGACGGCCAGCCAGAACAGACCCTTCACGACCGCGCCGATCACCGTCACGACGAGCCAGATCACCAGCAGGATCCCGATCACGCGCCACATGGCGATCTCCGTTCGTCGGCCGGGGGGAAGCCTGCACCGACTGTAGGCCCCCGACGGGTGACCCACGCCGGGGATCGGTGTGCGGCCGCGTGGTTCATGAGACTCTCCGGGCTCGGAACTCGACCGGGGGTGGCGGTGCGGACGGACACGGGGTGGCGGCGCGCCGTCCTCGCCGGCCTCGCGCTGGCGTCGACGGCAGGGTGCGGGTTTCTCCAGGACCTCGCCGAGCCGGACCCGCCACCGAGCATCCCGGTGGCCGACGAGACGGTCCGACCGCCCGCGGCGCCGGCCGCCGGCCCGCTGGTGATCGCCGAAGGCGCTCTGCTGACGGCAGAAGGCGGTCGGGCCGGCCGGCTCACGGTCACCGCCGGGCCGGTGCAGACCGGCGTCGTGCCGCCGGTGCCGAACTTCTCCGACTCCTGCCCGGTGGATCCGGCGGCGCTGCAGTACCTGCCGGTGAGCGTCGGATTCACCATGCGCTGGGACCAGCAGTCGGCGATGCCCGGTCTGGCGGCCCGGCTCGACGTCGGCACCGGCCCGGAGACCCCGGCGGACATCGGCGACGTCGGGATCGTCGTCGAGTCCGGCGACGGCACGGAGCGGTACTGCTTCGACTACCCGCCCCTCCCGACCTCCGACCGGTTCTGGAACCAGATGCACGCGGAGGACGTCACCGGGTACGTCGTCCTGGACCGGGCGGTCACCCCGGCCACGCCGGAGGGGCGGGCGGACGTCTTCCCGACCCTGCGGCTGCGCATCTCCGACCTGCGCCTGTTCGCCGATCCGGAGGACGTGCGCTCGCTGCGGCTGGGGGAGCTGACGGTGGGCGCCGCGTGCCCCGACGCCCCCGACGCGATCTGCGTCGCCCTGGGCTGACCTACGCGCAGCCCACGTCGGCGATGTCGTCGTCGACCGCCCGCCCGGACGCCGTCGCGATGTCGTACCCGGAGCAGAAGTAGAACGACAGGTGCTCGGCGCGGTCCAGCGTCACCGGCTGCCAGGTGCCGGTCGAGTCCGGCTCCAGGTACTGCAGCGTCGTGCCCAGCAGCACGGAGTCGGCCGCCGGGTCGTGCTGCAGGTACTTCCCCAGCCAGGCCTGGGTGTAGACGCTGGACACCGCCTGCCCGTACCGCGACGCGGGCAGCACGTAGGCGATGTCGGTGTACTCGAGGTGGGTGGAGGCCCGCGGCACGATCACCATCGAGTCGACGCCGGCGGCGGTCCAGCCGTCGTAGCCGGTGGCGAGTTCGCGGCGCGGGTCCGGTGCCTCCGCCGGCGATCCGACCTCCGACGGGTCGAACAGCCCCGAGTTGGCGAAGTACGGCGCGACCGTGAACCCGTACTCCGACTGCAGACCCAGCGCGGGCACGACCGGCTCCAGCGGGCCCAGCGCGTCGAACTCCTCGCCGTCCCGGATCGACGCGCGGGTGGAGAGCTTGTCCAGCGCGACGACGGTCTGGATCCGCTCGTCCACCGCCTGCAGGTAGGACACCGCGATCGCGCCGAGCGAGTGGCCGACGACGGCCAGCCGGGTGGTCCGGCCCGGGGTGACCGTGTCGGGGTCGGGGGACCGGTCGAACTGCTCCCACAGGGGGTTGTGCCCGTCGACGTCCGCCGAGCCGGCGGCCGGGTTGGCGTACGGCGCGTCGGGCGTGGACAGGAAGAAGTCGATCGCGTCCTGCGTGCCGTAGACGAAGTTCGCCGTCTGCTGGGAGGGCACGCCGGGGCAGGGGGACTCCTCGCCGGCGGCCGGGGCGGCCGCGAACGAGCAGTAGGGCAGGTCCTCGACGTCGCCGAGGTGGGGGAACGTCTCGCTCCTGCCCTGCCCCTGCACGTCGTAGGTCAGGACGACGTAACCCCGCTCGGCCAGGTCCTGGGCCAGCCACCAGTACATCCGCTCGCTGCCCTGGACCGAGCCGGTCGTGAGGACGACGCCGGGGAACGGCCCCTCCAGCGGCTCGCCCGTGTAGGGGTCGGTGGCGCCCGGCAGCGGCGCGAAGAGGTCGCCCTGGATCAGCGCGCCGTACCGGTTGGTGAACGACACCGGGGTGATCTGCCCGCGGGTTCCGTTCCAGTCGGCGCGGTAGGGGTTGCCGCTGTTCCAGCCGGGCACCGCCATCGCCGGCGTGAGCGCCGGGCGGTTCGGCCGCGCGGCCTGCGCGAGCAGGTCGGCGGCGAACACCGGGTTGATGTACTGGGCGCTGGCCAGCCCGTACTGGGGGGAGAGCTGGCCGTCCGGCGCGGTCTGCCGCCCGTAGGCGTCGGCGATGTTCTGCGCGTCCCGGGCCAGGTACTCCGGCGTCCCCGGCGCCGGGTCGCCGGGGGCGGCGACGGCACCGGAGGAGCCGACCACCACGGCGGCCAGCGCCAGCGCGACGACGGGGAGGGCGCGAGAGCGGCGCATGCGGGGCTCCTGGGATCGGCGGTCGGTCCCCGGGACCAACGACGCCGGCCGGTTCCGGTTACCGGCCGGTAGGGACGCCGCGGGCGCGGCGGCGGGCGCGACCGGGAACGATGGGCCCATGGCCTACCGCGCAGCCGATGACCGCTACGACTCGATGACCTACCGCCGGACCGGCCGCAGCGGTCTCGATCTGCCCGCCGTCAGTCTCGGGCTCTGGCACAACTTCGGCGACGACGTCCCGTTCGAGCGCCAGCGGGCGATCCTGCGCCGCGCCTTCGACCTCGGCATCACGCACTTCGACCTGGCCAACAACTACGGCCCGCCCTACGGGTCGGCGGAGACCAACTTCGGCCGGCACCTCGCCGACGACTTCGCGCCCTACCGCGACGAGCTGGTCATCTCCACCAAGGCCGGCTGGGACATGTGGCCGGGCCCGTACGGGCAGGGCGGTGGCGGCCGCAAGTACGTGCTCGCCAGCCTCGACCAGTCGCTGCGCCGGATGGGGCTGGACTACGTCGACATCTTCTACTCGCACCGCCCCGACCCGACGACGCCGCTCGAGGAGACGATGGGCGCGCTCGACACCGCCGTCCGCTCCGGCCGGGCCCTCTACGCCGGCATCTCGTCGTACTCGCCGGAGGACACCGCGAAGGCCGCGGAGATCCTCGCCGACCTGGGCACGCCGCTGCTGATCCACCAGCCGTCGTACTCGATGCTCAACCGCTGGATCGAGACCGAGGGGCTGCTCGACACGCTCGAGGACGTCGGTGCCGGCTGCATCGCCTTCTCCCCGCTGGCCCAGGGGATGCTCACCGACAAGTACCTGGACGGCATCCCCGAGGGCTCGCGGGCCAGCCAGGACAAGTCGCTCTCGGGCGAGCTGCTCACCGACGAGGCGCTGGACCACGTCCGTGCGCTGCACGAGATCGCCCGCGGGCGGGGGCAGAGCCTGGCGCAGATGGCGCTGGCCTGGGCGCTGCGGGACCCGCGCGTGACCACCGTCCTCATCGGCGCCAGCAGCGTCGCGCAGCTCGAGCAGAACGTGGGGGCGCTGGACACCCCGGAGTTCACCACCGACGAGCTGGCCGCCATCGACGAGCACGCCGTCGACACCGGCATCGACCTCTGGGCACAGGCCCGCGCCGGCGAGGTCTGACCGGGGGACCTCCGACCCGTTCATGGGGCACTGCTCTTGCGCGGTTGCCGACGTCCTTGCGGCAGTGCACCAGCGCAAGCGCGTGGGAAACCGCGCAAGAGTGCAGGCCGGCGCGCAGGGCGTATCGCTGATGACGTCGTTGCCGATCTGTGGCGGGTCAGGGGTAGGCGGACACCGGGTACTGGGCGTTGGGCGCCAAGGGGGCACCCAGTACGGCCACGACGTCGTCACTGGCCCCCATGCGCTGCAGCAGGGCGCGGGGGAGCAGCCCCCAGTCCAGGTAGCCCTTGCCGGGTCCGAAGAGCAGGCCGAGGCGCTTGGCGAAGGTGTCCGCCCAGGCCGTGAACAGCGGCGACGCGCTGGCGGGGGCGGCCCGCACGAGCCCGGTGGCGGCGGTCAGGTAGGCCACGAGCAGCAGCACGCGCCGGTGCCGGTCGGCGGTGCTGCCGAACTCCCGGGCGTGCTCGGCCGCGGTGAGTTCCGCGGCGAGGACGGCGGTGCCCCGGTCGAGCATGTAGACCAGGTTCGCCGGCGGCCAGGTGTAGCCCGCGCCGCTCCACTGGGCCACGAAGGCGGTGGCGGGGTCGGCCACCACGCTCCCGCCCGCGGACAGGTGGTGCAGGGCCAGGTGCAGGGGGCTGTTGGCCGGCGGCATCGCGTCGACCGGGTGGTCGATGCGGCCGCTGATCACCGTCGCCAGCCGGTGCGGCGGAGGGTCCCAGCTCTCGCCCGTGCCCGCGTCGGTCAGGTGGGTGACGACCGCCTGCGCCGCCGACCGGGCCGCCTGGCCGAGCGTGGCCTCCAGCGACACCGGCCCGACCCCGACGGTGGCCGGCGCCTCCTCGAGCTGCTGGACCCGGTCGGAGACGACGTCGAGCGGCACCGGGTCGGTCCACCGGAGGTCCACCGTCGTCAGTGCGACCACGCCGAACGGGTGCAGGTGCAGCTCGAGACGGGGCGTCCCGGCCGGTGCGGTCAGCGTGCCGCGCACGCGCAGCGGGACCCCCGCCCGCCGCAGCTTGGGGGCGAGCGACTCGTCGACCGTGGCGCGCAGCGGCTTCTCCGCGATCCGCGACCAGAACTCGGTGTCGATCGGCACGTCGTCGCCGAACGGCAGCCCCACGGCGAGCCCGCGGACCGGTGACGGGCTCGTGAGCCGCTGGGCGAACGCCACGGGCTGCCCGATGTCGAGCAGCCCGTCGTGGATGCGCGCGCTCACGTGCGAGACGCGCAGCAGCGTGACCTCGGCGATGCCGGACATGGGCGCCCCCCGGCTAGACTCTAGGGGCCACCGTGGTCGGGAACCAGATACCGCAGTAGCCGTATCCCCGACGGTGCTCCGTTCGGCATCGGACGCTTTGCGTCGGAAGCCTCTGGGGGCCGGCGCCGCCTAAGGGGCGGCGCTGGTGTCACGGGGTTCTCGCCTGCTGGGTGTCAGTCGAACACGTCGACCGGACGCGTGAGCGGCAGCCGCTCGTTGCCCGCCGGCGTCGCGCCCGGCACCGGCGTCGGGCCGGGCAGCCAGCCCTCCTTCTGCTGGAACCGCATCCGGTGCTCGGCGTCGGGCTGGGTCGCCATCACCGCGGCGACGTCGGCCAGCCGCCCGCTGCGCTCCTGATCGCGCACGTCCATCTCCATGTACTCCACGGGGGGCGTGAGCACCATGGCCTCCCCGTCGGTGTGGACCAGCAGCCCACACGCCCCACCGGTGTCCCGGTAGACGGGCCGGTCGAGCGCCGGATCGGCTTTCGCGGCGGCCCCGAGCACGGCGAGCGGGCTGCTGGTCGGCGTCACCGCCGGTACGGCCCGGCGGTGCCACCACACCCGCAGCGCCGCCCCGCCGGCGGCCAGGAGCCCGCACGTCACGCTGACGACGACGATGTCGCTCACGGTGTAGGTGTCGAGCAGGTCCGCCGCCCCGACCAGCGCGTACAGCCATGCGGCGGCGAGCGACACGGTCACGGCCGCCAGCATCCAGAGCTTGTCGTCCCAGATCCGCTTGCCGACGGCGGGCGGTGCCAGCCCGATCCGCCGCCGGTCGCGGGTGAGCACGGTCAGCAACGCCCAGACCGCCACCAACCCCGGGACGACCACGATCGAGCCGACCCCGAGCACCCCCGGCAGTTCGTCGGCGGCGAGCGCCACGTCGATCTCCCGCGTGGCGACGGCGTCGACCGGCCCCGCGCCGTCGTCGGTCTCCGAGGTCGCCGTGACGACCAGGCCGGCCGCGCCGCGCCGCAGCGGTCGCTGCGCCTCCACGCGCACCTGCACCAAGGCCGTGGCGCGCGGGCCGACGGTGAGCTCGATCGGTTCCCCGGCGCGGGCTGCGCTCACGTCGTCGTCCCCGGCGGCCAGCCGGACGACGTGGCCGCCGGCATCCGCGCGCACCGTGACCGTGGCCGCGGTCTCGCCGGAGTTGGTGACCACCGCGACCAGGTCGGCCGGGGAGGCGTCGGTCAGGCGGGTGTTGCCGACGAGCGCGAGGGCCGTGGTGGACTCGGCCGCGACCAGGCCGACGGCGGTCATGGCGACCGTCTCGCCCCCCTCGGTCGTGCCGGAGACGACGACCACCACCGACGCCGGCCGCGTGGCAGGCACGCCGTCGAGCGTGAGGGTCGCGAGCGCCGAGGTCCCGGGCTCCAGGCGGGGCACCGACTCGGGTTCCAGCCGGCCCTGCACCCCGGCACGCCCGTGCGCGGTGAGGGTGAGCGAGGTGACGGGACCGGTGCCGGTGTTGGACACGCGCACGAGCACCGCGGGGTCCCCGGGAGCGACCTCGGCCGGGGCGGCCTCCACCGCGAGCGCCCCCGGCGCGGCGGACGCCGGGGCCGGGTCGAGACCGAGGAGCAGGAGCGGTGCGAGCAGGAGCGCCGGGACGGCGCTGCGCAGCCAGCGACGACGGCGCGGTCCGGTGGGGCCGACGGTGGTCGACACGGGCGCAGGGTAGCGACGTCGCGACGCCGAGCGAGGCAGTTGCGACCCGGTTTCCCGCCCGGCCCGGGTCAGGACAGGCTCGGCGTCATCCTCAGCGGCTGGGCGCCATCGGTGCTCGGCCCGCACGGCGGCCCCAGCGTGCTCGACAGCGTGATCCGGTCGGCGCGGATCAGCATGTGCCGCCATTCGACCGGCCGGCCATGGCTGGTGCCCAGTCGGTGGACGGACAGTGCAGGCGTCGGGGTCGCCATGCCGAGGATCTCGTGCTCGTCGGGGGAGGGGAGGACGGCCTGCACGGTCTCCTCACCGCCGGTCACGAGGACGCCGGTGTGCTCGTGCAACTCGGTGTGGAATCGCGCGCGCCCCAGGTCTGCGGTCAGCAGCGGCTCGGCCAGCGCGGCGGGCAGCCAGATCCGGTCCCGTGCCACCGGCTCGCCGTCGATCGAGCGCAGGAGTTCCAGGTGCACCAGTGGCGTGGCCGCCGCCAGCCCCAGCCGGCTCGCCGCGTCGTCGTCGGCCCGGACCTCCAGGTGCCTGACCTGGGCCGACGGGGTCAGGCCACGGGCGCGTGCCGAGGCGAACAGGGAGTGCAGGATGCAGGCCGGCTGGGCGATGAGTCGCGCCTGTGGGCCCACCTGCGGGCGGCGGCCCCGCGCCGCGGTGACGACCCCCTCCGCCCGGAGCTCGCGCAGTGCCTGGCGGACGGTGTGCCGGCTGACCCCGTACTGATCCACCAGGTCGAGCTCGCCCGGGAAGTCGCCGGAGAAATCGCCGCGGGCCAGTCGCTCCCGCAGGTCGGCCAGGACCTGCTGCCACAGCAGGCCGTTGGCGCGGACCAGGCGCGGCGTCGCGGCCATCGCAGCCTCCTCTCCCCGGCCCAGGGAGGTTCCCGGACTCTGCACCGCTCTAATGTACGGTCATTTCCGGAGTGATCGGACGCGAGGGGGAGCTGGTGGGGAAGGTCGACACGACGAGGACGGGAACCGACCGACGAGAGGCGGAGCCCGGCCTCGTCTCCAGGCTGCGGGGTCCGCTGCTCGCGCTGGTCGCCGTTTTGGCGCTCGGGATCGCCGCGGCCGGCTACGCCGCAGGCGACGACGAGCCCGATGCCGGTGGGTCCGGCGACGGGGCGCCGGCCGTCGTCGAGCGGCCGGAGGCCGCCGGCCCCAGCACCGGCGCCCTGGACCACCTGGCCCACCGGGTCCCCGGCGACCCCATGGCGCTGGGCGACGCCGACGCGCCCGTCGTCCTGATCATGTGGTCGGACTTCCCGTGCCCGTTCTGCGGGCGCTTCGCGCGGGAGACCGAGCCGGAACTCGTCGAGCGCTACGTCGACAACGGCACCCTGCGGATGGAGTGGCGCGACTTCCCCTACCTCGGGGAGCAGTCGCAGCTCGCCGCCCAGGCCGGCCGGGCCGCGGCGGCGCAGGACCGCTTCTGGGAGTTCCAGAGCGCGGTCTACGGGCTGGAACTCCCGCCGCACAGCGGTGAGCTGACCGCCGAGCGGCTCACGCAGATCGCCCGCGACCTCGGCCTGGACACCGACGCGTTCGCGCGCGACATGGCCTCGGCCGCGACCGTCGAGGCCGTCGCCCGCGACTTCGCCGAGGGCCAGGGGCTGGGCATCAGCGGCACCCCGGCGTTCCTCGTCAACGGCGTGCCGATCATGGGCGCCCAGCCGACGGAGGTCTTCGAGGGGACCATCGAGGCGGCGCTGGACGCGGCGGGGGCGGGCCAAGGTGGCTGAGCTCGGGCTGGTCGCGGCCTTCCTCGGCGGTGCCCTGACGCTGATCAGCCCGTGCAGCGCGCTGCTGCTGCCCTCGTTCTTCGCCTACGCGTTCGCCCATCCGCGTGAGCTGGCCGTGCGCACCACCGTGTTCTGGATCGGACTGAGCCTGACCCTCGTGCCGCTCGGCATGGGCTCGGCGCTGGTGTCGAGCCTGTACTACGGCCGGCGCGAGACGCTGATCCTGGTCGCCGGCTGGCTGATCATCGCGATGGGCGTCCTGCAGTTCTTCGGCGGCGGCTTCGCGTTCCCGGGCGCGGAGCGGCTGCGCAGCAGGTTCGCGGGCTCCCGCCCCCGACCGCTGAGGGAGGGATGGCTCGGGACGCTGGGCCTGGGCGCGGTCTACGGCCTGGCCGGGTTCTGCTCGGGCCCCATCCTCGGCTCGGTGCTGACCGTTGCCGCGGCCGACGGGAACGTGGTGCGCGGCGGCATCCTGCTCGCGGTGTACGCACTGGGCATGGCCGCGCCGATGTTCGTGCTGGCACTGGTCTGGGACAGGCTGCAGCTGGGGCGCAGGTCCTGGTTGCGTGGCCGGCCCGTGACGCTCGGCCGCCTCCGGCTGCACAGCACCCAGATGGTGGCCGGCGCCCTGTTCGTCGGGGTCGGGGTCCTGTTCCTGGTCTACGACGGCACGGCGGGGCTGACCGGTGCCCTCGGCCTCGGCGACACCACCGAGGCGGAGTTCCAGGCGCAGAGCTGGCTGGCTCGGGCGGTCGGTGCGCACTGGGACCTGTGGCTGCTCGGCGGTGCGGTCGTGGTGCTGCTCGTCGTCGTCGCCGGCCGGGTCCGCCGGGCCGTCCGCGTCCGGAGCTCGTCGTGAGCGCGGCCGTGACGGCGCTGCGGACGTGGGGCTCCCGCCGCTGGTGGGCCGCGCTGGCCGCCACCGCGCTGACGGTCGTCGTCATCGCCGTCCCGACCGACCTGATCGACACCCCGGTGTTCGGCCGCGAGGTGCCGCCGACGTGGTGGTCGTGGCCCGCGCTGCTGGTCAGCGCGGTGCTGTCGGGTCTGCTGTTCGCCACCTACGTCCGGGACGGGGACGCGCCAGAGCAGGAGGACCGGCGCTCGGGCCGGCTGGGCGGGGCGGGCGGGCTGCTCACGTTCTTCGCCGTCGGGTGCCCGGTGTGCAACAAGCTGGTCCTGCTCGCCCTGGGGACCAGCGGCGCCATGACCTACTTCGAACCGGTGCAGCCGGTGCTGTCGGTCGCCGCGATCGGACTCCTGGTCTGGGCGCTGCACAAGCGGCTGACCGGGCAGCTCTCCTGCGCGGTGCCCGGCAGCTGACCGGCGCCGAGCGGTTGCCCGGCCGGTCCGCGGGCGGCAGGCTTCGGCTCTCGGCACGGTGACCAGGGGGACGGCGATGCGGGCGGACGAGGTCCGGGCGGTGGGACGGCTCGCGCGGCTGACCCTGCGCGGCAGCACGACCCGCGTCCACGAGTTCCACCAGGGCATCGCCGACCGCGCGTTCGACGCCGTCGGCCCGGCCGGCGCTCCCGTCCGCGTCGTCCACGACACGATCGCCGGCCTCGCCTACGGCAGCGTGCGGCTCGCCCTCGGCGCCGGGGCGCGGGTCGTCGGCGAGGCGGCGGCCCTGGGCGCCGACGGGGTGAGCGTCGACGAGGACCCGGCCGGCCGGGCGGCGCTGGCGATCCTGAACGGGGCCCACGGCGACCTCGTCGCGCGGGAGGCGCCCGCGCTCGCCCTCGGCATGACCGTGCGCGTCGACGGCCGGCCGGTGCCGGTCGAGGCCGGGGCCCTCGAGCGCGCCCACCCGGAGGTGACCGGCCGGCTGGCCGTCTTCCTGCACGGCCTGACCGAGACCGAGCGTGCCTGGGGTTACCGCTCCGAACGCCACCACGGTCGCCCCGGCGTCACGTACGGCGACCGGTTGCGCGCCGACCTCGGGCTGACGCCGGTGCAGCTGCGCTACAACACCGGCCTGCACATCTCCGACAACGGGCGGGCGCTCGACGCGCTGCTGGACGCGCTCGTCGAGGCGTGGCCGGTGCCGGTGCAGGACGTCGTCCTGATCGGCCACAGCATGGGCGGCCTGGTCGCCCGCAGCGCCCTGCACCAGGCCGGCGGCGGGACACCGGGAGCGCACGGCTGGACGTCGCTGGTCCGCGACAGCGTCACGCTGGGCTCGCCGCACCTGGGCGCCCCGCTCGAGCGGGGGGTGCACCGCCTGGCCGGTGTGCTGACCCGGCTGCCGGAGACCCGCGGCCTGGCCACGTTGCTCGCGCTGCGCAGCGTGGGCATCAAGGACCTCCGGCGGGGCACGCTCGTCGAGGCCGACTGGGCCGACCGCGACCTGGACGCCCCGGGGACGGCCGGGCACACCCACGTCCCGCTGCACGACGGCGCCCGGCACTTCGTCGTCCTCGCGACCCTCGCCCGCGACCCGTCGGGGCGCGCCGCCGACCTGCTCGGTGACCTGCTCGTGCCGCCGCGCAGCGCCACGGGCGACACCGGCGACGACGACCGGCTGGCCTTCCCGGCCGACCACGTGCACCGCCTCGGCGGCCTGAACCACCTCGACCTGCTCAACCATCCCCGGGTCTACGAGCAGATCCGCCGGTGGCTGGTCGAGCGGCCCGAGGGTCCGCGGCCCGCCGCACCCGACTGAGGGGCGGGTCACCCCGGCGTGACCTCCGCACCCCGTTCCGCGTTGGACCTGCGACGAAGGAGGCACGATGCCCGACCAGAACGTCACGACGCAGGACGCCGGGAAGCACGACGCCGAGCAGCAGAACATCCTCCAGCGCCTGATCGCCTGGCGCGTGGGCGCCGCGATGGACCCGCAGCCGCCGAACGAGACGCTGATGAAGCTCCAGCAGCCGTTCGTCGACCTGCTCGACAAGTACTACTTCCGCGTCGAGGTCGACGGCTGGGAGCGGGTGCCCGACGAGACCTGCCTGGTGATCGGCGTGCACTCCGGCGGGGCGCTCACCATGGACGCCTGGTCGCTGGTCAACGCCTGGCACAAGCACTTCGAGGGCGAGCGGGTGCTGCACGGCACGGCACACGACGTCCTGATGGCCAGCCCCGGCCTCGGTGACTACTTCCGGATGGTCGGGGTCATCGCCGCCAACCGGACCAGCGTCGGCAAGGCCCTCGCGAAAGGTGAGGACGTCGTCGTGTGGCCCGGCGGCGAGGTCGACGCGATGCGCAGCTGGCGCAAGCGCGACGTCGCCACCCTGGCCGGCCGCACCGGCTTCGTGAAGCAGGCGATCCGCTCCGGCGTGCCGATCCTGCCGGTGGCCACCGTCGGCGGGCACGACACCGTGTTCGTCCTGTCGGAGGGCAAGTGGCTGGCCAACGCGGTGGACAAGCTGCTCGGCCTCAAGAAGACGCTGCGCGGCTCGAACCTGCCGATCATCTCCGGCTTCCCGTTCCCGCTGGCCGTCGAGATCCTGCCGGCGCACCTGCCGCTGCCGGCCAAGATCCGCACCGAGCTGCTCGACCCGATCGAGGTCGACGACGACCCCGACCGGGTCCAGGACGAGGCGTACGTGCAGAAGATCTACGACCAGGTGCAGCGCGCCATCCAGGCCGGCATGGACCGGCTGGCCGCCAAGCGCACGCTGCCGGTCCTGGGATGACCGGGGTGGTACCGGCCCGGGAGTGGCTGGCGGAGCACGGCGACGGGGTGGATGCCGCCGAGGCCCTCGCCTTCTTCGATTCGCTGCCCGCCGTGTCCGTCGGGGAGCTGATCGGCCGGTGGCGGGGGAGCGGGCTGCCCACCGGCTCGCCGCTCGACGGGCTGCTCGAGGCCTACGGCTGGTACGGCAAGGAGTTCCTCGACGAGGAGTCGGTCCACCCGCTGCTGTTCCGCGACCGGAGCGGGGCACCCCGCCCGGTCGATCCCGGCTGGCTCCCGATGCCCCTGCTGCGCGACTACGCCGGCTTCGCCCACTTCTGGGTCTTCCGTGCCGCGTTCGCCGGGCTCCGCCCGCTGCTCTGGACGACGCAGCCGAAGGCGCGGCTGCGGACCATCGAGCACCGGGGCGTGCTGACCGCGGCGATGGTCTACGACGCGCTGCCGGTCATCGACGTCTTCCGCCGGGTGAGCCCCGACGTGCTGCTCGGCGCCATGGACATGCGCGGGCTGCCCAACCCGTTCCTGTTCCTCCTCCGCCGGGACTGACCCCCGGGCGGTGGGTCACATGCGGCGGCCGGCGAGCGCCCCGACGACGACGACGCCCCCGAGGGCGACCAGCTGGAGCGCGGGCGCGAGCAGCGGCGCGATCAGGAGCAGCCCCCCGCCCAGCGCGGCGCCGACGACCAGACCCACCAGGATCTCGATGCTGTGCCACACCTCGCGGACGCCGCGCCCGGTGGCCAGCCGCATGACGACGGTGGTGAGGGTGCCGGTCAGGTAGGTCGTCGACATCCCGCTGACGCCGAACCGCTGGACGGTGCTGCTCTGGATGCCCAGCGCGGCGGCCATGGAGAACAGCAGGGCCAGGGACATCACCGGACCGGGCTGGGCGCCGGTGATCCACCAGCCGGCCGCGTAGGCGAGCATGAGCGCGAGCTCGACGGTCAGCCCCACGGTCACCGGCCGGGGCCAGATCCGGTCGCCGGCGGTGGGGCTGCCGGCCAGCCGGGCACCCACGGCGGCTCCCGCGCAGAAGGCGAGGATCGCGCCCCCCGCCGCGATCGCCAGCGCGCCGTCGGCCGAGCTCGCGGAGACGCCCAGGATGACGAGGTTCCCGGTCATGACGCTGGTGAACGCGCCGCCGAGGGCGAGCAGACCGATGGCGTCGGTCGCGCCGCTGACGACAGCGAGGGTCACGACCAGCGACTGCCGCAGACGGAGCGCGCGCCGGTGGTGCAGCTCCTGCTGCGCGGCGGGATCGGCGGCGGGAGCCGAGGCCGCGGGGACGGCGGTGGCAGGGGTCAGGGCTGAGGGCATGGAGGGGCCGGGCACCGTTGCAGGATCCCCGTCGGAGGTTCCCGGCAGCGTTGGTCCTTGTGCACACGGAATTTCCGCAGACGTGTGCAGGATGACCCTCGGGGTGAGGGAGTGGCGCACCTAACTTTGAGCCACGAACCCGAGCCGACGCCCCGACCAGGGAAGGCATTCCATGACCGCCACGCTCAACCCCACCACCGAACTGCTCAACCACGACGACTTCCGCGCCGCCCTCCAGGACGCCATCAAGGGCCGCGAGGCCAAGAACGCCTCCTTCAGCAAGGCGTGGGCCGAGGGCAAGCTCGAGCGGCACCACTTCGCTCGCTGGGCCGAGAACCACTACCAGTACGTCGGCCCCTTCGCCGACTACCTGGGCATCGTCTACGCCAACACCCCGGACACCCAGACCGACGCCAAGGACTTCCTCCTCCAGAACATGTACGAGGAGGAGCTGGCCGACATCCGCCACACCGACCTGCTCATCCGCTTCGGCGAGGCCTGCGGGACGACCAAGGAGCGGATCGAGGACCCGAACAACGCCAACGCGGTGACC
Source organism: Blastococcus jejuensis (assembly GCF_039534705.1). Classification (NCBI taxonomy): domain Bacteria; kingdom Bacillati; phylum Actinomycetota; class Actinomycetes; order Geodermatophilales; family Geodermatophilaceae; genus Blastococcus; species Blastococcus jejuensis. The sequence goes on from NZ_BAAAVV010000002.1 coordinate 53,265, forward strand.
CGGGGCCTGCAGGCCTGGTGCTACGCGACCGCGCTGCGCGAGCACTACGTCGTCGCCACGGCCGCCCTCGTCGTCGGCCTGGAGTCCCAGGTGCCCGAGATCTACAAGAAGCAGATCGTCCCGCTGCGCGAGACCTACGGCTTCACCGAGGACGAGATCGAGTTCTTCGACCTGCACATCACCTCCGACGTGGTGCACGGCGAGCGCGGCTACCAGATCGTGCTCGAGGGTGCGAACACCGTGGAGCTGCAGCAGCGCTGCCTGCAGTTCGTCCGGTGGGGTGCGGAGATGCGCTACTCCTACACCCGCTCGCTCTACGACACCTACGTCGCGCCCGACCTCGAGGCCGCGCAGGCCTGAGCGCCGGACCGATCCGGGGTGCCGGGCGCCATGCGCCCGGCACCCCGATCTGTTCCCGGCGGCCCCCGGGCCGCTTTCTCCTCCTGATCACCGCCGGCCCCCGGCCGGCACCCCGCACGACCACGACCGGAGATCCATCGTGAGCGAGCCCACTGCCACCACCTCGGCGCCCGGCGTCGACCAGCCCGACGCCTCCTGGGTGCACGTCGCCGAGATGAAGGACCTCGCCCGGCGCAAGCGCAAGCAGGTCGACGTCGCGGGCTGCCCCATCGCCCTCTTCCTGGTCGACGACGAGGTCTTCGCCATCGACGACATCTGCATCCACCAGGAGCGGTCCCTGAGCAAGGGCACGCTGCTCAACGGCCAGGTGATCTGCCCGGGCCACCAGTGGAAGTTCGACCCGCGCACCGGGCAGCCCGAGGACCAGGACGGCTGCCAGGCCACCTACGCGGTGCAGGTCACCGAGGAGGGCGCCATCCTCGTCGCCCCCGAGCCGGTCACGCCGCGGCAGGCCACCACCAACGAGTCCTCGACGCACCCGGTCGGGCGGTGATCCCGGTGACCGAGCAGACCCTCGTCGTCGTCGGCGCCGGCCACGTCGCCGCCTCCGCCGCCCGCGCCCTGCGCCGCCGCGGCTTCGCCGGTCCCGTCGTCCTCGTCGGCGACGAGCCGGTCGGCCCCTACCAGCGGCCGCACCTGTCCAAGGAGCGCCTCTCCACCGGCGGGGACGACGGCCTCTGGCTGCTCACCCCGGCGTGGTGCGAGGCCAACGACGTCACCCTGCGCACCGACAGCCCGGTCGAGCGGATCGCCGCCGACACCGGCTCGGTGCTCCTCGCCGACGGCACCTCGTTGCCCGCCGACCTCGTGGTGCTGGCCACCGGTGGCCGCCCCCGTCGCCTGCCCGGCGTCGAGGGGGAGCGGGTCCACCACATCCGCACGCTGGCCGACAGCGACCGGCTGCGCGAGCGACTGCGGCCCGGCCGCCGCATCGGCGTCCTGGGCGGCGGGTTCCTCGGCACCGAGGTGGCTGCCGCGGCGCTGACCCTCGGCGCCGAGGTCGTCGTCTTCGACCGCGACCCGGTGCTGCTGGCCCGCGCGATGGGCGCCGACATCGGCGCGGCCGTCACCGGCCTGCACCGCTCGCGCGGGGTCGACCTGCGCCTCGGCCGGCCGATCAGCGAGATCCGGCCCGGCGCCGACGGCGTCGACGTGGTGACCGAGGCCGGCACCGAGACCGTCGACGACCTCGTCGTCTGCATCGGCATCGAGCCGAACACCGACGTCGCGCTGGCCTCGGGCCTCGTCGTCGGCAACGGCGTGGAGGTCGACGCCCACGGCCGTACCTCGCTGCCCACCGTGTTCGCCGCCGGCGACGTCGCCGCGCACGACCACCCGCTGTACGGCCGGGTCCGCGTCGAGCACGTCGACGTCGCCCAGCGCCAGGCCGCGGCGATCGCGGCCACCGTCGCCGGGCGCCCGACGGCCTTCGGTGACGCGCACTGGTTCTGGACCGACCAGTACGAGGTGAACGTGCAGGGCCTCGGCATGACCGGCGTCCGCCCCTCCGACGTCGTCGTCACGCGCGGCAGCCTCGCCGACCTCGAGGGCACCGTGTTCTGGCTGCGCGACGGCCAGCTCGTCGCCGGTGCCTCGATCGAGCGCGGCGAGGACCTGTCGGTCGCGCGCGAGCTGATGGACCTGGAGATCCCCGTGACCGCAGAGCAGCTGGCCGACGAGTCGGTCGAGCTGGAGGAGCTCCTGGAGCAGGAAGAGGTGCCGGTCTGATGACCGCTCGCACGGTTCGCAACCTCGTCGACGGCGCCTGGGTCGAGTCGGTCACCGGCCGTACCCAGGAGCGGCGCAACCCGGCCGACGTCCGGGAGGTCGTCAGCACCTTCCCCGAGTCCGACGCCAAGGACGCCGACGCCGCGGTCTCCGCCGTCTCGGCCGGCTGGCAGCAGTGGGCCGACACCGGCCCCGAGCAGCGGGCTCGGGTCCTCGAGAACGCCGCCGGTGTGCTCGAGCGGCAGAAGGACCAGCTGATCGACGAGCTGGTCCGCGAGGAGGGCAAGACCCGCGCCGAGGCCACCATGGAGGTCTCGCGCACGCCGATGAACCTGCGGTTCTACGCGGGTGAGGCGCTGCGCACGGCGGGGGTCACGCTCCCCACCGGCGACGGCAGCCTGGTGTTCACGATGCGCGCGCCGGTCGGCGTCGTCGCGGCGATCACGCCGTGGAACTTCCCGCTGAACATCCCCTCGCGCAAGCTCGGCCCGGCGCTGGCCGCCGGCAACGGCGTCGTCTTCAAGCCCAGCGACGTCACCCCGCTGCTCGGTCAGCGGCTGGTGGACGCACTTGTCGAGGGCGGTCTGCCCTCCGGCGCGATCGCCGTCCTGCACGGCGGCGCGGAGGTCGCCTCCGCCCTGGTCACCGACGAGCGGGTCGACGCCGTCACGTTCACCGGGTCCACCAACGTCGGCGAGGCGATCCACCGCGTCTCGAGGGCCAGCCAGCGCACCCAGCTGGAGATGGGCGGCAAGAACCCGCTCGTCGTCCTGGAGGACGCCGACCTCGACCGGGCGGCCACGCTCATCACCAAGGGCGCCTTCGGGCTCTCCGGCCAGGCCTGCACGGGCACCAGCCGGGTGATCGTGCACGACGCGGTGCACGACGCGCTCGTCGACCGCATCGCGGCCAAGGCGCGGGCGCTGCGCGTGGGTCCCGGCCTCGCCGACGGCGTGGACCTCGGCCCGCAGGCCACCGAACGGCAGCAGCAGTCGGTGCTGGGCTACGTGGCCCGTGCCCTCGACGACGGCGCGACGCTCGTCGCCGGCGGCCCGGACGACGACACCCAGGACCTCACCGCCGGCGACCTGGCGCACGGCCTGTACGTGCGGCCGACCGTCTTCACCGACGTCGACCCGGCCTCGGAGCTGGCCACCCAGGAGGTGTTCGGCCCGGTGCTCGCCGTCCTGCGGGTGCACTCGTTCGACGAGGCCCTCCAGGTCGCCGACGCGACCCGGTTCGGGTTGTCGGCGAGCATCGTGACCAGCGACATCGGCCGCGCGATGACCTTCGCCCGGCGGGTGAACTCCGGGCTGGTGAAGGTCAACCAGACCACCACCGGCCAGGCCATGAACGCCCCGTTCGGCGGCGTCAAGGACAGCAGCACCCAGACGTCGAAGGAACAGGCCGGAGAGTCGATGATGGCCTTCTACACGGTCGACAAGACCGTCTACCTGAGCGCATGACAGCCCCGGAGGAGACCGTGTCCGTGAATCCCGCGTCCGAAGAAGAGCTCGCCTCGGCGAACACCGAGTGCGCGTTCGTCCGCATCTGCCGCGTCGGCCAGGTGCCCGACGGCTACGTGCGCCGCTTCTACGCCGAGACCGAGCACGGGCAGATGGAGCTCGCGGTGGCCCGCCTCGACGGCAAGGCCTACGCCACGAGCAACTACTGCACCCACCTCGACTGCCTGCTCAGCTCCGGCAAGCTGCAGGACGACGGCATCCGTTGCTCGTGCCACAACAGCGTGTTCGACCTCGAGACCGGCGAGCCGATCCAGCCGCCGGCCACCGAGGCGATCCGCACGTACCCGGTGCGCGAGGAGGACGGCCAGGTGCTGGTCGGGCTCTCCCAGCGCGACGTGCTGGAGGGTGGCCCGCGGCGGCGCAAGCCGCCGTCGGTGTGAGCGCCCTGGGGGAGTGGCCGGCGGCCTGGGGTCCGGTGCGGACCTCGGCCCTGGCCACCGGCGGGATGGTGAGCAGCAGCTCGCCCGCCGTGAGCCAGCTCGGCGCGCGCGTGCTCGCCGAGGGCGGGACGGCGGTCGACGCGGCGCTGGCCATGACCGCGATGTCGTGGCTGGCGCTGCCCGGTCAGTGCGGCATCGGCGGGGACTTCTTCGCCGTGGTGCGCGAGCCCGACGGCCGGGTCTGGACGGTCAACGGCAGCGGGTTCGGGCCGGACGGGGCCTCCGCCGAGGGCTACCTGGACCGCGGGCTGACGGCGGTCCCGCTGACCGGGCCGCAGGCGGTGGCCGCGCCCGGAGCCATCAGCGCCCTCGCGACGCTGCACGGCCTGGGCGGCACCCGCGACCTCGCGGAGCTCTGGGCGCCGGCTGCCGCGGCGGCCCGCGACGGGATGCCGTGCACGGCCAAGAACCGCCGCGACATCACCGAGCACGCCGACTCGCTGGTCGCCGACGCCGACCTGTCCCGCTGGCTGATGCCGGCCGGCCGGGTCCCGTCCGTCGGCGACCGGCTGGCCTCGGCCGCCCTCGCCGACAGCATCGAGCTGCTGGCCCGCGACCCCCGGGCGCTCTACGAGGGCGAGGTGGCCCAGCGCGCCGTCGACCTGCTGCGCGCGGGCGGGGCGCCGTTCTCCGGGGACGAGTGGGTCCTGGCCGGCGACGTGCCGGCCGAGGACGCCATCAGCGCGCCGTACGGCGACGTCACCGTGCACCAGACGCCGCCGCCGTCGCCGGGCTGGATGATGCTGCAGCAGGCCGGCCTGCTCGACGGACTCCTGACCGGGCTGCCGACGTCGGGTGCGGAGTCGGTGCACCTGCTGTCCCTGGCCGCCCGCCGGGCGTTCCGGGACCGGTACGAGCGCTGTGCCTCCGACAACGACGCGTGGCGTGCCCTGCTGGGCGCCGAGGAGCTGGCCCAGGGCCGCGCGGAGCTGCTGGGCGAGCCGCTGTCCGTCGGATCCCCGACCGGCATCGCCGGCGACACCACCAGCTGCGTCGCCGTCGACGCCGACGGCCGAGCGATCAGCGCGATCTCCTCCCTGGCCTTCACCTTCGGGGCGCGCATCTCGATCCCGGACACCGCCATCGCGCTGAACAACCGGCTCGCCCGCGGTGCCTACCTGCTGCCGGGGCATCCCAACGCGCTGGCGCCGCGCCGCAAGCCGCTGCACACGCTCAACGCCTGGATCGCCACCGACGGCACCGGACGGCTGCGGCACGTGGGCAACACGCCCGGTGGCGACGGGCAGGTGCAGTGGAACATGCAGGTGCTCTCGCACCTCGTCGACGGCGGCCTCGACCCCCAGGAGGCGGTCTCGGCGCCGCGCACGACCGTGCACCCCGGCAGCGACGCCGACGCGCTCGGCACCCCGGAGACGCTGCAGTGCGAGAGCCGGCTGGGCGCCGACGTGCTCGCCGGGCTGATGGCTCAGGGGCACGACGTCCGCGACGTCGGGGACTGGGGCGGCGGGGGCAGTGCCCTGGTCGTGTCGGTCGACCACGAGCGCGGGGTGCTGGCCGGTGCGGCCGACCCGCGCATGGACGGGGTGGCGCTCGGTGTCTGACGTCTCCACGACCGCCGTCCCCCCGCAGGGCGCCTACGTGCCCGCCGTGGTGCACGGCGGCCTGGCCTGGACCGCCGGGATGACCCCCCGCCGGCACGGCGAACTCGTCGTGCACGGTGTCGTGGGCCGGGAGCTCGATCTCGCGGCCGCCCGGGAGGCGGCCGCCCTGGCGGCCGACAACGCCGTCACGGCGCTCGTCGAGGCGGTGGGTCTGGTCGGCATCGAGCGGGCGGTCAAGATGACCGTGTTCATCGCCGCCGTCGACGGCTTCACCGCCCACTCGGCGGTCGCGGATGCCGCGTCCGCGGTGCTGCGCGAACGGCTGGGGGAGCGGGGCGCGGTCGCCCGCAGCGCGGTCGGCGTGCGCACCCTGCCGTCGGGCGCCCCGGTCGAGGTGGAACTGGTCGCCGCGGTGACACAGCCCGCCTGAGCCGGCGAGATCTGCACACTGGCCCCCTTCAGCGCGCTGGAGGGGGCCAGTGTGCAGATCTGGTGCGCGCGGTCAGGCGACCGGGTTGGCCGCCACGTGGTCGGCGAAGGCCTGCAGCGCCGCGGCGCCCACGGCCTTGTCCTGCTCGCCGTTGCCGCCGCTGACGCCGACGGCGCCGACGATCTGACCCTCGTGCACGATCGGGAAGCCGCCGACGAAGATGGCGAACTTGCCCGGCAGCATGTGGGAGATGCCGAACGCCTCGTTGCCCGGCAGGGCCGGGCCGTTCGGGGGCTCGTTGAACAGGTGCGTGGCCCGCTCGTGGCCGGCCGCGGTGAACGCCTTGGCGATCGAGATCTCCACACCCGTGAGGCGGGCACCGGGCAGGCGGTGCAGGGCGATGACGTTGCCGCCGTCGTCGCAGACGCAGATCGTCTGCTTGACGCCGAGCTCCTCGGCCTTGGCGCGGGCCGCCTGCAGGACCGGCAGGGCGTCGTCGAGGGTGATCCGGAAGACCTGGTGCACGGGGTACTCCTCCTCCGGCGCACGGCCGGGACGGACGACAGCCGGACTCCTCGGAGCGGGAGCCGGCGCTCTCTCACCCTGGGGGCTGGACGGCGGCCCGGGCAATGGTGAGACTGCAGTGTCGGCTCCGCCGATGGTTGTGCACTGTGACCGAGGAGCGCTTCGTTGCCGCACGCGTACTCCGATGACGCCCTGACGCTGGCGCGCCTGCTCCAGGAGCCGGCGCTGCGCCGCGCGCGGATCCACGCCGGGCGCACGGGCGCGGTCACCCGGGTCGAGTGGGTGGTGCCCTGGTCGGTCGCCGCGCGGCAGGAGGATCCGCTGTCCGGCGTGCTCGTCCACGCCCACGCCGACGAGCTGGCCGCCGAGCAGGTGACCGTCACCCGGGCGGCGGAGCGGCTGGCCGCCCGCGGCGCGGCGGCGCTGCTCGTCGACGGTCACCAGCCGGTGGCGGCCGACGCGGTCGCGGCCGTCCAGCTCCCGCTCGTCACGATGACCGACGCGGTGCCCTTCGCCGTCCTCAACCGGCTGGTCGCCGACCTCACGCTCGCCCGTGAGACGCACGTCCTGCGGTACGGGCTGACCGTCCACCGGGCGCTGGCGGAACTGCTCTACCGCGGCGCCGAGCTCGGGGCCCTGTGCAGCCAGATGACCCGCATGTCGCAGCGCCCGGTCGCCGTCTTCGACAGCCAGGGCCAGCTCGCCGCCCTCGAGCAGCAGCAGCGGACGGTCGAGCCGGCCGACCTGGCCCGCGCCTTCGTCGAGCAGGCCGACGCGCTGGGCACCGGCGAGGCTCCGGAGGAGCTGCACCCGCGGATCGCCGAGATCCGGCTGGGCGAGCAGGACCTGGCGTGCGTCGTCACCCCCATCGTGCTCGGCGGGCGGCACGACGGGTGGATCCTGCTGCTCGAGGAGAGCGACGATCCGCATCCGCACGACCTCGCCGAGCACCGGGTGCTGGTCGAGCAGGCCGCGCCGATCGTCGGCACCGAGATGCTGCGGCTGCGCAGCGTGCAGCGGGCCAAGGAGCAGGCGCGGGGCGACTTCGTGCACGGCCTGCTGCACGGCCGGTTCGCCACGCTGGAGGACATCAGCGCCCGGGCGGCGCACTACCAGTTCCCGGTGCGGTCGTGGTTCGGCGTGCTGATCGCCTCCGGCATGACCGTGCCCGGCGACGCCGACTCCCCGGCGCGCCTGCAGCAGCTGGCGGTGCAGGCCGCCCGGCTGCTGCCCGAGCAGGAGCGGCACACCCAGGCGGCGATGGTCGGCGACGTCCTCGTCGTCGTCCGCGAGGCGGCCCGCCGCGGGACGATGGGCACCCCGGAGGCCGCCGTCGCGACCATCGGCGACTACGCCACGGCGCTGCACGCCCACCTCGCCAAGCGCAAGGACCAGGGCGGCCGCCCGATCCGCGTCACGTACGGGCGGCCGGTCGTGGGCGCGCTGGCGATCCCCGACAGCTACCGCGAGGCCCGCATGGCGCACGGGCTGCAGCAGCGGCTGGGGCTGCCGCCGGTCTGCGGCTACCAGGAGATGCGGGTGCATGCCGTGCTGGAGGACGTCGCGGGCAGCCGCACCGGGCGGTCCTTCGCCGCCGACATCCTGGCGCCGCTGCGGGATCCCAACGTCGGCGACCTGGAGTCGGCGGTGCTGGCCTACGTCGCCAGCGGCGGCAACGTCAACGCCGCCTCCCGCGACCTGCACATCCACCGCAACACGATGCTCTACAAGCTGGACCGGGCCTCGCGGCTGCTGGGCATGGACCTGCGGCAGGCGGACAACCAGTTCGCCGTGTGGCTGGCGCACACCCTCGACCTGCTGGCCAACACCACGGCCGAGGTGGACCGGGTGGTCAGCCCGGTCTGACGACCGTCACCGGCTCGGGAGCATCGGGGATCTCGCGGCCGAGGAAGCTCAGCACGAGGCCGCCGACGGCCACCGCGGCGCACGCACCGAACAACCACAGCAGGCCGTCGGGCCACGCGGCGGCCACCCCGGCCGTGCCGGTGGCCGCGCCGACGAACCGCATCATGTTGAACAGCCCGAGGCCGGCGCCGCGCTGGCCGGCGGGGGAGCGGGTGGCGCCGGTGAGCGCCGGCGTCTGCACGAGGGCGATCGCGGTGCCGGCGGCGAGCATCAGCACGATCACCGGGGCCAACCGGGTGATGCCGGCGCCCAGGACGATCGCGAGGCCGACGTCGACGGCGGCCAGCAGGGCGAGCCCGGTGCGGAGCACGGGGCGCGGCCCCACCCGGTCGGCGAGCAGGCCGACGAGCGGCGCTGCGACGGCCCACACCAGCGGCAGGGAGAAGACCAGCAGACCGGTGACCGACACCGACAGCCCCGCGACGCCGGTGAGGTACAGCGGCACGGCCACCAGCACCGCGGCGAGGCTGGACTGCTGGACGAAGACGCCGGTGGCGCTGCGCAGCCAGCGGGTCTCCAGGAGGAGCCGTGGGTCGATGAACGGCGCCCGGCGCCGCAGCCCGGCGATCACGAAGACGACGAGGCTCGCCAGGCCCAGCACGACGCCGGCGAGCGGCAGCCAGCCGGGGACGCCGGGTTGCGGCGCCGCCGTGGCCGCGGTCATCAGCAACGCGACGCCGACGGTGAGCGAGCCGGCGCCGACCCCGTCGATGCGCGTGCTGTGCCCGGCGTCGCGGGGCACCACCCGCAGCGTCAGGATCAGCACGCCCAGGGTGACCGGGATCAGGGCCCCGAAGATCGCGCGCCAGCCGAACGCGTCGGCGACCAGGCCGCCCACCGGCGGGCCGATGGCCTGCCCGATGCCGTTGGCCGCGCCCCACGCGCCCATGACCCGGTTGCGGTGCTGCGGGGCGAAGCTGCGGGCCAGCGTGCCCATCACCGCGACGGGGACGGCCGCGCAGCCGAGGCCCTGGAGACCCCGGCTGACCACCATGAGGGCCAGGTTCGGCGCCGTCGCGGCACCGATCGTGCCCACGAGGAGCACGCAGAGCGCGATCACGAGCGTCCGACGGCGGCCCAGCCGGTCGCTGATCCACCCGGTGAGGGGCATCGCGACGGCGAGCACGAGCACCGACGCCGCGGCGACCAGGACGCCCTGGGTGACGGGTGCGTCGAAGTCGGCGATGATCTGACGCAGCGGCACATTGACGATGTTGTTGCTGATGGTGCCCAGCACCGTGGCACCGAGGAGCGCGGCGAGCAGCCAGCCGCGTCCGGCGGGAGGCGGGGACGTCGCCCCGCTCGCGAGAGGTTCCGCGGACGTCGCCCGGGTGGCGGGTGCAGACCCGGTGGACGTCTCCGGCACAGTGGTCCTCTCGTTACTCCTGACGGATGAAAGCGTTACACGGGGTGTCGGGCCGGCCTACGGCAGCCTGCACATTCGTGAGCGACGCCACTGTGCACATCGCTCATGGACGGGTGCTGCCGGATCCAGCACCTTCGTCCCAATCACATCGGGCTCTCCCGTATAGGGGCAACCATGCAACTGACAGCAGCGCACTGGGTCTTCTTGGCCGGGGTGGTCGTCATCCTCGCCACGATGGTCATGCGCAAGAACATCGTGGTGCCGGCCGTGGTCGCCACCTTCCTCACCGCTCTGGTGTGGTCCGGCAGCTTGGCCACCGGCCTCTCCTCGGTGTTCAACGCCAGCCTCGTGGCCGCGACCAGCCTGTTCAACATCTTCCTGATCATCGCCATGGTCACGGCGATGCTCCGGTCGCTGGAGGGACTCGGCTCGGACAAGCGGATGGTGGCCCCGTTCCGGAAGGTGATGCGCAACGGGCATCTGTCCTTCTGGACCCTGGTCATCGTCACGTACTTCATCTCGCTGTTCTTCTGGCCGACGCCCGCCGTTCCGCTCGTGGGCGCCGTGCTCGTCCCGGTGGCCATCCGCGCCGGGCTGCGCCCGCTCGCGGTCGGGTTCACCATCGCCATCGCCGGCCAGGGCATGGCGCTGTCCTCCGACTACATCATCGGTGTGGCCCCGCAGCTGTCGGCCACCACGGCCGGCGCCGACATCTCGGTCGTGGCCGACCGAGGCCTGGTGCTCTCGCTGATCGTCGGCGGTGTGGCGCTCGCCATCGGCTACGCCATGGAGTTCCGCAAGATGCGGCGGCCTGCCGACGAGCTGCTCGCCGAGTGGGAGAACGCGGCCGACCGCCGCAGCGGCAGCGCCGACGCGGAAGCCCGCCAGGACGCGCACGACCTCGACGGCGGCCTGCCGGTCGACGGCACCGGCGGCGGCGGCCCGTCCGACGAGGGCCAGCGGGAACTCGTGGGTGTCGGCGGTGGCGCGCAGCCCCGCGACGAGGCCCAGGTCATCGCCGCGCGGCTGAGCAAGGGGCGCGCCCTGATCGGCACGCCGGCCGGTGGCCCCGTGCCGCCGGAGCAGCACACGATCACCCCGGTGGAGAAGCCGTTCGCCTCCAAGGCGTTCGCGCTGCTCGTGCCGCTGGCCTACCTGGCGCTGATCGTCTACCTGGTCGTCGCCAGCGTCTCGGAGTCCGTGCCCGACCTCCAGGGTGGTGACGCCGCCGCACTGGTCGGTGGGATCGCCGTGCTGGTCATGTTCGGCGCCGCGTTCACCCGCAGCGGTCCGAAGTTCCTCGAGACGGCGGCCGACCACATCGTCGACGGCCTGGTCTTCGCCTTCAAGGCGATGGGCGTCGTGCTCCCGATCGCCGGGTTCTTCTTCATCGGCAACGGCGAGTTCGCGACCTCGGTGCTGTCGATCCCGGAGGGCGAGGAGGCGCCGAACCTGCTGTTCGACCTCGTGGTCGCCGCTCAGGAGCAGCTGCCGGCCAACGCCATGATCACCGCGTTCGGCATCATGATCGTCGGCGTCGTCGCCGGTCTCGACGGCTCGGGCTTCTCCGGCCTGCCGCTCACCGGCTCGCTGGCGGGCTCGCTCTCGGAGGGTGCCGGGGTCAGCAGCCCGACGCTGGCCGCGATCGGCCAGATGGGCAACATCTGGTCCGGTGGCGGGACGCTGGTCGCGTGGTCCTCGCTGCTCGCCGTCGCCGGCTTCGTCCGGGTTCCCGCCGTCGAGCTGGCACGGCGCTGCTTCGTCCCGGTCATCGCCGGCCTGGCAGTGGCGACGGTGCTCGGAGTCGTCATCTTCGGCTAGCCACCGACACCAGCAGCCCCGGACCGCGCGAGCGGTCCGGGGCTGCTGCGCGTTCCGGGGTCGGTCAGGAACGGCCGAGGTGGCGCGGATCGGTGCTGAAGGCCGTGCGCCACACCAGCTGCACGCTCCGGGTGACCATCGCCAGGGAGACGAGGGTGCCGAGCACCTGCCAGGTGGCGGAGGCGTCGAGGACGAACGGGAGGACGCCGAGGACGCCGACGATCAACGCCGTGCGCAGCAGGTGCCGGTGGAGGGAGTCGGGTTCGGCCGGCGGGGACGCGAGAGAGAGGGTCGTGCCGTTCACGGCACCCAGTGTCATCGCGGCCCGGTTGCGCCCGCCACCTGCGGTTCTGTGATGTTCAGCGGCCGGTGAGCTCGGTCACGAGCGCGCGCACGCGCGTCTCGATCTCGTCGCGGATGGGGCGCACGGCGTCGACGCCCTTCCCGGCCGGATCCTCCAGCGCCCAGTCGAGGTAGCGCTTGCCGGGGAAGACCGGGCAGGCGTCCCCGCAGCCCATGGTGATGACGACGTCGGAGGCCTCGACCGCGTCGGTGGTGAGCACCTTCGGGCGCTGGTCGGAGATGTCGATGCCGACCTCTGCCATCGCCTCGACCGCGGCCGGGTTGACCTGGTCGCCGGGCAGCGAGCCGGCGGACCGGACCTCGACGGCGTCGCCGGCCAGCTCCCGCAGCCAGCCGGCCGCCATCTGGGAGCGGCCGGCGTTGTGCACGCAGACGAACAGGACGCTGGGCGTGGGGGACATGGGAGCCTCTCGGGGAGTCAGGGGGTGCTGTCGGCGGGCTGCAGCTCGGCCAGCAGGCTGCGCACGCGGGCGTCGAGGTCGTCGCGGATCGCGCGGACCTCGCCGAGCGTCAGCCCGGCGGGGTCACGCACCGCCCAGTCGAGGTAGCGCTTGCCGGGGTACACCGGGCACGCGTCGCCGCACCCCATCGTGACGACGACGTCCGCGGCCCGGACGACGTCGTCGGTGAGCGGCTTCGGGAACTCCGCCGCGAGGTCGACGCCGATCTCGGCCATGGCCTCGACCACGGCGTCGCCGATCGCCGCGGCGGGCTGCGAGCCGGCCGAGCGGACGTGCACGCGGCCCCTGCCGCGCAGGGTCACCAGGCCGGCGGCCATCTGCGAGCGGCCGGCGTTCTGCACGCACACGAACAGCACCTCGGGCACCTCGTGCGCGAGCGCGCCCTTGGCCTGGGCCAGGGCGGTCAGCCGCTCGGTCGCGAACCTCCCCGTCAGCGCCGGCAGGTGGGCGCTCACCTGCGCCGTCCGCGCCAGCGCCGTGTAGGACTCGAAGACGTACCGGTCGACCGTCTCCCGGGTGAACACGCCGGTGAACCTGGCCGCGAGGTCGTCGGCGAGGCGGTGCAGCGAGGCCTCGGGGACGAGCAGGCCGGGCAGCGGCGGGTGATCGGTCATCGGGACTCCTCGGGGAGGTGCGCACCGTGTGCCCGACCGTCGGTTCCGTCGTGGGGGACGACGACGGCATCGGCGACGGCGGTGACGTGGGGGTAGAGCAGCGCGGTGACCGCGACCGCGGCCGCGCCGCCCACGAACTGCATGAGCAGGAACATCGGCACCGACGACGGCGCGATGCCGGCGAAGGTGTCCGAGAGGGTCCGGGCGAGGTCGATCATCGGGTTGGCGAAGCTCGTCGACGACGACCACCAGTACGCCGCCGTGATGTAGGCCCCGACGGCGAACGGGGCGAGTGTGGCGCGTCCGGCCCTGACCAGCCCGAAGATCAGCACGACCAGGCCGAAGGTCGCCACCGCTTCGGAGAGCCACAGGCCGCCGGCCGACCGCTCCGTCGTCGAGACCGAGACGGCCGGCAGGTCGAACATCAGGTTGGCCACGATCGCGCCGACCGCTCCGCCGACCACCTGTGCGGGCAGGTAGACAGCGACCTGCCGGTTGGTCACGCCGCCGAAGAACCGATCGGCCAGCGTGACCACCGGGTTGAAGTGCCCGCCGGACACCGGCCCGAAGGCGAGGATCAGCGCCACCAGACCCGCGCCCGTGACCAGCGCGTTCTCCAGCAACTGCAGGCCGACGTCGTCCGGTGAGAGCCGCTGCGCGGCGATGCCTGAGCCGATGACGACGGTGACCAGCCCGGCGGACCCCAGGAACTCCGCCAGGCCCTGGCGGGCGAGCAGGCTCAGCCGCACGGACGCTTCACCGCCACCGCCAGGCGTGCCCGCGACGCGAGCCCGGCCAACCCGGCGGACAGCCGCTCGAGCGGTTCCGGGACCGCCCGGTGGTAGGTGTACCGGCCGGCCTGCTCGCTGACGACCAGCCCCGCCTCCCGCAGCACGCGCAGGTGGTTCGACACGTTGGTCTGCGTGGCGCCCAGCTCGTCGACGAGGTGGCAGGTGCACAGCTGCTCGCCGGCCAGCAGCTCGAGGATCCGGAGCCGGAGGGGGTCGGCGAGCGCGCGGACCACGGCCCGATCCATCAGCGTCGCCTGATCTGTCAGCACAGGCTGATGAGACCTCGCCGGCCGCGACCGGCGCAAGCGAACATCCGGTGAACGCCGGGTTCGGCGAGACGTATTGACAGGCGTCGATGCCAGCTGCATCGTTGGTGCATCGACAACGGTCGATGCATCCCCGTGCTCAGGAGGTCCTCCCGTGTCCCGCGTGCAGCTCGCCCTCCGCGTCGCCGACCTCGACGCCGCGATCGACTTCTACTCGCGCCTGTTCGACGCGGTGCCCGCCAAGCGCCGTCCCGGCTACGCCAACTTCGCGATCACCGAGCCACCGCTGAAGCTCGTGCTGCTGGAGGGGGAGCCCGGCGAGACCACCCGGATGGACCACCTCGGCGTCGAGGTGCCGACGACCGAGGAGGTCACCGCCGCCACCACCCGGCTGGCCGACGCGGGGCTGGCCACCCGGGTCGAGGACAACACCACCTGTTGCTACGCCGTCCAGGACAAGGTCTGGGTGACCGGCCCCGGTGGGGAGCCGTGGGAGGTCTACACCGTGACCGGTGACGCGCGCCCCGACCTCGAGGGGAAGACCGAGCTCGCGCTGTCCGCCGTCGACGGCGACGGCTCCTGCTGCCGCGACGGCTCGGAGACCGACGCCCGGGTCGGCACCTGCTGCTGACGAAGGGCCGCGCCACTGCTGACCCGCGCGGCCCCGAGTGCTACGAACTCGTGGTGATCAGCTGCTGATCGCCACGAGTTCGTCGCAGTCGAGGGAGGCGCATGGAGCTGGACGAGGTGGCCGACGAGCTGTACGCGGTGCCGCCCGACGAGTTCATGGCCCTGCGCACGGCCCGCCAGGAGGACGCACGTGCGGCCGGTGACCGGGCGCTGGTCAAGGCGATCGGTGGACTGCCGAAGCCGTCGACGGCCGCGTGGGTGTGCAACCTGCTCGTGCGCGAGAAGCGGCCGGAGGTCGAGGGCCTGATCGAGCTCGGTCAGCTGCTCCGCGAGGCCCAGGAGAAGCTCTCCGGGGAGGAGATGCGCGCGCTCAACGCGCAGCGGACGAAGCTGATCTCCGCGCTCACCCGGCAGGCCGTCGGCCTCGCCCGGGATCACGGTCACCGGGTGAGCACCTCGATCGCCGACCAGGTCGAGGACACGCTCCGCGCGGCGCTGGCCGACCCGGAGGCGGGGGCGGCGCTGCTCTCCGGCCGGCTCACCTCCGGGATGTCCTACAGCGGCCTCGGGACGGCGACGGCGCGGCCGGACCTGCGGCTGGTGCCGACGCCCAAACCCGAGAAGCGACCGGAGCCGACGGCCGCCCCCCGGAAGCCGGCCGGGCGCACCGAGGCCACGGAGTCGGCCGCCGAGCGCCGTGAGCGGGAACGCGCGGAGCGGCGGAAGGCGGCGGAGGAGAAGCGCCGTCGCGAGCTCGACGACGCCCAGCGGGTCGCCGAGGAGGCCCGGGCCGCCGTCGAGGAGGCGAAGGCCGCGGCGGAGGAACAGCACCGGGACGCCGAGGAGCAGGAGGCGCGGCACGCGGAGCTGCGGGCCCGGGTGGACGAGCTCGCCGACCAGCTGGCCGACGCCGAGCGGGCCGAGGCGGAGGCCGCCGTCGTCCTCAAGCGCGCGCAGCGGCGCACCGCGGCGGCCGACCGCGAGGTCGCCGACGCCGACGAGGCCCTCGACCGTGCACTCGCCCGCGTGCAGGCACTTGCCGACGCGGAGGACTGATCTCCCGCTTGCCCGACGCGACGGGCGGGTCGACACTCCCGACCACACACCTTCCCGGCGATGCGGAGGACGACCGTGAGCACACCACGGACCGAGGGCACCTCACCCGACCACTCCCGCAGCGGGGACGACGTCGCCGAGGCCATCGGAGTGGCCGAGCGCGGCAGCGCCGTCGAGGAGGTGCACGACCAGGGCGCCGAGGCGAAGTCCGGGCAGGCGCCGGTCGAGCAGGCCGTAGGTGATGCCGAGATGACCGAAGGGCAGGTCGTGCTCGGCGAGGGGGAGTCGGGGCGTCACCGGTCCGCCGGACTGGACCCGGAGGCGGGCAGCTCGGGGGCAGCCCAGTCGGCCCCGGGTGCCCGGGTGTCGGACCGGATCGCGGCCGGGGAGACGACGCCGGAACCCGGTTCGGACTAGGTCGGCCTCAGCTCCACAGCTCCACGCGCACCGTGGGGCGGGCCCGCGCCGGGCGCTGCGGGCGTGACAGCAGGGCCGTGGTGGCATCCGGCGTGGTGAGGAAGCGCTGCAAGGCGCGCGCGGCGCTCGGTGCCCGACCCCCGCCCGCCACGGTGGCCCACCACATCCCGGGCACCGGGGTGCCCTCGACCGGCAGGCGGACCAGGACGCCGCGGGCGACATCGTCCCGCACCGCGTGCTCCAGGGCGAGCAGCACGCCCTCCCCGCGGCGCGCGGCGGTCAGCGCCTCGCCCTCGCTGTCCCGCGCGTCCACCTCCGGCGGCCCGTCGAGCGCCGACGCCCAGCGCTCCTCCGCGCTGCCCGGCTCGATCCCGGCGGGCCCGGCCAGCCACCGGTGGCCGGCGAGGTCGCCGGCGGACAGGGAGGGCCGGGCGGCGAGCGGGTGCCCCGGGGCGGCGACGAGCACCCGGCGGAAGCGGAGGAACGGCACCGCCTCCAGCAGGTGACCCGGCGACGGGGTGGGGCGCAGGCCGAGCACGATGTCGGCCTCGTCCTCGGCGAGCGCGGCGGCCGCGCAGTCGGCCGAACCCACGGTCAGGTCCACCGCGGCGCGGGGCACCCGGCGGGTGAACGCCTCGACCACCGCGCCGGCCACGTGCTCGGCACAGGCCGCCGTCGCGAGCACCCGGAGCCGGCCGGTCGACGTCGCGTGCGCCACCTCCCGCCGGGTGCGCTCGGCCAGCCGCACCAATTCGCGGGCGCGGGAGGCCAGCGCGCGGCCGCCGGGGGTCAGGGCGATGCCCGAACCCGTCTTGCGGAACAGGGGATCGCCGAGGTCGGTGCGCAGCGCCGCGACGGCGGCCGACACCGCGGGCTCGCTGACGCCGAGGGCGGCCGCGGCAGCGCGCAGCGAGCCCAGCTCGGCCACGAGCGCAAACGTTCTGAGCTGGGTGAACGTCATCGCATGGCCTCATAACCAGTTGGTTATCAGGATGTTGACAGTGACCTGGGTCACGGGCAAGGGTCGCGCCACCTGGGCCCCAGAATCGGGGCCCACCGGTGAGGAGGTGCCCCGTGCAGGTACCGGCTCCGTTCGAGTACGTGCGGGCGACCAGTGTGGGCAACGCGCTCGAACTGCTCGAACGCCACGGTCCCGAGTCCCGCGTCATCGCCGGCGGGCACAGCCTGCTGCCGATGATGAAGCTGCGGCTGGCCCGGCCCGAGTGGCTGATCGACATCAACGACGTCGCCGAACTGCGGCACATCACCGAGGAGCCCGACCAGTTGCGCGTCGGCGCGCTGACCCGGCACGCCGCGCTGCTGGACTCCGACGTCGTCGGCCGGCTGTTCCCGATCGTGCAGGACGCCGAGCGGGTGATCGCCGACCCGGTGGTGCGCAACCGCGGCACGATCGGCGGCTCGCTGGGCCAGGCCGACCCCGCCGAGGACCTGACCACCGTGTGCGACGTCCTCCGCGCCCAGGTGGTCATCGCCGGCCCGGGTGGTGAGCGGGTCGTCGACATGGCCGACTTCCACCGCGGCCCGTACGAGACCGCCTGCGAGCAGCACGAACTCCTCGTCGAGGTCCGCTTCCCGATCCGGCCGCGCATGGGCAGCGCGTACGAGAAGGTCGAGCGCCGCGTGGGCGACTGGGCGGTCGGTGCCGCCGGCGCCGCCCTCTGGATGGCCGAGGACGGCACCGTCGCCGACGCCACGATCGGCCTCACCGCCCTCGGGCTCGAGGGGCTGGCCACCGAGGCCGCCGCCGTCCTGGTCGGGCAGCGGCCGAGCGAGGACCTCTTCGCCGAGGCCGCCGCGCTGGCCGCACGGGCGAGCTCCCCGATCGAGGACCAGCGCGGCCCGGTCGACTACAAGCGGCACCTCGCCGACGAACTCACCCGCCGCGTCCTCGGTCGTGCACTCGACCGCGCGGCCCACCCCACCGCCGTCCAGGGAGGCTGACGATGCAGGTCACGATGACCGTCAACGGGACCGAGGTCACCCGCGACGTCGAACCCCGGCTCCTGCTCGTGCACTTCCTGCGCGAGACGCTCGGGCTCACCGGCACCCACTGGGGCTGCGACACCAGCAACTGCGGCACCTGCGTCGTCCTCGTCGACGGCGAGCCGGTGAAGTCGTGCACCGCCCTGGCGGCCATGACCGCGGGCCACGAGGTGCGCACCGTCGAGGGCATGGCCACCGGGGCCACGCTCGACCCCGTGCAGCAGGGCTTCATGGAGGAGCACGGCCTCCAGTGCGGCTTCTGCACCCCGGGGATGATGCTCACCGCCCGCGCGCTGCTCGACCGCAATCCGAACCCCGACGAGACCGAGATCCGCGAGGCCATCTCCGGCCAGATCTGCCGCTGCACGGGCTACGCCACCATCGTCCGCTCGGTCCAGTGGGCCGCCGCCCACCCGGCCACCGAGAGCAACGCAGCCTCCGAGGAGGTGCCGGCATGACCGCCGTCGAGGAACGTCCCGCCAACCCGTCGGCGACCGCAGCCGACCGGCCGATCGGGTTCGGCCGCATCCAGCGCAAGGAGGACCCGCGGTTCGTCCGCGGGAAGGGCCACTACCTCGACGACTTCGTGCTGCCCGGCATGCTGCACGGCGCGATCCTGCGCTCGCCGATGGCGCACGCCCGGCTGGTCTCCATCGACACGACCGAGGCGCTGGCCCACCCGAAGGTGCACGCGGTCATCACGGGCAAGGACCTCGAGGGCCTCAACCTGGCCTGGGCGCCGACGCTGTCCGCCGACGTCCAGGCCGTGCTGGCCACCGACAAGGTGCGCTTCCAGGGCCAGGAGGTCGCCTTCGTCATCGCCGACGACCGGTACTCCGCACGCGACGCGCTCGAGCTGATCGACGTCGAGTACGAGGACCTCCCGCCGGTCGTCGACGCCCGCCGGGCCCTCGACCCCGGTGCCCCGGTCATCCGCGACGACAAGGAGGGGCAGACCGACAACCACATCTTCGACTGGGAGGCCGGCGACGCCGCCGAGACCGACGCGGTGTTCGCCACCGCCGACGTCGTCGTCAAGCAGGAGATGGTCTACCCACGGGTGCACCCCGCGCCCATGGAGACCTGCGGCGCGATCGCCGACTACGAGCCGATCGACGGCAAGCTGACCCTCTACGAGACCACCCAGGCGCCGCACGCGCACCGCACCCTGTTCGCGATGGTGGCCGGCATCCCGGAGCACAAGATCCGGATCATCAGCCCCGACATCGGCGGCGGCTTCGGCAACAAGGTCGGCATCTACCCCGGCTACATCCTGGCCGTGGTGGGCTCGATCGTGACCGGCAAGCCGGTGAAGTGGGTCGAGGACCGCTCCGAGAACCTGATGAGCACCTCGTTCGCCCGCGACTACATCATGACCGGCGAGGTGGCGGCGACGAAGGAAGGCAAGATCCTCGCCGTCCGCACGAACGTGCTGGCCGACCACGGGGCGTTCAACGCCACCGCGCAGCCGACCAAGTACCCGGCCGGCTTCTTCCACATCTTCACCGGCAGCTACGACCTGCAGGCCGCGCACTGCAAGGTCACCGGCGTCTACACGAACAAGGCGCCCGGCGGCGTGGCCTACGCCTGCTCCTTCCGGGTCACCGAGGCGGTGTACCTGGTCGAGCGGATGGTCGACATCCTGGCCGCGAAGCTGGAGATGGACCCGGCCGAGCTGCGGCTGAAGAACTTCATCCGCCCCGAGCAGTTCCCCTACGCCAACAAGACCGGCTGGGAGTACGACTCGGGCGACTACGAGCCCACCATGCGGCTGTCCATGCAGATGGCCGGCTACGACGAGCTGCGCCGCGAGCAGGCCGAGAAGCGGGCCCGCGGCGAGCTCATGGGCATCGGCGTCGCCTTCTTCACCGAGACCGTCGGCGCCGGGCCGCGCAAGCACATGGACATCGTCGGCCTCGGCATGGCCGACGGCGCCGAGGTGCGGGTGCACCCCACCGGCAAGGCCGTCGTCCGGCTCTCGGTGCAGAGCCAGGGCCAGGGCCACGAGACGACGTTCGCCCAGATCGTCGCCGAGGAGCTCGGCATCCCGCCCGAGGACATCGACGTCGTGCACGGCGACACCGACCAGACGCCGTTCGGGCTGGGCACCTACGGCAGCCGGTCCACGCCGGTCAGCGGGGCGGCGGTCGCGCTCACCGCGCGCAAGATCAAGGACAAGGCGCGGGCCATCGCGGCGGCGATGCTCGAGACGCGTCCCGAGGACCTCGAGTGGGAGAAGGGCCGCTGGTACGTCAAGGGCGACCCGAGCGTGGGCAAGACGATCCAGGAGATCGCGCTGGGCGCCCACGGCACGGTCGCCCTGCCGGAGGGGATCGACGGCAACCTCGACGCCGAGGTCTGCTACGACCCGCCGAACCTGACGTTCCCCTTCGGTGCCTACATCTGCGTCGTCGACATCGACAAGGGCACCGGCAAGGTGCACGTCCGCCGGTTCATCGCGGTGGACGACTGCGGCACCCGGATCAACCCGATGATCATCGAGGGCCAGGTGCACGGTGGCCTGACCGACGGCGTGGGCATGGCGCTCATGGAGTTCATCGGCTTCGACGAGCAGGGCAACTGCCTCGGCGGGTCGTTCATGGACTACCTGATCCCGACCGCCATGGAGGTGCCCGACTGGGAGACCGGGCACACGGTCACCCCGTCGCCGCACCACCCGATCGGCGCGAAGGGGATCGGGGAGTCGGCGACGGTGGGTTCGCCGCCGGCGGTGGTCAACGCTGTCGTTGACGCGCTCGCCCCGTTCGGCATCCACCACATGGACATGCCCTGCACCCCGGCCCGGGTGTGGGAGGCCATGCAAGGTCGCCCGACCCCGCCCATCTGAGAAAGGACCCCGCTGCCCCCCACCACTCGCACGCTCGCGGCGGGTCCCTGCAGCGGGGCCGAACCGCCCATCGGAATCGAGGTTTGCCCTTGACGGTCACGGACACCGCCGCCGAACTCGCCCGCAGCCGGGAGCCCTACGTCCAGGCCACCGTGGTGCGGGCGCAGAAGCCGACCAGCGCGCACGCCGGCGACACGGCCCTGGTGCGCGCCGACGGCCGGATCGACGGGTTCGTCGGCGGCACCTGCGCCGAGGCCTCGGTGCGCGAGTACGGGCTGATGACGCTGTCGACCAACGAGCCGCTGCTGCTACGGATCGTGCCCGGCGAGGCGACCCCGCAGACCAGCGAGGAGGGGGCGGTCACGGTCGCCAACCCGTGCCTGTCCGGCGGCTCGGTCGAGATCTTCCTCGAGCCGCGGGTGCCCGCCCCGCGGATGCTCGTCGTCGGCGACAGCCCGATCGCCGAGGCCCTCGCGCGGCTGGGCCGGCCGCTCGGCTACGACGTCGAGCTCGTCTCCGGCCAGGACGCCGCCCCGCACGCCGACGACGCCGCGGTGGTCGTGGCCTCGCACGGGCGCGGGGAGGAGCCGGCGCTGTCCGCGGCGCTGCGGCTGGGCGTGCCCTACGTCGGGCTGATCGCCAGCCGGATCCGCGGGGCGGCGGTGCTCTCCGCGCTCGACGTCCCCGACGACCAGCGGGCCAGGGTGCACAGCCCCGCCGGCCTGGACATCGGCGGGCGCACCGCGGCGGAGATCGCGCTCTCGGTGCTCGCCGAGATCGTCCAGGAGCGGCGGTCGGCCGAGCGCCACGCGGCACCGTCGCCGACCGCACCCGAGCGCGCCGTCGACCCCGTCTGCGGCATGACGGTCGCGGCCGTCGACAGCTCGCCGCAGGCCACGGTCGACGGCGTCACCACCTGGTTCTGCTGCGACGGCTGCCGCACCGCCTTCCTCGCCGACCCGGCCCGGTATGCCCCCGCTCCCTGACCAGCTTTCTGTACCGAAAGCTGCGCGTGGCACCGCAGCTTTCGGTACAGAAAGCTGGGAGACGGCGTCGTGACGGCGGCGGCGCGGACGGGCGCGGAGGAGGAGGTCCGGGCGCGGCTCCCGGACGTCGCGGCGCTCGCCGAGGCCCTCGACGCCGTCGACTACCTGGCCGACCCGGGCCTGGCGACGGCGATGTTCCTCGCCGTCCGGCTGCCCCAGCCGCTGCTGCTCGAGGGCGAGCCCGGCGTGGGCAAGACGGAGGCGGCCAAGGCGCTCGCGCGCGTGCTCGACACGCCGCTCTACCGCCTGCAGTGCTTCGAGGGGATCGACGCCGCCGAGGCCCTCTACGAGTGGAACCACCCCCGGCAGCTGCTCGGCATCCGGCTGGCCGAGGCCCGCGGGGCGCCGCTGGACGAGGACGACCTGTTCGGTCCCGACTACCTGCTCCGCCGGCCGCTGCTGCAGGCCATCGAGCACCGGGGGCCCCGGCCGGCGGTCCTGCTGCTCGACGAGATCGACCGCGCCGACGCGGAGTTCGAGGCCTTCACCTTCGAGGTGCTGGCCGAGGCGGCGGTGACCGTGCCGGAGCTCGGCACCATCCGGGCGGCCCACCCGCCGGTCGTCGTCCTCACCTCGAACCGGACCCGGGAGCTGCACGACGCGCTGACCCGGCGCTGCCTCTACCACTGGATCGACTACCCGGCACCGGAGCGGGTCGCCGAGATCGTGCGGCGGCGCGTGCCCGGCAGCGCCGAACCGCTCGCGGTGGCGGCCGCCGCGGCGGTGGGCCGGCTGCGCTCCCTCGACATGGCCAAGCCGCCGGGCATCGCCGAGGTCATCGACTGGGTGGCCGCGCTGTCGATCCTCGGCGTCGAGCGCCTGGACACCGCCGCCGTCGAGGCGAGCTGGGGGTCGGTGCTGAAGAACCGCGACGACCAGGAGCTGGCCCGCACCCGGGGCGCGGCGTGGCTGGCCGACGCCGGGCATGGCTGACACCCGTATCCCTCCCGTCGCCGCGGGGCCGCTCGCCGTCGGCCTCACCACGGCGCTGCACCGGGCCGGTCTGCCCACGACGCCCGAACGGGCCGCCGGGCTCGCCCGCGCGCTCCAGCTCGTGCCGGCGGTCGACCGCGCGGCGCTGTACTGGACCTGCCGGGTCGCGCTGGTCACCGACCGTGCCCAGCTGCCCGTCTTCGACGCCGTCTTCTCCGCGGTGTTCGACGGGATGCTCGACGCGGCCGACAACCGCGGCGACCCGACCGCGCCGCCGCCGATCGGCAGCGAGCCACGCACCCGCCCGGTGCCGCCGGACTCTCGCCCCAGCACGCCCGGCGCGTCCCAGGGGACGCCGGGCACGGCCGGTGGGGACGACGGCGGCGAGGAGGGTGAGCGCGAGGTGCTGCTCGCCGCCGCGTCGGCGGAGGAGCGGCTGCACTCGACCTCGTTCGCCGACCTGACCCCCGAGGAGCTCGGGCAGGTGCGCGAGCTGGTCCGCCGGCTGGTGCTGAGCACGCCGGAGCGCCGCAGCCGGCGCACCCGCCCGACCCGTCGGTCGGGTGACCGGCTCGACCTGCGGCGAACGGTCCGGGCGGCCCATCGCTCCGGGGGTGATCCGGCCCGGCTGGTGCACGCCCAGCGGCGCTGGCAACCCCGGCGGCTGGTGCTGCTCTGCGACGTCTCCGGCTCGATGGAGCCCTACACCCGGGTCTACCTGACCCTGCTGCAGGGGGCGGTCGCCGGTGCGCACGCCGAGGCGTTCGTCTTCTCCACCCGGCTGACCCGGCTGACCCGGCAGCTGGCGCTCCGCGACACCGACCAGGCGCTGGCCCGCGCGGCGGAGGCGGCTCCGGACTGGGCCGGTGGCACGCGGCTGGCCGAGGGCATCGGGCAGTTCGTGAGCGGCCACGGACGGCGGGGGCTGGCGCGGGGCGCCGTCGTCGTCGTGCTCTCCGACGGCTGGGCGCAGGACGATCCGGAGGAGGTCGCCGAGGCCATGCGCCGGCTGCACCGCCTGGCCCACCGCATCGTGTGGGTCAACCCACGCAAGGCCGCGCCGGGCTACGCGCCGCTGGTGGGCGGGATGGCCGCGGCCCTGCCGTACTGCGACGCGTTCGTCAGCGGGCACAGCTACGCCGCGCTGGAGCAGGTCGTCGAGGCGGTGCGGGAGGACGTCAGGCGCCGGTGACGGTTGGGACGGAACACGCTCACGCCGGACATTTCGGCGTTCCCGAAACGTCATACCCGGTGAATAGCGTGCGGGCTGTCCGGAGGAACGCACCGCGTCAGGAGGTCGCCATGAGCCCGACCGTCACCAGCCTCGAGCAGATCGACCTCGACATCTCCCTCGCGTTCGTGGCGCTCGGCGTCGCCCGCAGCGCCTACGCCCGGTGCCCGTCGGGGGAGAACGCCGGCGCCGTCGACGACGCCGAGCGGGCCGTGAACCAACTGCTCGACGCGCGCCTCGACACCCGGCGGTAGGTCACCGCGCGCGCCAGGCCGCCACCTCGGCCAGCCGGCTGGCGCGGTCGTCGTCGTCGATGAAGGCGGCCTCGAAGGAGTTGGCCGCCAGCACGGCGAGGTCGTCGTCGGTCATGCCCAGCGCCGTCCGCAGGGCGGCGACGTTGGCGTCGATGCCGCCGCCGAAGTACGCCGGGTCGTCGCTGTTCACGGTGACGACGAGGTCCAGCTCCAGCATCCGGGGCAGCGGGTGCTCCTCGATGCGCGGGACGCCCTTGAGGGCGACGTTCGACAGCGGGCACACCGTCAGCGGCACGCGCTCGTCGCGCAGCCTCGCGACCAGATCCGGGTCCTCCAGCGCCCGGTTGCCGTGGTCGATCCGCTCGACGCCGAGCTCGTCCAGCGCCTCACGCACGTACTCCGGGCCGCCCTCCTCGCCGGCGTGTGCCACCCGGTGCAGGCCCTCCGCGGCCGCGATCTCGTACGCCGCCCGGAACAGGCGGGGCGGGTAGCCGACCTCGGCCGAGTCCAGGCCCACGCCGATGAAGTGCTCGCGGAACGGCAGCGCCTGCCGCAGCAGGTCCTCGGCCGCGTCGCCGCCGAGGTCGCGGAGGAAGCACACGATCAGGTCCGCGGACACCGGCGCCTCGGCCAGCGCCGCGGACAGGCCGCCGAACATCACCTCCAGCGGGACCCCGTTGCGCAGGTGGGTCTGCGGATCGCAGAAGATCTCCGCCCGCCGCACCCCGGCGGCCGCGGCCCGCGCCAGGTACGCCGCGGCCAGGTCGTGGAAGTCCTGTTCCGTCCTCAGCACCGCCAGGTTGGCGTAGTAGACGTCGAGGAACGCCTGCAGGTCGGCGAAGTCGGCGTACCGGGCGGTCAGCTCCGTCGGGTCGTAGCTCGGCAGCGGCACCCCGTTGCGCCGGGCCAGCGTCACCAGCAGGTCGGCCTCGAGCGTGCCCTCGATGTGCAGGTGGAGTTCGGCGAGCGGCAGGGTCACCCCGTGATCATGGCGCGAGAACCACCGTTCGGCCCGGAACAGCTGTTCCGGCGCCATGATCGCGGCGGGGGACTGGCGTCTTGATCGCGGCGGGGGAGTGGGGCGGAGGGGACTACGACAACCGCCTGGACTGGATGATGGCCCGGCGTCCGGCCAGGACGAGTGCGGCCCCGGAGAGCAGATGCAGCGCCGTGGTGACCGTCGTCGCCCCGGACGCCGAGCGCCGGCCCCAGGTGACCGGCTCGACCACGGTGCCGACGAGGCAGACGGATCCGATGCCCAGGCAGACCTGCGCCGGCAGCGTGGCGCCTGGATGCGATCTCAGTGCGGCGATCACCGCTGCCACCGGCATGGGCCAGGGTGCCATCGTGCCCGAGCCCAGCCCGACGATCTCGTGCGTGGAGACCTTTCCCGGTGGCCGCCAGCCGAGTGGTTCGCCGGGAACGTCTTCGCGCACGCCCACCACCGCGCCGTACGCCGCGGTCACGGAGAACAGCGCGCTCGCGGCCAGCATCGGCAGATCCACGGCAGACCAACCCCCTCCCGTTGTCAGCAGTCGTAGTCGCGACTGGCGCGACGCCCGCATGGTGCCAGCGGCGCCGCATGGCGGGAAGCTCCTCAGGGCGTCCCGGACTCAGCCGCCGGTGAGCTCCGTCGGCACCGCGATCACGTCGACCATCGCGCCGCGCCGGTGCACGGTCAGCGGCAGCGGCCGGCCGATGGCCTCGGCGAACAGCAGCCGCTGCAGGCTCTGCGCGTCGGCCACCGGGCGGCGGCCCGCCTCGAGCACCAGGTCGCCGGCCTTGAGTCCCGAGCGGTCCGCCGGGGCACCCGGGACGACGTCGACGATGCGCAGCCCGCGGCGGCGTCCGGTGCGCTCGACCAGCGGCACCGGCAGGGGAGCGGGCGTGCTCACCAGCCCGAGGTAGGCCCGGCGCACGCGGCCGTCGGCGACCAGCGACCCGATGATGCGGCGGCTGGTGTCGTTGATCGGTACGGCGAGCCCGAGGCCCCACCCGGCGACGGCGGTGTTGATCCCGACCACCCGCGACGACGAGTCGGCCAGCGCGCCACCGGAGTTGCCCGGGTTGAGCGCGGCGTCGGTCTGGATGACGTCCTCGACGACGCGGGCCGTGCGGCCGTCGCGGGTGGGCAGCGACCGGCCGAGCCCGCTGACCACGCCCGCGGTCACCGAGCCGGCCAGGCCCAGCGGGTTGCCGACGGCGACGACGAGCTGGCCGACCCGCAGCGTGGTGGCGTCGCCGAGCACGGCCGGCTCGGGCGTCGCCGTGCGCGCCCGCACCACCGCCAGGTCGGACAGCGGATCGGCGCCCACCACGTCCACGGCCGACTCGGTGCCGTCGCTGAACACCGCCACCCCCGAGCGGGCCCGCGCCACCACGTGCGCGTTGGTCAGCAGCAGCCCGTCGCCGGTGAACACGACGGCCGAGCCGGCGCCCCCGCGCCCGCCGGGGCCGGTGACCTGCAGGGCGGCCACGTGCGGGGTGAGGTCGCCGGCAACGGCGGTGACGATGCGGGAGTAGGCGTCGAGCGGCGTCTCGGTGTCCGGTTCCTGGGGCATCGCCCGGCCCTCCTGATTACGCGCTTACACGCACCAGTGAACGCCCCCGCGCCCCTCGTCGGGGCCGATCACGCCGTGGGCGAACAGCGGGCGCTACCCCGATACTGGGCCGATGATCACGGGAGGACGGCGCTGACCGGCCCGGCGGACCTGATGTGGGCCGCCCTCGCCCCGCGCCTCGCGGCCGACGCGACCGCCGCGCTGGGGCACGCGGAGGCCGATGCCTTCCTCGCACGCGTCGAGGTCGCGCTCGACGACGTCCACGGCCCGCTGGCGCTGCTCTACGGCGGCGGCGACGAGGCGGTGGTGGCGGAGCTGTTCGAGCGCGCCGTCCGGATCGCGCTGGCCGCGGCCGCGGAGCGGCCGGACGAGCTGCGGCGGCTCGACCGGCGCCGCGAGATCGACCCCGGCTGGTTCCAGCGCCCGTCGATGCAGGGGTACGTCTGCTACGTCGACCGGTTCTGCGGCACCCTCGACGCGCTGCCGGAGCGGCTGGACTACCTCGCCGAGCTGGGCACCACCTACCTGCACCTCATGCCGCTGCTGCATCCCCGGCCGGGGGAGAACGACGGCGGGTACGCGGTGATGGACTACCGCTCGGTCGACCCCCGCCTGGGCACGATGACCGACCTGGAGGACGTCGCCGGCGCGCTGCACGGGCGTGGCATGAGCCTGTGCATCGACCTGGTGCTCAACCACACCGCCCGCGAGCACCCGTGGGCGCAGGCCTGGCTGGCCGGCGACCCCGCCTTCGCGGACTTCTACACGGCCTTCCCCGACCGGCAGATGCCCGACGCGTACGACGCGACCATCCCCGAGGTCTTCCCCGACCGCGCACCGGGCTCGTTCAGCTGGGTGCCCGAGGCGTGCGGCGGCGCCGGCGGCTGGGTCTGGACGACGTTCTGGCCCTACCAGTGGGACCTCGACTACACCAACCCCGCCGTCCCGCTGGCGATGCTCGGCGAGATCACCTGGCTGGCCAACCGGGGCGTCGACGTCTTCCGCATGGACGCCGTCCCGTTCATGTGGAAGCGCCTGGGCACCGCCTGCCAGAACCAACCCGAGGGGCACAGCGTGCTGCAGCTGCTGCACGCGCTGACCCGGCTGGCCGCGCCGGGCGTCGTCTTCAAGGCCGAGGCGATCGTCTCGCCGGAGGACCTGGTGCCCTACCTCGGGGCGCACGAGCGCTACCGGCCCGAGTGCGAGCTGGCCTACAACAACCAGCTCATGGTCATGCTCTGGAGCAGCCTGGCCACCGGCGACGCGCGCCTGGCGGCGCAGTCGCTGGGCCGCATGCAGCCGATCCCGCCGTCGACCTCGTGGGTCACCTACGTGCGGGGGCACGACGACATCGGCTGGGCGGTCAGCGACACCGACGCCGCCGTGGTCGGCGCCGACGGCTTCGCCCACCGCCGGTTCCTCAACGACTTCTTCAGCGGGCGCTTCCCCGGCTCGTTCGCGCGGGGGGCGCTGTTCCAGGAGAACGAGGCGACCGGCGACGCACGCATCTCCGGCTCCGCCGCGTCGCTGTGCGGCATCGAGGACGCCCTGCAGCGGGGGGACGACGACGCGCTCGCCCGCGCCGTGCGGCGCCTGGTGCTGCTGCACTCGGTGGCCTACGCGTTCGGCGGGATCCCGCTGCTCTACATGGGCGACGAGCTCGGGCTGCGCAACGACACCGGCTACCTGACCGACCCCGCCCGCGCGCCGGACAACCGGTGGATGCACCGGCCGCCGATGGACTGGGCCGCGGCCGAGCACCGGCACGACCCGGCCGCCCTCGAGGGACAGGTGTTCGGCTGGCTGCGCCGGCTGGGCGAGGTGCGGCGGTCGCTGCCGGCGCTGCACGGCGGGGCGGAGACCGGGGTGCTCGACGTCGGCAACCCGCACGTTCTCGCGTGGCGGCGCCGGCACCCGCGCACCGGCACCTTCGTGGGGCTGGCCAACTTCAGCGGCGCGGCCCAGCTCGTCGACGCCGACACGGTGACCGGGTTCGGCACCTTCGAGCCGGTCCTGGCCGGCGACGGGCGACCGGAGTTCCGGGCCGACAAGCTGCTGCTGCCCGGGCTGGGCTTCGCCTGGTTCGCCGAACCCTGACAGGCGCCCCGCACGTCGGTGGGGCGGTTCCGGTACGCGCCGTGGAGACGCTTCCGCAGAAGCGCCGTCGAGGGAAACGGCGTGACGGCGCTTCCGCGGAAGCGTGTGCGTCGACTGTCTCCAAGCGGCCCACTTAGCGACACTCTTAGCGTCGATTGGACCCATGCGATCAATTCGCCGGCGGCCAAGGGTGCCCGCCGTAGCTTCCGCTGATTCGCAGGGCATCGCGGACTGCGAGGTTCTTCCGGTCACTGCCGAGGCCGATATGCACCTGAGTGAGGGTGGGGTGGCCGACGAGTACCGCGACGTCTTCCGGTTGCAGGTGCTCCATCTCGATCAGCGAGAGCAACCGCAGTGCCGGGGCGTCGCGGAGCGGACCAAGATCGCTCAGGCCACGCATGTGTTCAAGAGTCACCTTCGCCAGCGATTGGGCGTCCACAAGCGGGGGGAGTCGATCCACTCCCCGCAGCTTTGAGAGGTACGCGTCCTCGAGCTTCGGCAGCCGCGCGAGCGGACTGACGTCGTCCAGGCCGCGGACGAGCCAAGCGGAGAACCGGCGCAACGACGACAGCTCCGCCAGGGGTCCGAGGTCGCCGCAACCGCCGACCGCGAGAGTGAGGTCTTCAAGGTAGGACAGCCCGATCAGCGGGGTCAGGTCGGCCGATGCGTTCCGCAGGCGCAGTGTCCGAAGGTGGGGCAGGTGACCGAGGCCGTCGAGGATCTTGACGTTCCCGAGATGGAGCTTCGTGACGGGCAATCCGCGGACCGAGTCGGGAAGTCGTCGGATGCCGCTGAGACCAAGGGTGTCAAGGCTGCGGAAGCGCGCGAGGGCGTCGAGATCGTTCGGCTGAGGCAGCCGGCAGTCGATGATGAGAGAGCGCAGCGAGTCCGGCAGAAAGGCCAGGCCGGAGGCGTCGGTGACCTCACTGTCGACAGTCAGCGCGGTGAGGCGCGGGTAGGCCCGGAGGAAGTCGAGAGTCGCCGGTAGCCCGGCATACACGCGCAGCTCCGCGTCGGGATGCTCGGCGAACCAGGTCCCGAGAAGCTCGTGCTCGCCCATCGACAGCAGGCTGCCTAACTGCACGACACAGCGCCCATGCGGCAGTGAACGCAACTCCCGCGGATGCAAGGGGGAACTGACCTCAATCCGTGCCGGATAGGCGCTGGACCCTTCTGCCACCGTGATCACGGGCATGACCACGCCCCGGGCGCTGAGGGGACCCAGTCGTCGCGCCGCTCACTGGAGAGGGTTGTCGTGCGCACGGGCAGCAGGTTAGACAGCGGTACAACCACGCTGACCTCTGCTGCTCCGTCCAAGCGCGGGCTTCCCAGAGCCGCCCTATGTCCCCTTAGCGGCCCACTCAGGGACACTGCGACGGCGCTAGCTGGGGCTGTGACGCCCTCGTGTGCGGGCATGCCGCTCGAACGATTCATCGGCGATCGGCTCGCCGGGCGTCAGACAATCGGTCGACTTGAGCCCTGGCCGGGTCGCTCGCCACGCGACACCGAGACGAGTGGGTTCAAAGCCTTGATCGCGTCGCCCACAGACGGAGCCAGATCACTCCCGGCAGCATCAGTCCAAGAGCCATCACCGCAACTGCAATGAAGGACCATGTCCCCCAACCCACTGTGGCGCCGTAGAAAAGCACTTCGGCAACTGTTACCGCGGCGGGGCCAAGAACCAACAATACGAACCGCATGACAATTAATAGGACCTCCGCATTCACTCCGTCATCCCCCGTGACGGCATCAAGTCTGTCAGCAGGACCGTGTAGCACCATATTCGCCGGATACAGGGCATTGGCCCAGTCGTTCTCAGCCAACCTTGGGTAGGCGGCTTTCAGCGCCAGCTCGAACTTTCCTTCAGTCAGATAGAGGACGTAAACGATACCTGCGATGTTGCCAAACTGATACGCGGTCACGAGGGGGATCACCGCTAGCAGCGGACCTACATCGTCTAGACGCAGAGAAAAAAATGTCAGCCCGGCCGTGACATTCGAGAAGGACAAGGCGAATACGAAACCCAAGGTGACGACGATCAAGAGAGATCGTCGAAGAGCCGTCTCCGTCTCTCGAATATTGGTCAGCAGTTCCTTTATATAATCCTTTGCGTATCCCTTATAGTGATCATCGAGAGAGAATGGGTTTTCCCACTCTTGTGAACCTGATGCCGTCTCCGGCTCCGCAGTCTCATCCGTCGCCACTGTCATCCCTTTCCGTGCATCTCCGTTACGCCCGATGGCGTAGCTGTGGGCAACTCACCAACGCGTAGCCGAGGGAACTGGCCGCCTCGCATGGAGCCAGAAGTCGCACTACGTCACAGGTCCATCACCCGCAGGTCCGTCACGCTGGCTCTGCTTAGTATCCGATGTCATCTGCTGCGCCCGACGAACCTCGGACCAGGCGGCCATATCCGCCTCCAGGATGGCGTTCAGCCCTACCATGCCTGCGTCGGCGAGAGAGTTCGCGTCCTCTCCGCCAGCCCGGCGCATCTCTACCTGACGACGAAGCGTCTGGAGATCGCTAGCAACAAGCGTTCGTTGGACCCACAACTCTCGATGCCGAAAAATGCCCGTCCCACGCCGTCGCGATGGCGATCTCGCGGCGAGGCCCGTACTGATCACACCTAGGCCTGCCTCCCCGGACACAGCTGTGACGGCCCCCGCGACGGCGATGCCGCCGTTGGCTGCGGCGACACCCACAACAACCTTGCTTGCCCGAGACTTGACAATCAATCGCGCTCGGACGAACTCCTGCTCGAAATGGTCGAGGTAATGGAACAAGATCTCGATCTTCGAGCTGCGCGGTGGCGGATGCTTGGGGGGACGGATACCTGACGCGGTCTCAGGCGTGTCGCGCTTCCAGGGCCACCTCGGCATGGTGCGGAGCGTAGATGTCCGCGCCAGCCCTTGGCTGGAATGCGGCTGGAGACACCGAGCGTCAGAACACGTTGGTCGCTGGGCGGCTGTCGGCAGAGCGCGCCGAGCTCAATGCCCGAGAAGTGCGGGCATCGACCGTGGGCACCGCGTACGCAGATGTCATGGACCTAGCGGCTTGGCCCTGACTACAGGGTCAACGGTAGGTAGCGGAGATCATCTCGTGGCCTGAGTGGCCCACTGAGGGCCGCCGCGATTTACTGCAAATCGCGCTTCCCGAGCTCTCAGGAGCACTACCCGTTGAAGTCGCTCCAGACGTCTGCGCAGCCCGCCGTAAAGTCCTCCTCGTCTTTGACTGTCTGCTGGAACGAACCTAAGATGCCGTAGTCGTGAACTCGCTGACAGCAGCTCGATTGCGTCCCGAGGTCCGGTGAAGGCGGCCTGTTCAGAAACTTCGTCCCTTCCTGAACGCCGAAGCGGTAAGTCTTCGCCACATTGTCCGCATTTCTCGCATCCGCATTGGATAGCGCGGCTGGGCGAGGTGCGGCGATCGCTGCCGGCGCTGCACGGCGGGGCGGAGACGGGGGTGCTCGACGTCGGCAACCCGCACGTCCTCGCGTGGCGGCGCCGGCACCCGCGCACCGGCACCTTCGTGGGGCTGGCCAACTTCAGCGGCGCGGCCCAGCTCGTCGACGCCGACACCGTGACCGGGTACGGCACCTTCGAGCCCGTGCTGGCCGGCGATGGGCGACCGGAGTTCCGGGCCGACAAGCTGCTGCTGCCCGGGCTCGGATTCGCCTGGTTCGCCGAGCCCTGACGAGCGCATCGGCGTCCGGTGCAGCGTGAGCTGGTCAGCCCATCGACTTCTGGCCGTCGAGGGACTCCCGGAGGATGTCGGCGTGGCCGGCGTGCTGGGCGGTCTCGGCCACGATGTGCAGGAACACCCGGCGGGCGGACCGGCGCGCGCCGGGCGGGAACCACGGGGCCTCGGGCAGCGGGTGCGACGCGTCGAGGTCGGGCAGGGTGCGCACCAGGTCGTCGGTGCGCGCGGCCACCTCGGCGTAGCGGGCGAGCACGCCGTCGAGCGTCTCGTCGGGCAGCAGCCGGAAGGCGTCGGCCCACGTCTCGTACCCGGACGGGTCGGCCGGCGGGGCCACGGCCGCGGGGCCCTCCACCACGAACCGGGCCCAGTTCTGCTCGGTCAGCGCCACGTGCTTGATCAGCCCGCCGAGGGTCAGCTCGCTGGCCGTCGTCCGCTGCCGCGCCTGCTCGTCGGTCAGGCCCTGCACGGTGAACCGCAGGAGGTGGCGGTGGGTGGCCAGGGCCTCGAGCAGGTCGGCGCGCTCGGCGGTGAGGGTCGTGCTGGTCATCGGAGGGCTCCTCGGGGAGTTCCTGATCGGACGATGTCCACGCTAGGAGCGATCGGTGCCAGATCCTGACCGCAATGAGCGAGAATCTGAATCCGTGGCCGACACGAGCAACCGCACGCTCCGCCTGCTCTCCCTCCTGCAGGCCCGCCGGTTCTGGTCCGGCGGCGACCTGGCCGGCCGGCTCGACGTCTCGCTGCGCACCCTGCGCCGCGACATCGACCGGCTGCGCGACCTCGGCTACCCGGTGGAGGCCCGGCCGGGTGTCGACGGCGGCTACTCGCTGGCGCCCGGCGCGGCACTGCCGCCGCTCGTGCTCGACGACGACGAGGCCGTCGCGCTGGCCGTGGGCCTGCAGGCCGCCGCGCAGGCACCGGTCGCCGGCATGGCCGAATCGTCGGTGCAGGCGCTGGCCAAGGTCGTGCAGGTGATGCCCGCGCGGCTGCGGCGACGGGTGGACGCGCTGCGGGAGGTCACCGTGCCGGCCGGGTGGGGGAGCGCGGCGCCGTCGGTCGACCCGTCGGTGCTGACCTCCGTGGCCCTGGCCTGCCGCGACGCCGAGCGCCTGCGGTTCGCCTACACCGATGCCTCCGGCGCGGACAGCGAGCGTCTGGTCGAGCCGTTCCGCCTGGTCCCGGCCGGCCGCCGCTGGTACCTGGTCGCCTACGACGTCGACCGGGGCGACTGGCGCAGCTTCCGGCTCGACCGGTTGAGCCGGCCCACCGGGACGGGCGCCCGCTTCGCACCCCGCACCCTCCCGGCCGAGGACGCCGCCGCGTTCGTCCGGGCCGGGATCGTCGCCGCAGTCCCGACCGTGCGGGTGCAGGCGCGGGTGCACGCCCCAGCCGACGACGTCCGCCAGCGGATCGGCCGCTGGGCCGCCGTCGAGGAGCTCGGCACGGACAGCTGCCGGGTGACCATGGCCGCGGAGAACCTCGACTGGGCGGTGTTCGCGCTGGGGGTCACCGGCGCCGAGATCGACGAGGTCGCCCCGGCGGAACTGCTCGAGCAGCTCGGTGAGTGGGGCGCCCGGTTCACCGCGGCGGTGAACCGCTGACGGGGACCAGGCGGAGCAGCGGGATGACCCGGTCGGTCCGTTCCCGGTAGCGGGCGTAGTCCGGGGCGGTGGCGAGGACCCGAGGCCACCAGGACTCCCGCTCGTCGGCGGACATCTCCTCGGCGCGCACCCGCAGCCGGCGGCCCTCGACGTCCACCAGCGCCTCGGGATACGCGGTCAGGTTGAGGTACCACGCGGGCTGCGTCGGCATGCCGCTGTTCGCGGCGACCACGACCATGTCCCGCCCGTCCGGGAAGTACTGGACGACGACGGTGCGCGGCCGGCCGCTCTTCCGTCCGGTCGTGGTCAGCACCAGAGCCCGCCGACGCCAGAAGCGGACGGCGCGCCCGTGCGTGCGGCGCAGCAGCCAGGCGCCGAACCGCACCGAGTGCCGGTCCACCGCGTTCTCGAACCGAGTGGCCAGCCGCACCCGCGGCGACCCCGGCGTCCTGTCGCCCACGCTGCCGACGCTAGGGGCGGCCCGCGTGCCCGGGCAGGGGAGGAGGTCCGCCCCGGCAGGGCCCGACGGCCGCCTCAGCCCGCGCGGCTGCGGCGCTTGTGCTCGTAGAGGGCCGCGTCGGCCCGGGAGAGCATCGTCGACAGCGTGTCGCCCTCGACCGCGGTCGCCGTCCCGACCGACCACCGGAACGGATGGCTGGCGTCCAGCCGGGCCAGGATCTCCGCCGTCCCGGCCGCGTCGGTGCCCGGCAGGCACAGCACGAATTCGTCGCCGCCGTAGCGGCCGAGCAGGTCGGACTGCCGCAGTTCCCCCGACCAGCGGGCGGTCAGGTCGCGGAGCAGCTCGTCGCCGGCCTCGTGGCCCGACTGGTCGTTGACCTCCTTGAAGTGGTCGAGGTCGAGCAGGGCCACGGTCACCGGCTCCCCGGTGCGGCGGGTGTGGGCGAGGACCCGGGTCGCCTCGGCCTCCCAGGCGCGGCGGTTGGCCAGCCCGGTCAGCGGATCGGTGGTCGCCGCCCGGCGCAGCTGCTCGGCCAACCGCCCCTGGATCTCGGTGAGGAACGCGGCGGTCACGACGGCGACGAGCCAGAACACGAGGAACCGGTCCGGGCGCGCGAGGGCGGCACCGGTGCTGGCCAGCGCGATGATCGCGGCCGCGTGCAGCCTCGCCGTGATCAGCGGCAGGAACCAGCCCGCGTACAGGCACAGGGTGATGACGATCGGCCCGAGCGCGACCACGCCCACGCGGGTCATCGACTGCGAGGCCAGCAGGGCGACCAGCACCGCGGCGAGCAGCAGCGCGGCGTGCACCTCGGCGTCGCTCAGCCGGGCACTGCGCCACCAGATCACCCCGGCCAGGACCACGCCCACGACGCCGATGAACAGGCCGAGGACCACGGGGGAGTCGGCGCGGATCGGCCAGGCGGCGTTGATGAGGCTGAACGCGCCGCTCACGCCGTAGAGCAGGGCCAGCAGCGCCGCCCGCATCGGCCGTTCCCTCACCATGTGCCTCCCGCCCGGTGCCGCCGCCCCCGTGGCCTGCTCCGACAAGCATCGCCGGTCCATGTCGTCGAGGGACGCATCATGGGGTGCGAATGCCCCATTGGGGCGGAAGATGTCCCGCACCAGCCCGGGTTTCGTCGCCGAGGCGCGCTCGGGTGGGCCGGCGCGGCCGCCCGCGTCCGTGCCCGGCGGGGGTGCGTCGGCAGGCCGCAGGCCTTACCGTCAGCGGACGGCTGATCGTCAGTCGACCCGGCGTCCGGGGTGGCCGGGGGAGCCGTCGCGGCCCCTCCCTCCTGCACAGGAGCGCGCGTGGACCGTCCCCCGGTTGGTGTCGCACCTCCGGCCCGGCGGCCTCGTCGCGACGTGGACTGACCCGGCCATGGGGTCCCTCGAGCGCGCCGGCCAGGTCCTGGGCGAACCCCTGCCCGCACCGCGTCCCGCCGAGGCCGGAGCGACCTTCGGGATCGAGGAGGAGTACCACCTCGTCGATCCGGTGACACTGGAGCTCACGCCCAGCGCGGAGCTGATCACGTCGGTCCTGCGCCAGGAGCTCGGGCCGCGCATCCACGCGGAGATCGCCACCACGCAGCTCGAGGCGGTTTCGGGGATCTGCTCGTCGCTGGATGACCTCCGCGCCGAACTCGTCGCCGCGCGCTCCGACGCCACCGCGGCGGCGGCCCGTGCCGGGGTCGCCGTCCTGCCCGCCTCGACCCACCCCTTCGGCGGCTGGCGGCAGCAGGTGATCACGGCCGCCCCCCGGTACGAGGCGATGGTCGAACGGTGGGCCGGGCTGGCCACCCAGCAGGACATCTGCGGCTGCCACGTGCACGTCGGCGTGCCCGACCTGGAGACGGCCGTGGCGGTGATGGACCGGGCGCGTCCGTACCTCGCGGTGCTGCAGGCCATGACCGGCAGCTCCCCGTTCCACGACGGGATCGACACGGGATACGACAGCTTCCGCACGATCTGGTGGTCGCGGTGGCCGACCACGGGCCCCCCGGAGCAGCTCGGCGGCGCTGCGCGGTTCGCCGAGGTCGTCGAGGGCCTCGTCGCCTCCGGCGTCATCGCCGACGGCTCGCACCTCTACTGGGACGTGCGCCCCTCCTACCACCTCCCGACGCTGGAGTTCCGCCTCGCCGACGTGTGCACCGACCTCGACGACGCCGTCCTGCACGCCGGGATCGTGCGGTCGCTCGTGCGGGTGCTCGTGGCCCGGGCCGAGGCCGGCGTGCCCGCCCCCCAGCCGCGGCCCGAGATGCTCCGGGCGGCGCGCTGGCGTGCCGCCCGGCACGGGATCGCCGGTCAGCTGTTCGACCCGCTGCTCGGCACGCTGGTCGATGCGCGCCTGGCCGTGCGCCGGCTGCTGGCCGAGCTCGAGGCCGACCTCCGGGACCACGACGAGTGGGCGGAGGTCGACGACCTCGTCGGCCGGCTGTTCAGCCGGGGCACCTCGGCGATGCGGCAGCGCGCGACCTGGCGGCGCACGGGGGACCAGCGACAGGTCGCCGAGGCGATCATCCGCGAGGGCTCACCCGCCCGGGGCTGATCCCTGTCAGGCGGACTGGCGGCCCGTGGCGTCCTCGCCGATCGGGATGTCCTTGGGCCCGCCGGTCTTGGAGGCCTCGAACGTCGGCGGGAGGTGCTCCAGCGCGAGCCGGCCGAAGATCTGCTGCTGGGTGGCCACCCGCTGGGAACGGCCGCGGCCGAGGAAGCTGACCGCCCAGTGCAGCACGGTCGTGATCCGGCTCTTGAAGCCCACGATGTAGAAGAGGTGGACCACCAGCCACATCAGCCAGGCGATGAAGCCGGAGAACTTGAGCTTGCCCAGGTCGGCGACCGCGGAGAACCGCGAGATCGTCGCCATCGACCCCTTGTCGAAATACTTGAAGGGGCCCTGGGGCGCCTTGCCGGCCAGCCGCCGCTTGATCGCCGTCGCGGCGTACCGGCCGCCCTGGATCGCGACCTGCGCGACACCCGGCAGCTTGTCCAGCGACATCATGTCGCCCACCACGTGCACCTCGGGGTGCCCGGGCAGTGTGAGGTCGGGCAGCACGGCCACCCGCCCGGCGCGGTCGACCTCGGCGCCGGACTGCTCGCCGAGCATCCGGGCCAGGGGGCTGGCCTGCACGCCGGCCGCCCAGATCTTGGTGGCTGCCGGGATCCGGCGGACCTGGCCGTCGGCGTCCTTGACCTCGAGGCCGTCGGCGTCGACGTCGGTGACCATCGCGCCGAGCTGCACCTCGACACCGATCTCGTTGAGCTGCCGGCGGGCCCGGCCGCCGAGCTTGTCGCCGAAGGACGGCAGCACGTAGGGGGCGGCGTCGAGGAGCACGATCCGCGCGGTGGTGGGGTCGATCCGGCGGAAGTCGCGGCGCAGCGTCCGGTGAGCGAGCTCGGCGATCTGGCCGGCCATCTCCACGCCGGTCGGGCCGGCGCCGACGACCACGAAGGTCATCAGCCGGTCGATCTCGGCCTGGTCGGTGGCCAGCTCCGCCAGCTCGAAGGCCCCGAAGATCCGGCCGCGCAGCTCGAGGGCGTCGTCGATGCTCTTCATGCCGGGGGCGAACTCGGCGAACCGGTCGTTGCCGAAGTAGGACTGCCCGGCGCCGGCGGCCACGATCAGCTCGTCGTACTCGTAGACCGCCACTCGACCGAGCACGGTCGAGGTGACCGTGCGGGCGGCGAGGTCGATGTCGGTGACCTCACCGAGCACCACCCGGGTGTTCTCGTGCCGGCGCACGATCTCGCGCGTCGACGGGGCGATCTCGCCCTCGGAGAGGATGCCGGTCGCCACCTGGTAGAGCAGCGGCTGGAACAGGTGGTGGCTGGTCTTGCCGATCAGCGTGATGTCGACGTCGGCCCGGCGCAGCGCCTGGGCGGCGAACAACCCGCCGAAGCCGGACCCGATGATCACCACGCGCGGTCGGCCGTTCGAGGGGTTGCTCCGGGTCGTGCCAGGCGCCGGGGACGTGGTCATGGTGATCCGTTCCTCCCATCCGGGCCGAGTGGCCGGAGGCTCGCTGAGCGGTCGGGGACCAGTCTGCCCGCCCCGGGCGCGGTGCGCGGGCCCGAGGCGGTCGACCGGTGAACCCGTTCGACGGGTACAACCGCCGTCCGGCCCGATTCCTGCCCGTCAGGGGGGTGTGGAAACCGTGCCGCCGCTCACGGTGCGGCCAGGCCCATGCGGCCAGGCCCGGTGCTACTGACCGTCGGTGCGGCCGCGCACCTCCGCGTAGCGGTCCCGGACGGCGGGGGCCGGCGACGCCTCGAACGCGCGCAGCCCCGGCTGGTCCCACGAGGGCGGTTCCGCCGCCCCGGAGAGCACCCAGGCCGCCTGCCGGGCCGCGCCGTCGGCGACGTACTCGCCGGGTGCGGGCACCAGGACCGGCCGCCCGAAGACGGCGGGCGCGAGCTGCTGCACCGCCGGTGACCACGCCGCACCGCCGACGAGCAGCACCCGGTCCACCGGGACGCCCTGGGCGGCGATCGCGTCGATGCCGTCGGCGAGCCCGCACAGCAGGCCCTCGACGGCGGCCCGTGCCCAGTGCGCCGGTGTGGAGGTGCGCAGCGTGAGGCCGTGTGCCGCCCCGGTGGCCCGGGGCAGGTTCGGCGTCCGCTCGCCCTCCAGGTACGGGACCAGGACCAGCCCCTCGGCGCCGGCGGGTGCCGAGAGCGCGAGGTCGGAGAGCGTCGCGAGGTCCACGCCGAGCAGGGCGGCGGCCGCGTCGAGCACCCGGGCAGCGTTGAGCGTGCAGACCAGCGGCAGGTGGAGCCCGGTCGCGTCGGCGAACCCGGCCACGATGCCGGTGTCGTCGGCGACCGCGGTGGCCGTCACCGCCGAGACCACGCCGGAGGTGCCGATGCTGACCACGACGTCGCCGGGCCGCGCGGCCAGGGCCAGGGCCGCTGCGGCGTTGTCGCCGGTGCCCGGTCCGAGGACCGCCGTGGTACCGGCGAGCGCGCCCACGACCTCCGCGGGCGCGGCGACGCGGGGGACGTCGGGACGGCGGCCGCGCAGCGCGAGCTCCAGCAGGTCGGGGCGGTACTCGCCGGTGCGGGCCGACCAGTAGGCGGTCCCGCTGGCGTCGCTGCGGTCGGTGGCCAGGGTGCCGAGGTCGCGGTCGGCCGACAGCCGCCAGGTCAGCCAGTCGTGGGGCAGGCAGACCGCGGCGGTCCGGTCGGCGTTCCCGGGTTCGGCATCGGCCAGCCAGCGCAGTTTGGCGGCGGTGAACGACGCGACCGGCACCACGCCCACGGCGTCGGCCCACGCGCGGCGGCCGGCCGCCTCGTCGCCGTCGCCGAGGTCGGTGATCAGCTCGGCCGCGGCCGCCGCCGAACGGACGTCGTTCCAGAGCAGGGCGTCCCGGACGACGGCGCCGGAAGCGTCGAGGCAGACCATGCCGTGCTGCTGGCCGCCGACCGACAGTGCGGCCACGTCGGCCAGGCCCCCGGCCATCGCCGACGCCTCGGCGAAGGCCCGCTCCCAGGCGGCGGGGGAGACCTCCGTGCCGGGTGGGTGCGGCGCGCGTCCGGAGCGGACGAGGGCGCCGGTCGCGGCGTCGCGGACGACGACCTTGCACGCCTGCGTGGAGGAGTCCACACCTGCGACGAGCGTCATCGGGTCGGCCGTCCGGAGGGGTGCACGATCAGGACGATATCGGCGCGGTATTGACCCGGACACCCCCGCGGCCTAATTTGTTGGAAAGACCGACGAATGGTGTCGCGGAAGCGGAGGCAGCGGGCGTGACGGACGACGTCGACCGGGACGACCGGCCCCCGGGGCGGCGGCAGACCCCCGCCGACCAGGCGACAGTACGCCGCAGCAACCTCGGACTGGTCCTGCGGCACCTGCGCGACCACGGTCCGCGGTCCCGGGCGCGCATCGCGCAGGAGACGGGCCTCAACAAGGCGACCGTCTCCAGCCTCGTCGCGGAGCTGACCGACCGCGGCCTGGTCAGCGCCGGCGAGCTGCACCGGGGCGGCACCGCCGGCCGTCCGGGGCTCATCGTGCACCTCGACGGCGCGACCGTCTGCGGGGTCGGCGTCGAGCTCAACGTCGACTACGCGGCCGTGCTGGTGCTCGACCTGACCGGCACCGTGCTCCACGAGGAGCGCGAGCCGCTCGACGTCCCCGTCCTCGGCTTCGAGCGCACCCTCGACGAGGTGGCGCGGCTGGTGGCCGTGGCGATCGAGGCGGTCGGAGCGCAGGGCGCGAGCCCTGCGGGCGTCACCCTCGCCGTCCCCGGGCTCGTGAACAGCGGGGCCGGCATCGTCTCGGTCGCGCCCAACATCGGGTGGCACGACGAGCCGGTGCTCGCCGGGCTGAAGCAGCGGCTCGACGTCGGCTGCCCGGTGCGGGTCGAGAACGACGCGAACCTCTCGGCGCTGGCCGAGTGGGCGATGGGCTCGGAGGCGCGCACCCCCGACCTGGTCTACCTGACCGGTGAGGTCGGCGTCGGCGGGGGCGTGATCGTCGCCGGGCGGCTGCTGCGCGGGGCCGACGGTCTGTCCGGCGAGGTCGGCCACATCGCCCTCGGCGACCCCGAGCAGGTCTGCGGCTGCGGACGGCGGGGGTGCTGGGAGACCGTCGTCGGCCTGGCGGCGCTGCTGCGCGCGGCGGCCGACCCGGACGACCCGGTGCACGACCCCGAGCGCGACCTCGAGGCACGCCTGGCCGAGGTGGCCCGCCGGGCGGAGGCCGGGGACGAGCGCACCCTCGCCGCGCTGTCGGCCGTCGGCACCGCGCTCGGCAGCGGCGCCGCCGTCCTGATCAACCTGTTCAACCCCCGCGTGGTCGTGCTCGGTGGCTACTTCGCCGTCCTCGGCCGGTTCCTGCTGGAGCCGCTGACGGCCGAGCTGAACGCCCGGGTCTTCGGTCCCGGCCTGGCCGGCGCGCGCGTCGTCCTCTCCACGCTGGGCTTCACCGCCGCCGTGCGCGGCGGCGCGCACCTGGCCCTCGAGGCGGTGTTCGACGACCCGACCCTCGTCCCGCTCGCCACCCCCGACAGCCCCACCCGGACGGAGATCCCCTCGTGAGCCTGACCCCCACGCAGGACGACCGGTTCAGCTTCGGCCTCTGGACGGTGGGCTGGCAGGGCGTCGACGTCTTCGGCGGCCCCGTGCGGC
This sequence comes from Blastococcus jejuensis, assembly GCF_039534705.1. NCBI lineage: Bacteria > Bacillati > Actinomycetota > Actinomycetes > Geodermatophilales > Geodermatophilaceae > Blastococcus > Blastococcus jejuensis. The sequence goes on from NZ_BAAAVV010000002.1 coordinate 95,468, forward strand.
CGCGGCTGGACCCGGTCGAGGCGGTGCACCGGCTCGCCGAGCTCGGCGCCGCGGCGGTGACCTTCCACGACGACGACCTGGTGCCCGACGAGGCGACGCGGCAGTCGGAGCTGGACCGGTTCACCAAGGCGCTGGCCGAGACCGGCCTGGGCGTGGAGATGGCGACGACGAACCTGTTCAGCCACGCGGTGTTCAAGGACGGCGGGCTGACCGCCAACGACCGCGCCGTGCGTCGGTACGCGCTGACCAAGGTGCTGCGCAACCTCGATCTCGCCGCGGAGCTGGGCGCGACGACCTACGTGCTGTGGGGTGGCCGGGAGGGGGCCGAGTCCGGCGGCAGCAAGGACGTGCACGCCGCCCTGGACCGCTACAAGGAGTCGATGGACCTGCTCTGCGGGTACGTGCGCGAGCGGGGCTACGACCTCCGGTTCGCGCTCGAGCCCAAGCCCAACGAGCCGCGCGGCGACATCCTGCTGCCCACCATCGGCCACGCCCTGGCGTTCATCGACACCCTCGACGAGCCCGAGCGGGTCGGCCTCAACCCCGAGGTCGGGCACGAGGAGATGGCCGGGCTGAACTTCGCGCAGGGCATCGCGCAAGCCCTGTGGCACGGCAAGCTGTTCCACGTCGACCTCAACGGCCAGCACGGCCCCCGGTTCGACCAGGACCTGCGGTTCGGCGCCGGCAACCTGCGCGGCGCCTTCTGGACCGTGGACGCGCTGGAGCGCGGCGGGTACGACGGCTACCTGCACTTCGACTACAAGCCGCCGCGCACCGAGGACGTCGACGGCGTGTGGGAGACCGCCCGCGCCTGCATGCGCAACTACCTGATCCTGCGCGAGAAGGTGCGCGCCTTCCGCGCCGACCCCGAGGTCGCCGAGGCGCTCGACGCGGCCCGCGTGGGGGAGCTCGCCGTCCCCACCCTCGCCGAGGGCGAGACGCTGGCCGACCTGCGCGCGCAGACCCACGACCCGGAGGCGCTGGCCGCCCGCGGCCTGCACTTCGAGCGCCTGGACCAGCTCGCGATGGAGCACCTGCTCGGCGTGCGCTGAGCAGGGTGGGAGGGCGCGGCGGGCGCGCCCTCCCACCCTCCTAGGACGGGCGCCGGCGGGCGGCCAGGACCGCCAGTGCCCCGAGGACGACGACGCCGGCCAGCTCGACCCAGAACGACTCCCACCACAGGGCCGCCGCGGTGGTCTCCACGAAGCCGAACAGGCCGACCGTCGTGGAGATGATCAGCGCGCCGAGGGTCCCGGCGCAGAACAGCGCGCCCAGCGCGGCGACCCACGGCAGGAACCGTCGGGGCGTGACGAGCAGCAGCGCGGCCAGGCCGAACCCGCCGACGGTGTTCAGCAGGAACGCCGGACCGATGACGTCGATGCTCTTGTAGCCGTCGAGCCACAGGTCCAGGTGGATCCAGCCCATCGCCGCCAGCAGCGCGGCCCCCAGGATGCGCAGCACCCACAGCGCGGTCGGCGCCGAGGTGCGGGCGGGGGCGGTCATGATCCGACCTGCACGGTGACCTCCATCCCCATCGAGCGGTGGTTGCCGATGGAGCAGTAGAAGACGTACTCGCCCTCGTCGAGCGTGACCGTCAGCGTGGTCGACTCGCCGGGGCCGATGGTGTCGGAGGCGGCGACGTCCTCGCCGTCGCGCTCCACCACGAGGTCGTGGGTGGCGTTGCCCTCGTTGACGACCTCGATCTCGTACTCGCCGGCCACGAGGCTGTCCTCGTCGAGGGTGATGCTGAAGTCGGCCTCGGTCGCGGTGATGGTCCCGACGGCAGAGGGGCTGCTCGCGGAGCTCTCACCGGCCGGCGACGAGCTCGTGGTCTCCGAGCTCGCGCTGGTGGTGGTCGCCGCGGCGTCGTCGCCGTCGGAGGAGCTCCCGCCGCAGGCGGTCAGGAGTGCCGCGGCGACGGCGAGCACCCCGACCGCGGCGCCGCGGGCCGGACGCCGCAGGGTGGGGGTGGGACGGTGGGACACGGGGCCTCCTCGGAACGGGGGAGGACGCACGGTCAGCCCGCGACGTCCCGACACCACCTGCATACGTCCGCCAGCAGCGCCCGGTTCACCGGCTCGCGCAGTTCCTTGCGGTAGGCGCGCAGCGACGGCGGGCCCGGCTGGAGTCGCAGCGTGTGGGTGAGGTCGGGCACGCGCTGGACGGTCGCGCCGCCGGGCACGAGTGCCGCGACCGTGTCGAGATCAGCGGCGGGCACCTGCAGGTCCTTCTCCCCGGTGATCGCCAGCACGGGGACGGCGATGCGCGCGAGGTCGGCGCGCGGGTCGTGGGCCATGAACTCCCGGGTCCACCGCGCGTTGATCCTGGCACCGCCGATACGGGCGACGTCGGTGGTGGTGGCCTTGATCCGCCGGTGGTTGGCGGCGACCTTCTTCTCCAGGTCGGTGCGCAGCAGGCGGAGCAGCAGCCGCACCGGCGCCGGGAGCGACGGGGCGATCTGCCGGGCCTGCCACCGCAGCAGCTCCTCGCCCGGGGTGGCGCTCGTCGACAGCAGCACCGCGCCGGCGACGCGGCTGCCGACGCGGGCGGCGAGCGCGGCCGCGAGGATCGCTCCCTCGCTGTGCCCGGCCAGGATGATCCGGTCGGGGTCGACCTCCGGGCGGGCGCGCACGGCCTCGAGCGCGCGGCCCAGGTCGTCGACGTTGTCGTGCAGCCCGGCGGTGCGCCAGTCGCCCGGGCTCTCCCCGACGCCGCGCTTGTCGTAGCGGTAGGAGGCGAGCCCGCACTCGGCGAGGGCGACGGAGAGCTGCCGGGCGACCTCGAACCGGGCGCGGCGGTGGTTCGAGTCGCGGTCCAGCGGCCCGGAGCCCGACGCGATCACGACGGCGGGCACGGGCAGGTCTCCGTCGGGCAGCGTCAGGGTGCCCGCCAGCGGGGGTTCCCCGGGAATGGTCAGCGGCAGCTCGCGCACGTCAGGACACCGGGCCGAGGGAGGCAGCGATCGCCGCGGCGTCGTCGGCCCCCACGAGCAGGCTGTCGTAGCGCTGCCCGGTGAGCCGGATGCGGACGGCGGGCTGGGCGCGCCGGATGCACACGAACGTGCGCTCGCCGGCCCGGCGCCAGGTGCCGATCTTCCGGACGCCGGGCAGCGCGAGGCCGGGTGCGCGCACGCCGCGGATCGCGCCGAGTGGGTCGGTCACGACCTCCACCTCGCAGACGGCGGAGCGGGGCACCTCGACGTCGCGGAGCAGACCGGCGATCTTCTCGGCGCGGGTGAGGGAGACGGTAAGTGTCGAGTCGGTGAGTTGCAGCGTGGCCATGAGGTCATTATTCTCAAATCTGAGAATGGTGTCAACGAGGGGGTCCCGTGGCCACTGCCGATCTGTTGCTGCACCCGGTCCGGTTGCGCATCGTCCAGGCGTTCCTCGGCGACCGGGCGCTCACCACCGCCCAGCTGGGGGCCGAAGTCCCCGACGTCCCGGCCGCGTCGCTGTACCGGCACGTCGGGTTGCTGGCCGAGGCCGGCGTGCTCGCGGTGGTGGGGGAGCGCCGGGTGCGGGGCGCCGCCGAGCGCACCTATCGGCTCGACCTCGCGGCGGCGTCCGTCGGCGCCGAGGACATGGCGTCGATGACTGTCGAGGATCACCGGCGGGCCTTCCGCACCTTCGTGGCGATGCTGCTCGCCGACTTCGACCGCTACCTGGAGCGCTCCGGCGGCTGGCCCGACCCGGCACGCGACCGGATCGGCTACCGCCAGGCCGCTGTGTGGGTGACCGACGAGGAGTTCGACGCGCTCGCGGCGGACCTCGTCGAGGTGCTGCGCCCGCGCATGGAGCACCGGCCCGGCGGGGGACGGCGCCGCCGCCTGGTGAGCACGGTGCACCTGCCGGCCGACTGAACCTCCGTGGCCGCTCCGCGGCTGCTCAGCGACGCCGCCGGACGCGAGAACGCACCGAGGGCTGCCCCACCGGGTGGTGGAACAGCCCTCGGTGCGTGGTGATCGAGGTGGCGCGCCGTCGCCGGACGGATCAGCGACCCCGGCGCGAGCGGGCGCTGAAGGAGGCCGCCGACGAGGTGCCGGCGCGAGCGGCGAGCTCGGCGCGGGTGCGTGCCGGGCCCGAGGAACGGCCGGAGCCGCCGCGGGCGCCACCGGAGGCCGAACCGCCCCGGGCGCCACCGGAGGCCGAACCGCCGCGGGCACCGCCGGAGGAGGCCGAACCGCCGGACGCGCCGGACCCGGAGCCGCGACGACGGCGACCGCCGCCGTTGCCCTGGGGCTGCTCGACCACGGGGGCCGGCTCGACGTACGGGGCGGCCGGCCCGACCAGCGCGGTGATCTCCCGGGCGCCGGGCTTGATCGCCGTCACCTCGGGCGTGATCCCGGCCTGGCGGGCCAGCGTGCGCACCTCGCCGGCCTGGTCGGGCGTGGCGATGGTGACGACGGCACCCTCGGCACCGGCGCGTGCGGTGCGGCCCGAGCGGTGCAGGTAGGCCTTGTGCTCGGCCGGCGGGTCGACGTGGACGACGATCGCGACGTCGTCGACGTGGATGCCGCGGGCGGCGATGTCGGTAGCGCAGAGCACGCGGGTGGTCCCGCAGGTGAACGCCTCGAGGTTGCGCTCGCGGGCGTTCTGGCTGAGGTTGCCGTGCAGGTCGACGGCCGGCACACCCGCGGCGGTGAGCTGCTTGGCCAGCTTCTTGGCCTGGTGCTTGGTGCGGGTGAACAGCACGCTGCGGCCGTGGCCCGACGCCAGCTCCTTGACGATCGTCGCCTTGTCGGCGGCGTCGACGCGGAAGACGTGGTGGGTCATCGAGCTGACCGGCGCGACGGCCGGGTCGACCGAGTGCGTGGTCGGGTTGCTCAGGTAGCGCTTGACCAGGACGTCGACGCCGTTGTCCAGCGTGGCCGAGAACAGCATCCGCTGGCCGACCTTGGGCGTGCGGTCCATGATCCGCTTGACGCCGGGCAGGAAGCCCAGGTCGGCCATGTGGTCGGCCTCGTCGAGGATCGTCACCTCGATCGCGCCGAGGTCGCAGTGGCCCTGCTGGATGAGGTCCTCGAGCCGGCCGGGGCAGGCGATGACGACGTCGAGGCCGCCGGCGAGGGCCTGCACCTGCGGGTTCTGGCCGACGCCGCCGAAGATCGTCGTCGTCTTCATGCCGAGGGCGCGGGCCAGCGGGTCGACGACGGCCGCGACCTGGTTGGCCAGCTCGCGGGTGGGCACGAGGATCAGCGAGCGGGGGCGCTTGGGCTGCCGTTTGCTGTCCGAGGCCGCCAGCCGGGCGACCAGCGGCAGGCTGAAGGCCAGCGTCTTGCCGGAGCCGGTGCGGCCGCGGCCGAGCACGTCCCGGCCGGCCAGGCTGTCGGGCAGCGTGGCGACCTGGATCGGGAACGGCGACGTGATGCCGCTGGCGGTGAGCACCTCGACCAGCGGCGCGGGGACGCCGAGGGCGGCGAACGTGGTGTCGGTGGGCAGGACAGTGGCGTCCGCGCCCACGGGGACCACGACCGGCGCCGGGACGGCGGCCTGCGGGCGGGGCTGGTGGTTGTGCTGCTGGTCGCCGGTGGGGCGGCCGCCGCGACCGCGGCCGCCGCGGGAGCGACGGGGACGGTTGTCCCCGGTCCCGGTGGCGGACGTGGGGGAGTTGCTGGGTGACGTCATCGGTTCCTCAACGCTCTGGGTGCCGTCGTCGACCTCGGCGAGCGCGAGCGCCGGCGCACCTGCACGAGAGTGCTGGGCGGGGCTCGCATCGTCGGCGAGACGTCGGACAGCCGGGCGCACCTCGGTGGCGCAGCCTCAGCCCGACGTCGATTCCTGCCGCTCCGGATGAGCGAGGGCGGCGCCGGTACACCCCACTCAACCAGAGATCACGGCCGCGTGTGCCCTCGCAGCGCGAGGGACACGTCACATCGGGTGACGGGCCCCGGGGGTGGAACCTCAGCGGGCGCACGCGGCGGTGAGCCATGCTGACCGGCGTGACGCCCACGCCGGCCCCGCCGCGAGCCCACCGCATCCACCCCGCGTGGTGGGTGGCCGCGGTGACCTTCCTGGCCCTCGTCGGCGCCGCGGCGTTCCGCGCCGTCCCCGGTGTGCTCATCGACCCCCTGCGGGCCGAGTTCGGCTGGTCGGTGTCGACGATCTCCGCCGCCGTGGCGCTGAACATGGCGCTCTACGGGCTGACCGCGCCGTTCGCGGCGGCACTGATGGAGCGCTTCGGCATCCGCCGGGTGGTGATGAGCGCCCTCGTCGTCGTCGCGCTGGGCAGCGGGCTGACGGTCTTCATGACGGCGAGCTGGCAGCTGATCCTGCTGTGGGGCCTGCTGGTCGGCCTCGGCACCGGGTCGATGGCGCTGTCGCTGGTGGCCACGGTGACCGGCCGCTGGTTCGTCGCCAAGCGGGGTCTGGTGTCGGGCATCCTCACCGCCGGCGGGGCGGCCGGGCAGCTGGTCTTCCTGCCGCTGGTGGCGTGGATCGACTCGGTGTGGGGCTGGCGGGCGGCATCCCTGGGCACCACGGCCGCGGCCCTGGCCGTCATCCCGCTGGTGGCGTGGCTGCTGCGCGACCGCCCCCGCGACCTCGGCGTCGTCCCCTACGGCGGCACGGCGGCCGACGACGTCGACCCGGTGCGCACCGGCGCCGCCCGCAACGCCCTCCGCGGGCTGGCCGAGGGCGCGAAGAAGCGGCCGTTCTGGCTGCTGGCCGGCGGCTTCTTCATCTGCGGCATGTCGACCAACGGGCTCGTGCAGCCGCACTTCATCCCGGCCGCCCACGACCACGGCATGCCGGTGACGACCGCCGCGGGCCTGCTCGCCGTCGTCGGCATCTTCGACATCGTCGGCACCGTCTTCTCCGGCTGGCTCACCGACCGCGTCGACCCGCGGGTGCTGCTGCTGGCCTACTACGGCCTGCGCGGATTCTCGCTGTTCCTGCTGCCGCCCCTGTTCGGGCCCGACCTGCAGGTCAGCATGATCGCGTTCATCGTCTTCTACGGCCTGGACTGGGTGGCCACCGTGCCGCCGACCCTGGCGCTGTGCCGCGAGCACTTCGGCGCGCGCGCCCCGGTCGTGTTCGGCTGGGTCTTCGCCTCGCACCAGCTCGGCTCGGCCGTGGCGGCGTTCGGCGGCGGGGTGATCCGCGACGTCACCGGCTCCTACGACCTGGCCTGGTTCCTCGCCGCCGGGCTCTGCATGCTGGCCGCGGTCATGTCGATCTCGATCCGCCGCAACCCACCGGCCGTCGTCGAGACGGCGCTGCCGACGAACCCGGAGGAGGCCGCGGCGGCGCAGGCCCACGGCTGAGGGGTCGATCTCCCGCTCCCGGGGTTCGGCAGAACTCCGGGAGCGCGAGATGAACCCCTGGAGTGGCCGGACCGTGGCGCGCACCATGACGCCGTGGTCCCGGCCCCCGTGCTCGTGCACCTGGTGGGGCCCCTGCGCGTCGAGCTCGAGGGCCGTGAGCTCGCGCCGGCGGAGGTCGCCAGCCGCAAGGGGCGCACGCTGCTGCGGTTGCTCTGCGCCCGCCGCGGCGAGGTGCTGACCGCGACGGAGATCGCCGGCGTGCTCTGGCCGGAGGGCCCGCCGAGCGACCCCGACGCCGTCGTGGCCTCGCTGGCCAGCCGGCTGCGGCGGGTGCTGGGCGCCGCGGCGATCGGCGGCGGCCGGGAGGGCTACCGGATCGGCGCGGTGGAGACCGACGTCGACCGGGCCCGGAGGCTCGTCGACGACGCCGAGGCCGCACCCTCGGCGCTCGCGGTCGTGGGCGCCGCCGCGGCGGTCCGCCTCCTCGAGGACGGCGACGCGGTCCCGGAGGAGCCCGACGCGGAGTGGACCGCGCCGCTGCGGGACGAGGTCACGGCCCTCCGGCGCCGGGCCCGGCACCTCCTGGCGACGGCGGCGCTCGCGCGGGACCTGCCCACGGGCGAGGAGGCCGCCACCGCCGAGGCCGCGGCCCGCCGCGCGGTGGGGGAGGACCCGCTGGACGAGACCGCCGTCCGCCTGCTGATGCGCGCGCTGCTCGCCCGTGGGCTGCCCGCCGAGGCGTTGCGGGTCTACGAGCGGTTGCGCCGGGCGCTCGCCGACGAGCTGGGCACCGACCCGGCGCCCGCGACGCAGGACCTGCACGCGGCGGCACTCCGCGGGGAGGCCGCCGCCCCGGCGCCGGAGGTCGCGCCCCCCGCCGACCGACTCGGGCTCGCCGGCCGCGACCGGGAGGTGGCCGTCCTCCGGGACACCTGGGCGCGGACCTGCCGACGCGGGGGCGGCTTCGTGCTGATCGCGGGGGAGCCCGGCATCGGCAAGAGCCGGCTCCTCGACGAGCTCGCCGACCTGGCGCGGCGCAGCGGCGGCACGGTGCTGACCGGGCGCGCGTTCGAGGGGGAGCGCTCGCTGTTCGCCCAGCCGGTGGTCGACGCCCTCGCCGCGGCTGCCCGCACCGTCCCGGTGCAGCGGATCGGCCGGGCGGCCACGGGTCTGGCCGCCCTCGGGCGCCTGGTCCCCGACCTCGCCGGCTTCACCGGCGTCACCGCGGCCGTCCCCGGCGCGGTGGAGCGGTCCCGGATGTTCGCCGACGTCGCCGCGTTCCTGCGCGGCCTCGCGCGCGAGGGACCGCTGCTGCTCGTCGTCGACGACCTGCAGCGCGCGGGCCGGTCGACGCTCGAGCTGCTGCACGCCCTGGCCCGGCGCCTGGAAGGCGAGCCGGTGCTGCTCGCCGCGGGCGTGCGCAGCGGCGAGGGCGCCGACGTCATGGGCCTGCTGGACGACGTCGCGACGACCCTCCCGCTGGGGCCGCTGCCCGCCGACGCCGTCACCGCCCTCGCCGGCCGGGCGGGGCACGAGGGCCGCGCCGCCGAGGTCATGCGGCGCACGGCGGGCCATCCGCTGTTCGTCGTCGAGGTGCTCCGAGCCCTCACCCGCGGGGACGCCGGCGTGCCGGCGTCGCTGCAGACGGCGGTGGTGGACCGCGTCGCGCGCACGGGGGAGGAGACCGAGCGGCTGCTGCGGGCCGCGGCCGTGCTCGGGTCCTCGTTCGACCCCGAGGTCGCCGCGGCGGTCGCCGGAGCGCCGCCCGCCGCCGCCCTGCGCGGCTTCGAGGCGGCCCTGGAGGCCCGGTTGCTGGTGGCGGCGGGCCGGGAGTACGAGTTCGCGCACGACGTCGTCCGGGAGACGCTGCTGTCCACCACGCCGTCGCCGACCCGGCTGGCCTGGCACGCGCGCGCCGCCGACCTGCTCTCCGGCGACCCGGAGGCGGTCGCGACCCACGCCGAGGCGCTCGGCGAGCGCTCCCGCGCCGGACGGGCGTGGCTGCTGGCCGCCGAGCGGGCGCTCGCGCGGTTCGTCGCCACCGACGCGATCGTGCTGGCAACGCGCGCCGTCGCGGCCGCCGTCGAGCTGGGCGACGACGAGCTCCACGGGCGGGCCCTCGTCGTCCGCGGCCGGGCGCACGACGCGGCCACCCACTTCTCGGCCGCGTTCGACGATCTCACCGCGGCGCGGGAGGCCGCCAGGAGGGCCGGGGACCGGCGGCTGTCGATGACCGTCCTGCGCGAGCTGGCCGGCGACGTGCCGGTCGCGCTCGGCATGCCCCCGGCCGACTGCGAGCCGATCCTGCACGAATGCCTCGCGCTGGCGACGGCACTGGGCGACCGGGGGCGAGAGGCCGACGTCCTGGGGCGGCTGACCGTGCTGCGCTGCTCCCAGCTGGACTTCACCGACGCCGCGGCCCTGGCCGCCCGCGCGCTGGCGGCGGGGCGCGCCGCCGACGACGACCACGCCCGGGCGTGCGGCCTGGACGCGGTCAAGACCTCGCTGGCCTACACCGGCCGGGTGCGGGAGCTCGCGCCCGTGCTCGACGAGCTCGAACCGCTGCTGCGCCGGCTCGGGGATCTCTGGACGCTGCAGTGGACCCTCTTCGAGGGCGCGTTCGTGCCGCTGGCCGCCGGGGACCACGGCGGCGCGATGGCCCGCATCGAGGCGGCCCTGGAGGTCTGCCGCCGCAGCGGCTACACCGCCTACGAGCCGTTCTTCATCGCGCACGCCGGCTGGGTGCACCGGCTGGCCGGCCGCATGGACGACGCCCTCCGCGAGGGGCGTCTGGCGGCGGAGCTCGCCGACCGGCACCGGCACGCCTGGTGGTCGACGACCGCGGCAGCCCTGCACGCCGGGACCCTGCTGGCCGCCGGCGACCCCGGCGCGGCGGCCGCCGTGCTGCGCCCCGCCGCACGGGTGGCCGACGTGCCCGGCGCCGAGGCCTACCTGCTCCGCTGCCTCGCGCCCCTCGCCGAGGCCACCGGGGACCCCGCCGTCCTGACGCGGGCCGATGCCCTGCTGCGGACCGTGCGGGTGCCCGACGGCGGCGCGTGGCTGGCCGGCGCCGATGCCTACCTCGGCATCGCCCGGGCCTGGCGGGGGGCCGGTCGCCCCGACCGGGCCGAGGAGATCGTCACCGGCTTCCGGGCGGCCGCGGCCGCCGCCGGGTGGGTCGGGCTGGGCTGACTGCAAGGTTGCTGCAACGACGCTCGCCATCGTCGCCCTCGATCAGCCACCCACGACCCGAGGAGAACACGATGGCGATCGACACCGACAAGCTGAACGAGTTCCTGGGCCGGTTCGTCACCGACCTGGGCGCCACCATGGCCGCGGGCAACATCGTGGTCGGGCACCGCCTGGGCCTGTACCGCGCCCTGGGGGAGCAGCCCGCGACCGCGACCCAGCTGGCCCATCGCACCGGCACCGACCCGCGGTACGTCGCCGAGTGGTTGCGCGGCCAGGCGGCCGGCGGCTACGTCGAGCGCACCGTCGACGGCGGCGAGGAGACCTACTCCCTCAGCGAGGAGCAGGCCCTCTGCCTGACCAGCCCCGACAACCCGGTGTACGCGCCCGGCGCCTTCCTGTTCGCGCTCGGCACGCTCAAGGCCGAGCCGCGCATCACCGAGGCCGTGCGCACCGGCGGCGGCGTCGGCTGGCACGAGCACGACGCCGACGTGTTCGTCGGCTGCGAGCAGTTCTTCCGCCCCGGGTACCTGGGCAACCTCGACGCCTGGATCGGCTCGCTGGACGGCGTCGAGGAGAAGCTGCGCTCGGGCATCCGCGTGGCCGACGTCGGGTGCGGGCTGGGCGCCTCCAGCGTCCTCATGGCGCAGAAGTGGCCGGCCTCGCAGATCAGCGGCTCGGACTACCACGGGGGCTCCATCGAGCTCGCCCGCAAGCGGGCCGCCGAGGCCGGCGTCACCGACCGGGTCACCTTCGAGACGGCCGGCGCGCAGACGTTCGCCGGCCGCGACTACGACCTGGTGACGACGTTCGACTGCCTGCATGACATGGGCGACCCGCTGACCGCGGCCCGCCACATCCGGCAGTCGCTGGCCCCCGACGGCACCTGGATGATCGTCGAGCCGTTCGCCCAGGACGACCCGAGCGGCAACCAGAACCCGGTCGGTCGCGTGTACTACAACTTCTCGACCTTCCTGTGCCTGCCCAACGCCATGTCCCAGCCCGGCGGCTACACCCTCGGTGCGCAGGCCGGTGAGGCGGCGATCCGGCGGGTGGTCACCGACGCCGGGTTCACCCGGTTCGCCCGCGTGGCCGAGACGCCGTTCAACCTCGTCTACGAGGCCCGGCCGTAGGAGAGTGACCGGCATGCGGGCAGTGCACCCGGACCGGACGGGAACCGTCGAGCGCGACGGCGTCCGCATCGCCTACGAGGTGTTCGGTGGGGGTGAGCAGACCGTCCTGTTCACCCCCATCGACCCGATCGTCGACTCGCGCGCCTGGAAGGCCCAGGTGCCGTGGCTCTCCCGCCGGGCGCGGGTGGTGACCATCGACCCGCGCGGAAACGGACGGTCCGACCGGCCGGCCGACCCGGCCGCGTACGGCAATCCGCACGCGGCCGCCGACACGCTCGCGGTGATGGACGAGCTCGGCATCGGTTCCGCCGTCCTGGTCGGGCTCTGCAGCTCCGCGTGGACGGCGCTGCTGGTGGCCGCCGACGCCCCGGAGCGGGTCGACGGGCTGGTCGCCGTCGCACCGTGGGTGCCCTACCTGACCCCGCCGCACCCGTGGCGCGTCCAGTACGCCGACGACGAGGAGCCCGACACCGACGAGGGCTGGGCCAGGGTCACCAACTGGTACCTGCGGAAGGACTTCCGCGGGGCGATGGAGTTCTTCTTCGGCGAGTGCGCGCACGAGCCGCACTCGTCGAAGGTGATCGAGGACTGCGTCGGCTGGGCGCTGCAGAACACCCCCGACGGACTCATCACGGCCGATGCCGGTTCGCCGGGTGTCGAGGACCGTGCCCAGACGACGGCGGTGCTGGACCGGATCCGGTGCCCCGTGCTCGTCGTGCACGGCGACGAGGACCGCTGCCAACCGCCGGCCCGGGCCGAGTTGCTCGCCGAGGCGACCGGCGGCGAGCTGGTCACGCTGGTCGGCGCCGGCCACCTGCCGATGGCCCGCCAGCCGGTCGCCGTCAACCGCGCGATCGGGACGTTCCTCGACCGGCTGGGGACGACGGCCCCGCCGCGCCGGTGGACCGTGCCCGTCCGGCGGGAGAAGCGGGTGCTGTACCTGTCCTCGCCGATCGGGCTCGGGCACGGCCGCCGCGACCTGGCGATCGCCGCGGAGCTGCGGCGGGCGCACCCCGGCGTCCGGGTCGACTGGCTGGCCCAGCCGCCGCTGACCCAGTGGCTGCGCCGGCAGGGCGAGACGGTGCACCCGGCGTCGGCGTTCCTCGCCAGCGAGGCGGCGCACATCGACGAGCTCGGCGGCGAGCACGACCTGCACGCGTTCGAGGCGATCCGGCAGATGGACGAGATCCTGGTCGCCAACTTCATGGTGTTCAGCGAGATCGCCGAGGCCGAGCACTTCGACCTCTGGGTCGGCGACGAGGCGTGGGAGCTCGACCACTTCCTGCACGAGAACCCCGAGCTGAAGACGACGGCCTACGCGTGGATGACCGACTTCGTCGGCTGGCTGCCGATGACCGAGGGCTCTCGGGAGGCCGAGCTCACCGCCGACTACAACGCCGAGATGCTCGACCACGTGGCCCGGCTGCCCCGCATCCGCGACCGGGCGATCTTCGTGGGCGACCCGCAGGACGTCGTCGCCACGTCGTTCGGTCCCGGCCTGCCCGACATCCGCGACTGGACGACGGCGCACTACGACTTCGCCGGCTACGTGACCGGCTTCGACCCCGCCGACGTCGCCGACCGCACCGCGCTGCGCGAGTCGGTCGGGTTCGGCGACGAGCCGGTGTGCGTCGTCGCCGTCGGCGGGAGCGGCGTCGGCGGGCACCTGCTGCGGCGGGCGGCCGAGGCCTACCCGCTGCTGCGGGAGCGCCGGCCGGGCATCCGGATGGTGCTGGTCACCGGGCCGCGGATCGACCCGGCGTCCCTCTGCGTGCCGGCCGGGGTCGAGGTGCGCGGCTGGCTGCCCGATCTGCACCGGCTGCTCGCCGCCGCCGACGTCGCGCTGGTCCAGGGCGGCCTGACGACGACGATGGAGCTCACGGCCGCCGGCCGGCCGTTCGTCTACGTGCCGCTGCGGAACCACTTCGAGCAGAACATCCACGTGCGGCACCGGCTCGCCCGGTACGGCGCGGGCCGGTGCGTGCCCTGGGAGGAGGCGAGCCCGCGGCGGCTGGCCGACGAGCTGGCCGCCCTCGTCGGCACCGCGCCGCAGGTCGCCCCGGTCGACCCCGGCGGGGCCGCCCGCGCCGCGGCCCTCCTCGCCGACCTGTTGTGAGCTTTCGGTACCGAAAGCTCACGCGGGCGGTTCAGCTTCCGGTACAGAAAGCTGGGTTCAGACGGGCTCCACCGTGTAGCGCACCGTCTGCACCTGGATGCTGTCGCCGCGGAAGACGAACGTGTCGACGCCGTCCCGCGCCTGGGTCTTCTCGGACACCGCCGACCACTCGATGAAGAGGACGTCGTCCTCGAAGATCTGGGTCGGCACGTCCCACGTGGCGTTCGGCAGGTCACCGAGCAGCGTGGTGAACCCCTCGCGCACGCCGTCCTTGCCGCGCAGCACGCCCCGGGGCGTGATGAACAGGGCGTCGTCGGCGTAGTCGGCGACGATCCCGTCGATGTCCCCCGCGATGAGGGCGGTCGCGTGGTGCCCGAAGATCTCCTGCGGTGTGCGGGCCATGTCTCCTCCTGATGCCGGCGGCGTGGGGCGAGCATGCCGCGCGGGCCGGACGACGGACAGTCCCTCGCTCGCCCGGCCTCCTCCGGACTTCCGGTACAGAAAGTCCGGAGGCCACGCTGGGACTTTCGGTACAGGAAGTCCGGGTCAGCCGGCGGCGGCGAGCTCCGGGTCCACGGTGCGGCCCAGGATGAGGTCGGCCGCCCGCTCGCCGATCATGATCGACGGCGCGTTCGTGTTCCCGCGCACCAGCGTCGGCATGACCGAGGCGTCGGCGATCCGCAGCCCGTCGATGCCGCGCACCCGCAGCCGGGAGTCGACGACGGCCTGGTCGTCGGTGCCCATCCGGCAGGACGACACCGGGTGGTACAGCGACTCGAGGGTGTCGCGCACCGACTGGCGCAGCGCCTCCCGCCCGCCGACCGTGCCGCCCGGCGACCACTCGTCGGCGAGGACCGCCGCCAGCGGACCCCCCGACGCGATCTCGCGGGCCTGCTCCACGCCCGACACCAGGGCGTCGAGGTCGCGCTCGTCGGTGAGGTAGCCGGCGTCGATGGCCGGCGCCCACGTCGGGTCGGCCGAGCGCAGCCGCACCGAGCCGCGGGAGTGCACGTGCACCAGCACCACGGCGGCGGTGAACGCGTCGACGTCGGGGTCGACCTCGGCCTGCTTCCAGAACTTCACGGGCAGGAAGTGCATCTGCAGGTCCGGCACGACGACGTCCGGGTTCGAGCGGGTGAACAGCCCCGCCTCGGCCAGGTTCGACGTCAGCGGACCGCGCCGGGCGCCGAACCACCGCGCGTAGCCCGACGGCGACTCGGCGCGGAACAGCGACTTGCCGGACCGGACGTGCCAGACGACCGGGACCAGGGGGTGGTCCTGCAGCCCGCTACCGACGCCGGGAAGGTCGTGGACGACGTCGACGCCGACCTCGCGCAGGTGGTCGGCCGGCCCGATGCCCGAGAGCATCAGCAGCTGCGGGGTGTTGACCGCGCCGCCAGACAGCACGACCTCGCGGGTGGCGCGCGCGGTGTGCAACTGCCCGCCGCAGCGGTACTCGACCCCGGTGGCCCGGCCGCCCTCGACGAGCACCCGCGTGGTCAGGGCGCCGGTGCGCACGGTCAGGTTCGGCCGGCTCATGGCCGGGTGCAGGTAGGCGTCGGCGGCCGACCAGCGCCGGCCGCGCCGCTGCGTCACCTGGTACTGCCCGACGCCCTCGGTGGTCGCTCCGTTGAAGTCCTCGTTGCGCGGGTGGCCGGCGGCGACCGCCGACTGGACGACCGCGCGGGTCCACGGGTGCGGCGAGCGGAGATCCTCGACGCGCAGCGGGCCGCCGACGCCGTGGTAGCGGTCGGCGCCGCGGGCGTTGTCCTCCATGCGGCGGAAGACCGGGAGCACCGACTCGTAGGACCAGGACGGGTCGCCGGTGAGCTCCGCCCACTCGTCGTAGTCGGCCGCCGCGCCGCGCATGTAGATCATCGCGTTGATCGACGACGAGCCGCCGAGCAGCTTGCCGCGCGGCCAGAACAGCTTCCGGCCGCCGAGGCCCGGCTGGGGCTCGGTCGTGTAGTTCCAGTCGCGCCGGGTGCGCCACACCTTGTACAGCCCGGCCGGCACGTGCACCTCGAGCACGTCGTCCGAACCGCCCGCCTCGAGCAGCAGCACCCGCAGCGACGGGTCCTCCGACAGGCGCCCGGCCACCGCGCAGCCGGCCGACCCGGCCCCGACGACGACGACGTCGTACTCGTCCGACGCAGGGCTCATCGGTGGCGCCCGTGCACGAGACCCATGACCCGGGCGAGCGCGTCGGCGGCCTTCGCCGGCCGGCCGAAGCTCATCAGGTTGACCGGCAGGGGCACGCGCTGGCGGGTGATCGCCTTCGCGCGGGTGAACTCCTTCAGCCCGTCCTCCCCGTGGATGCGGCCGAAACCGCTGTCGCCGACCCCGCCGAAGGGCAGCGCCGGCACCGAGGCGAAGGTCAGCACCGAGTTCACCGACGTCATGCCGCTGCGCATCCGGCGGGCCAGGTCCAGGCCGCGCGCCTTCGACTTCGTGTACACCGCGCCGGCCAGCCCGTAGCTGGTCGCGTTGGTGCGCTCGAGGGCCTCCTCGGCGTCGCGCACCTCGGTGATGGTCAGCGTCGGGCCGAACGTCTCCTCGCGGATCGCCGCGGCGTCGTCGGGCACGTCGAGCAGCACGGTCGGCCGCACGTAGCCCTCGGCCGGGAAGGCGTCGTCGTCGGTGCCGCCGGTGACGGCCCGGGCGCCGGCCGCGGTCGCCTCGGAGACGTGCCGCCGGACGACGTCGATCTGCGACGGCATCGTCATCGGGCCGTAGGTCGCCTCGTCGTCGGACCCCGGGCGCAGCGCGCGCACCTGGGCGGTCACCTCGGCGACGAACCGGTCGTAGACGGCGCTGGTGGCGTAGACCCGCTCGATCCCGATGCAGGTCTGGCCGGCGTTGCTCATCGCACCCCAGACGGCGGCGTCGGCCGCGGCCGCCACGTCGGCGTCGTCGTCGACGATCATCGCGTCCTTGCCGCCGAGCTCCATGAGCACCGGCACCAGGTTCTCCGCGCAGGCGGCCATGACCTTCTTGCCGGTGGGGGCCGAGCCGGTGAAGGCGACCTTGTCCACGCCGGCGCGGCACAGGGCCGCTCCCGTGTCGCCGAACCCGGTGACCACCTGGAGGGCGTCGGGGGCGTCGGGGACGGCGGCGCGCCAGGCCGCGGCCAGCCACGCGCCGATCGCGGGGGTGAACTCCGAGGGCTTGACGACGACGGTGTTGCCGGCGGCCAGGGCGTAGGCGATCGAGCCCATCGGCGTGAACACCGGGTAGTTCCACGGGCCGATCACGCCGATGACGCCCAGCGGCTGGTACTCGAGGTAGGCGGCGTGGTTGGCCGCGAGCAGCCCGGCGCTGACCTTGCGCGGGCCCAGCGTCCGGCGCGCGTGGGCGCCCGCCCAGGCCAGGTGGTCGATGGCGAGGGTGATCTCGAGGATCGCGTCGGCGTGCGGCTTGCCGTTCTCGCGGTGCACCAGGTCGGCGAGCTCGTGCATGCGCCGGGCGAGGTAACCGCGGTAGGCCGACAGGCGCTGCCGGCGCCCGTCGTAGCCCAGGTCCGACCAGGCCCGGGACGCGGTCCGCGCGCGCTCGACGGTCTCCCCGACCGCGGCGGCGTCGTGCACCGGGAAGACCCCGACGACCGCACCGGTCGCGGGGTCGGTGGACTCGAAGGTCTGCGTCGTGGCGTGCCGGTCGACGGTGCCCGCGGCCTCGTCGGTGACCGTGTCCAACTGCTCGGCGAGCGACATGGAGCGGAGGTTACCTGCGTTGTTACCGGCGCGTAGCTATGAGCCGGGTCACTCTGCCGCGACCACGGCCCAGACCGTCTTCATGCCGCGGTGGGCGAACCAGCCGTGCCGGACGGCGAGGTCGGCGATCAGGTACAGCCCGAGGCCCCCGAGCCCCGGGTCGCGCCCCTGGGCAGGAGCGGGAGGGACGTCGGGGGAGTAGTCGCTGACCGAGACCATCCACTGGTTCCCGACGCGGCTGAGCGCGGTGGACACCGGCGCGCCCCCGTGTCGCAGGGCGTTCGAGGTGAGCTCGTCGGCCACCAGGACCAGCCGCTCGGCCCAGTGCTCCTGCTCGGGGCGCGCGACGGTGGGGCTGCCGGTCGTCGCCGACCGCAGCCGTCGGCGCAGCCCGGCGAGCCCTGCCACGGAACTCAGTTCTTCGCACCAGAGTTCCGAGAACCCGCGGGGCACGCGGGCCGGCTGCCACGCCGCCACCGCCACCACCGTTCCGGCCCGCTGCTGGACCTCTGCGCGACGCGATGCCCGCGTCGTCCTCCTCTTGGTGCCCGTTCCGGCCGGAGCGAACCGCATCGACCCGATCGAGTTCCCCGAAGGGGCGGTTAGGGTCCCCGCCGTGACCGACGGCGACCCCGATCCCTTCGGTACATCGGCGCTCCGCGCGGCCGTCCTGACCGGGTGGGCCGCTTCGCCGGCCCGCTTCCGCGAGGACGCCAACGCGGAGGAGGACCTGGTCCGCGGCGGGTACCGCGACCGGCTGGTCGTGGAGCTGGCCCAGAACGCCGCCGACGCCGCCCGCCGGGCCGGCGTCCCGGGCCGCCTCCGGCTGGACCTCGGCGCCGACACGCTCCGGGCGGCCAACACCGGCGCCCCGCTGGACGCCGCCGGGGTGCAGGGCCTGGCCTCGCTGCGCGCGTCGGCGAAGCGGGACGAGCCGGGCACCGTCGGGCGCTTCGGCGTGGGCTTCGCCGCCGTCCTCGCGGTGAGCGACGAGCCGACGGTCCTCTCCCGCACCGGCGGCGTCCGGTTCAGCGCCGACGCCACGCGCGCCGAGGTCGCCGCGCTGCCGGTGCTCACCGAGGAGGTGGCCCGCCGTGGCGGCGTCGTCCCGGTGCTGCGGCTGCCGTGGCCGGCCGACGGCGTGCCGCCGGAGGGTTTCGACACCGAGGTCGTCCTCCCGCTGCGCCCCGGCACGCGCGACGCGGTGGCCGCCGCGCTCGCCGCGTTCGGGGCCGACCTGCTGCTCGCCCTGCCCGGCCTGACCGAGGTCGAGATCCGGGCCGGCGGCGAGCCCCGGCGCTTGCACACGGACGACGACGGCGCGCGCGTGCGCCTCGTCGACGGGGCGGACACCACCACCTGGCAGGTCGTCCGGCGCTCGGGGGAGCTCGCCCCCGACCTGCTCGCCGACCGGCCGGTGGAGGAGCGCGAGCGGCGCGCCTGGACGCTGGCCTGGGCCCTCCCGCTGGACGCCGACGGCCGGCCCCGCCCGCTGCCCGGGCGCCAGGTGGTGCACGCGCCGACCCCGAGCGACGAGCCCCTGTCGTTGCCGGTCCGGCTGCTGGCCCCGTTCCCGCTCGGCCCCGACCGCCGGCACGTGGCGCCGGGCCCGGCGACCGACGCCCTGGTGGCCGAGGCCGCCGTCGCGTTCGCCGACCTCGTCGCCGCGCTGCCGGCCGATCCGGTGCTCCTGGCACTCGTCCCGCGGGTCGGCCTGGCCGGGGCGGAGCTCGACGCCCGGCTCTGCTCGGCCGTGCTCGACGTCCTCCGGTCCACCGACTGGCTGCCGGTCGCGGGCGAGGAGGAGCGCACCTCGCCCGCGCGGGCCGCCGTCCTCGACGACGCCACCGACGAGCGGGTGGCCGCGCTGACCGGTGTCGTCCCCGGCCTGCTGCCGGCGGCGTGGTCCCGCCGCTCCGACGGCCCCGCGCTGGCCGCGCTGGGCGTGCGCCGGGTGGGTCTGGCCGAGGTCGTCGAGGCCGTGCGCGGGGTCGACCGTCCGGCGTCCTGGTGGGCTGCCCTGTACGCGGCGCTCGACGGTGCCGACCGCGAGGAGATCGCCGCCCTGCCCGTCCCGCTGGCCGACGGGCGGGTCGCGCACGGCCCGGCCGGCGTGCTGCTGCCCGACCCGGGGCTGCCGGTCGACCGGCTGGCCCCGCTCGGGTTGCGGCTGGCCGATCCGGAGGCGGTGGCGGCACCCGCCGCGCGCCGGGTGCTGGAGCGGCTCGGGGCGCAGCCGGCGACGGCCGCGGCCGTCCTGGGCGACCCGACCGTCCGCGCCGTCGTCGACGCGTCGATGGACGCCGTCGAGGACCGGTTCGACGACGCCGATCCGCAGGCACTGGCCGAGGCCGTGCTCGCCCTCGTCGCCGCGGCGCGACCCGCGGTCGGCGAGCTCCCGTGGCTCGCCGAGCTGGCGCTGCCCGACGCCGAGGGGGGCTGGGCGCCCGCGGGGGAGCTGGTGCTGCCCGGCTCGCCGCTGGCCGCCGCGCTCGCCGAGGGCGCCCTCGGCACGCTGGACCCCGGGTTCGCTTCGGTGAGCGACCCCGACGCGCTGCGGGCGGTCGGCGCGCTCGACACCTTCTCCCTCGTCCGCGGGACCGACCCCGACGAGCTCGACGTCGACGGCGCCGCCGCGTGGGCCGACGCGGTGCTCGACCGGCTGCCGCCCGACGCGCCGCCCCCGGAGTGGCCGCCGCTGACCGCCGTGCGCGACCTGGAGCTGGTCACGGACTGGCCCGCTGCGCTGCGGCTGCTCGCCGGGGCCGGGACCGACGCGTGGGCCGACGTCGTGCTCGACGGCGTCCCGGTGCCGGGCTACCTGCGCTGGTGGCTCTCGACGCACCCGGTGCTCGGCGGCGAGCGGCCCGACCGGCTGCGCGACCCGGCCGGCGCGGAACTGGAGGGGCTGTACGAGCCGGCGGAGGCGGCCCCGGACCTGCTGGCGCTGCTGCGCCCGCCCGCGACCGTCGACGACGTCCTCGCCGACGTCGACGGCGCCCTCGACCTGCTGGGCCGGCTCGGCGACCTGCGCCGCACGGTGCGCCCCGACGTGCTGCGCACCGTGTACGCGCGCCTGGCCACGGCGCTGGACGGGGTCGACGTCGACCCGCCGGAGCGGGTCCGGGTGACCCCGGAGCGGATCGCCCGCGACGCCGTCGTCCTCGACGCCCCCTACCTGCTGCCGCTGGTCGATCTGCCGGTCGTGCCCGCGGGGGGCGCGCCGGGCCCGGTCGCCGACCTGCTCGACCTGCCGCTGGCCGGCGAGCTGGTGCGGGCGTCGGTGACCAGCCGACCGGTCCGGACCGTCGCGTGGTCGCAGCTACCCGGCGCCGCCCTGGCCGCTGCCCGGCTCGGTCGCGACGGGCTGAGCGGCGAGGTGGCCGTGCACGACCCGCTGACCGCCGACGGGCGGCCCGTCGCCTGGTGGCCGGGGGAGGCGGTCGACCACGTCGACGGCACGCCGGCCGCGCTCGGGCGGGCGCTGGCCTGGCGCGAGGGCGTCTGGTCGCAGCGCCAGGCACTGGCGGAGGCGTTCGCCCTCCCCGACCGCGCCCAGGACCTGGCGGCCGAGGACGCGGTCGGGGAGTAGGCCCTCACTGGCCCCAGCGGGGCACGGCCATCGCGCCGGGGGCGTGGCCGTGGGTGGCGGGCCGTCCCGATCTCCGGGGGCCGGGGGCCTGCGGCCCGGGCGTGCGCTGGTGGGAGAGCCAGCACTGGAACAGCGAGAGCCACTGCGCGGCGCGCAGCGCGGTCGGCTTCGTCGTCGGCGGCAGGTTCTCCGTGCGGAGCCAGCGCACCCCGGCGGTGCCGGGCAGCTGGGCGCGCAGGAGGGGGCCGAGCGGTGCCGACGGCGAGGCGAGCAGCGCGCCGGCCAGCCGGTCGAACGACGTGGCCGCGGTCTCGGAGAGCTCGGCTCGGGCGGCCGACGCGGCATCGGGCAGGGGTCGTGACATGGGGTACCTCCGGGCATGACGGGGGAGACCTCCCGCGGGCAGCGCGGAGCCATGGCCGGGGAGGGGAGGGGCGCTGCGGCGCCCCGGGAAACGGGTGCGTCGGCGGAGGGCGGGGCCGCTCCGCGGCAGCTCGGGGAGAGGCTCAGCGAGTGCGCTGGGAGTACCGCATGCCGGAGACGGTAGGGACGCCGACCGGAGGCGTCGAACGATTTACCGGTCGCCCTCGGCGGCCTTGCGCGCCTGGTGCGCCTCCCAGCGGGCGCGGTCGCGGGCCCGGGCCTGCTCCCCGGCGTCCCACTTGGCCTGGCGCCGGCGGGCCCGCGCCATCTCCCGCTCCTCGAACGTCGAGGCGCGCACCCAGTCGGAGAGGACGGCGACGACCACGACGCCGGTGACGCCGACGATGGCCAGGAAGGCGGCCAGCACCGGGTCGAGGAGGACGAACGCGGCGGCCGATCCGGCCAGCCAGATCAGCGTCGCGACGACCGGCGCGGCCGAGCGGCGACGTCGTCCGGGGGGCGCGCTCACACCGTCGAGTATCCGCGCCGGGGACGGCGGCGTGGGGGGTGGGCCCCCTTGCGGTCCTGGGATCGGGTACCTACGGTCAGTGGCAGCGGTTCAACAGTCAGCCGTGTTTTCCCAGTGCCGGTCCTGACGTAGAACCTGCGCCGCCGTTCCTCCACTGGTCCGGTTCAAGCCTGAGAGGCACAACCCGTGACCGCATCCCCGATCGACAGACCCGCCTCAGATCTGATCTCCATCGACGTCGCCGACCTCGGCGCCGGCGTGACCGTCACGGCCGCCGGAGAGGTCGACTCCACCTCCGCCCCGGCTCTCCGGGAGCGTCTCGACGCGCTGCTCGACGGCGGCGCGCAGGAGATCACCATCGACCTGGCGGCCGTCACCTTCCTCGACTCGGCGGGCCTGTGCGTGCTCGCCGCCGCCTACCGTCGCGCCAGCGGCCAGGACGTCCGCCTGCGTGTCCTCGCCGCCTCCCGCGCGGTCATCCGCCCGCTCCAGATCACCGGCCTGTGGAACCTGCTGCAGGTGGAGAAGGTCGGCGCCGGCGCCCCGGGTGCCGACAGCGCCGCCTGACCACACCGCTCGATCACACCGGCTGAGCGCCCTCGCGGCGCCGTCGGCGCCCCTCGCGCCGACCGCGCGCGAACCCGGCTGGCCCGGCCAAGGCCAGGCCGCGACTTGTGCTCCAAGCTTCATGCAGATATGTCGGCCGACTGTCGATAACGACCAGGTAACGAATCGGGAGCGAACGCTCCCGCCTTCCTTCCGGTCCCCGCGCGAGGCACTTAGTGTCGCCGCTCATGCCGATCATGTGACTGCGGTCACAGTAGTTGGCCGATGCAACGGGTTCGGCGACGGAGGTGATCGGTGCTCTCGGTAAGCAACCTGGAAGTCGTCTACGAGGACGTCATCCTGGTGCTCCGCGGGGTGAGTCTCGAGGTTCCCGACGGTCAGATCGTGGGTCTGCTCGGCGCCAACGGCGCCGGCAAGACCACGCTGCTGCGGGCGCTGTCGGGCCTCCTCGACATCCACCACGGCAAGGTCACGCGGGGGCGGATCACGCTCGACGGCGACCGCATCGACCACCTCGACCCGCAGCAGATCGTCGCGCGCGGCATCAGCCAGGTGCTCGAGGGTCGGCGGGTCTTCGCGGAGTTCACCGTCGAGGAGAACCTGCGGGTCGGGGCGCACACCAAGCCCAACGACCGCGCGAAGAACCTCGAGCGGGTGTTCGAGCTCTTCCCCCGGCTCCTGGAGCGGCGCACGCAGACCGCCGGGTACCTCTCCGGCGGCGAGCAGCAGATGCTGGCCATGGGCCGGGCGCTCATGAGCAACCCGCGCTACCTGCTCCTCGACGAGCCGAGCCTGGGCCTGGCGCCGCAGCTGGTCGGCTCGATCCGCGACCTGATCACCGCCATCAACGAGCAGGGCACCACGGTGCTGCTGGTCGAGCAGAACGCCTCGATGGCGCTGTCGATCTCCGACCACGGCTACGTGCTGGAGACCGGCCGGGTGGTCATGGACAAGCCTGCGGCCGCCCTGCTCGACGACGACGACATCAAGGAGTTCTACCTGGGCCTCGGTGCGGAGGGCAGCGCAAAGTCCTTCCGGGACGTGAAGCACTACCGGCGTCGGAAGAGGTGGTTGTCATGACCGGGGGGACGGCCGGGGAGAGCCCCGTCGTCGAGGTCGAGAACGTGACCCTGCGGTTCAAGGGCGTGACCGCGATCAACGGCGCGACCTTCACCGTCGGGCCGCAGGAGCTCTTCGCGATCATCGGCCCGAACGGCGCCGGCAAGACGTCGATCTTCAACGTGCTCTCCGGGGTGTACCGGCCCCAGGAGGGCCGGGTCCAGTTCCTGGGCGAAGACGTCCTCGGCCGGCGGCCGCACACGATCGCCGCCCGGGGGATGGCGCGCACGTTCCAGAACATCGAGCTGTTCGAGAACCTCACGGTGATCGACAACCTGATGCTCGGCCGGGCACACCGGGTGCGGTACGGCATGTTCGCCTCCGCGTTCTGGCTGGGTCCCGCCCGCAGCAGCGAGCTGGCCGACCGGGCCGCGGTCGAGGACATCGTCGACTTCCTGGAGCTGGCCCAGTACCGCAACTTCCCGGTGGGTCTGCTGCCCTACGGCGTCCAGAAGCGGGTCGAGCTCGGGCGCGCGCTGGCCATGGGGCCGCGGCTGCTGCTGCTCGACGAGCCGGTGGCCGGCATGAACCTCGAGGAGACCGAGGACATGGCCCGGTTCATCCTCGACATCCGCGACGAGCTGAAGATCCCGATGATCATGGTCGAGCACGACATGGGCCTGGTCATGGACCTCGCCGACCGGATCATGGTCGTCGACTTCGGCGTCCCGATCACCACCGGCGTCCCGGCCGAGGTGCAGCGCAACCCCGACGTCATCAAGGCCTATCTCGGCGAGGACCACGCCACGGGCGGGCGCCGGTCGAAGAACACCGCGAACGGCGACGCCGCCGGCAGCACCGCCGCGTCCACCACAGGAGGGGAATCGTGACCGCCACGCAGACCCGGGCCGAGGCGCTCCCCACGGCCACCACCACGGTGGTCACCCGCATCCGGGACCGCGCCGCCGCGACGCCGACCGACGTCGCGCTGCGGAGCAAGGACTTCGGGCTGTGGCAGGAGACCAGCTGGGCGGAGTACTGGGACGAGATCCAGGACGTCGCGCACGCCCTGCTCGCGCTCGGCGTGACCCGGGGCGACCGGGTGGCCATCCAGTCGGAGAACCGCAAGGAGTGGCTGACCGTCGACCTCGGCGCGGTCGCCATCGGCGCGGTCACCGTCGGCATCTACCCGACCAACCCGGCCGCCGAGGTGGTGCACCTGCTGTCGGACTCCGCGGCCAAGGTGCTGCTCAGCGAGGACCAGGAGCAGGTCGACAAGGCGCTGGAGGTCACGTCGTCGACGCCGGACCTCCAGACGATCGTGTACGTCGAGCCGCGCGGCGTCCGCGGGCGGTACGACGACGGCCGGCTGCTGTTCTGGGAGGACTTCCTGACCCGCGGTCGCGAGCACCGGGCCGCCCACCCGGGTGCGGTCGAGGAGGCCATGTCGCGCACCCGACCCGAGGACCTGATGACCCTCATCTACACCTCGGGGACGACCGGGCTGCCCAAGGGCGCGATGCTCAGCGTGGCCAACGTCGAGGCCACGATCGAGGCACTGACCGGCCCCGGCCTGGTCGAGCCGCCCGCCGGCCCCAAGGACCTCGCGCTGTCCTACCTGCCGCTCAGCCACGTGGCCGAGCGCATCTTCACCACCTGGAACAACGCGGCCACCGGCATCCAGATCAACTTCGCCGAGTCGATCGAGACCGTGCCGGCGAACCTGCGCGAGATCCAGCCGACGTTCTTCTTCGCGGTTCCGCGCATCTGGGAGAAGCTGCTGGCCACCGTGCAGGTGAAGCAGGCCGCGGCGAGCGCGGTCAAGGGCGCCGTCGGCCGTCTCGGGCTCAAGCTGGCGCACGACGTGGGGGAGACCCTCGCGAAGACCGGCGGGAAGCACACCGCCGGCTCGCGGATGAAGTACGCCGTGGCCTGGGTGCTGGTGGTCCGCGCGCTGCGCGAGCGGCTGGGCCTGCGCCGGGTGCGCTGGGCGGGCTGCGGCGCCGCTCCGGTGGCCGTCGACGTGCTCACGTTCTTCCTCGGTCTCGGGGTCCCGATCTACGAGCTGTACGGCATGACCGAGAACACCGCCTCGGCGACGGCGAACAAGCCCGGCCGGTGGAAGCTGGGGACGGTCGGCGTGGCCCACCCGACCGTGGAGCTGCGCATCGACGAGGCGACCGGCGAGGTGCTCACGCGGGGACGGGCGACGTTCCTCGGTTACTGGAACCGTCCCGACGCGACCGCCGAGACGATCGACTCCGACGGCTGGCTGCACACCGGCGACGTCGGCGTCATCGACGACGACGGCTTCCTGCGGATCACCGACCGCATGAAGGACATCATGATCACCGCGGGCGGCAAGAACATCGCGCCGTCGGAGATCGAGAACGCCCTCAAGGTCAGCCCGTACATCAAGGAGGCGGTGCTGATCGGCGACCGTCGTCCCTACCCGACCGCGCTGATCGGCATCGAGCCCGACACCGTCTCGGACTGGGCGCAGCAGCAACGGATCGCCTTCACCACCTACCGCGACCTGACCGAGAAGAAGGAGGTCGTGGCCCTGGTGCAGAAAGTCGTCGACGACGTCAACAGCCGGCTGGCCACCGTCGAGCAGGTCAAGGCCTTCCGGCTGTTGCCCAAACTGCTCGACCACGAGGACGGCGAGCTCACGGCCACCCAGAAGGTGCGCCGCTCGGCCATGATCGAGCGGTTCTCCGGGCTGGTCGAGTCGATGTACCGGGGCGGGGGCCGCGGCTGATGCAGGAGATCCTCGGCACGCTCGTGCGCGGCCTGGGCTTCGGGTCGCTGTACGCGATGCTCGCCGTGAGCTTCGTGATCATCTACAAGTCGTCGAAGGTCATCAGCTTCGCGCAGCCGGCGCTGATGCTGGCCGGGGCGACGCTGGTGACCTACTTGGTCGGCCCGGTGGGCTTCTACCTGGCCGTCCCGATGGCCGCCGTCGCCATGGCCGGTGTCGGCCTGGTCGTCGAGCGGACGACGATCCGGCCGATGATCGGCCGACCGGTCTTCGTCGTGGCCATCATCACCCTCGGCCTGGACGTCGTGATCCGCGTGATCACGAACATTTTCATCGGCCGCGACGTGCGCCAGGTCGGCGACCCGTGGGGGCTGTCGACGGTCGACGTGCTCGGGATCACCGTGCAGCAGCGCTACATCGCGATGATCGTCGTCCTGATCGCCGTCGTCGCCGCGCTGTTCGCCTTCTTCCGCTACAGCCGCTGGGGGCTGGCCATGCGGGCGGCGTCGCTGGACCAGGAGACCTCGCTGGTGCAGGGCGTCTCCGTCGGTGGCGTCATGGCGCTGTCCTGGGCGATGGCCGGCGGGCTCGCGGCGGTCGCCGGCGCGTTCGTCGGCACCGGCAGCGGTGTCGACCAGGCCACCTGGATCATCGCCCTCAAGGCGCTCCCGGCGATCATCATCGGCGGCCTGGACTCCATCGAGGGCGCCGTGGTCGGCGGGCTCGCCGTCGGCGTCGTCGAGTCGTTCGTCGCGTCCTACCAGGACGACTTCGCGCCCTGGCTCGGCAACAACTTCGCGCTGGTCTCGCCCTACGTGCTGCTGCTGATCGTGCTGCTGGTCAAGCCCTACGGACTCTTCGGCACGAGGGAAGTGGAACGGGTATGACGACGACCGAGCCACGCGTCGGAACCGGGTCGGAGGCCCCGAAGCCGGTCCGCAGCCGGGGCGGGCGGCCGCGCGGGCGCCCGGCGATGTACACGACGTACGCGCAGGACATGTCGCTGCTGAACACCCGCGCGAAGAAGGTGAGCATCGGCGCCCTGCTGGTGCTCGCCGCGCTGGCGCCGTTCCTGTTCCAGGACGACATGCTGCGGCTGCTGGCCACCGGCTGCGTGCTCGCGATCGGCGCCATCGGCCTCAACCTGGTCACCGGCTACGCCGGTCAGGTGTCCCTCGGGCACGCGTTCTTCATCGGCGTCGGCGCCTACACCGCCTCCGTCGTCTCGGGCGACCCCACCGACGAGGACGTGTGGGGCCTCGGCATCACGTTCCTGCCCGTCTGGTTGCTCGCGGCGGGCATCGTCGCGGCCGTGCTCGGGCTGATCGTCTCGCCGCTGGCCAGCCGGTTGCGCGGCCTCTACCTGGCGATCGTCACCCTCGGCCTGGTCTTCATCGGCGAGCACCTGTTCCGGGAGTGGGACTCGCTCACCGGCGGCTTCGGCGTGGGCCGCCAGGGCCCCGACCCGGTGCTGTTCGGCGCCGACCTGTCCCGCCGGACCGAGGCGTTCTCCGGCGACCAGCAGATGTACTGGCTGATGCTCGCCATGCTGGTCATCTTCGCGGTGATCGGGCGCAACATCGCCCGATCGGCGATGGGCCGCAGCTTCGCCGCCGTGCGGGACCGGGACATCGCCGCGGAGATCACCGGCGTCGACGTCCGGCGGGTCAAGCGGCGGGCGTTCGTGGTGTCGAGCTTCTACGCAGGCTGCGCCGGGGCACTGCTGTACTCCATCCTCGGTTACATCGACCCGTCGTCGTTCGGGCTGCTGCTGTCGGTGCAGTTCATCGCGATGGTGCTCATCGGCGGGGTGTCCACGATCTCGGGCTCGATCATGGGCGCCTTCTTCATCGCACTGCTGCCGCGGCTGACCCGCGAACTGCCGGCCTACCTGCCGTTCCTGTCCAGCTCGGCGACCGAGACCCCCAACGTCTTCCAGGTCGAGACGCTCCTCTACGGCGCGCTGATCATCGTGTTCCTGATCTTCGAACCCCGCGGTCTCTTCGGCGTGTGGATCCGGTTGCGGAACTACTGGAAGGCCTGGCCATTCAGCTACTGAGCCCGCTGGGCCGCCGTCCCGGCCCGCAGGCACCCCACCACAGACTCCCCGTCGGCAGCCACGCCGCCGGGGCAACCTCCGACCGGCGCCGGTGCCGGCGAGAAGGGAGCACCCCATGAGGAACACTCCGCGCCGGAGGCTCGCAGCAGCCTCACTGGCCGGCCTCGCCGTGCTGGCGGCCGGTTGTCGCGGCGGCGACAGCGGCGGCGGGGACGGCGGCGGCGGTGACGGCGGCGACATCGCCACCGACGTCGGCGTCACCAGCGAGCCGTGCCCCGATGCGGTCAACGAGGACAACGGCTGCATCTACCTGGGCACGCTCTCCGACCTGACCGTCGGGCCGTTCGCGGCGGCCGGCCCGCTGATCATCGACGGCCAGGAGGCCTTCTGGCAGCGGGTCAACGAGGACGGCGGCATCGGCGGCTACGACATCAACGTCACCGAGTACGTCCGCGACAACCAGTACAACCCGCAGGTCACCAACCAGGTCTACCAGGAGATCAAGCCCGACATCCTGGCCCTGGCGCAGACGCTGGGCTCGCCGCCCACCGCGGCGATCGTCGACGACCTCGACGCCGAGGACATCGTCGCGGCGCCGGCCGGCTGGACCTCGCTGTACCTGTTCCAGGACGTCATCGTGGAGAGCGGCGCGACCTACTGCGCCGAGGCCATGAACGGCGTCGACTACGCGGTCGAGAACGACGGTGTGGAGTCGGTCATGGCGATCCACTACGCCGGTGACTTCGGCGCCGACGCCGCCGCCGGTGCGAAGGTGGCGGCCGACGCCAACGGCATCACCTTCACCAACGTCGAGACCACGGCCGGCCCGGACAACCAGGCCGCCGCGGTGGCCGCGATCCGCGAGCAGTCCCCCGACCTGGTGATCATCTCGGCCGGTCCGACTGACACCGCCACCATCGTCGGCCAGGCCGCCGCCGGTGGGTTCCAGGGCCGGTTCATGGGTTCCTCGCCGACGTGGAACCCGGCGATCCTGCAGTCGCCGGCCGCGCCGGCGTTCCAGGCGCTGTTCCAGCACCTCGGTCCGTGGGGCTCCTGGGACTCCGAGACCGACGGGCACGCCGCCATGCGTGAGGCGCTCCCCGACGTGACGCCGAACGAGTTCTACACGTCCGGCTGGGTCTGGTCCTACCCGCTCAAGGCCGCGCTCGAGGCGGCGGCCGAGAACGGCGACCTGACCCGCGCCGGCCTCCGCGAGGCGGCCGAGGGCCTGGAGTCGGTCGACTTCGAGGGCGTCCTGCCTGAGGGCTCCGGCAACTACGCCGGTGGTGCGAACGACGCGGCCTCGCGGGCGACGTTCATCAGCAACATCGACCCGGCCGCGAGCACCGGCCTGGCGACGGTCGCTGAGGCCTACACCGGTCCGACGGCCGAGGAGTACGACTTCACCGGTCCGTGCTACGAGGAGGTCGACCTCGGCTGATCCAGCCGAACCCCGTTGATCATCGGCGGGTGGTTGTCCCGGTCGGCGTGCCGGGCAGCCACCCGCCGATGGTCATTCGGGGGGAAGGGGGCAGACTCGGGGCGCTGTCGGGAGCGACCGAGGAGGACCCGTGCGAGACGCCGTCATCTGTGAACCGATGCGCACACCGGTCGGGGGATTCGGCGGATCGCTCCGCGACGTCCCCGCCCAGGACCTCGCGTCCACGGTCATCCGCGCGCTGATGGAGCGCACCGGCCTCCCGCCCGAGGCGGTCGAGGACGTCGTGCTCGGGCACTGCTACCCGACGATGGACGCCCCGGCCATCGGCCGGGTGGCCGCCCTGGACGCCGGGCTGCCGGTCACCGCCTCGGGCATCCAGCTCGACCGCCGCTGCGGCTCGGGCCTGCAGGCCGTGCTGTACGCGGCGATGCAGGTGCAGACCGGGGCGGCCGACCTGCTGCTGGCCGGCGGGGCGGAGTCGATGAGCAACGCGCCGTTCTACTCGACGGCGATGCGCTGGGGTGTGAAGGCCGGGCCGGGAGTCCTCCTGCAGGACGGCCTGGCCCGCGGCCGGGTGACCGCCGGCGGGAAGAACCACCCGGTGCCCGGCGGCATGATCGAGACCGCGGAGAACCTGCGGGCGGAGTACGAGATCTCGCGCGAGGAGCAGGACGAGTACGCCGTCCGCAGCCACCAGCGCGCCGCCGCCGCGGCCGAGGCGGGTCGGTTCGCCGACGAGATCGTGCCGGTCACGGTGCCGGGCCGGAAGGGTGACACCGTCGTCGACCGCGACGAGCACATCCGCCCCGACGCGAACGTCGAGACGTTGGCCAAGCTGCGGCCGATCATGGGCCGGGACGACGCGGCGGCCACGGTCACCGCGGGCAACGCCAGCGGGCAGAACGACGGCGCGGCGATCGCGATCGTCACCACGCCGGAGAAGGCCGCCGAGCTCGGCCTGCGGCCGCTGGCCCGGCTGGTCTCCTGGGCCGTCGCCGGGGTGCCGCCGAAGACGATGGGCATCGGCCCGGTGCCGGCGACGGCGAAGGCCCTGGACCGCGCCGGCGTGAAGCTCTCCGTCGTCGACCTGATCGAGCTCAACGAGGCGTTCGCCAGCCAGGTGCTGGCGGTGACCCGCGAGTGGGGCTTCACCGACGCCGACTTCGAGCGCACCAACGTCAACGGCTCGGGCATCTCGCTCGGGCACCCGGTCGGCGCGACCGGCGGGCGGATCCTGGCCACGCTGCTGCGCGAGATGGACCGCCGCGAGGCCCGCTACGGGCTGGAGACGATGTGCATCGGCGGGGGTCAGGGCCTGGCCGCGCTGTTCGAGCGGGTGGCCTCGTGAGCCGCGTCGCGATCGTCACCGGAGCGGCCCGCGGGATCGGTGCGGCCACCGCGCTGCGGCTGGCCGCCGACGGCTTCGCCGTGGCGGTGATCGACCTGACGGAGGACGACGCCCGCGGGACGGTCGAGTCGATCGAGGCCGCGGGCGGGCGGGCCCTGGCCGTGGGCGCCGACGTCGGCGACGCCGAGCAGGTGCAGGCCGCCGTCGACCGGATCGCCACGGAGCTCGGCCCCCCGGTGGTGCTGGTCAACAACGCGGGCGTGACCCGCGACAACATGCTGTTCAAGATGAGCGACGCCGACTGGGACGTGGTCATGCACGTGCACCTGCGCGGGTCGTTCCTGATGACCCGTGCGGTGCAGAAGCACATGACCGAGGCGACGTGGGGGCGGATCGTCAACCTGTCGTCGACCTCCGCGCTGGGCAACCGCGGGCAGGCGAACTACGCGACCGCCAAGGCGGGCCTGCAGGGTTTCACCAAGACCCTGGCCATCGAGCTGGGCAAGTTCGGGGTCACCGCCAACGCGATCGCGCCCGGGTTCATCGTCACCGACATGACCAAGGCGACCGCCGAGCGGATCGGGCAGGAGTGGGAGCCCTACGTGGCCGCGCGGGCCGCGGCGATCCCGGTCGCCCGCGCCGGCCAGCCCGAGGACATCGCGCACACGGTCTCGTTCCTGGTGAGCGAGGGCGCCGGGTTCGTGTCCGGGCAGGTCATCTACGTGGCCGGCGGCCCCCGCAACTAGGACGTCGGCCGCCGCCGGGCCAGGGCGTCATCGACGGCGGAGCCCCGGCGCCGCACCTCGTCGGCGTCCCAGCCCGTGGGCGGGCGGTCCACGCACTGCGCCACGAGCAGGTCCCGCTGCTCCCGGAGCGCCGCCCGTTGGTCCGGCCTGGTGACCCGCCAGCCCACCTCGGCGAGCAGCGCGAACAGCCGGTCGACCACCGTCGGGTCCTCGCCGCCGTAGTGGCGGGGCTGGGTCAGCGCCAGGTCGAGCAGGGCCGGGAAGTCCCACGACGGGACGAGCAGCCGGACCTGTCCCTCGGCGTCGACCAGCCGCCGGTCCCACGTGGTCTGCTGCGCGGCGACGCCGAGCAGGTCCGAGACGTGCGAGAGGGCGTGCACCGCGGTCGTCGGGTCGTTGATCCCGGGGGAGAGGGCCCGCGTCGTGATGTCGACCAGCTTGCGCAGGCCGTAGCTGGGGTCGCCGTGGTCCTCCCGCTCGTAGTTGAGCGTCGCGTGGGCCTGCAGGGCCGCACCGAGGGCCTCCTCGTCCAGGGCTGTCCCGGCACCGTCGGGCCACGCCCAGGCCAGCGGCGTCCCGGTGATGACCGGGTCCCCGGGCCGGGGGACGAGCCGGACGACGGCGCCGGCCGCGGCCACCGCCTCGACGAGCTGGGCCTCGGCCAGCGCGACGAGGAACCCGCTGCCCCGGGCGGGCACCGGGCGGGCGCCCTCGGGCATGGCCGGCCAGGCGGCCGTCGGAGCCGCGTCGTCGGCCACGCGGGCCAGGCGGCGGAGCGTGGCACCGGCCTCGACGTGGACGTCGCGCAGCATGGTCTCCACCCGGAGCTGCCTGGTCTGGTGGCTCAGGAAGGCGACGAGCGCGCCGACCGAGACGAGGGTCAGCAGGAAGGCGAGTGTCACCGACAGACGCGGGACGAAGGCGCCCGAGCCCGACTCGTCGGCCGAGCGCACGCTGCGGAGCACCGTGAGCGCGTAGAGGAAGGTGCCGAGCAGGATGGCCAGGCAGCTCTGCACCACCCGGTCGCGCACGAATGTCTGCAGCAGTCGCGGGGAATACTGGCTGCTGGCCAGCTGCAGGGTGACGATCGTCAGCGAGAACAGCAGCGTGGTGACCGAGATGAGCGACGACGCGATGGCCGAGAGGATGGTCCGCGCGGCCGACGGCCCCCCGGAGAACACGAAGGCCAGCGGTTCCTCGACGCCGGCCTGCAGCAGCGCGTCCACCTCGGGCAGGCCGATGCCCAGGCCGATCGCGACCAGCACGGCGAGGGCGGGCAGTGGCCACAGGGCGCCGGTGATCGCCGCTCGGAGTCGACTCACGACGACGGGTCGCGGTCGGGATAGCGGGCCCGCGCCAGGGCGTACCCGCCGAAGGCGAGGAATCCCGCCGCGACCGCGGTGAGCAGCCACGGGCCCGCGCTCACCCCGGCGATCGCGGTCATGGCGCCGTCCAGGCCGGTGGCCGAGGTGACGTCCTCGGACAGCGCCGCGCGCCACAGCAGGACGCCGACCAGGCCGAACGCGACTCCCTTCGCCACGTAGCCGACGCGGCCGACGTGCTCGATCAGCGGCTCCCACCGGTCGGGGGCCGCGGGCAGGTCGATGTCGCGCATGAAGCCGCCGGTGATCCCGCGGACGAGCGTGTAGAGCCCGACGGCGACGACCCCGACCGCGACGACCGCGACCATGACCGACCCGCCGGGGATCTCGAGCGTCTCGTCGGTGAGGTCCTGCAGCCGGTCGTCGGCCTCGTACTCCAGGCCGACGGCGAACAGCAGCGCGGTGACGCCGAGGACGGCGTAGACCACCGCCTTGGCCAGGCACTTGGCGATGACGAGGGCGGTGCGCGCGCGGTGGTCCCGGTCGAGCAGGCCGCGCCACCACAGCAGCACCTCGCCGGCCTGCCAGAGGGCCAATGCGAGCATGCCCAGACCGATCGTCCAGAGCAGGGCGCGGCCGGCGGGGCCGTCGGCGACGGTCTGCAGCGCCCCGGTCTGGTCGGCGTCGTCGTCGCCGATGCCCCAGGCCATGCGCAGCGCCAGGTACCCGATGAGCAGGTGCATGGCGCCGTAGGCGATCAGCCCGACGCGCGCGACGTGCGTCAGCACCGGATGGTCGGTGACCTCCCGCGCCCGGTCGACCGCGCCGTGCACCCGGTCGAGCAGGACTCGCCGTCCCGAGGCGGTCACCGGAGGTGTCCTGCGGATGCTCGTGCTCTGCCCACCCTGGTGGGCAGATCACGAGCATCCAGGAACCCTCTTCCCTGCCGTGCCACCGCGGCGGTCAGGTGCGCTCGGGGTACCGGGCCCGGACGAGGCAGAACGCGCCGAACGCCGCGATCCCCAGCGCGACCAGGGTGAGCAGGATCTGCCCGAACGGCAGGTCGAGGATCGTGCGCAGCGCGCCGTCGAGACCCCGCGCCTTCGACGGGTCGAAGGTGACCGCCGCCCAGATGAGCAGCGCACCGACGCCGGCGAGGGCGATGCCCTTGCCGGGGAAGCCGACCTGCCCGAGCCGGGTGACCAGCCGGACGGCGGACGACGATGCCTTCGAGGTGTCGATCTGCTTCATGAAGTGCTGGTTGAGGCCCTTGCGCACGTGCCACGCGCCGACACCGATGAGCACCAGCCCGGCGGCACCCACCAGCCACTGGCCGAACGGCCAGCCGAAGACGCCCGCGGTCGTCTCCTGCTGCGAGCTGGAGCTGGACTGTCCGCTCCCCGTCGCGAACCGGATGGCCAGCACCGCGAGCGCCCCGTAGATGACCGCCTTGACCAGGGCGTTGCCGGACTTGCGCAGGGCCTTCGTGCGCTGCTTGCCCGAGGCCGACCAGCCGGACTTCCAGCGGATCACCTCGGCGGCCTGCCACGCGGCCAGCGCGATCAGCCCGAGCGCGACGACCCAGAGCAGCGGCTTGCCGATCGGCGACTCCGCGAGGGTCGACATCGCGCCGGACTGGTCGGCGGACTCCCCGCCACCGCCGAACCAGGCCAGCTGGACGGCCAGCCAGGCGACCAGCAGGTGCACGACCCCGTAGGCGATCAGGCCGACCCGTGCGAGGTGCTCCAGGGTGTCGCTGTTCCCGGCCTGCCGGGCTGTGTCGGTCACGGTCATGGAGCTCCTTCGACGGGCCGCGGGGCGGCGAGCGCTTCAGACTCGCATGTGCCCAGGAACGGCGCGTGCGGAACGTCGGGCGCGCGTGAGGGACACTGGCTCCCGTGGCAACGAGTGCGACCGGGATCCTGACGGCAGACGCGACCCCGGCGGTCGCCCGGCGCGCGTGGCCGCAGTGGCTCGCGCTCGGCCTCGGGATGCTCGCCGTCGCCGTCACCTCACTGCTCTGGGACGCCGCCGGTGCGCGGCTGCTGCTCGGCGCGCTGGGGGCCTTCCTCGCCGTCCGCGGCGGGGTGCTGCTGGGCCGCGCGGGCGAGCTCTCCGCCGAGCTGTCCGGCCGCGCCCGCGGGCTGGGCGTGGTCTCGGCGCTGGCCGGGCTGGCCGGTCTGGCGGTCGCCGTCGCGTCGGCGGATCTGGCCGCGCGGGTGCTCCTGGTCGCCGTCCCGCTGCTGCTGCTCGGCGCCGCCGCCGGGCTGCTCGCCCGCGGTGGGCTGGCCCGCCGCGGCGGGCAGGCACTGCTGGTCTGGTCGGTGCTGGTCGCCGGGCTGCTCGTGGCCACCGGCCTGGCGCAGGGCTGGGACCGCGCATCCGCCGTCGCCACCGTGGTCTCGGCGGTCGCGGTGGCCGTGCTTGCGGTGCCGGTGCTGGTCGGTGCGGCGAACCTGCGCGCCGTCGGCGCTCGGCCGGATGCGGAGGAGGGCCGGCCCCTCGGCTGCGCCGGTTGCGCCTGCTCCGGCGGGGGCTGCGGGGTCTAGCCCGTCGGGGAGGGGCCGAGCCCGGCGTCGCGGGCCGGCGCCACGGCCGCCTCTGAGCAAGGCCCACCAGTCAGGGTTCAGCGCGGTGCGAGGCCGGCCAGCGCCGGCGGGAGCGCGCCGGCGTGCACGACCCCGAGCCGCTGGGTGGCGCGGGTCAGCGCCACGTAGAGGTCGTTGGCCCCGCGCGCGCCCTCGCCCACGATCCCGGCCGGGTCGACGACGAGGACGGAGTCGAACTCCAGGCCCTTGACCGCCTCCGGGGCCAGGACGACGGGGCCGTCGGGGAGGTCGGCGTCGGTCGCCACCCCCGTCGCCACGGCCGGCAGCCGGTCGCGGACGGCGCTCGTGACGGCGTCGAGGCGCTCGCGCGGCACCACGATCCCGAGCGTCCCGTCCTCCTTGTCGAACGCGGCCGCGGCCTCGGCGACCGCGTCGGCCAGGTCCGCCTCGGCGACCCCCAGGGCCCACGGGTGCACGCCGGTCGACCGCACGGCCGTGGTCGTCGCGCCGTTCCCGGACCGCACCTGGTCGGCGACGGCCATGATCTCCGCCGGGGTGCGGTAGTTGACGGTCAGCTCCTCGATCCGCCAGCCGCTGCCGAGCTGGGGGTCGAGGGCGTCGGCCCAGCTCGAGGCCCCGGCCGCCGACCCGGTCTGGGCGACGTCGCCGACCACGGTCATCGAGCGCGTCGGGCACCGCCGCAGCAGGAGCCGCCACGCCATCGGGGAGAGCTCCTGCGCCTCGTCGACGATGACGTGCCCGTAGGTCCACGACCGGTCCGCCGACGCGCGCTCCGCCGTCGTCCGCGTGTCGACCTCGTCGTGGCGCCCGGCCAGGCCCTCGGCGTCGAGCAGGTCGCCGGCCGAGAGCTCCTCGGACTCGTCCTCGGTCTCGTTGTCGACCGACCGGGAGCCGTGCAGCAGGTCGAGGGTCTCCTGCGCGTGCCGCAGCCGCCGCTGTCGGTCCCGCCGTGCGGTCGCGCGCTGCGCGGAGTCGTCGACGCCGAGCAGCTCGTCGGCCTCCTCCAGCAGGGGCACGTCTGCGGGCGTCCACGGGGCGGACGCCGGCCGGTGCAGCAGGCGCCGCTCGGCGTCGGTCCACCCGGGGGTGGCCGCCGCGATCCGTGCGGGGGAGGCGAACAGCTCGCCGACCAGCCGCTCGGCGGTCAGCCGCGGCCACAGCCGGTCGATCAGGGCGTGCACCGCGGGCTCGGCCGCGACCTCCTGACGCAGCGCGGCGACGTCCTGCCGGTCGAGCAGACCGGCCCCGCCGAGGACGTCCGCGCCGAGCGTGTCGGCGTACTTCTGGGCCAGGATCCCGATCACCGCGGCGCCGAACGCCGGCCGCGCCTCGTTGTGCAGTCGGGAGGTGTGGCGGGCGCGCGAGCGGGCCCGCGCGGCGTCGGCCTTGGTAAACCGCAGCGGCGTGCCGTCGAGGGTGATCTGCGCCGGGCCGTCGAGCACCGCCTGCCGGCCCTTCAGCGCGGCGGCCACCACGTCGACCATGGCCAGCCGGCCCTTGAGCTCGGCGACCTCCGCGCGCTCGGGCGCCGCGGCCCGCAGGCCCGGGCGCAGCCCGCCCAGGTCGGCGAGCACGACCCCGGTCTCGCCGAGGGAGGGCAGCACGTCGGCGATGTAGCGCAGGAACGTGGGGGAGGGGCCGACGATCAGCAGCCCGCTGCGGGCCAGCCGCTCCCGGTGCGTGTAGAGCAGGTACGCGGCCCGGTGCAGGGCGACCGCCGTCTTGCCGGTGCCCGGCCCGCCCTGCACGACGAGGACGCCGCGGTGGTCGGCGCGGATGATCCGGTCCTGCTCGGCCTGGATGGTGCGGACGATGTCGGTCATCCGCCCGGTGCGGCTGGCGTTGAGCGCGGCCAGCAGCACCGACTCGCCGACCAGTCCGGAGCGCTCGGTGACGTCGGCGGCGTCGGTGAGGTCGAGGGTTTCGTCGGCGATGCCCACGACGGTGCGGCCCCGCGTGCGGATGTGCCGGCGCCGGCGGATCCCGAGGTCGTGCAGCGCGGTCGCGGTGTAGAACGGCTGCGCGGCCGGCGCCCGCCAGTCGATGAGCAGCGGCTCCTCGCGGCCCTCCTCGGTGGACAGTCCGATGCGCCCGACGTACCGGGGGACGTCGGCGTCGCGGCGGTCGAGCCGGCCGAAGCAGAGCCCGCTCTCCGCGGCGTCGAGGGCGACCAGTCGCTGGGTGTACAGCTCGACCTGGGCCTCGCGCTCACCGATGGCCTGGGGGTTGTGCGGCACCGTGGACAGCGCCTCGTCGAGCCGGTGGACGGTGCGGGCGCGCAGCGTGTCGAGCCGCTGATGGAGTGCCGTGACGTACTGCTGTTCCGCCGCGATCGCGGCGTCGTGCGAGTCGGTGGACCGAACCGTCGACAATGCCAACCACTTTCCCAGATCCCTGCCAAGGCGAGCCGTCCATTGTGCACGCGTCCCCGCGCAGGACGGTCGCCCGCCGCGCGGGCCCCGGCGGGACTACCGTCGTCGGCATGGGGCTGGTCCTGGCGCTGACGCTGCCAGGCCTCGCCGTGCTCCTCGTCGTCCTCGCCGCGCTGGAGCAGCTGTGGTCCCGGGTCGGCCGCCGCAGCCCGCTGCACCGGCGGGAGCGGCACGCCCTCTCGGCCGGCGGGCTCGACGTGTTCTCGGCCGCGCTCGCCCCGGGGAGGGCCGTCGACCTCGAGGTGCAGCGCTCCCGCGAGGTCCGCCGGGACGACGCCGAGGACGGCGCCCCGCCCTACCGCCGCATCGATCTCGACAGCGGCGTCGCTTACCTCTGAGACCTGCGCCCCGGGGGTGCTGCTCTTGCGCGGTTTCCCCCGCTCTTGCGCCGTTGCACCGCCGCAACAGCGCGCGAAACCGCGCAAGTCCGGAGCCGGACCGTGCCACCGGGAGACCCGGGCGGCCCGCAAGCGCTGCGCGGAGTGCGGCACGTCCCGCTACTGAACCGGCCGGGTCACCGGGCCGGCGGCTCCCCGCGCAGCCGGACGACGGTGGCCCGGTAGTGCCGCTCGCCGCCGAACCGCCAGGCCCAGCGGGCCGAGCGGGGCAGACCCTCGAGCACGCGGGCCCGGTCGCCCGCGCAGGCGTCCTCCAGGGCCAGGCCGAGGACCATCAGCTGGTCGCGGGCCGGGAGGGTGCAGCGCGACGAGCGGGCGATCGCCGCCCAGTCGTCCGCGCCGAGGTGGGCGCCGAGCAGCGGGAGGAAGGTCCGCTCCTCGTCGGCGGTCCGGGCGTCGACGACGTCGGCGACGTCGAGGCAGGCCATCGCGAAGGCGTCCCGGGCCGACGGTGTGAGGGCGACGGCCCACTGGCGGGCGGCGGTGGAGACGTCGCGGAGCCTGTGGTCGGTGCGGGCGCAGCCGGCGGTCCAGGCGTCGACGGCGGCGCGCGCCTCGGCCTGACGGTCCGGCGGGAGGTTGCGCAGCAGTGCCGGCCAGATCGCCTCGCGCTCGGTCGCGTGGTGGTGCAGGAGCACGTGGGTGATCAGACCCGAGTGCGCGGTCAGCGCGGCGATGCGCTCGGCGTCGTCGGCCGGCGCCCAGGTCGCGAGGTCCGCGACCAGCCGCAGCTCGCGGCGGACCAGCTGGTGCAGCACGCGCTGGTAGGCCACGGCGGGCGGGATCGACGCCGCCTGCGGCGCCGGGCAGTCGTCACCGGCGGCGCGCGGCGTCGGGATCCGGGCGCTCGTGTTCCGGACCGCTGCAGCGGTCATGGGGCACACCTCGTTCGGGGTCTCTGGCCGGGCGGGTACGGCGGTGCTGGCCGCGGCGCTGCGGGGAGGGTAGGGGCAACAGGAGGAGACGCGACAGGGGTTTGCGGATACAGCCGGTTCGCACCGGAAATCCTCCCGACGTCGCCGCCCTCGGCTGCCGTGTTCCCGCCCCGGGGAACGACCGGGGCCACGTCATCGCTTTTCACCTAGGGTCGTCGAGTGGGCAGCGTCGCCGAGCGCAACTGCGTGACCGTCGGGGGAGTCCCCTCCGGGCGCCCCGTGCTGTTCGCGCACGGGTTCGGCTGCGACCAGGCGATGTGGCGGTTCGTGGCGCCGGACTTCGCCGTCGACCATCGCGTCGTCCTGTTCGACCACGTCGGCTCCGGCAGCTCCGACCTGGCCGCCTACGACCCGGCGAAGTACGGGGCCCTGCGGGGGTATGCGGCCGACGTCGTGGAGATCTGCCGCGAGCTCGGCCTCACCGACGTCGTGTTCGTCGGGCACTCGGTGAGCGCGATGATCGGCGTGCTCGCGCTGCAGCAGGCCCCCGAGCTGTTCGGGGCGCTGGTGATGATCGGCCCGAACCCCCGCTACGTCGACGACGGCGACTACGTCGGCGGGTTCGGCCGCGACGACATCGCCGGCCTGCTCGACGCGCTCGACAGCAACCACCTGGGCTGGTCGGCGCAGATGGCGCCGGTGATCATGGGCAACCCCGACCGGCCGGAGCTGACCGAGGAGCTGACCAACAGCTTCTGCCGGACCGATCCCGACATCGCCCGCCAGTTCGCGCGGGTCACGTTCCTCTCCGACAACCGGGCCGATCTGCCGGGCGTCGCCGTCCCCACCCTGGTTCTGCAGTGCAGCCAGGACGTCATCGCGCCCGACGTGGTCGGGGAGTACGTGCACCGGCAGATCCCCGGCAGCGTGCTCACCCGGCTGGCCGCCACCGGGCACGTGCCGCACCTGAGCGCGCCGGAGGAGACGACCGCCGCGATCAGGGCCTTCCTCTCGGGGTGAGCGACACGACGGGCGAGGGGGCGGGCGGCCCCGGTCAGGAGCCGCGGGCCGAACTCGGGCGGCTGCTCGAGGAGGACCCGGCCGACCTGTACGAGAACGCGCCGATGGGCTACCTCTCGACGCTGCCCGACGGCGCGATCGTGAAGGTGAACCGGACCTTCTGCGCCTGGACCGGGCGCGGCGCCGACGAGGTGATCGGCACCCGCTTCCAGGACCTGCTGACCGTCGGCGGCCGGGTCTACCACGAGACGCATCTCGCCCCGCTGCTGCGCATGCAGGGGGCGGTGCGGGAGATCGCGCTCGACGTCCTGCGCCGCGACGGCTCGGCCCTGCCGTGCCTGCTCAACGCCGTCGAGGTGCGCGACGACGCCGGGGCGCCGGTGCTGGTCCGCGCGACCCTGTTCGAGGCGACCGCCCGGCGCCGCTACGAGCGCGAACTGCTCGCCGCGCAGCGGGTGGCCCAGGAATCCGAGGCGCGGTCCCGGACGGTGCAGCAGGTGGTCTCCGACCTGGCCGCGGCGACGTCGGTGGAGGAGGTCGCCTCGGTGATCGTCGCGCGGGGACGGGCGGCGATGCAGGCCCGCAGTGCCGCCCTGGCGGTGCTGGACGACCCCGCGACGCTCGACCCGCAGGCGCTGCCGGAGCTGCGGCTCATCCGCAGCGACGGGGTGCCCGCCGCGCTGGTGCGGGCGCTGCAGGAGGCCGCGGGGGCCCGGCTCGTGCTCGAACTGGCCGAGGGCGTGCGCACCGTCCCGCTGGACGGTCGGCTGCGGTCGGTGCGCCCGGCGGTGGCCGCGGCGATGGACGCGGCGGGCCTCTCGGCGCTGACGTTCGTGCCGGTGACCGCCGACAGCCGCCGGCTCGGTCTGCTCCTGCTGGGCCTGGGCGGCCGGCAGGAGGGCGAGCTAATCAGCCTCGACGCGCCCGAGGTGGTGCCGACGGAGGACCCGGCGGTGGTCGAGCTGCTGTGGACCCTGGGCCGGCAGGCCGGCCAGGCCCTGGAGCGCGCCCGGCTGCACGAGGAGACCGCGCGGCAGGCCGAGCGGGCGGCGTTCCTGCTCGAGGCGGCGCGGCTGCTCGCCGGGGCCGCGGACGTGCCGGAGACCGCGGAGCGGCTGGCGTCGCTGGCGGTGCAGCGGCTGGCCGACGTGTGCGTGATCGACCTCGCCGAGGAGCACGGGACGACCCGGCCGGCCGTGCGCCACGGCGACCCGGACCGGCAGCACCTGGCCGAGGCGCTGCGCGCCCGGCACCTGCCGCAGCGGGACGTGCCGCACCCCAGCGTCGAGGCCATGCGGGAGGGGCGCACCCGGTGGGTGCGCTCGATCGACGACGACTTCCTCCGGGCGATCACCGTCGACGAGGAGCACCTGTCGATCGCGCGCCGGCTGGAGCTGTCGAGCCTG
This sequence comes from Blastococcus jejuensis, assembly GCF_039534705.1. Taxonomy (NCBI): domain Bacteria; kingdom Bacillati; phylum Actinomycetota; class Actinomycetes; order Geodermatophilales; family Geodermatophilaceae; genus Blastococcus; species Blastococcus jejuensis. The sequence goes on from NZ_BAAAVV010000002.1 coordinate 137,368, forward strand.
GTCGCGGTGCCGCTGCTGGCCGAGGGCCGGCGGCTGGGCGTCGTCACGCTGGGGGTGGACCGGCGACGGCGCCCGTTCACCGCTGCCGACGTCGAGATGGCCGAGCAGCTGGGGCTGCAGGTGTCGCTCGTCGTCGCCAAGGCGCAGCGCTACGAGCTGGACGTGCGGACGTCGCACACCCTGCAGGCCAACCTGCTGCCGCCGGCCCCGCCGGCGGTGGCCGGCCTGTCGACGGCGGTGCGCTACCTGGCCGCGACGCAGGGCGTGGAGGTCGGCGGGGACTTCTACGACGTCGTCGTCCTGCCCAACGGGCACGTGGCCCTGGCCGTGGGTGACGTCGTCGGCCACGACCTCACGGCCGCGGCGACGATGGGTCAGCTGACGTCGGTCTACCGGGCGCTGCTGGTGGACCGGCCCTCGCCGAGCGCGCTGATCGACCGGCTGCAGGCGTCGTGGTCGCTGCTGGGGCTGCAGCGGATGGCGACGGCGCTGTTCGCGTCACTGGACCCGGCGACCGGCCAGCTGCGGGTCGCCTCGGCCGGGCACCTGCCGCCGCTGCTGCTCACCGACGGGCATGCGGAGCTGCTGCCGGTGCAGCCGAGCCGGATGCTCGGCGCCCCGCCGGCGCCCGCCCCGGCGCTGGAGTGGGCCGGGGTGGTGCCGCCCGGGTCGACGCTGGTGCTGTTCACCGACGGCCTGGTGGAGAGCCGGTCGGCCGACCTCGACGAGGGACTGGTGGCACTCCTGGCGGCGGCCTCGGCGAGCGGGACGTCGGACCCCGACGAGCTCTGCGACCGGCTGCTCGCCGAGCTGACCGGCCGGCACCGCGCCGACGACATCGCGCTGCTGGCGCTGACCCGCCTTCCGTAGCGCAGACCCCTCCCACACCGGCGCCTGCGGGGGCACCATGGGGAGCGGGCCCCGGGGTGCGGGACCCGGCGTCGCAGGAGGCGGCATGAACTCTCCGGTGAAGCCCGACTCGGTGAACCCCGTCGCGCAGTCCATCGACGGCGCGATCGGCGACTGGTCGATGTCGGGGGACGCGATGCGCTGGTCACCCGAGCTGGCCGAGCAAGGCCCCGCCGCCGGCGACCTGCGGGTCGCCGATCTCGCGGGCGGCACCGGCCTGGGCCTGGACGTGAGCAGCGTGCGCCGGCTGGTGTCCGGCGCGCTCACCTCCCTCGGGACGGTGGCCAGCGAGGTGGTCAACGACGTCGTCAGCGAGCTCCGTCAGCTGACCCGCGGCACCCCGGACGACGAACGCTGAGCCTCACCCGGGGGCGCCGCCGGGAGCAGTCGGCGATGCGCCGCCGGGGGTGGTCGGCGGGGCGGCCCCGTCGGATCGTGCATCCGCGGCGTCGTCGGGCAGCGTCCACCTCAGGAGCTCGGTGATCATCGCGGTGGCGTGCGAGGACCGGGTTGCCTCATCACATCCCATCGCCGCGGAGATCCGTTCGGCGATGAGTAGCTTTCCCAAGGAGTGCGGCTCCCGGTAGTACCAGTTGAGCTGACGGTCGGCGGCACGGTGGGCCTGGTAGAAGGTGTTGCTCAGAAACGCGCTGAGCAGAGCGCCGAGCCCAGCGAGGCCGCCTGCGACGTACTTGTTCACCGCCGGCACGTCGAGGAACGCAAGCACGACACCGGTGATGAGTACGAGCAGGCCCACGATGCTGGTTACCTGGGTCAGCCGGAACGCGCTGCGCTGTTGACGTTGGGTGAGCTCCTGGTAGGCATCGAGCTGGCGGCGGTTGAGCGTGAACAGCGCGGCCAAGGGCAGGTCCTCGGCTGAATTGGGACTGGTCTTGTGCGGATCCGGGCTCGCGGGATTCCTCCTGCCGGGCTCCAGGCGGAACAGCGCCTCGTCTGCACGGAACGCCGCTGTCTGCCGCCGGCGGTCGCGATACGCACCGCGCCCGGCCAAGTACGGGATCGCGCAGAAACACGTGGTGACTACCGCAACCGCACCCAGTATCGCTGCCCACCAGAGGCTGTCCGGGGTGCGGACGGTCGGGCTCGCGAGTACCCAGGCCAGGAGCCCGATGAAGCCGACGAAGTACAGCAACCTGTGCGCCAGTCCGAGACGCTGGATGTACCACTCGCGTTCGGGACTGTTCACCCAGAGGTCGATGCGAGGCTCGGACTGCTTCTCAGGAGTCATCTCCTCGTAAGTGATGTCCGAGGGATCCCGGAAGAGGGCCCAGAATCTCGCCCCGCGAGATCGGCCGGTGGACACGCGAGACCCCGGCGTCTCCTCTGGCTCGCCGCCGGACTGCCCTGCCGAGCGGGTCTCGCCTCGTCCTGGATGCTGCTTCGTGTCCGTCACGACGTGCCCCTCACCGGACGAAACGGGAATTCATCGTCTCGGTCGACTCCGCTGCTGACAACCCTTTTCGCCTCGCGACCGATCGGGGCCGCTGGGCGTTTCCGATCAACTCCCTGTAGAACCCGAGGAATGCACAACGATCCCTGGGACGTCGGATGAGCAACTCGTTGACGCTGGCGCCCGCGCCGCGGTCGGAGGCCGCCGAGCAGGTGCGGGGGGAGGTGCGCGCGTTCCTCGCCGCCGAGCTCGAGGCCGGCACCTTCACCACGCACGTCGACACGTGGCTGTCGGGGGTCGACCCGTCGTTCTCGAAGAAGCTCGGTGAGCGCGGCTGGCTGGGCATGACCTGGCCGAAGGAGTACGGCGGGCACGAGCGCTCGGCGATGGAGCGCTACGCCGTCACCGAGGAACTGCTGGCCGCGGGCGCGCCGGTCGCCGCGCACTGGATCGCCGACCGCCAGTCCGGCCCGAATCTGCTGCGGTACGGCACCGAGGCGCAGCGCCGGGAGATCCTGCCTCGCATCGCCGCGGGGGAGTGCTACTTCGTGATCGGGATGAGCGAGCCCGACTCCGGCTCCGACCTGGCCTCGATCCGCACGAAGGCGACGCGCAACGGCGACGGCGACTGGGTGGTGAACGGGGCGAAGGTCTGGACGTCGAACGCGCACGCCTCGCACTACGGCATCGTCCTGGTGCGCACCTCGCCCCCCGGCGACGGCCCGCGCGGGCGGCACCAGGGGCTCTCGCAGCTGCTGGTCGACCTGTCGCTGCCGGGCATCACGATCAACCCGATCCGCATCCTCGACGGCGGTCACCACTTCAACGAGGTGGTGTTCGACGAGGTCGTCGTCCCCGGCGACATGCTGCTCGGCGAGGAGGGCAACGGCTGGCACCAGGTGACCGCGGAGTTGGCCTTCGAGAGGTCGGGCCCCGAGCGGTTCCTGTCGACCTATCCACTTGTCGCCGAGTTCGCTCGTCGAGTTGCCGACCCGGGCGACCCGGCGGCGCTGGCGACCCTCGGCCGGCTCTCGGCCCGGCTGCTCGCGCTGCGGCAGCTGTCGCTGCGGATCGCGGCGGCGCTGGACCGGGGAGAGCTGCCCGACATCCCGGCCGCGCTGGTCAAGGACGTGGGGACGACGTTCGAGGGCGACGTCATCGAGGAGATCCGGAAGGTCGTGGACGTGACGCCGTCGCTGGACTCGCCCGATCCGCTGGGGCGGGCGCTGGCCGAGGCGCAGCTGCACGCGCCGGGCTACACGCTGCGCGGCGGCACCAACGAGATCCTGCGGGGGATCGTGGCGCGCGGATTGGGGCTCCGTTGAGTCAGGACCTGGTGGTCGAGACCGTCCGCGACATCCTGCGCGGGTTCGAGCCGTTCGCGCTGACCGCCGAGCGACGCTGGGACGCCGGGCTGTGGGCCGCCCTCGCCGAGGCGGGGCTGACCGGGGTCGGGCTGCCCGAGGAGGCCGGTGGCTCCGGCGGCGAGCTGGCCGACGCCGTCGCGGTCGTGCGCACGGTGGCCGCCGGCGCGGGGGCGGTGCCGCTGGCCGAGCACCTGCTCGTCGCCGCACCGGCGCTGCTCGCCGCCGACATCCACCTGCCGCCGGTGGAGCAGCCGCTGACCTTCGCGGTCGCCGACGCCGTCACCACCGAGGCCGTCGACGACGGCGACGGGCCGGGCCGGTTCCTGCTGACCGGCACGGCCACCGACGTGGCCTGGGCCGGCGTCGGGTCCTCCGTCGTCCTGCTGGCCGCGCCTCCCGCGGGTCTGGACGGCGGGCTGCTCGCGCTGGTCGACGCCTCCGACCTGCCCGCGACCGACGCGGTCAACCTGGCCGGGGAGCCGCGCGGGTCGCTGGTGCTCGACGCCGTCCCCGCGGTGGGGGCCACCGTGCTGCACGACGCTCAGGCCTTGGCGCTGCGGGCCCGGTTCGCCCTGGCGCGGGCGGTGCAGCTGGCCGCGGCGCTGGAGCAGGTGCTCGCCTGGACGGTGCAGTACGCGGGGGAGCGGGAGCAGTTCGGCCGGCCGCTCGGGAAGTTCCAGGCGATCCAGATGGAGCTCGCCGAGATGGCCGGCGAGGTGACCGCCGTGACGGCGCTGACCGACGCCGCCGTCCAGGCTCTGGACCGGGGCGGCGACGCCGTCCTCGCGGCGGCGGCGGCGAAGGTGCGGGCCGGTGCCGCGGTGGAGGTGGTCGCCCGGCTGGCGCACCAGGTGCACGGCGCGATCGGGTTCACCCAGGAGCACCGGCTGCACCACCTCACCCGGCGGCTGTGGGCGTGGCGGGACGAGGCCGGCAGCGAGCTCGCGTGGTCGCGGGTGCTCGCGGCCGGGCTGCTGGCCGACGGCCCGGACGGGCTCTGGCCCGCGCTGACCCGGGTGGTGTGAGCGTCAGTCGGTGATCAGCCGCGGCACGCAGTCGGGCGGCACCCGGCCGTTCTCCGCGCACCAGTTCTCCACCTCGGCCTTCGATCCGAACGACTGGGCGGCCACCGTGACCCACCACGTGTCGTCCAGGTCGGGGGCGCCGGTGTCGTCGCCGCGGACGAGCAGGGTCGGCAGCCCTGCCGAGCGGTCGTGGTGGACGACGGCGAACGCGGAAGCGGCGACGTCGTCGGCCACCTGGGCGGTCGCCAGCTGCGCCATCCAGGTGCCGCGGTAGCCGTCGATCGCCGGTCCGTCGGACGCGCGGACGCTGAGCAGCCCGGCCAGGCCCTGCGGCGGCGAGTCGGCGTCCCCGAAGGCGTGGGTGCGGGCACTGGCCGCGATCGCGGCGCCCGCGAGCAGCACGAGGACGACGACCAGCCACGCGGCCAGCGCGGCCGCGGCGACCCCGCCGACGCCCTCGCCACCGGTGCCGTCGGACCCGGGCGCCGACCGCCATCGGGCGGTCGCCGTCGCGGACAGGCCGAACGCGAGGACGCAGAGGATGCACAGCGGCACGAGCTCCCACAGGCCGGCGTCGACGACGTCGACGGTCGCCCAGGCCGCGCGGGCCGTGGTCAGCGTCAGCACGCCGCCGAGCCCGAGGACGACGACGTCGGGCACCCGGAGACCGACCAGCGCCAGCAGCAGGACGACCGCGGCCACCGCGAACGCCAGCATCGCGACCCACGACGGTGCGAACCACGGGGCCGCGTCGGCGGGCCAGGGCGCCGCGGCGCTGCGCGCGTTCGCGGCGGCGTCGAGGGCGACCCCGAACCGCAGCCGGTCGAGCAGCAGCGGGGCCAGGCCGACCCCGGTCACCAGGCCGGCGGCCGTGAGCAGCGGGGTGGCGGCCGGGTGGCGGCCGATCGCGTGGGGGACCCGCCGGGGCGGGGCGTCGTCCTCGGGCACCTCGTACCGGGAGGCGCCCGTCGCGCGGGCCGGCTCGGGTTCCGGCTCGGCGGTCGTGTCGGCCGGCTTCTCGTCGCCGTCCGGCTTCTCGGCCTCGGCTTCCTCGGCTCGAGGTTCGTCGGGCTTCTCGGCCTCCTCGGTCTGAGGTTCCCGGGTCTCCTCGGCCGGGCTCTCGACGACCGGCTCGTCGTCCTCGTCGGAGCGGGCGTGCCGGCCGCGCTTCGGGGTCGTCGGATTCGGGTCGGCCTTGGTCACGTCGTCCGTCCTGTGCTGGTCGTCCCCCCGTCCACGGTCCGGGATGCCCCGGGCGGGGCGTCCCCAATCAATCGGTGCGCAGCACGCCCGGCCGGCTCCGCGGGCTCGGAGTGGCGCGGCACCCGGGGAAGGGGCGGTTTCCCGGGTGCCGCGCCCTCCTGGTCAGACGGTCTCGGGGACGCCCAGGTGGGCCAGGACCAGTTCCATCTCGGCGACCTCGGTGATCGCGACGCCCATCGACGTGGCGAAGTCGTCGCGCATGGCCACCGACAGCTCGCGGGTCTGCTCGATGGCCGCGCGGCTCTCGTACGTGGTGGCGGAGACGGCCCGGCCCTCGCTCCGGCTGACCAGCAGGCTCACGCTGCAGAAGCCGGGCATCTGCTCGAGTTCGGGGATCAGGCTCATCCGGTAGGCGTCGATGGTGCGGTCGGCCAGGTCCGGGTCCGACCGGCTCCAGATGACGCGCGCCCAGGTGCCCTCGCGGGTCTCGTACCGCCGGTGCAGGGCGGCGATCTCCCACTCCTGCACGTCGGGCGGGCTACCGAAGACCTCTGCGGCGCGGTCGCGCATGGGGCGCACGCCCTCGGTGCTCAGCTGCATGGACTGCTCGTCGACCCAGGCCGTGGTGACGATGCAGCGGCCGTCGTCGCGGTCGCAGAGCATCGACAGCCCGATGCAGCCGGTCATCTTGTGCACGGCGGGCATGACCTCGTCGCGGACGTAGGCGATCCCGTCGTCGACCGACCGCGGGTCGGCGTGCACGGTGGTGGATCGGGCGTACATGCCACCACTCCTCTCGAGGAGTTCCGGAGTGAGCCGGCGACGCCCCTGCGGCATCGCCGCGCGGCTCACGGTCCTCGCCCTCCGGGGAGAAGGCAACGCGGAGGGCGGGGTCCGTGGCGGGGTGCGGTCAGACCATCTCGGGCACGCGCAGGTGGCTGAGCGCCAGGTCGAACTCGGTCATGGCGGTGATCTCCATGCCGATCGACCGGGCGAAATCGGTGCGCAGGGCCGTCGCGGCCTCGGTCGCGGCGACCATGTCCTGCCGGCTGTCGTAGGTGACCGAGGTGGCGCTCCGGCCGCTCTCGCGGTCGATCATCACGCTGACGCTGCAGAAGCCGGGCAGGTCCTCCATCTTCGCCAGCAGGGTCATCCGGACGGCGTCGAGGTGGTCGTCTAGCCGCTCCGGCGCCTCGCTGCCCCAGATGACCCGCGTGCAGGCGCCGTGGTGCGCCTCGTGCATGCGGTGCATCAGGGCGATCTCCCACTCCTGCACCTCGGGGCGGCCGCCGAGCACCTCGGCCATCCGCCGGCGCAGATCCCAGACACCGCTCTCCGAGTCGTGCATGGCGGCCTCGTCGGCCCACGCCGTCGTCACGATGGACTGACCGGATTCGCGGTTGCAGAGCATCGACAGGCCGATGCAGCCGGTCATGTGCCGCACTGCCGGCATGACGTCGTCGCGGGCGTAGGCGATCCCGTCGTCCAGGTGCTCCGGACTGCCATGGACCGTGGTGGATCGGGCGTACATGCCACCGCTCCCTCCGACGCCGGCGACGCCCCTGCGGCCCCGCCGCGGAACCCACCGTCCTCGCCCGGCCCGCGGAAGGCAACGGGTCCGTGGCGGATCAGCCGGGTCAGTTCCTCCCGCGGCGCATGGCCGGTCGCTCCCGAGGTGCGCGACGGGGCAGCATGCAGGGCGTGACCAGCCAGAGCGACCGACACGGGCACACCCACCGCATCGACCTCGAGGACGCGACCGTCCGCGAGTGGGACGCGACGGTGCTCGCCGCCGACCCGGAGCAGGGCATCGTGCTGGACCGCTCGGCCTTCTACCCCGGGGGCGGGGGGCAGCCGCCGGACGAGGGCGTGCTGCTGTGGGGCGGCGTGCGCACCCGGATCGCCGGCACCCGCAAGGGCGACGAGCTGTACCTGATCCCGGTCGAGGGCGACCCGGTGCCGCCGGTCGGGACGGCGGTGCGCGGCGCGCTCGACGACGAGCGGCGCACCCAGCTGATGCGCACCCACTCCGGGCTGCACGTGCTGACGGGCGTGGTGTTCCGGGACTTCGGTGCCCTGGTGACCGGCGGCAACATGGAGCCGCTGTCGGCCCGCATGGACTTCGACCTGGCAGAGGTGCCGCCGGACTTCAAGGAGCGGGTCGCCGAGGCCGTCAACGCCGAGATCGCCGCGAACCGGCCGATCGAGGTGAAGACGCTGCCGCGGGAGGAGGCGTTCGCGATCCCCGACATCATCCGCACCGCCACCAACCTGCTGCCGCCCGACATCGAGGTGGTGCGCATCGTCGACATCGTCGGCCTCGACACGCAGGCCGACGGCGGCACGCACGTCGCGTCGACCTCGATGGTCGGCCGGGTCGAGGTCACCAAGATGGAGAGCAAGGGTCGCGGCTTCCGCAGGCTGCGCATCCGCATCGTCTGACCGGCGGCGTGGCTGGTCCGGACCGGGCCGGAAGCTCGGCTGCCGTCAGACGGTCTCGGGGACGCGGAGGTGCGCCATGACCACCTCGAACTCGGCGGTGTCGGTGACCTCGAACGGGATCTGCCCGCCGATCCCGGCGCTGAGGACCAGCGACGCCTCCCGGGACGCGTCCAGCGACGCGCGGCTGTCGTAGGTCGTCGCGGTCACGCTGCTGCCGGCTCGCGGGTCGCGCAGCAGGCTCAGACTGCAGAAGCCCTCCTGCTGCTCCACGCCGGGGACGACGACGGTGCGGAAGAGGTCGAGCAGCGGGGCCATCCGGGCCGGGTCGGCCGCGGTCCACACCACGCGGCACCAGGAACCCGGGTCGGTGGGCCGCACGCGGTGCAGCACGTCGATCTCCCACTCGTGCACCTCGATGCTGCCGCCGAAGACCTCGCGGGCGCGGTCGCGCAGGGGGCGGGCCGTCTCGCGGCTGGTCACCATCGACTCCAGGTCGCGCCAGGCGGCGGTGACGATGCACCGCCCCGAGGCGCGGTCGGCCAGCATCGAGAGGCCGACGAACCCGTCCATCTGCTGCATCGCCGGCATCACCTCGTCCCGGGCGTAACCGATCCCCGCCTCGATCCTCGACGGATCCCCCAGCACGGTGGTCGAGCGTGCGTACATGCCACGTCCCCTCTCGCCGCCCGCGGCACCGCTGCGGCGCCGCCGGGTCGATCGTGCTCGCCCCGAGGTCGATGCGGAACGCCCCTGGGTGCCGGCTCAGCGCGACCAGTGCTCCTCGACCATCGGCACCACGGAACCACCCGCGGCCAGGTGCAGACTCCAGGTGCAGTCCTCATCGGCGAACGCCTCGCGGAGCCCCGCCGCCCACGCCTCGTCGTCGCGGGTGACCGTCGGCAGCCCCGGCCGGCACAGGGCCATGGCCACGTGGGCTCCGCCGAAGACGTGCTCCTCCACGACCGTCTGGCACAGCGACGGCAGGTTGGCCAGCATCGTGCGGCCGGGCCGGGCCGGGATCTCGTCGACCGGCACGACGAGGGGCACCATCAGCCCGTCGTCGAGCCAGCACAGCCAGAGGCTGCGGGCCCCGAAGACGGGCGGGGCGAGCAGCCTCTCCCAGCGCGCGGTCAGGTCGGCGGCGGAGCGGATCGGGACATCGGCGAGCGGTGGCGTCGTCATGCGGCCACCGTGGCAGCCGCACACCCCCGAGAACCCGTCGTCCACAAGGGATTTCACCGTCCACAGGGGCCACCGCTCCAGGGACCCGAACTGTGCTACCGGTGCCCGATGCCGCCGGGACCGTGGTCGTCGGGGACCTCCTCGTCGGCCGCGACCGGGCCGGGCGGCGTGCCGTCGCCGAAGGGCGAGCCGCCGAGCTCCTCGCGCCCGTGCGGCGTCAGCCAGACCGACGTGTCGGGGCCCTGCGGGATGATCTGCGTCGGGTTGATGTCGGCGTGCACCACGTAGTAGTGCTCCTTGATCTGCGGGAAGTCGATCGTGTCGCCGAAGCCCGGGGTCTGGAACAGGTCGCGCGCGTAGGCCCACAGCACCGGCAGCTCGGTGAGCTTCTGCCGGTTGCACTTGAAGTGGCCGTGGTAGACGGCGTCGAAGCGGGCGAGGGTCGTGAACAGTCGCACGTCGGCCTCGGTGATCGTGTCGCCCATCAGATAGCGCCGGTCGGCGAGCCGGTCCGACACCCAGTCCAGCGCGGTGAACAGCCGGTCGTAGGCCTTGTCGTAGGCCTTCTGGTCGTTGGAGAAGCCGCAGCGGTACACCCCGTTGTTGATCTCGGTGTAGATCCGCTGCATCACCTCGTCCATCTCGTCGCGCAGCGGCTCGGGGTACAGGTCGGGCGCGCCGGCGCGGTGGTGGGCGGTCCACTGGGTGGAGAAGTCGAGGGTGATCTGCGGGAAGTCGTTGGTGACGACCTGACCGCTCGGCACGTCGACCATCGCCGGCACGGTGATGCCGCGCGAGTACTCGGGGTCGCGGGCGAGGAACGCCTCCTGCAGCCGCTCGTAGCCGAGCACCGGGTCGCGGCCGTCGGGGTCGAGGTCGAAGGTCCAGCTGCGCTCGTCGTGGGTCGGGCCGGCCAGGCCCATCGAGATCGCCGACTCCAGCCCCAGCAGCCGGCGCACGATGATCGACCGGTTCGCCCACGGGCAGGCGCGCGCGGCGATCAGCCGGTACCGGCCGGGCTCCACCGGCCACGGGCTCGACCCGTCGGCGGTGATCCGGTCCTCGATGTAGTCGGTGTCCCGCTCGAACTCGCCCTCGACGTATCCCGACCCGCTCCTGGTGTCACTCACCCGTGCTGAGGTGCCCCCGCCGTCCGGAACTCACACCAGCCGGGTCAGGACGTCGTCGAGCGAGCCGTCGTCCAGCCGGTCGAGGAAGCTGCCCATCCAGGTGCGCGGGACCGTGAGCCACCGCACCCGCGCGCCCTCCAGCCGCAGCACGTAGGTCCACCAGGTCGCGTTGACCACCTCCACGGCGACCTCGCCCGCCCGGCGGTCGCGCAGGTCCAGCGGGGCGACGGCGAGCAGCGGCCCGTCGTCGGGTGCGAGCGCCTCCTGCTCGCAGGGCAGCGGCTCGTCGCCGGCGACGACGGCGTGCAGCGCGGCCAGGTCGCCGGTGGTGAGCAGCGCCCGCAGTCGGTCGTCGAGTGCGTCCACGACCTCCGCCAGGAGCTCCCCGGCTCGCACGGTGCCGCCGCGACGCCGCAGGAGGGCCGTCCGGCCGGCGGCGTAGAGGTCGCCCCCGAAGGCGGCCCGGTCGACGTAGCTGCCGAAGCGTTCCTTCGCCCGCTCGGTGCGCAGTCGCAGCCGGGGTGGCAGATCGGGACGGCGGGTCCGCGCGGCCTCCGAGCACAGCTGGCCGGCCGCGACGACGACGGCGACGGCGTGCCGCAGCGCGCGGCCCTGGGCGAACTCCCCGCACACCTCGAGGCGACCCGGGCGTGGGCGGACCAGCAGGCCGGGGGAGGTGCGCCGGTCGAACAGCAGCATGAGCGCGGGGGACAGGTGCCGGACGACGAGCACCGCCGCCCGCCGGACGACGTCGTCGTCCACGGCGGTGCTGATGTGCGTCGAGTACCCGGTCAGCGACCACCCGGCGGGCAGGCGCCCGGCGAGGTGCGCCCGGCCCGCGGCGGCGTAGGCGTGCACGGCGGCCGCTGCGTCCGGGCCGACCGGGACCGGCGGGCTGACCACTTCCGCCTCGCGGCCGTCGGCGGTGATGACCCCGCCCCACGGCCCCCGGTGGGCGTGCCGGTCGCCGGGGTCGAGTCGCCGTCCCAGGTCGAGCGTGTCGGCGACCGTGCGGAAGTCGACGACGGCGCCCGCGGCGTCGCGCACCTCGTACTCGTGCTCGACGCCGCAGACCGGCCGGTCGTCACGCTCCAGCAGCGACCACAGCTCGGCGAGGGCGTCGGTCGTCGGGACCGTCCGGGTCACCAGCCGCTCACGAGGAGCTGAACGACAGCTCGGTGAGGTAGACGCCGCAGTCCCGGCCGTCCGAACCGGTGTAGAGGACCTGGGGGGCGGTCTCCACCCACGTGCCGCTGAGCGTCAGCGCCTCCCCGACCCCGGAGACGACGAAGGTGATCGTCGTGTCGATCGTGCCGCCGGTGCACTCCGGTGCCTGCCACTGCACCGGGTTGGTCGTCCGGCTGACGTAGCTGCCGCCACCCTGCGACTCGGCCTGCAGCGCCGGGGTGCAGTCGCCGGGAGCCCGGCAGTGCACGACGGTGCAGCCGCCCGACCCGTCGCACGGGCCGGTGAGCGTCCAGGTGCGCTCCAGCACGTCGCCGACCGTGCCGAAGGCCGGGTCCGGTCCGAACCCTGGAGGGGGCGTGACGGCCGTCAGGGTCATCGTGATGGGGATGTCCCGCGGGCCGGTCTCGACCGGGGGAGTCGTGGTCGTCGGCGCCGCCGAGGTGGTGGTCTGCTCCGACGTCACCGCGGCCGCGGCGGGCTCGGGGTCCGGGTCGTTGCCGCCGGTGAAGAGCACGACGGCGACCACGACCGCCGCGACCACGGCCACGGCGCCTCCCGTGATCAGCGCCGTCTTCCCGGGCGTGCGGGCGCTGCGTCCCTTGTCGCCGCGGCCGAGCGGGTCGCCCGACAGCAGCCGGCCGCTGACCGGGTCGCGTTCGACGGGCACGCCGGTCCAGGCCGGCGGCGCCTTGTCGTAGAGCTGGGGCTTCCCCGCGTCGGGCGGGTCCCATCCGGGCTTCGACACCGCCGTCGGTCCTCAGCGCCCGGGTGCCGGGGGCTGCGGCGGCGGGTACCCGCCGGGCGGCGGTGGCGGCGGTCCCTGCTGGTCGTCGTCGCGGTCCCGGCCGCCGGCCACGAAGCCGCCGATCGGCGGGACGCCCGGGGGAGGACCCTGCGGCGGCGGCATCGGCGGCGGCGCGCCGTACCCGCCCGGGGGCGGCGGGGGAGGCGCGTACCCGCCCTGCGGCGGCGGTGGCGGCACCGAGGGTCCGACGTTCGTCGAGCCGTCGGGGCCCTTCGCCCAGCCCTCGCCCGACCCCTTGTCCCAGCTCGCCTCGACCGGCTGACCGCCCGGCCCCTTGGGCCAGTCGCCGCCGGAGCCCTTGGCCCAGTCACCCTCGGGGGCGCCGGTCTGCCCGAAGCGGGGGACGCCGGGCAGCTTGCCCTGCTCCGCACCGCCGGTGAAGCCGCCGGTGAGATTGCCCTTCTCGCCCATCACAGTCCCCGTCCAGGTCGGGGCCCGACGACGCGGGCCGTTGGCGGCGGAGTATGTCCCTGCGGGCAGGGCGCGAACAGGGTCCGGGACGTCTCGTTTCGACCGTTCCCCGCTCGGTGGTCACCCGATCGGGTGCGTGCGGGCCGGTTCCTGTCAGACCGGTCCGCTATCCCTGGCGTCGAGCTCGTGCGGCAGGCTTGCCGGCGAGGGGAATCGGAGGCACGGGGCGATGCAGCGACTCGACGGGCAGCTGGTGCTGAGCCCGACCGACCTGACCCAGCACCAGGAGTGCCGGCACCTGTCGTTCCTCGACCGCGGCGCAGCGCTGGGGGAATGGGCGGGGCCCGTCACCGAGACATCGGCGGAGCTCCAGCTGATCTTCGACCGCGGCATCGCGCACGAGGAGAAGTACCTCGCGGCGCTGGAGGCCTCCGGGAAGACCGTCGAGACGATCGAGACCGTCTTCGACGCGGCCGGCCGCCGTCGCGCCGAGGCCGAGACGGTGGCGGCGATGCGCCGCGGCGTCGACGTCGTCTACCAGGGCACGTTCTTCGACGGCGCCTGGGGCGGGCAGGCCGACTTCCTGCTGAAGGTCGACCGGCCCTCGGCGCTCGGCGCCTGGTCCTACGAGATCGCCGACACCAAGCTCGCCCGCAAGGTCAAGGTCGCCGCCCTGCTGCAGATGGCCACGTACGCCGAGCGGCTCGCGGTGCTGCAGGGGGTGGCGCCGGAGCGGATCCACGTCGTCACCGGCGACGGCGAGTCGCGGCCGTGGCGGCTGGTCGACGTCGCCGCCTACGCCCGCCGCGCCCGGGCGCGGCTGGAGGTGTTCGTCGCCGCGCCGCCGTCCACCGCCCCCGCGCCGATCGGCTACTGCGAGCAGTGCCGCTGGGCCGAGAAGTGCACCACCGAGCTCCGGCAGGCCGACGACCTCGGCCTGGTCGCGTTCATGCGCGGCGACCACCGCGACGCGCTGCACGCGGTCGGCATCACCACGCTGGCCGCGCTGGCGGCTGCGTCGCCGCAGCAGCTCGCGGCCTCGCGCATCGGCGTCGACGCCCGCACCCGGCTGCAGCAGCAGGCCGCCGAGCAGCTCCGCGAGCGGGTCACCGGGGCGCCGTCGCGCACGCTGCTCGCACCGGTCGAGGGCCTGGGCCTGCTCCGGCTGCCCCCGCCGAGCCCGGGCGATCTGTACCTCGACTTCGAGGGCGATCCCTGGTTCGACGACGGCGCGGGCATCGAGTACCTCGCCGGCGTCGGCGACACCGCGGGCACGTTCACGGCACTCTGGGCGCACGACCGCCCGGCCGAGATGCAGCTGGTCACCGATCTGGTCGACCGGCTGATCGCGGCCGCGCAGGCCGACCCGCACATGCACGTCTACCACTACGCGCCCTACGAGGTGACCGCTCTCAAGCGGCTCACCGCCACCTACGGCGTGCGCGAGGCCCAGCTCGACGAGCTGCTGCGCGAGGAGCGGTTCGTCGATCTCTATCCCGTCGTCCGGCAGTCGATGCGGATCAGCAAGGAGTCGTACTCGATCAAGAAGGTCGAAGCGTTCTACGGCCGCTCGCACGCCGGCGAGGTCGCCAGCGCGATGGGCAGCGTGCTCGTGTACGAGGAGTGGCTGGCCGACGGCGACCAGGCGAAGCTCGACGCGATCGAGTCCTACAACAAGGACGACGTCGACTCCACGCGCGACCTGCACCGGTGGCTGGAGCAGCAGCGGGCCGAGCTGGAAGCGGTGCACGGGCCCCAGCCGCGACCGCAGTTGTCGGAGGAGCGGCCCTCCGGGGCGCCCGGCGACGTCGAGGCCGCTGAGCTGGCCCTGACCGAACGGCTGCACGGCGCCGGCCACCAGCTGCTGGGCGACCTGGTGGGCTGGCACCGCCGCGAGGACAAGCCGGCCTGGTGGGAGGTCTTCCGCCTGAAGGACCTCGACGCGGAGGAGCTCGAGCGCGACGGCACCGCGCTGGGCGGGCTGTCCGAGCCGCGGTACCTGCGGCCGGAGAAGCGCAGCCACCTCTACGAGTACTCGTTCCCCGTGCAGGACACGAAGTTCTCCACCGGCGACGACGCCCTCGACGTGGACACCGGGAAGAAGGTCGGCGAGGTGTTCGAGTTCGACGCCGGGCTCGACGCCGGGCCCGACGTCACGGCCGGGCGGCTCGTGCTGAAGACGACCGCGACCGAGCCGCCTCGCCCGCGCGGCTTCGGGCCGGTCGGGCCGCTGAACACCAAGACCCTGCGCGCGGCGATCCAGGCGACGGGCGAAGACGTGCTGGCCGGCCGCGACTGCCTCGGGTCGGCGCTGGTGCTCGGCCGCGTCCCCGCGGGAACGGCCCTGCTGGAACGCGAGACGCCGGCCGATGCCGTGGTGCGGCTCGGGCTGGCGCTCGACGGCGAGGTGCTCGCGGTGCAGGGCCCGCCGGGGAGCGGGAAGACGACGGCGGCGGCGCAGTTGATCCGGGCGCTGCTCGACGCCGGCAAGAAGGTCGGGGTCACCGCCACTTCGCACGCCGTGATCGGCAACCTGCTGAGGGCGGTCGGTCGCCCGGCGATGCAGAAGTGCGACGAGAGCCAGCACTGCGGGTCCGACGACGTCGCGTGGTCGAGCGACAACGCCGTCGTGGCCGGTGCGCTGCTGGGTGGTGACGTGTCGCTGGTCGGCGGCACGGCGTGGTTCTGGACGCGGCCGGACCTCGCCGAGGCCGTCGACGTGCTGGTCGTCGACGAGGCCGGCCAGTTCTCGCTGGCCAACGCGGTCGCCGTCGCGCGCGGCGCGCGGTCGATGGTGCTGCTCGGCGACCCGCAGCAGCTCGCCCAGCCCAGCCAGGCCGTGCATCCGGGCGAGTCGGGCCGGTCGGCGCTGGAGCACCTGCTCGACGGTGCGGCCACGATCCCGCCCGACCGGGGTGTGTTCCTCGACCGGTCGTACCGGATGCACCCGGCGTTGACCTCGTTCGTGTCGGACCTGGCCTACGAGGGGCGGCTCGAGGCAGCGGAGGGTCGCGAGCGGGTGGCGGTGCTGGGCGACGGGGCGCTGTCCGGGAGCGGCCTCCGGGTCCATCTGGTCGAGCACCAGCAGACGGCCGCCGACAAGAGCCCGCAGGAGGCCGCCGTGGTCGCCGGGCTGTGGCACTCGGTCCAGGGCGCGACCTGGCGGGACCACGAGGGCCGGGAACGCCCGGTCGGACCGGACGACGTCCTGGTCGTCGCGCCGTACAACGCCCAGGTCGCGCTGATCCGGGCGGCGCTGCCAGCGGGTGCCCGGGTCGGCACCGTCGACAAGTTCCAGGGCCAGGAGGCGCCGGTCGTCCTCTACTCGATGACCAGCACCAGCGCGGCCGACGCGCCCCGCGGCGTCTCGTTCCTCTACGACCTCAACCGGCTGAACGTGGCGGTGTCCCGGGCGCAGGCGCTGGCCGTCGTCGTCCTCAGCCCGCTGCTGCTCGACGCCCCGGTGCGCACGCCCGACCAGCTGCGTCGTGTGAACGCGCTGTGCCGCCTGGTCGAGTCGGCCACCGCCGTCTGATCCGGCTACCGGGGGATGACGGTGACGGGGCAGCGAACGCCTGCGACCCGACCGAGCCTTGCATCAGCAGTCAGCAGGCTGCACCCGAGGACCTCCGCGAGCGCGACGTAGGAGGCGTCGTAGGCGGAGACGTTGTCCCGTAGCTCCCAGATCCGGCTCAGCAGCCCGGGGACCGGGTGTCTGGTGAGGCCCAGCCGTCGCCAGGTGTCGAGGGCTGCCCAGGCCTGATCGGCGGTGAGCACCTTTGCGCGAACCTGGCGACGCAGACCGCTGGCGATCTCGGTGTCGATGAGGTGCGGGGCGTGCACCTGTTCCGCGGCCACGAACGACCGGGCCGGACCTGCGTTCAGCAGCGCCGACAGAGCCGCCGAGGCGTCCAGGACGATCACCGAGAAGAGCGTTCGACGTCCAGTTCTCGGACGATCCAGAACGGGTCGACCTCCAGGTCGGGCAGGCCCTCGAGCAGCGCGGGGTTGTCGGCGCGCCGGGAGACCTGGGCCAGTTCACGGACGGCCAGGGCACTCACCGACGTGGCCTCCCGGGCAGCCAGGCGTTCGAGACGCTCGACGACCTCGTCCGGGACGTTCCTGAGGTACAAGGTCCGCATGTCGCACAATGCTAGCAGAATGCTGGCGATCTGCATGCCTGACGGCGAGCTGCCGTTCCGTCACTCCGGCCGACCGGACTGCCGAGTATCTGTTCGCACGTCATCGGCGAACGGGGAGACGGACGTATGGGCACGGCGGAGATCGAAACGGTCCTGGAGGACGGCGCGCAGGCATCCCTGGGCGAGGACGAGAAGCGCACCGTCGCGAAGTTCGTCGACAAGATCGTCGAGGCGGGCATCGATGGTGTGGGGCCGTTGGAGAGCGCTCGGAACATCGCCGAGCAGCACCGCCTCCAGCACGCCGATGTCGAGGTCGCGATCGATCGCCTCATCGCCACGCACACGCGGCTGGTCGCGGCGACCGGGTTCGCGACAGGGCTGGGTGGGGTGTTCGCCCTGCCGGTGACGATCCCGACCGACGCCGCAGTCCTGTACACGTTGTCGGCGCGCTGCGTCGCGGCGGTGGCCCACCTGCGTGGCTACGACATCGAATCCGACGAGGTGCGCAGCGTCGTCCTGCTGACACTCCTCGGCGCGGGCGGTGCGGCTGTCGCCGCCGAAGCAGGCGTCCAACTGGGCTCGAAGGCGGCGCTCGCCGCCCTCCAGCGGGTGCCCGGCCGGGTGCTGATCGAGATCAACAAGAAGGTCGGCTTCCGCCTGTTCACCAAGTTCGGCACGAAGGGCGTGGTGAACCTGGGCAAGATGGTCCCGCTGGTCGGTGGCGGTGTCGGAGCCGGGATCAACGCCGCAGCCATGCGGTCTGCGGGCAAGTACTCCAAGCGGAACTTCCCCAAGGCCTGAGGCGTCCGACCCCGCGACCAGGAGCTTCGCGGGCCGGTCGACGCGCGCGTCACCCAGCCGGCGGGGCGCCCCGCAGCCGGACGACGGCGGCGCGGAAGGCTCGCCGACCGACCAGCCGCCAGGCCGTGCGGGCGGCGGGGGAGAGGCCGGCCATGAGCCGTCCGCGCTCTGCTGCCGAGGCATCCTCCAGCGCCAGGCCCAGCACGAGCATCTGCTCGCGGCCGCTCAGCGGGCAGCGGGCTCCGCGGGTCACGGCGGTCCACTCGCCCTCGGGCAGGTACCGGCCGAGCAGCGGCAGCAGCGCGCACTCCTCGGCGCCTGTGGAGGCGTCGACCGCGACGGACACCCGGCGCAGGGCCCGCACGAATGCGTCACGTGCCGGCGGGGTGCCGGCGACCGCCCACTGGCGCGCGTGCGTCGACAGGTCGCGCAGCGTGTGGTCGAGCAGCACGGTGCGGCTGGTCCCCTCGGCGACCTCCTCGCGGGCGGCGTCCTGCTCGTCCGCCGGGAGGTGCCGGAACAGCGCCGGCCAGAGCAGGGTGCGCTCGGTGGCGTGGTGCTGGAGCAGCACCCGGGCAATCAGGTCGGCGTGCCGGGTGAGCTCGCCGGCACGGACGGCGTCGTCCGGAGTGGCCCAGGCCGCCAGCTCGGCGAGCAGCCGGAACTCGCGGCGCACCGCCCGGTGCAGCACCCGCTGGTAGGCGACGGCGGAGGTGTGCGGCGTGCTGGGCTCGGCCGGGACGCTCGGTGCCATCGGCGCGCGCGGCGACGGGATGCTGGTCGCCGGGTCCGGGCGGGGCAGGACTGCGGTCATGGGGAGACGTTCTCAGCGGGGGTGTCCCGGTCGACAGGGATCGATGTCCCAATTCGGTCGGGAATCGGTGTCCCGGTCGCGGCCTGGCTGCCGCTCTCCGTCCATGGGCGACCGGCGCGGGCGGTCGCCGGGCGGGGTCAGCGGAGCGTGATCAGGGTCGGGTGCACGTCGCGGTCCCGGCACGAGGCGGTGAGGAGCAGCGAGCGGCCGTCGGGGGTGATGCCCATGCCCTCCGCCGACGAGCCCTCGCAGATCAGCACCGGCTCGGAGACCTCCCCGCCCACGAGGTCGATCGGCGTGATCGTGATCTGGAGGGGGTCGGGGCCGTTGTCCAGTCCGGCGAGATAGGCCCAGGTGCCGCCGTCGTCCACGGCCATCGCGTTGACGAGGCGCTCTCCGGGGAAGCTCGCCACCGTCGTCGCGGCGGTCGCGTCCGGTGCGACGGCGACCACCCGGATCATCTCGTCCGGGGTGTCGAGGCCAGCGGCCAGCGCGATGTAGGCCGTGCCCCCGGCGTCGACGTCGAGCTCCCGGTACCCCGAGTGCGCGCGGCTCTCGGACAGCTGCACCTCGCCCAGCGGCTGCAGCGCGAGGTCGAACCGGGCGAGCCACGGTGTCCGGGCAGCGGGCGACGAGGCTTCGCTGGTGTCGACGCCGCGGTCGACGGTGACGAGGACCCGGTCACCGGCGACCCGGACGACGGTGGGCGCGACGAGCCCGGCGGCTTCCGTGGGGAACCGGTACTCGGCGCGGACCACACCGGTGGCGGGGTCGACGGCCAGCACCCCCGACTGCGTCTCCCGGTCGATCACGCCGAGGTACATCGTGCCGCCGTCCGGGGCCAGGTCGGGAACCGCGAAGCCGATGTCGCCCGCTCCCAGGTCGGCGGCCAGCGGAACGGTGGTGACCGTGCCGTCGGGAGCGATCCGGGTGAAGGAGAAGCGGCCGTCGACGAAGCCGGAGACCACGAGCGTGCCGTCGTCGGCCGCGTCGGCGCTCGCGTCGAATTCCTGGACGGGCGGGTCGGTCAGCCGCCGGGTGGTCCAGGTGTCGCCTGTGCGCCGGGAGACCAGCAGCGGCTCGTCCTCCAGCGACGCGTAGAGCACGATCGGCTCGCCGTCCGCGTCGAGCGTCATCTCGCTGATCTGGCCGTACGCGCCCTCCTCGTCCAGCGGCTCCTCCCCGGCGACGGCGTCGAGCGGGCCGCCGTCGCCGGGGGAGGGGCCGGCGCTCGTCGTCGGGGAGGGGGTCGCCCTGGGGCCCTCCTCGGCCGTGCACGCAGCGACCAGCCCGGCGGCCAGGACGAGCGCGGCGAGCCTCGGACTCGGAAGCACGGGGCAGTCTCCCGACGGCGCGGCCGGCCGGACAAGGCGTTCCCGTGTCGCGCGCCACGGTCCGCGTCGGGCCTCGGTCCGCCGATAACTCCCGGTGGGTGACGGCTGACCGACGACCGCGTCGCCCGGGAGGGTGCGGACCGATGGCGCGACGACGACGGATCGGCGACGGCCTGGCAGGTCTGGCCGGAGCCCGCACCGACATCCTCGCCGTGGCTCCCGGGGCGCGGTCCAAGTTCGTCGCGCTGGGCGGGGTGCTGCTGAGCACCGGGGCCCTCGCCGTCCTGTCGATGACGTTCGCCGTCCACATGGCGCTCGGCGTCTGGTGGCCCTTCGCCCTGCTCGTCGGCCTGGGCTGGGGCGCCGTCGTCGTCAACCTCGACCGGATGCTGCTCGTCGGCATGGCGCACGACGCCTCGCTCAAGCGCAACCTCGTGCTCGCCGTCCCCCGGGTGGGGCTGGCGCTGGTGCTCGGCGTGGTCATCGCGACGCCGCTGACGCTGCAGGTGTTCCACCGGGAGATCGACACCCAGGTCGTCGCGCTGCAGGCGGAGAAGTCCGACGCCTACCAGCAGAGCCTCGACGCCGACTCGCGCTTCGCCGGCCTCCCCGAGTTGCGCGAGCAGGTGGCCGCGCAGCAGGAGATCGTGGCCACCGGCGGCCGGTCCGACCCGGGGCTCGCCGTCGTGCACGGCGAGGTGGCCGCGGCGCAGGCCGCCCACGACACCGCGGTGCAGACCTCGCGCGACCTCGAGGCCCGGGCGCAGTGCGAGCTCGACGGCACCTGCGGCACCGGCGAAGCAGGGACGGGGACGGCGTACCAGCAGGCCCGGGCGGCGGCCGACGCGCAGGCCGCCGTCGTCGCGACCACGCGGTCCGAGCTCGACGCGGCGCTCGCGGCGGCGTCGGCCGCCGAGTCGCGCAGCGCGCAGCAGGCCTCGGCCGACCTCGAGACCGACCAGGCCGAGCTCACCCGGCTGACCGCGGCGCAGACCCGGCTGCAGACGGCCTTCGACGCGACCAACACCGGCAGCGGCGGCATCCTGCTGCGGCTGGAGGCGCTCGACCGGCTCTCCGACACCAACGCCACGCTCTGGGCGGCGCAGGTGATGCTGTCGCTGCTGTTCATGTGCGTGGAGATCCTGCCGGTGCTCATGAAGCTGCTGCTCAATTTCAGCCCGCCGAGCGCCTACGACCGGCTCGCCGCGCTGCGCGACGGCACCGACATCGACGTCGAGGCGCTGAAGCTGGAGGCCCGCCGGGCGGTCGAGCGCGCGGAGGCCGAGCTGTTGGTGCTGGCCGAGACCGAGCGGGTCGACCGGCAGAAGGAAGTCGTCGCGGCCCGGCGGGAGGCGCGGCTGGCCGCGAAGGTGCGGGCGTCGATGCAACCCCAGCCGGCCGAAGCACCGGCGACCAACACCGCCGACACCGGCCGCCAGCTGTGGGACACCGGCCCGCTGCGGCTGGCCCGCAGCGCCGCGGGACGGACGGTGCGCTCGGTGCGGCGCCGCCCTAACAACCGGATGCCGGTCTAGAGACGGCTCGTCGTCGCCTCGTCCTCGGCGCCGCCGAAGTAGTGGTCGAGCACCTCGCGGAACACCGACTGCTCCGGCGCGGCCCGGGCGAACAGGGTCATCGACGAGTGCAGCTTCATCGCGTCGACCGGACCGAACACCTCCGCGGCGTCCTCGGTGTCGAGGGCGGTGAGTGCCCGCGCGCACTCGACCAGCCGAGGCCCGAGCGCCGGGTGCGCCACGTACGCGCGGGCCTCGTCGAGGCTGCTGAGTGCGTACCGCTGGGCCATCCCGCTGCGCCCGAGCCCCGCGATCTGCGGGAAGACGAACCACATCCAGTGGGTGCGCTTGGCGCCGGCCCGGATCTCGGCCAGCGCCTGGTCGTAGGTGTGCGCCTGCGCGTCGACGAAGCGCCGCAGGTCGAAGGGATCGCTCACCCCCGCAGGCTCGTCGCTGCCCCTGACCGGGACAACCCGACGACCGGCCGGTGGGCTCGGGAGGTGTCCCTCCCGGACGCTTGTGCTCTGCCCAGCATGGTGGGCAGAGCACTAGGTTCCGCGAACCACCCCTGGCGCGCCGCGAGCGCCGCGACCTCCCGCGGGCGGCACCGGCCGCGCCCCACACCCGTGGTCTGATGCGGCCATGACATACGACGTCGTGGTGGTCGGCCTCGGCGGCATGGGCAGCGCCGCCGCGGCGCACCTGGCCGCGCGCGGGCAGCGGGTGCTCGGGCTGGAGCGGTTCGGCCCGGCGCACGACCGCGGCTCGAGCCACGGCGGCTCGCGGATCATCCGGCAGTCGTACTTCGAGGACCCGGCCTACGTGCCGCTGCTGCTGCGCGCCTACGAGCTGTGGGACGAGCTCGGCGCCGACCAGATCGTCCGCACCGGCGGGCTCTACCTGGGCCGGCCCGACACCCCGACCGTGGCCGGCAGCCTGCGGGCGTCGCAGCAGTGGTCGCTGCCGCACGAGGTGTTCGACGCGGCCGAGATCCGGCGCCGGTTCCCGACGCTGGCACCCGACGACGACGAGGTGGGCGTGTTCGAGGAGGCCGCTGGTTTCGTGCGGCCGGAGCGTGCGGTGGCCGCGCACCTGGAGCGGGCCGCCCGTGCCGGCGCCGAGCTCCGGTTCGAGGAGCCCGCTCTCTCGTGGACGGCGTCGGGGAGCGGCGTCGTCGTCACCACGGCGCTCGGCACCTACGAGGCCGGGCACCTGGTGCTCTGCCCCGGCGCCTGGGCGCCGCGGCTGCTGGCCGAGCTCGGGCTGCCGCTCACCGTCGAGCGGCAGGTGCAGTACTGGTTCCAGCCGGTCGGGGGCGTCGGGCCGTACGAGCGGCACCCGATCTTCATCCGGGAGGACGGCGACGGCGCGCAGGTCTACGGCTTCCCGGCGATGGACGGCCCCGACGGCGGGGTGAAGACGGCGTTCTTCCGCCGCGGGGCGGTGGCCGACCCGGACGCGCTGGACCGGTCGGTGTCGGCCGCCGAGGTCGAGGACATGGCCGCCCACGCCGGCCGGCTGCTGCCCACGCTGCCGGGCCGCTTCCTGCGCGCCGTGCCGTGCATGTACACGGTGACGCCCGACCACCACTTCGTCATCGCGCCCCACCCGGAGCACACCGCCGTGACCGTGGCCTGCGGGTTCTCCGGGCACGGCTTCAAGTTCGCGCCGGTGGTGGGCGAGATCCTGGCCGACCTGGCGGTGGAGGGGACGACGAAGCACCCGATCGGCCTGTTCGATCCCCGCCGTCCGGCGCTGAGGTGAGTCAGCGCGCGAGGACCCCCGGGCGGCGGTCGGCCCAGGGCGTCGCCTCCTCGAGGTAGGCGGCGACCGACAGCAGCGTCTCCTCGGCGGCGTACCGGCCGACGAGCTGGACGCCGACCGGCCAGCCCTCCGCCGACGGCGTGCCCGGCACGCTGATCGCGGGCGCGCCGGTGACGTTGGACAGCGCGGTGAACGGCGCGAACGCGAAGATCCGGTCGTACCAGCCGCGGGCGTCGAGGCTCGGGTCGTTCGCGTCCAGGTGGCCGATGGCCGTGTTGGGCGCGGCCATGGTCGGGGTCAGCAGCAGGTCGTAGCCGGTGAAGAACGCGGCGACGGCGCGGGTGGTGGCGTTGAAGACCCGCTCGGCGGCGTACATGTCGAGCGCGGTGAGGGTCTTGCCGTACTCGGCGCAGGCCAGCGTGGTGTGCTCGAGGACGTCGGTGGACAGCTCCACGCCCAGCGCGGCCGCAGCCCCGTACGCGCCGTCGGCGAGGAAGCTGCACCAGGCGGTGAGGTTGGCGTGATCGAAGGCCTCGACGTCGAACTCCGGGGCGGCCTCCTCGACGGTGTGCCCGGCGGCCTCGAGGGCCGCGGCGGTGGCCCGCACCGCGGCCACGCAGGCCGGGTCGACCGGCACGCCGTTGGGCGCGGTGGTGGTGACGGCGATGCGCAGCTTCCCCGACGGCGGGCGGGCGGCGTCGAGGTAGCTGGTGGCCGGGCCGGGGAGCAGGTACTTGTCGCCGGGCTCGGAGCCGTGGACGGCGTCGAGCAGCCCGGCCGCGTCGCGGACGGTACGGGTGACGGCGAACTCGATGCCCAGGCCCATGAGCGGGTCGGCGAAGTCGGGGGCCACGCTGACTCGGCCGCGCGACGGCTTGAGCCCGACCAGGCCCGAGGCGGCGGCCGGGATGCGGATCGAGCCGCCGCCGTCGTTGGCGTGCGCGACCGGCAGGGCCCGGGCGGCGACCAGCGCGGCCGAGCCGCCGCTGGAGCCGCCGGGGGAGCGGGTGGTGTCCCAGGGGTTGCGGGTGGGCCCGTTGGCGACCGACTCGGTGGCGGCGTTGAAGCCGAACTCGGGGGTGGCGGTGACGCCCATGGCGGCCAGGCCGGCCTCCCGGAACCGGCGCATCAGCGCGGTGTCGTAGGGGAAGGGGATGCCGGGGCCGAGCAGCCGGCAGCCGTCGCGCTGGGGGATGCCCTCGGCGTGCAAGACGAGGTCCTTGATCGCGAACGGGACGCCGGCGAAGGGGCCGGTCTCGCTGGCGTCGAGAGCCTTGTCGAAGAGGTCGCCGACGAGGGCGTTGAGCTCGCCGTTGACCGACTCGATCGCGGTGCGGGCGGCCTGCTGGACCTCCTCGGCGCTGACCTTGCCGGCGCGGACCAGCTCGGCCAGCCCGGTGGCGTCGTGCTCGATGTACTCGCGGACGTCCACGGGCTCGCTCCTTCGCGTGTCGGTGTGCCTGGCGGCGATCCTGGGCCCGTGCGGCGGGGCCGCGCATCGGTCGAACTACGGAGCTCTGCGGCCTTCCGGCGCGGGCCGGGACCGTGCGAGGGTGGCCCATGGGGTCTGGCCTGGGTGCGGGTCGCCTCGCCGCCGCGCTCGCGGTGCGCGACGCCGCCGACGCCGTGGCCCGCGGCGAGGGGCCGGCCGACCGCGCCGACGCCGTCCTCACCGCGCTGTTCTCCGTCGTCTCCCCGTGCGCGGCCGCCGTCGAGCGCTGGGACCCGGTGCGCGGCCGGCACGAGACCGTGGCCAGCGCCGGCTACCGCGACGAGGCGCTCGGCGTGATGGAGGCGCTCTTCCACGAGGACCCGCGGTTCCCGGTGGTGCGCCTCGGCGGGCGGCCGCTGCGGGTGCGCGACATCGACCCGGCCGAGCGGCGCGGGCCGATGTTCGAGCAGGTGATCCTGCCCGCGCGGTTCACCGACGGGGTGAGCCTGTGCCTCACCGCCGGCGGGCGGTACGTGGGGTCGGTGCACGCGTCGACGTCGTCGGGCGGTGTGGACGACGAGTCGACGGCGGTGCTGCGGCTGCTCAGCGCCGACCTGACGTCGCTGGTGGACCCGCTCGACGGGATGCCGGTGCCGGTCGCGTCCCCGGATGCGGGCGCGTTCGCGTGGTCGCCGTCGGACGGCCGCGCGCTCGCGCTGACGCCGTCGGCCCGGCCGTCGCTGGTGTCGGGTCCGCTGGCCGATCTGCTGGCTCCGGCGCGCTGGCCGTCGCGGCTGGGCCGGCACCTGCTCGTGGTGCAGGGCGGGGAGCTGCTGGCCGTGGAGGCGCGGCCGGCGGGGCGGTGGGTGGTCGTGGAGCACCGGCCGGCCGCGGCCCTGGCGGGACTGTCGCTGCGGGAGCTCGAGGTGCTGGCCCTGCTGGCCACCGGCGCGACCAACCGGATGGTGGCGCGGTCGCTCGGGGTCGGGGAGCGGACGGTGGCCACCCACGTGGAGCATCTGCTGACCAAGCTCGACGCCGGCAACCGGGCCGGGGCGGTGGCGTTCGCGGTGACGGCCGGACTGGTGCGCATGCAGGCACCGATCGTCTGACATCGCAGCCCTTCCAGCTGATGCGGTGCGCGGTCGCACTCGTCAGCGTGGCGCCGGTAGATCCTCGAGGTCGAATGCGGCGTGCAGCGCGGCGGTGAGGGCCGGCTCCTGGTCGGGCAGCAGCCGGCCGATCTGCCGACCGAGCGCCGCCGTGGGGATGGTGACCACGTTGTCGCAGCTCACGACGCTGGGGCGGTCGATCCCGTTGCCGCGACCGACCGGGACCTCTGTGGAGAGTCCGCGCACGGTGCTGGTGATGGGGGCGACGGTGACGCGGGCGAGGTGAGGACGCACAAGTTCTCGGGTCAGCACCAGAACCGGGCGGGTCTTGTCCAGCACGGCCAGATGGATCGGCCGCATCAGTCGAGATCGTCCATCGGGACGCTCGCTGCGTGGCGCGCGAGCGCGTCCAGATCGTCCTCGTCGGGCGCAGCGGCCGCCGCCGCGAGGATCGCGGCGTCGCGCGCCGCGATGTCGCGACGCAGTTCACGGTGCAGTGCGCGGCTGACGACGGCAGCCCGAGACGAAGCGCGGCCTTCGTCCACCAGGCGGTCGATGTACTCAACGAGATCCTCGGGAAGCCGCACGGCGATCTGAGTGCTCACGTCGCGACGGTACCAGAATGGGATTCAATTCGATACCACTAGCTGTGGGGCGCTCACCGCGATGACTTCATGCCCGTCGCGACGTCCTACCTGGCATGCAGACCGTCGATCTCGCTCCTACCGCCGCCGAGCCCGCACGCATCGTCGCGGGCGTCCGCGCCGACCAGCTAGGCGACCCGACGCCGTGTACCGAGACGTCGGTGGCCGGCATGCTCGATCACCTGGTCGGGCTGACCACGGCGTTCCGGATGGCCGCGGAGAAGGCACCGCCGCCGGGCGGGCCGTCGGCAGTGGCATCGGATCTGGTCGAGGACTGGCGCTCGCGGCTCCCGGCCCAACTCGACGAGCTCGTCGCGGCGTGGCGGAACCCAGGCGCCTGGGAGGGCATGACCGAGGCCGGGGGAGTGCAGCTGCCGGCGTTGGCGATGGGGCTGGTCGCGCTCGACGAGGTGCTGATCCACGGCTGGGACCTCGCCGTCGCCACCGGGCAGGAGTACCGGCCGGACGCCGCCGCGGTGGCGGCGTGCTTCGACTTCGTGGGCGACCGCAGCGACGAGCCGGCCGACGCGAACCCGGGCCTGTTCGGACCCGTCGTGCACGTGCCGGACGAGGCGCCGCTGTTCGACCGGCTGCTCGGCCGCACCGGCCGCGACCCCGGGTGGGCGCCCGCCTGACCCGTCAGGTGCGGCCGGCGGCGACGGCGTGGGCGAGCCGGAGGCTGCCGGTGAGCCAGACCAGGACGTCGTGCAGCCGCAGTCGGGTGAGGGAGAGCTCGGCGGTCGCCTTCTCCAGCTGGTCGAAGGCGTCGGCGTTGGCGCGGAGCTCGCGATGGATGACCGCCTCCACGCCGCTGTCGCCTTCTTGCCGGTGCGGGCCGAGCTGCCGCCAGGTGGTGTCGCTGAGCAGCGGGACGAGGTCGCGGTGCCGGTGGTGCAGGGCGGCGAGGACGTAGTGCGGCTCGGCGTGCTCCTGCAGCTCGCGCAGGAGGGCACCGACGGTGCCGGGCTCGGCGAGGACGGAGAACTCCTCGTCGGGGAGGTCGTGGAACGCGCGGCCGGCGGCCCGGTCGAGGAGGGCGTCGGCCACGGGGCGGACCTCCTGCAGGGTGTCGCGCAGCGCGTGCCACTCCGGCGGGCGCAGCCGGCCGTGCAGGCCCTCGGCGGTGAGGATGTCGACCTCGCCGAGCGGGAGGTCGGTGGCCGGGTGGGCGTCGAACCGCTCGTGGCCGAACGCCGGCACCTGGGCCCACGAGCCGTCGGGGAAGCTGATCGAGCGGAAGCGCAGCGGGCGCCGGGCCCGGGCGTACCCGAGGACGGCGGCGACGGCCGTGTCGAGGGGGATCGGGTCGGGGCCGGCGCTCGGGAGGACCAGGTCGGCGGCGCGTCCTCGACTCATCTGCCCCAGCATCCTCCGCCGCCCCGTTCGAGTGGACAGGTGCGCCCTACATCTGTCGGTGGAGTCGCTCCACTCGCTAGCGTGCGCGCCATGGACGTCGAGCCGGTCGGCAGCATCCCGGCGCCGCGGCGCCCGGTGCAGCCCCTCGGCGTGACGGCCGAGCTGGCCGACGCGCGGGCGAAGCTGCGTGAAGCAGCGCCGTCGGGCCGGTGGGACGCGGTGCTCGCCGAGGTGCAGCGGCTCCAGCACGACGAGCACCTCTCGCCGCTGGCCGCGCTGCAGGCGGTCTACGCCCGCCTGGCCGCCGGCTGGGTTCCGCCGCTCAGCCGCTGAGGGCGCGCCGGTCTCAGTCGCCGGTTGACCCGCCGGTTCGTTCTCCGGTTCGTTCTCCGGAACGGGCGATCTCGACGAGCTCGTCGCCGTCGTCCAGCGGGAGCTCCAGCGCCCGGCGCACCCGGTACCGCGACTGGACCAGGATGCTCGCGGAGGTCGCCGCCCCGTCGCCGCGCGCCGCGATCTGGCTCTCCATGCGCATCAGGCCCATGGTCATCCAGCGGTGCGCCTCGCGCAGGTCGCCCGCGAGCTCGTAGTTCTCCCCGATGAACACGTACACGTCACCGTCGGCAGGCCGTTCCCGGCGGAGCTCGTCTGCGAGGGCGCGCGCGCCGTCGACGTCCCCGGCCTCGAGCAGGGCCTGGTGGCGGTGGCAGCGGGCGTCGGGCGTCTCGTCGGCGTTCAGCGGCTCGCGCACGGGGTCACCGTAGGGGTGGCGGCACCGTTTCGGGCGACAACGGACTGCGCCGTCAGCCGAGGGTCCACAGCGAGGCGGCGCC
The DNA here is from genome assembly GCF_039534705.1 of Blastococcus jejuensis. Lineage (NCBI taxonomy): Bacteria > Bacillati > Actinomycetota > Actinomycetes > Geodermatophilales > Geodermatophilaceae > Blastococcus > Blastococcus jejuensis. The sequence continues at coordinate 166,187 of NZ_BAAAVV010000002.1, forward strand.
GTCACCCTCGCAGCGGGTGGCCGCGACGGCGCGTGCGTCGTCGACGTCGACGAGCAGGTCACCGAGCTGGTAGCCCGGGCAGAGCAGGAGCGGGTCGGCGACGGCGCCGGTGCGCAGGTCGACCACGGTGATCGTCCGGTCGTCGTCGGGCAGTGGCGTGTGCTGCAGCCCGGCCAGGTAGAGCCACTCGCCGGCGGGGTCGACGGCGAGGTCGTCGAGCAGGTACCGCTCGGGGAAGGACGCCACCTCGGTGACCGTGCTCGCGCCAGGGGCGAGGGAGAGCAGGCGCATCCCGCTGTCGGAACCGCCCGCCGCATCGTCGTCATCCCCGATCCGCACGGCGATCAGCGCGGTGCCGTCGGCGGTGAGGTCGAGCGCCCAGGTGGCGGCCGCGGAATCGGTCTCGACCAGCGACACCTCGCCGAGCGGCTGCAGGGCGGCGTCGTACCGGGTGAGGCTGGTGGTGTCGGACCCGGTGATGTCGTCGAGGTCGTGGTTGAACGCGACCAGCAGGCCTGTGCCGTCCGGGGTGACCGCGAGCCGCGCCGGGTACGGCGGGCCGGCGGTCTCGGCCAGGACCGACGTCTGCGCGCGCACCGCCCCGGTGGCCGCGTCGACCGCCAGCAGCCCGCTCGCGCCGGCCGGCGGGTCGGTGTAGCCGATGTAGACGACGTCCCCGGCCGGCGCGACCGTGGCGTTGAGCGTGCCGATGCGGTCGGGGTCGAGGTCGGCGTCGACCGGGACGGTGCTCACCTGCCCGTCGGGAGTCACCCGGGTGATCGAGAAGCGGCGGTCGGCGTACCCGGTGACGACGGCGGTGCCGTCGTCGGTCACCCCGAGTTCGGCGGAGAAGCCGAGGGAGTCCTGGTCGGTCAGGGGCGTGTCGGTCCAGCCGCCGTCGTCGTCCCGCCGGAGCAGGTGGAGCGGCGCGTCGCCCGCGATCTGGTTGGCGAGCACGACCGGGTCGCCGTCGGGGTCGAGGACGACGCCGCGGACGGAGTGGCCCGACTCGAGCGGGGGCAGCTGCTCGTGGTCGGCGACCGCGTCCAGCGCCCCGCCGTCGCCGGGAGTGCCGGTGGGGACGACGTCGTCCGTGGGCCGAGCCTCGGCGGTGCAGCCGGCGAGGGCGAGGGCGAGCAGGACGGCGGCGAGGCGGCGGGAAGACGGCACGGCGGGGCAGTCTGCTGGGGCGCGGACACGCGGAACAAGGGATCCGCGCGCCACGCCGGACGGTCAGGTGCGGGACATCGCCGGCTGGTTCTTGGCCCAGGTGAGGAACTGGCCGGCCTGCTGGAGGTCGGGGATGTCGTTGCCGACCAGGGAGCGCAGCAGGTCGTTGCTCCAGACGGCGAGGCGCCCGATCGTCCAGGAGACCTTGGTGGCCGGGGGCAGGTCGAGGTCGAAGACCAGCTTGGCGATCTCCTTCTTGCCGTCGGTCGCGGCCGAGTACTTGAGGATCGGCAGGAACCGGTCGGGCTCGACGACGCAGAGCACCTTGGTGAGCAGCGACTCCTTGAACGCCGGGAAGCCGAGGTCCTTCTTGCCGTCGACGAGCTGGGTGAAGCGGTCCTCGAGGCGCAGGCTGTCGGGGCCGTAGAGCAGGAACTCGATGCTCTCGCGCACCTGCTCGGCGGCCCTCTCCGGGCCCTGGGTCTTCCACGCACGGTTGAAGCCGGACATGTGGCCGGGGGCGGCGATGGTGGCCGTGTTGGCGAACTCCTCGAGCGCCTCGGGCGGCGCGCTCGGCAGGCCCTCGCGGCTGAACAGCTCCTGGTAGCGGGCGCGGTACTCGGCGACCTCGGGGTCGGGCTCCGGGCGGTTCAGCAGGAACTCGGACTCGAGCAGGGCCACGCGCTCGCGGACGTCGGGCCGCACGTCGGCCGCCGTCGGGAAGGCGGCGTGCAGCGAGTCGATGGTCTGGACGGCGGGCCGGCCCGGGTCGCGGCGGGCCTCGCCGCGCAGCCACTCGTGGCCGCAGTCGCTGCAGTGGATGAGCAGGCGGCTGTCGGGCTGCGGGATGCCGTCGATGTTCTCGCTGTTGCACTTCGGGCAGGCGATCAGTGCCATGGAGCTTCCGTTCGGTTGGTGCACGGCGCTCGGACGGCGGGGTGCGCGGGCTGGCTGCGGTGACGTCGACGCCCTACGGGGCCGGGACGACGTCGGGCTGTTCCCCGATCGCGTCGCTCGTCGGGTCCCAGTCTCCCACGGTGAGTGGGAGCCGAGGCTCGGTAGCTGCTCTGCGCGGCGGGTGGCTGCTCGTGGTCTGATGCCTGTCAGGTTCTCCGCGGCCGGCATCGGAGCCGGCCGCTCGGCAGGAAGGTGGGCTCGTGGCCGGTTCCGGTGAGGTGCTGCTCGAGGTCGACGGCGGCGTCGCGGTGGTGACGCTGAACGCGCCGGACCGGCGCAACGCGCTGACGCCGGGGATGGCCACCGAGCTCATCGCGACGTTCGACGAGGTGGACGCGCGGGCCGACGTCGGGGCGCTGGTCATCCGCGCGGTCGGAAAGTCGTTCTGCGCCGGCGGGGACATCGCGACGCTGACCTCGGCCGGTCGCGACCCCGCCGCGCCCGACGCCTTCGAGGGCATGGGGCAGATCTACGACTCCTTCTACCGGCTGGGTCAGGTGCGCGTGCCCACGGTCGCGGCGGTGCGCGGTTCGGCGGTGGGGGCCGGCATGAACATGCTGCTGGCGGCCGACCTGCGGATCGTGGCTCGGGACGCCCGGCTGCTGTGCGGGTTCCTCAGGCGCGGGATGCACCCGGGCGGCGGGCACTTCGTGATCTTGTCGCGGCTGATCGGCCGCGAGGCCGCGGCGGCGATGGCGCTGTTCGGCGAGGAGATCAACGGCGACAAGGCCGTCGAGCTCGGGCTGGCCTGGGAGTCGGTGGACGACGCGGCGGTCGAGGACCGGGCGCTGGAGCTGGCTGCTCGGGTCGCTGCGGACCCTGAGCTGGCTCGGATCGCGGTCGGCAACTTCCGCAAGGAGGTCGTCAACGGCGCCGTCGGCTGGGACGTCGCCATGCAGTCCGAACGCCCCGCGCAGATGTGGTCGATGCGCCGCTCGGCGGGGTGATCGTCGCTCCCGTGAGCGAGGGCGTGCGGAGCGTCTGACTGCCGCGCTGTCGGCGCGTCGTCGTACCCCTCGGCGTTGACTCGCCGGGACGGGCGGCGCGAGCCTGGCTGCTTCGATTTTCGAGGAGGTAGCCGTGAGCCGCAGCGAGATCGACGCCCTGAACGCCACCTTCATGAAGGGCCTCGAGACCGGCGACGCCGCGATGGTCGCGTCGGTCTACGCACCCGACGCGCGCGTCATGCCACCCGGTGCCCCGGTACAGACGGGGCCGGGAATCCAGGCGTTCTGGCAGGGCGTGATGGATTCCGGCGTCACCGGTGCCGTGCTCAAGACGACCGCGCTCGAAGAGCGCGACGATCTCGCGGTCGAGGAGGGGCACTTCGAGATCCACGTCGGCTCCGACGTGGTGGACGACGGCTCCTACGTCGTGGTCCACCGTCGGATGGGCGACGGCAGCTGGAGGTTCGCGCTCGACATCTGGAACTCCGACCGCGCCCCGGCCACGGGGTAGCCCTAGGGCGGCGGAGCCCCGCCGTGGGTTCGCCTCCACGCGGACGTGATCGTCATCGGTTAGACAGTGCTCATGACCGAGCTGACGACGGCGACCGGTGGCGCACTGCTCTCCCGCGAGGAGATGGATGCCGCTCGCGAGCGACTGCCCATCGTCTACGTGGACGTGGTGCCGGTGCGCGTGGACGAGGAGGGCACCGTGATCGCGGTCGGGCTGCTGCTCCGCGCCGGCGAGGACGGGCAGATCAAGCGGGCGCTGGTATCGGGGCGGGTGCTGTACCACGAGCGGATCCGCGCGGCGCTGCTCCGGCACATCGAGAAGGACCTCGGCCCGCTGGCCCTGCCGCGGATCCCGCCGGCGCCGCAGCCGTTCACCGTCGCCGAGTACTTCCCGACCCCGGGGGTGACGCCCTTCCACGACCCGCGGCAGCACGCGGTGTCGCTGGCCTACGTCGTGCCCGTGGAGGGGGACTGCGCGCCGCAGCAGGACGCGCTGGAGCTGACCTGGTTCTCACCGATCGAGGCGCGCGACCCGGTAGTGCTGGCCGAGTTCGAGAACGGGCAGAGCACGCTGCTGCTGCAGGCGCTGGCGCACCTCGGGGTCTGACCCGCCTCAGGCGGAAACGAGTTCCCGGGCCGGCTCGGTCGGCTGCCGGGCCGGTGCTCGGTGGGCGAGGCCGGCGGCGACGACGAGCGCGGCCGCGAGGGCGGGGAGGAGCAGCGCCGTCTCCGGGCTCATTTGGTCAGCGACGTAGCCGGTTGCAGCGGAGGCGACCGCCTGGCCGACGACGACGGCGGAGCCGAGCATCGTCATCGTGGTCGCCGAGCGGCCGGCGGGGCTGAGCGTCGCGGCGAGGCTGTAGAGCGCGACCAGCGTCGGTCCGATGCCGAACCCGAGGACGGCGAGGGCGACGAGGAGGCCGGTCTCCGAGCGCGCCGTGCCGTACCCGAGGGCCGCGGCCAGCAGCAGGAAGGCGAACACGAGCCACCGCGCCTTGGCGGTGAACCGCTGCGGGAGGGCCGCCGAGCCGAGGGCCAGCGCGGCGGAGCCGATGCCCATGACGCCGTAGAGCAGGCCGGCGCGGTCGCCGTCGCCGCTCTCCTCGAGGAAGCCGGTGAGACTGGTGAGGGTGGCGCCGAAGAAGATGCCGACGCCGAGCGTGCCGGCGACGACGGTCATCACAGGCGACGTCACGAGCTCGCGGGCGGGCGCCTGATCTGTGCGGTGCCCGGCCGTGCCCGGCTGGAGCCGGCCGGTGGGGTGCAGGGCGAAGGCTGTGACGAAGACGGAGGTGAGCACCGCGGCGCCGGCGATGGCGACCCAGGGGGCGATCGCGGTGGCGAGCAGCCCGACGAGGAACGGGCCGACGATGAAGACCATCTCGTCGGCGGCGGACTCGTAGGCCATGGTGCCGTTGAGGAGCTTCTCCCGGCGGTCGGGCTGCACCTTCTGCTTGATGATCGCGACCAGCCGGGTGCGCGAGAGCGGGGGGACCTGCGGCGCGCTGGCGCCGATGAGCACCGACAGCGCCAGGACGGCGAGATCGGGGGCGCTACTGCTGACGACGAGCACGAAGATGCCGAGCAGGACGGCGTTGAGGAGCCCCAGCGGGACGAGGACCCGGCGCTGACCGAGCCGGTCAGCGGCGGCGCCCAGCAGCGGGCCGGCGAGCGCCGTGCCGATGCCGGCGACCGCGGCGTTGAGGCCGCCGAGGGCCACCGAGTCGCGCTCGGCGACGACGAGGGTGAGCACCCCGACGACCATCATCGCGAACGGCAGGCGCGCGATGAAGGCGATCGGGAAGTAGGAGAAGCCGGCGTGCCGGACGAGCGAGGACTCGGTGAGTCGGGGGAGCGTCATGAACCTCGGTGTATCTGCGGATCGGGCGTGCCGCCTTGATCCGTCAGCGAGGCTGACAGCAGGTAGTTACACGTTCTGAACGCCGTCGAGTCTAACGGGGCCGGAGTCACGGCGGCCCCGACGCCTGTGGGGAGTCAGGTGGTCGCTGCTCCTGCCGAGTCCCCAGAGAGGGAAGTGGTTCGGAGTCAGAGTGTCATTCCTGTACGACCTGAACCGGCTGAACGTGGCGGTGTCGCGGGCGCAGGCGCTCGCCGTGGTCGTGCTGAGCCCGCTGCTGCTGGACGCGCCGGTGCGCACGCCGGAGCAGGTGCGTCGGGTGGACGCGCTGTGCCGGCTGGCGGAGTCGGCGACGGTGATGGCGTAGGCCCCGATCGAGTGCGCGGGGTGGTTCGGGCGGAGCGGTCGGCTGGGACGTCGCCGTGCAGTCGGAGCGCCCCGCGCAGAAGTGGTCCATGCGCCAATCGGCGGGTTGAACCCGCGAGCTGTGCATAGCCGCCTGGCAATACTGCGCAAGCGACACGGCTGCCGCTGACCCGCTCGGGTGAACGCCGCCGCATATTGATTCGTTGAGCGAGTGATCTGCCGATGATCGAGACATGGCGAAGAGTTCCGACCGTCGGCGGCGGGCACGGTCCAAGTCATGCGCGGGCGATCAGGCCCAGCCCGCCTCGCGGCCCTTGCCGCACCCGAGCGATCCCATCCTCCAGACGCTCGTCCGGGACACCACGACCCGTCTGATCTACGGATTTCTCTTTAAGCGACGGCAGAACCCCCCGACCATGGTGGAGATCCGCGCCTTCCTCGCAAGAAAGCTGGGTGAGGCTCCGGCGCAGACCGATCGTCGTGTGCGTGACCTTCGAGACGCCTTCGAGGTCCCGAGCGAGTACCTCGACGGTGGCTATCGATATGTCCTGCGCGGTTGGCGTGCAGGTGGGCCTCTAGAGGACAGATCGGGTATCAGTGGACGCCTCCGCGCGGAGGTGCTCTCGCCACAGCGATGTGCCCAGTGTGGACGCACTCCTCTGGATCATGGCGTTGTGCTCGTCGTCGATCACATGATCCCGCGTGAATGGGGTGGCTCAAACGAGAGAGAGAATCTCCAGCCTCTCTGCGAGGAGTGCAATCATGGCAAGCGCGACCTTTACAGCAGCTACGACGCAGCTGCTTCGCAAATTCGGCAAGCGATTACTTACGATGAACCGCATCGGCGGATAGGCGAGCTGCTGAAGGCATTCCGCGGGGATTGGGTTCCCGGGGGCATGCTGGGCGTCGTCGCAAGTGCAATTCAGTATCAGGAGGATTGGCAAAAGCGAACTCGCGAACTACGGACGCTCGGCTGGGTGATCGAGACTCAGAAGCGGCGCGATGTGGCCGGAAGAATCCATACCTACTATCGGGCATCTCATTGGGAGCCCTGGCCGCGGGGAGACATCAGGGCCGAGATTCGGCGGCGAGAGCGGTCTGCGCGGAGTGCCTAGCGGGTCACCACCTTTTCGACGCCGATCAACCTCTGGTCCGTCGATAGCTCGTGCTTCGGGTCGCCTCGCGCGCGGAAGCTGAGCGTTGCGTGCTGGCTGCCATGGCCATTCATAGGCTCCGTCTGCCGAGGTGACCCTTCAGACGTGTCGCGTTTGCTCGCCGCGGCACTGCGAACAAGCGGCCGTCACTTGTCCAAGTCAGAGGTCCCGACGTCAGGGGACCCTCCTACCACTCGACTGGTCGGTCGACGCCCTGTACAGTCGAACAGGTGTTCGATAGGGAATCCTTGAGTGCCTCTTCCACCAGTGACGCTGCCTCTTGCACCGGGACGTGCTCCCAGACCCTGACGACCTTCCAGCCCGCCTTCGTCAGCGCGGCGTCGGCGATGCGGTCGCGCTCCACGTTCCTGCGCAGCTTCGGCGTCCAGTACCACTCGTTGTGCGTCGGCTCACGCCCGTGAATGGGACACACGTGCCAGAAGCAGCCGTCGACGAACACTGCTACGCGGCTACGCGTGAAGACAAGGTCGGGTCGGACACGAGCGTCAGGCAGGTCGAGGCGGTAGTCCTTGCGGAAGCGCCGACCTCTCCGGTGCAGCAACGATCGCAGCGCCACCTCGGGCTTCGTGTTGCTCCGGCGGATGGCCGCCAGGTTGCGCGAGCGCCCCGCACTCTTGGGCAGCGGCTGGGCGGCGCGGGGTGTGGCGCCAGTGCCACCAGAGGTCACAGTCGCAATCTAGAGCGTTGGTGGTGGGGGCAGGCCGCCTCATGGGGGAGTATGGGTCGCATGGCATGCGCTCTCCCTGACCGCGCTGGTGTCGATGAGGGAGAGCAGTGATGAGTCTCGACGTGGTGGAAATCTGCGCCGGTGCGGGTGGGCAGGCGATCGGACTCGAGCGTGCGGGCTTTGAGCATGCGCTGGCCGTCGAGATCGACGGCTTTGCATGCGCGACGCTCCGTCAGAACCGGCCCGCTTGGAAGGTCGCCGAGGGTGACGTTGCGGATCGGGAGCTGTGGAAGCCGTCCGACTACGCCGGCGTCGCGCTGCTGGCGGGTGGCGTCCCATGTCCGCCGTTCTCCATCGCCGGGAAGCAGTTAGGGGCGAGCGATGAGCGTGATCTCTTCGCCTGGGCGGTAGAGCTGTGCGTCAACGAGGTTCAGCCGCGCGCGCTGCTCCTAGAGAACGTCCGTGGGCTCTCAATGCCCCGCTTCGCCGCGTATCGGCAGCATGTCCTGGATCGCCTAGCGTCCGCGGGGTATGTGGGGGACTGGCGTCTGCTGCACGCATCAGCTTTCGGCGTTCCTCAGCTTCGCCCCCGCTTCGTCCTCGTGGCCTTGAAGGAAGAGGACGCCCCCTACTTCCAGTGGCCGGACCCGGTATCGCACCGGCTGACGGTGGGTGAGTGCTTGCGCGACCTCATGGGTGCCAATGGCTGGCCGCACGTGGACGATTGGGTGCGGCTGGCCAATGACATCGCACCGACGCTCGTTGGCGGCAGCAAGAAGCATGGCGGAGCTGACCTCGGGCCCACGCGAGCGAAGCGGGCTTGGCGGGAATTGGGCGTCGACGCTCTTGGCGTCGCCAACGAGGCGCCTGGGCCCGACGATCCGCACCCGACCATCAAGCCGCCCAAGCTGACGGTGCAAATGGTGGCACGTCTCCAAGGGTGGGATGAGGCATGGGGTTGGCGCCTGGCGGGCCGGAAGACGGCGCAGTACCGCCAGATTGGCAATGCGTTTCCGCCGCCGCTCGCTGAGGCGGTGGGCCGGTCGATCGCGCGCGCACTGGCGCACGAGGGTGAGCCACACGACATGCCCGAACTTGCGAGCGCGACCCTGCACGATGACGTGTATCGGGTACTCAAGGAGGCGGAGGGGCACCTCAGCACGGCCGCCATACTCGGCCGGCTTTCGGTCCCATACGACGCAATCAAGTTGGAGAGGCGCATCGCTCACCTCAGCAAGGACTTCGCCATTGACATGGTGGAGACCAAGTCGGGGCCGACCTACAAGCTCGGGGAGTTCAAGGCATTCGTCGGTCAGGAAGATCACCACCGGCACGAGGCCTTCGCGAACAGGTCCGGGCGCTCGCGAATCAGTTAGCTGCTCGCCCCGACCCGGATCGTCGTCATCCCAGACTGAGCCGATCGGAGCCGACTGCTTGTCGGCATACTGCAAGCTCATCGCTAGCAGTATGCCGGCCGGCTACCTTGCGTTACCGTGTCTGTAGATGCCGCGCCCCGTCCGCCAGTCCGCGGAGAAGATGCTGAGTTAGACGCAGTCGAGGATGCCCTGATGGCGCTTGACTCGACGGGGGACGCCGTCGCCGAGGTCATTCGCGATACGTTCGACCAGCTCTACGACGGCCAGCACAGCGGTCGCTGGAGCTTCGACCAGCTCTTTAAGACCGAGAAGACGCACATGGGGACTCTCATAGAGATCAACCTGCAGCGTCGATTCAAGTTCGATGGTGGGGATGCCACCGACTACCGGATCGCTGGCGTCCAGGTGGATTGTAAGTACTCCATGCGCGAAGGAGGCTGGACTCTCCCGCCCGAGGTCGTCGGTCACCTGGCCTTGCTTGTGACGGCGGATGACCAGCGAAGTTCCTGGCGTGCAGGTCTGATCCGCGTAACTGAGGAGCTAATGAATCCCGGCAGAAACCGGGACGCCAAGGGCGTGCTTTCGCTGGCTGGTCGGCTACGTATCCGATGGCTGTGGGAGGGACACGGTTATCTAGCGCCGAATCTCTTTCTCGAGCTGGACGGGCCGACCCGAGATGCCATCTTCTTGGCACGCTCGAAGCGAGGTTCTAGCCACGGACAGGCTCGTGTTAACCAGCTCTTCCGACTGGTTCAACGACGCCTGATTCGTCGGGCTGAGCTGGCCACAGTCGCTCAGCAAGACGATTTCATGAAGCGAGCTAGGGGCAACGGTGGCGCGCGAACGCACCTTCAGCCGGAGGGGATTCTGGTGCTGGGGCACCAGGAGAATGATCCGCTGGTGGCCCGTGATTTGGGACTCCAATTGCCGAAAAAGGGTGAATTCGTGTCTGCCCGGGTGGTTCCATGTGAGCCCGCTCGGGATCTAGATGCAGCCGAGATCTCGGGTAGCTACTGGCGTCTCGCTGAACTTGCCGATCCTGCCGTCCCTGCGCCGGTCATTCCGCGGAAGCGGATCTAGCTGTATTTGTGGTCGTGGAAGCCGGCTGGTGGTCGACTGGTCCGGCAAGCACCGAGGTCTGTAGCCAGAGGCCCCTCGTCGTGGCAGCCGGTGTATCAGTTGGGCAACGCGGAACAGGGCGGTTTGGTCGGGGTGAGGTAGCAGGAGCACTATCACCCGTGTCGGCATCCGCGCCGCCATGCGCCCTCCGGGGGCGTACAGGCCCGAGGTGGGCGCGGGCGACCCGGCGCGAGTTGGGCGTTCCTGGCAAGGCGCATCCGATGCCGGTCCAAATGAGCTGCCGCGCCAGCGCGCTGCCGCGGCTGACCCTCGAAAGGGCCGCGGTAGTCGAGGGGAGGCTCCCGAAATGGCGGTTCAACCACCGAAGCTTGGTACCTGCGCCCAGGACGGTCACGCGTTACTGTCGCCGCTCGCGCGGGGCCGCGCGCACGTCGATCGGGGCGGCGCTTCAGGAGGTCCGCCCTCTACTAGACCGCTCAGTCGGATCCCGTCGTCGCAAGCCCTCGACCAACGCCGCTGGTCAGTACGGCTAAGGCGACATCACAGCAAGCGCGCTACGGGTGCCCCACCGCCAGTTGGGCTGGTCGCTATCCGCGCGCGGCGACGCGCTGACGCGCACTGCGCGGATCGATGCGCCGTCGACATCCGGCACGAGCACCGTCGGGACGCCACTTAGCAGTACCGGACCGTCGGCGGTTTCCAACCAGAGTCCGGTCAGCCCGTTCATGGATCGCTCAGTCCGGGTGACGCGCCCGGCGACGCAGTCTCTCTTCGACCACGAGGGCGCCGCATGCCACTGTGCATCGCATCGCAGTCTTCGGTGACAATAGCGGCAGGTGTCCTCGGCGGGGTTCGCGGCGGACGGATCGGCTCGGCGGGCAGCCTCAAACGCAGCTAAGGCCGCCGAGATGTCGGTGTCCCTGAGCTGTACCGGCATGCGCCCGCGCTGCGTGCTGAAGACCTCGATACGACGAGGCAGCCGACCGTGTTCTTGCGCGACGAGATGCGCGTAGACGCTCAGCTGGAACTTGATCCATGGCGATAGTTCGTCATCATCGATTTGCTCGGTCTTCAAGTCGATGAGCGTGATCTCTTTTCCCAGCACCACGATGTCGGGCGTCCCGTAGATCCGCAGGGCGGCATCCCGGATGGTCCGTTCCGGAATCACGTCGTCGACCTCATCGCCGAACGCCTCGGCCAACGCGGGTGCACGCGCAAGCAGTCGCTTGCCGGTCAGTGTCCAATCCGACGGCGCCTCAGAACCAAGCTCGGCTACGGCCTGATCGATGGCTGTGCGCATGGACCCGCGCACATCAGCCGCCTCGTAGCCGTGGGCCCGTACCCAGAAATCGAGCGCCCGGTGCGCCAAAGATCCCTTGTTCTGCGCGGGCCGGTCGATCTGTACCACCCCCGACACGCCCGGCCCCGCCGAGGCGGGACATTGCGCTACCCGCCAGGCACGCGTTGGAGACAGCCAGCCTCCGTCATCGGCGGGCGCGCTCACGGCTGGCCGGCGACGTCGTCGCAGAGCTGGAACACCCTGCCCGGGTCGCGGTCGAGTGTGAAGGCATCGACGAAGAACGTCTGCTTGGCACTGCCGACCTCGGCCTCCGCAAACGCGGCGGCCTCGGCCAGCCGCTCATTGAGGAACGTGCTTTCGGATGCTTCCAGCGGGTGTCGCACGACCAAGATGTAGTCGCCCAGCTGCGGATGGGTGAATCGTGCCGTGCCGGGCACGGCCGCGATGGGGGCCGCGTGGTAGCCGTGCGACCAGTTATCCAATGCCCGTTGTTGATCGACAAGGTCCACGGTGAGATGGCCGGTTCGCAGGACCGCGAGCAGATCCCGAGCGAGGCGCCAGTCCAGCAAGGCGTGATACGACATGTTTCCATAGTCGCGCAGACACCGGTAACAGGACGCGGTGCAGATGTCGGCGTGATCCGGTTCCGCCAGACGCGTCAGGTAGGTGTCGACGTCATCGAGGAGCGACGGCAAGACCGCTGGGTCACCTAGGTGAGTACTGAATCCTGCGCCGTTCTCCAGCGTGTCAGCGATAAACGCATACGGCGCTGGCTCGCCGTTCGCCATGCCTGCAAAGATGCCAGCCACCAGTTCGAGCGGCTCGATATCCAGCTTCGCCGCCGCGACCTTACGCAGCATGAAGGCCAGCGAGTACCAGGCAGCGCGCCGCCCGTCGGATGGGTCGGCCGCACCGCTCGGCTGGAACCGGGAGGCGAAATTGAGGCGCAGGCCTTCAGCGGGCAGCGTGCCGCGCTCGGGACCGAGGAACAGGAAGTCGGTCGGCTGCACTGCGCCCAAAGCAACCTCAAACTCGTCGCCCATTACGTCGTTGGGCGGGACCAGACCCTTGGCGACTGCCTCGGTCGAGACATATCCACCCCAAGGGGCATTTCCTGTCGGCGGTGGTGCGGCGGGGCGGAAGCTAAACAGCCGACCGCCGTTGTCGTTGATCACATAGCGCTGGCCCGACCCGGAGTACGCCAAAGCCGCGCCGTGCGGTTCCTGGTGCAACGCAGACAGGTCCGCCAGCGCACGGGCTGCCATCGACCGGGGCGTCCAGCTGAAGTTGCCATCAAAGTCTCGTGGCCAGGCGCCCGCCCGGAAGCCGAGTGGCTCGCGCAGTGTGAAGCGCCCGAAGGCATTCGGGGAGCCGCACTGCGGACAGATGGTGATGTCACCGAGGTTGCCTGAAGAGAGAAATGAGCATGATCGGCATAGATAGATGTCGCGACTGACGCCGAGGGCGTCATCCGTCGGAAGGCGGGGAGGTTTGCCGACACCCTCGAAGGCGGCGACCCCCACAGACGTGTAGACCCGCCCGTCTCGGACGACTTCGCTCATCGGGGCGAACTGACTGACGGCCATCGCAAGGTCGCGGTCAATGGTCATACGCGGCGGCCAGGGGTACGAGGATCCAGGGCGGCGTAGGTATAGGTAGCGGACGCTCGTTGGGAAGCCGAACATCGGCAGCACGCCGCGCTCAGCCAGTCGCTGGCTCAGCTCGTCGTCTCCCACGCTCGCCACGGCTGTGTCGATCAGGCCCGGCAGCTCGGCGATGCACCGGCTTGCCAGGTCGGTGGCCTGCGACGCCAGCGGCGTCCGATCGGTGATCGCAACGGCTGCCTGCTCAACCAGCTGGTGGTTGCGGGTCAGCCAGTTGACGAGCAATGGCCGGACGGTCAGCCAATCGGCGACCGTGCCGAAGGGGCCGTGCACGTTGTTAGTCCGGTTGAACTGCACGCCGGTCGCGTCGATCGCGTCCGCGACTTCTGGCATGGCCAGCCGCAGCGTCTCGCCGTGCAGCGAGCGCAAGAGAATCTCCACACGGCCCATCGCGAGGTAGGGCTCAGGGGTTGGATCGTTCGTGATGCGGTCGGGTGCATCGAAGTAATACTCGTCGTGGCTCCGGCCCCGGCAGACCGTCAAGGCCACTGCGACCGGCGTGCCGCGCCGGCCCGCACGGCCGACGCGCTGCTGGTAGTTGAAACGGGTCGGTGGCATATTGCCGAGCACAACGGCCGACAAAGCGCCGATGTCCACGCCGGCCTCCATCGTGGTCGTCACGCTGAGCATGTCGATGCCATCCGCGATCGGGACCTCGGGGTTCGCTCCCGATTCCAGGAAGACCTCTTGGAACCGAGACTGGCGCTGTTGGGCGTCGATTCGGTCGGTCTGGCCCGTTAGCTCTTCACTGTTGAGGCGGAATCGTCCTGACCCCGTGGTGGCGCGCCAGCCGTAATAGTCCTCATCGACCACGTAGGCGCTGGGGGTATCGGGCAGCACCGTCCCGCAGTAGGTGCAGTAGGCGCAGCCGAGCGTGAGGTGCCTGCGATGGCAGTTGGTGCACGCCCACGCACGCCCGTCACCATGGCGCAGGACAACCCGTGCCGGATCGATGAGGTAGTCGCGTACCGCCGGGCCACACTGCTCGGCGAAGATACGGGTCAGGTCGGCCACGGATGGTCCGCCGGCCTGTTCGATCTTGCGCCAGAAGCGGTTAAGCTGGCGGGGCGGACCGGGCCGCGGATCGCGCATCCCGTCAAAGCGGCGCGTGTCAGCGAGCACGCGAAGACTCGCCCGCGCGTATGCGAGGTCGGTCGTGACCGGCTCACCGATCGGTCGGGTATCAGTGGCCAGCGCCAGCCAGCCGAGACCGAGCGACTCGAAGTCACGTCCGGCCCCGGAGAACAACCCATTCACGATCTCGACGACCAGCGATTGGTTGATCTCGGCCCTAAGAGCGCCTTGCTCAGGTGAGAGGCCGGCCCGCGGCGCCACGGGACTCGCATCCCAGTCGTAGAGCGTCGTCCAGCGTCGCTTCGGCTTGCGGGCGGTCTCCTGGAGGCTGGCGTGCGGCCCACCCGGGTTCAGGCCGAGACCGAGCAGCACTTGCGCGATCGCACCGGCACTCACGTCCAGCGTCGAGCCCACGGATAGGCGCGCAACCAGCTCCGGCTCGTCCCCGGGGTCGGTGCCCGGTCGGCCTTCCCATATCTTGCGCAGCTGGCCGAAGAGGTTCGCGTCACGGGCTTCCAGCCGATCGATCGCGTCCCACGTCTCGGCTGTCTTGTCGTTGCCGACAAAGTGTGTCCGCGCCAGGGCCAGATCGGCCGACGGATCGCTAGTGGCATTCAAGTACTCGACCAGCAGCAACCGCAACAGGTCCTGGTAGTGGCGAAGGCCGAGGCCGGAAGACAACTTAGCCGCGTCTTGCCGACTGTCGGTGAAGAGGATGACCTTCCGGTCCTGCACCGCCAGGTCCGTTGCCAGCTCAGTTGTCAGTACCTGATTGATCTTTTCAAAACCCGTGCGCATGCCGCGGATCGGCGAGCGTTGCGTGGCCGGGTCAGTGTGCGGGAGACGACCACTCCGCCCGTACTCAATCGCCCAGTCGTCGCCGCAGTTCGGGCAACACGTCGGGAATGGGCTGACAGTTGCGATGTCACGCCTCGGCCGGACGACGGCGTGGAACGTCCAACCGGTGTGCCCGCCCGTGGCGCCAACGTTGCGCACTTCGCCGTTTGCCGGGTTGAACGCGCTGCGGCGGAAGCTGTAGCTGACGTTGCCGCCGTCGCGGGTCCAGCGCGTCGTTTCGGGACCATCGAGGTTCTCCGCCGCGTTCGGCCAGTACACGAGGTAGTTCTCGGCGGTACGCTCCAGCCGTACCTGGTCGGGCAGCTTGGCGAGCTCCGGCACGTCGCCAAGGAGCAGGGTGCGGACGGTCGGCTTCTGCGTGGCTCCCTCTGGCGTGAAACCGCCAAGCAGGACGTCGCCACAGTTCTGGCAATAGAGCAGTTCCAGCGCCCGAGCACCGCAGCTGCAGCGCGTCACCGGTTCGCTGAACAGACGGCCGACCGGGCGCGGCTCGGCACGATCAGGCGCATCGGGACAGTTGGGATCAGTGCATGCCCATACACCAGGGACGTTGCGGAAAAAGTAGTGGGCCCGAACCTTGGGGTCGGTGTCGACCGGCAACTGGGCCATGCCGCGTAGCAGGCGCGTCAGCGCCTCGTCTCGCTCCGCGGCAGCAGTGTCCGGGAAGACGCGCGCTGACAGCGCCGGCAGCGCCTTCGCAGAAGCGATGTCTTCACCGTTCTCAGCGGGGTCAACAAAGGCCCGGCGGACAGCGTCCAGGAGACCGTGGCTGCGGGCGTACGTGGCAGCGTCGACCGGCTCGGCGGTGCGAATCGCGGTTGCATCCGCAGTAGTGCCGGTCGGCGCATTGGTCGGCATCGCCAGGCTGCCACGGACGAAGTCGAATGAAGCGGCATCGACGCCGAAGAATTGCTCGAGGTATTCCTGGTCGCGGTCAGCGTCGATCGATGCGGACGCGGCCAGGATTCGAAGCTTGTCCGGGCGATCCGTAAGACCAAGCCGCTGTTTTAGATTGCGCAGCAGATAGGCGACCTCGGTCCCGGCCGTACCTCGGTACATGTGCAGCTCGTCGATGACCAACGTGAACCGGTGAGCAGGTTCGGCATCCAGCCATGCCCGTGTTGAATCGAAGAAGTGCTCATCGCGCTCCCGCAGCAGCATCACGTTGAGCATCGAGTAGTTGGTGACGAGTACGTCGGGTGGGGCGTCAGCCATGTCCCAGCGCGAACGCATCTCCGCACCGTCGAGTCGCGGCACGAAGTAGCGGACATCGTCCTTGCCGGCCGCCGCCGCGACGGCGGCGGCTCGTGCGGCGCGCTGTTCAGTTTCATGCAGGATCTGCTGCAGTCGCTCCACCGCGATGTCGCTGGTACGGCTGCCTGTTACGGGCGTAGCACCGGTGTAGCGGCCAAAGAAGAAGCGGTGGCCGTGCCGATTGCTGTCGAGCCAGGCGCGGGCGTTGTCGCTGTCGAGCGCGCGCCGCATACGCATGAGCTGGTCGTCGACCAACGCATTCATCGGGTAGAGGATGAGCGCCCGAACCGCGGCGGGCCGCCCGGTCTCGCCCTGGCGCTGCGAGTGGAAGCCGCCGCCGGGTGTGCGCCACCATGGCACGAGCGGTGCGGAGCCGTCGCTCCAACCGCGTGACTCTTCAAGCAATGAAGCGAGGATCGGCAGCAGGAATGACTCGGTCTTGCCCGACCCGGTGCCGGCCGTGATCACCATGTTGCGGCCAGGAGTAAGGCCGGCTTCGAGCGCTTGCTCCTGGTGGAGGTAGAGCGGCCGTCCCGGTGGGATGAGGCCCGCACCAGCGAATGCGCCAAGTTCGTCTGGGCCATGAGAGGCCGCGACCGACTCAGCCAGGTTACGGGGGGCGGTGACGTATTCGGGCCGGAGCTCGATGAGCGGTCGACGGTAGACGCCATTGTCGCGATCGAAGAGCTTGCGCCGCTCCGTCTGGAGACGTTTGTCTACCAGCCCGAACGGCGTGTCGTAGTAGCGGAAATACGCCTCGCGTAGCCGCTCGAATGTGCCCGTGACGTCCAGACCGCGGGGTGAAAGTGATGACATGTGCCCTCCCAGCACGCAGTCAGTCGATGACCGAGACGAACTGGCGCACTGACCTTGCCACCAGATCTGCCACTGACCGAGGGATGTTTGTATAGATCGCAGTTCGAGCTCTACTGCCCAAGTGTGTCGGCAATCCGCTGCACAGCACGAGGGCCCGGGCCTGCAACGGCGGCAGTGGTGCCCCTTGGTCGATAAACAACGTGCCGATGTCTTCGCCGTTCGAGTCCCGCTCGCGTCGCCAGCGGATCACCTGTTCACGGCGTTCGGCAAGCGCCCACCAAATTCCGGGTGCATGATCGGTGCGGAGCCAGTCGCCGCCGACTCGGTAGCGGTACTGCTGCCGTCCATTCACGAGAAAGCGGAAGAGTCCGTCACCATCCGGGATACCGCGAACAAAGTCGACACCACGCCCGCCCCCAGCGACGAGGTGCTCAACTGGCGTACCCCACGCAGGCTGACCGGCCGGCTCGCCGAGTTGCACCCGCGGCAAGCGTTCGGCGATTGCCCGTGCGGCGCATCCGACGTAGCGGACGCCAACCGGACGGAGCGCCTGATCGAGTTCCGCCAGCGACTCAGTTTGGAGGTAGACCGTCGAGGGAACCGGAAGCCGTGAGGCGTCGTTCGCGTCTGGCTCTGCGATGTGCACCGCGAAGTCAGCTTCAAGCTGCTCGACGAAGTCGAGCGGCCGCCGCCCGGCGAGCACAACGGTGCCGTCACTGGCTGGGAGCAGCACCGCCGTTGCGGATGCAATCGCCCAGCGATCCCTCTCCCAGTCGACCTCGGCGTGACCGAGCGTGGAAACGTCGCGCAGCCAGCGGCCCGGCTCGGTCTTGGTTGGGTTGCGGTTGGCGGTACGTGCCAGCCAGGTGACGCGCTGCCGCAGTTCCAGGAGATCACCCGAACCGGTCTCACTCATCCACGCCAGCATCGTGTCAGCGCGCACGGCAGCGCTCCCAGGCTCGGCCGTACAGGCGCCATAACGGACTGGGGTTCTGCACGCCGACGTAGAGCTCTTCCCACAACGCACGGTCCGCGTCCGTCAGCCCGCGGAATGCCGGCTCGGCGCTCCGCAGCTTGGTGACCGTCCAACCCGCTGTCCGTTTCTGTGCGAGCCAGACGGCCGTGCTGGAGGGCAGCTCGAAGAACGCGAACGTCAGCCCTGGCAGAGTGGGCGGCGGTGGATCGCTAACCTTGGTCATTCGTCCGGCGGCGCTGATAAGAACGGTCAGGGCTGAGCCACGTCGCGCCAGCTCCGGACGATCGATCTCCGCGTCGCTGATCATTGCGCCACAGATCGCTACCGCGTCCGTGGCATTCTCCTGCAGCACCCCTTCAACCCAGCCGATGCTGGCGACGTTCTCCGGCGCGCGGTCGTCGATCGATCCCCGTTCGACCACAAAGGTTAGGGTCTCCTCGTCGGCGTTGACCGTGTGCTCACCGGATTCCATGCCGCCTTGAAACCGGCACAATGGAATCGGGAACAGCGACGCCCGGAGGCGACTTGCCATCCCGTCCAAGCTGACCTCGACATAGCGCGTCTCGTCAGTCACTGGCAGCACCAGGTCGGGCTCGCCGCCGGCCAGGTAAATGTTGGGGGCGATCCTGCGGTCGATCGGTAGACCGCCTATGAGGCGTGGCCGGACGGCGGCCCCTCGCCGAAGACCTGACGCGAGTGCGCCCGGCATCGCGGCCAGTGCGCTATCGAGGCGCTCCTGATCGGAGAACACGACGCGATCGAAGATGCTGAACCCGCTGCCGAGCAGCTTCGCCGTGAACGCCGGATCGAGCGGACGCCAGCCCGGGTCCGCCGCGGAGCGCAGTGCTTGGCTCACCGCGCGCGCTGCGTCAGTGGCAGCGACAAAGACATGCTCTTCAAACGGCTGAACCGAGTCAATCGACATCCAGCCACCGGCGTCGGCATTGCTGGCGAGGACGAGCACCTTGGCTGGTTGGAACTCGGCGACGCACCGCTCGCCGCGGGCGGCGAGCCCTGCGGCCAGGGTCGAGGCGTGCACCGGTGGCATGCCTTCGGTGCGGTACATGGTGCTGTGTACGTCGGTCGTGATGCGTGCCTCGAATGGATGGCCGTCGCTCACGCCCTTCAGCAGGTCGCCCGGTAGGTCACGGACGGCGGAAATGACCCACCAGCCGCACGCATCGTCCAGATCCAAGGCCAACCGGAGATCGAGTCGGCGAAGACCCTCGGCCGTAATGATCTTGCCGTCCCACGCAGTCGCCAGATCGTGGAGGAGTGGACCCAGGATCGGCAAAACCCCGTCGTCGTGCAGCGATTCAATGAATCGATCGGTGAGGCCGTGGCCCCGGTGGGTGACCCAGCGGCGGAGCATCCGCAGGAGAGAATCGGCGCTGGGCACGCCCGCTGACTTCAGGCGCGCGGTCGAAAAGAAGCGGGTCAGGGCCGCGCGGTCACTCCGGCGAACCAGTGTTTGCGACAGAGGATACCCGATGCGGGACTCGTTAGCGACGCCGGCACGAATGGTCGATATGCCAAATGCGCCGTCCTTCTCGACAAGCCAGCGATCGAGCTGCTCCCACATCTCAACCACGGCGAGGAAAGCGCCGCCGTTACGGAGCGCCATCAGGAGTCGTATCTCGCCTGCCTCATCCTCAGAATCAGGCACTAGGATGCCAACCAGTCGCTTGTAATAGGCATTTCGGCGGGCGCTGGAATCCGTCCGCATTTCGGACGCTGCTAGCACGCTCAAGGCTAGGATCGGGAGCGTAGGCGGGGGCATGTCGCGCGTGCCCTGGCGCCATAGCGATTCGAGCCGCTGCGCGCGACCAAACATGCCTGCGCCGCGGGCCACGTCCACGATGTCACGCACAGCCGCCGCCAACGAACGTGCCCCGTCCTCGCCGGGGTCAGACAATCGCTGCAGCTCGTCCCGATCGACAAATAGTACGACCGGTTGGTGTCCCCGGCCAGCGAAGAACGACTGCGCAAGCCGCTCCTGCCACCGGGCGTATGCCTCCGGCAGCAGGGGCGGAGAGCTGACTGCGGTCACGGTAGGAACGTACGGCGGTACCCCGACAAACGCCGGTAAGCCCAGTCGTGTCATTCGATCGGTCCTTGCAGGACATCTTGCTGGCTCGGCATCCAGGGGCCGCGGTGGCAGGCTAAGGAGACGTGGTCGACGGCCATCTTCCCGCTTGCCGGGACCATGGAAGTCTGTTTCCAGCACATGCGTCGTCGCCCGGTCTTTGATGACGCGAGAAGCGTCGGAGCTCCAGTGCGGCTGGGGGAGTATCTGCGAGCTTCGGGCGTAGGGACTTGACTGGTTCGCCGACCACTCAATTGGCGGCCTGTGAATAAGTCCGGCGGCTCAGGCAGGCAGTCCAGTGCGTGCCAGCGGTGCTTGCCGGAGAACCAGCGCCCGGCGACGCGAGAGACGAGCTCCAGGTACGGGCCGACCAGCTGGTCAGGCAGCGCGGCCTCCATCGCCGACATCGCCTGGCCGACCTTCATCGCCCCATCCTTGAGCTGCCCCAGCGTGGCGAACAGCCGCTCCGCGGTGCGCTGCTGCACCTGGGCGGCGACCACCTCCGCCGGGCGCCCGCCGATCCGCTTGCCCAGCCCGACGGCGGAGCGCCCGAGGTGCGCCGCGGGCAGCGCGGCGAGCCGGGCCGCGCGGACCAGCCGTCCTCGGGGCGGCCGGCCGCCGTCCGGCGGGCCCGCGTCCACGCAGGCAATTTAGTGCCTCGCGAGTGGGCTCGACGCCCGGTCGGCCCAGCTGACCCGCGGCGGACTGCGTCTCGATTCTGTGCCAGCGGTGGTGCGCCGAGCGGTTCAGGAGAAGGCTTGTACGGGCAACCGTTCAGCCTCCCTGAGGGAGGGCACCGATGACGACATTCGTCCTGGTCCCGGGGGTCTGCCACGGCCGGTGGTGGTACGACCCGGTTATCGAGCGCCTCGCCGAGCAGGGGCATACCGCGTCGGCGGTCAGTCTCAGCGGCCTCGGCGCGCACGACCAGCTCGACAGGATGCGGCCCATCAACCTCGACGTCCACATCTCCGAGGCCACCTCGTCCGTGATCCTGTCGCAGGACCCGGGGGGCGCCGTGCTGGTCGGTCACGACTACGGCGGCAGCGTCATCACCGGCGTCGCCGACCGGCTGCCGTACTACGTCCGGGCGCTGGTCTACGTGGACGCCTTCGTGCCCGACGACGGCGACTCCTGCTACTCGCTGACCGACGACGAGCAGCGCGAGTGGTGGCTCGGCGACGCGGGTGCCGAGGACGCCGTCCAGCCGCTGCCGCACTTCGACCCCCGGGCCCGGCCCCATCCGCGCGCCACGCTGCTGCAACGCATCCAGCTGACCGGCGCGTGGGAGACCGTGCCGGCCAAGCACTACGTCGCCGCCACCGACTGGCCGAGACAGTCCCCGTTCGCCCCGATCGTCGAGCGCGTGCGCGCCGACCCCGCCTGGACCGTCCATGAGTGGCCGACCGGCCACGACGTGCTGGCCGAGGGCCCGGAGCGGCTGCTCGAGCTGCTCGCCCAGTTCGAGACCGTGCTCGAACCCGAGGAGTGGTAGCTCAGCCCAGCTGGAACGGGTCCCGCGTGCCGCCGGTCAGCTCGACGAACACCGACTTCGTCTCGGTGTACTCGTTGACGGCCTCCATGCCGTTCTCCCGGCCGATCCCGCTGCGCCCGAACCCGCCGAACGGCATGTTCGGCGCGACCACCCGGTAGGCGTTGATCCAGACCGTGCCGGCCCGAAGTCGCGCCGCGACCCGGTGTGCGCGGTGCACGTCCTTGGTCCACACGGAGCCGGCGAGCCCGTAGGGGGTGTCGTTGGCGAGCTTCAGGGCCTCCTCCTCGCAGGTGAACGTCAGCGCGGCGAGCACCGGCCCGAACACCTCCTCGCGGACGACGGTGCTCCCCGGGCTCACGCCGGTCACCACGGTCGGCTCGACGAACAGCCCTCCCAGGGCCGACGCCGAGCCGCCGCAGGCGAACGTGGCCCCCTCGTCCTGCGCGCCCCGCAGGTATCCGAGCACCTTCTCGTACTGCGGCTGGTTGGCGACCGGACCCATCTCGGTCTCCGCCGCGGTCGGGTCGCCGAGCCGGATCGACCGCGCCCGCTCGGCCACCTTCGAGACGAGGGCGTCGTGCACGTCGGCGTGCACGATCAGCCGCGAGCCGGCCATGCAGGTCTGCCCGGTCGCCGCGAAGACCCCGGCGATCAGTCCGTTCGCTGCGGCGTCGAGGTCGGCGTCCGGGAAGACGATCTGCGGGCTCTTGCCGCCCAGTTCCAGGGTGACCCGGTTGACGTTGGCCGCGGCCGCCTGCGCCACCCGGACCCCGGTCGCCGTCGAGCCGGTGAAGGCGACCTTGTCCACGCCCGGATGCCCGGCCAGCGCCTCGCCGGTCGCTCGCTCCCAGCCGGTGACGACGTTGAACACTCCGGCGGGAAGCCCCGCCGCGCACAGCACCTCGGCGAACGCGACCGTCGACGCGGGGGAGTGCTCCGACGGCTTGGCGACGACGGTGTTGCCCGCGGCCAGCGCCGGCGCCAGCTTCCAGGTCAGCAGCAGCAGCGGCGAGTTCCACGGGGTGATCGCCGCGACGACGCCGACCGGCTCCCGGCGGGTGTAGCCGAAGTAGTTGGGGTTGGCCGGCGGGATCGTGCGGCCCTCGAGCTTGTCGGCCAGCCCGGAGAAGTAGAAGAACCACTGCGACAGCGCCTGCATCTGCCCGCGCATCTCGCGCAGCAGCTTGCCGGAGTCCCGCACCTCGAGCAGCGCCAACCGCTCGGTGTGCTCGGTCAGCGCCTCGCCGCAGGCGCGCATGATCGCGGCTCGCTGGAAGCCGGTCATCGCCCCCCACTCGCCGTCGAACGCGGCGCGCGCGGCGGCGACCGCCGCGTCGACGTCGTCGGGGCCGCCGTCGGCCAGCCGGGCCCAGGGCCGGCCGGTGTAGGGGTTCAGCGAGTCGAACGTGCGCCCGGACAGCGCGTCGACCGTCTTCCCGTTGATGAAGAGCCGGAACTCCTCGAGCTGCTCCTCGGCCATGCGTCCCCCAGAGCGTGAGCTGTGCTCGCACCCTGACCCCGTGCGCGGGGCTGGTCAAGGCTCACCCCGGAACGAGACGCTCCAGCGCGGCCGTGAAGCTGGCGTTCCAGAGACCGAGGTGCGGCCAGCGCTCGGCGACGTGCGCCGTCGCCTCCTCGACCGACATGCCCTCCGTACGGATCAGCCAGCCGCGCAGTACGAGCCCGGTGCGCGAGGCGCCGCCGTGGCAGTGCACCAGCAGTCGATGTCCTTCGGCGCGCAGCGCCGCCATGTCGTCGAGGACGTCGGCCAGCACGGTGTCGACGTCGTGGTTGTAGTCGTTGTCGGCGACGTAGGCCGTGCGGTGCACCTCGTGCGGGAACGGGTCGCCGAGGCGGCACAGGGAGATGACCGCGAAGTCGTCCTCGCTGTACCGGGCGCCGTCGAGGTTGCCCGCCCAGATGCCCGGCAGCACCTCCCGCGGGCCGATCCGCGGGATCACCCCGGGGTCGTAGGAGACCAGCGGTTTCCCGTCCAGCGCCGCCGCCAGCTCCTGGAGGTCCGCCAGCCCCCACCGCCGGTCGCCGAAGCCGGGCACCCGGCCGTGCACCGCCGACGACCAGCGCATCGGGATGCCGCCCATGCCGAACACCGCACCGGCGAGCCCGCCGGTGACCGCGGCCACCGTGTCGGTGTCCCCGCCGAGGTCGATGACCAGCCGCAGCACCTCGGCGAAGTCGCGCCCGTGCCGCAGCGCCCAGACGGCCTGGCCGAGCGTCGGCCACACCGCCCCGTTGGACTCCGTCGCGTCCGACGGCGTCCAGTCCGGTGCCAGCACGGTCGCCCACCGCTCGCGGTGGTCGTCAGCCACCAGGTCGAGCGCCGCGGGGACGGCCGCCAGGGGGTCGTCGCCGTCCAGCGCCGCCCGCATCAGCTCGTGGAAGATCGCGCAGCCCTCGCCGGCCGACGGGTCGCCGTGGGTCAGCGCGGAGATGCGCCGGGCCGCGCCCATGGTCGCGTCGCGCCCGTGCCGGGCGAAGAAGATCGCGGCGGGCGTCGTCCGCATCAGCGAGCCGTTGCCCGCCGCGTGACCCGCGCGCTGGAAGTGCTCGGCCGCGGCGACGTCCCACGGGCGGTTCGACCCGAGGACGGCTCGCGTCTGGTTGCCGACGTCGGGTGGCCCGGCCTCGACCCACGTGCGGAAGCGGTCGAAGAGGTCGGCCTCGTGCAGTCCGTCGTGCTCGATCAGGGACGACGCCACGAGCAGCGCCATCTGCGTGTCGTCGGTGAACTCGCCCGGCGCCCAGCCCAGCGACCCGCCGCCGCACATCTCCGTCTTCGCACCGCGCGCGGGGACCGGGAAGCGGGCGGTGAACTGCCCCGGGGGACCGAACTCGAACGGGGCGCCGAGCGCGTCGCCGACCGCGGAGCCGACCAGCGCGCCGGCGACCCGGTGGGAGCGGTGCATGGCCGGCGACATACCGCCCAACATCCCAGATCCTGCTCCGGCCGTCCGCCCGACCGGATGACAACGCGGCCGTGCGCTGCCACTTTGTCGGTAGGGGCTGCCAGGGTGCCGGTATCGGCCGATCCGAGCCACGGGGGTACGGAGTGACACCACGCACGGGGGCGCCATGAGCGCGCGCGTCTTCCCCGCGGAGCCGACGTTCGAGTCGCACGCGGAGCGGCTGTTCGCGCAGGCGCTGCGCGAGCAGTTGCCCGACGAGGCGGTCATGGTGTGCGGGCAGCGGTTCACCGACCGCAAGGACGACCGCGAGGCCGACCTCATCGTCGCCTGGCCCGGCTTCGGTGTCGCCGTCATCGAGGTCAAGGGCGGCAGCGTGTCCTTCCGGAACGGCGAGTGGCGCCAGCACGGCGGCGGTATCGACAAGCGGATCCGGCCGGTCGACCAGGCGCTCGGCTGCAAGTACGCGCTGCGGAGCTACCTCCGGAGCGACCGGCGCTGGACGGCCGGTGACCCGCGGATGGCGCACCTCGTCGCGCTGCCGACCACGACGCTGCCCGAGGAGTTCGCGGCCCCCGACGCGCCCCGGTGGATGGTGCTGGACCACGGTGACCTCTCCGACGCCGCCGGACGCATCGCTTCGGCCCTGCGGCAGCTCGAGCACGACACCGCGCCGCCCACGCCCGAGGACGTGGAGCGGCTCGTCGAGTGCCTGGCCGGTGTCGGCATCCCGCAGCAGGACCTCGTCGCCAACCTGCACGAGCGGGAGGCCGAGTGCGACCTGCTCACCCGCGAGCAGGCGCGCGTGCTCGACATGCTCGAGGACAACACCCGTGTGGAGGTCCGCGGCGGTGCCGGGTCGGGCAAGACCTGGCTGGCGCTCGAGAAGGCCCGGCGGATGACCGCGGCCGGCCAGCGGGTCGCCGTCATGTGCTACTCCCGCGGCCTGGCGGAGTACCTGAAGCGCCGCGTCGCCACGTGGCCGGAGAAGCAGCGCCCCGCCTACGTCGGCACCTTCCACTACCTCGGCATCGGTTGGGGAGTTGGGGAGGGATCCGACGACGACAGCCGCTACTGGGAGGAGTACCTGCCGGGCGAGATGGTGTCGCTGGCCGGTGCCCTGCCCGAGAGCGAGCGGTTCGACGGGATCGTGATCGACGAGGCGCAGGACTTCGCCGAGAGCTGGTGGCCCGCCGTCGTCGCAGCGCTGCGGTCTCCGGACGACGGCTGTCTCTACGTCTTCGCCGACGAGGGGCAGCGGGTCTTCGCCCGGCAGGGCCGCCCACCGGTCGCGCTCACCCCGTTCAACCTGAACGAGAACCTGCGCAACACCAAGCAGATCGCCGGCACCTTCGGCAGCCTCACGCCGAGCCAGATGAAGTACCGCGGCGGCGACGGCGTCCCCGTGCGGTTCATCCAGTGCGCGACTGAGGCGGCGCTCGACGCCGCCGACGACGCGGCGGTCGAGCTCCTCGACGCCAGCTGGCCGAACGACGCCGTCGCCCTGCTGACCACCTACAAGAGGCACCCCGAGCAGGCGGCGCGGCAGAAGCAGGGACCGGAGGCGTACTGGGCCTCCTTCTGGGAGGACGACGACCTCTTCTACGGGCACGTCCTCGGCTTCAAGGGCCTCGAACGGCCGGCCGTCGTGCTGGCCGTCAACGGGTTCCGCGACGAGGAACGCGCCCGCGAGATGCTCTACGTCGGCCTCTCCCGTGCTCGGGACCTGCTCGTCGTCTGCGGCGACCTGGAACTGATCCGCCGGGTGGGCGGCGACGCCGTCGCGCACCGGCTCACATCGGGCCGGACCGGACCGCTGGCATGACCACGCCTCAGCCCTTCCCGGTACGGCACGACGATCGGATCGCCGCCTGACGAAGCCCTCCACGACGACGCAGGCCGGACGGTCCCCGAGTGAGGGGTCCGTCCGGCCTGCGCCAGAGGGTCGACGAGCGTCAGCCGCCGAACACCAGCTCCGGCAGCGCCGTCACGATCGACGGGACGAGCACCATGAGCAGCAACCCGATCAGCATGACCGCCACGAAGGGCATCGTCTCCTTGACCAGGGCGGTGAAGGGGACCTTGCCGATCTTCGTCAGCACGTAGAGCAGCGCTCCGACCGGCGGCGTGAGCAGGCCGATCATCAGGTTCACCACGACGAGGACGCCGAAGTGGATCGGGTCCACCCCGAGCTCCACGGCCACCGGCAGCAGGATCGGCAGGAAGATCAGGATCGCCGGGACGGCGTCCAGCACCATGCCCACCACGAGGAAGAACACCATCGTGAGCAGCAGGAAGGTCGTCGGCCCCACGTCGAGCCCCGAGACGAACTCGGCCACCTGGTCGCCGACCCGCTGGGCCGCGATCACGTAGGTGAACGACCCGACCGCCGCGAACAGGATCATGATCGTCGACGAGAAGACCGCGCCGTCCCGCAGCACGGCCGGCACCTCGCGCACCTTCAGCGTCCGGTAGACCAGCCCCAGCAGCAGCACGTAGAAGGCGGCCAGCACCGCCATCTCCGTGATCGTGGCGAAGCCACCGAACACGCCGGCGATGATGAACGCCGGTGCGAGCAGCGCCGGCAGCGCCTCGAGGAACAGCCGCCCCAGCGAGCGCTCGTCCGAGGGAGCGGAGGCCTCCGAGGAACCGCCCCCGCCCACGGTGACGGCAGCCGTCTTGCGCGAGGGCAGCCGGCCGCGGACCGCGTGCCACGCGATGAGCCCCACCATCGACCCGGCCAGGATGATCGCCGGCCCGACGCCGCCCAGGAACAGCTGCCCGAGCGACAGCTGGGTCACCAGCGCGACGAACACCATCGGGATGCTCGGCGGCATGATCGGCCCGACCACCGCGGCACTGGCGTTGACCGCGGCCGCGTACTGCGGCGTGTAACCCTCGCGGCGCATCGCCGGGAGCATGACCGAGGACACCGCCGCGGCGTCCGCCGGAGCCGAACCGCTCACACCCGACGCGAACAGGTTCACGCCGACGCTGGCCTGCGCCAGCCCGCCGCGGAACCGGCCGAGGAAGAACATCAGCAGGTCGATGATCCGCTGGGTCAGCCCGGCCTTGTTCATCAGCTCGCCGACCAGCACGAAGAACGGGATGGCGAGCAGCTCGAACGAGTCGACCCCGCCGACCATCGTGTTCGCCAGCACGGTGGCCGCCCCCAGCCCGGTCACGGCGAGCGTGACCAGGGCCGACGCGGCCATCGCGACGAACACCGGCACGCCGAACGCCATGAGCCCGAAGAGGACCCCGAACAGCAGCAGGATCTCCATCAGAAGGCCCCGCCGTCCGCGGCCGAACCCCGTGGCGCGCGCGCCGCGAAGTCACGGACGAACGCCGCCGTCCGCGCCACCGCGGCGTCGAGGATCTCCCGACCGGCCTCGACGGTCGCCAGCGTCGCGTCGCCGAACGCCCCGTTGCGCGTCCGGGACGCGAAGGTCCGCGCCGTGACCAGCGAGTGCTTCGCGTAGTTGTCCTCGAAGGCGCCGTACTCCTCGATCAGGTCACCCGGCTCGAGCGACGGCGCGACCAGGTCATCGGAGATGGCCAGCGCGATGCTGGTCTCGACCTCGCACGCGTGGCCCCACCGATCGGTCTTCTTGTGCCGCGCGACCTCCTCGGCCGCCTGGGTCATCCAGAACGCCGACGCCGCCTCGATGCCCATCTCGTAGGTCAGCTCGGTCACCAGGACGCCGAGGATGTTCTCGTTGCCGCGGTGTCCGTTGACGAAGACGACCTTCGTGATGGCGTGCCGCGCCAGGCTGCGCGCGACGTCCTTGCACACGGCGCTGAAGGTCGCCGCCGAGACGTGCAGGGTGCCGGGGAAGTCGAGGTGGTGGCCCGACAGCCCGAACGGCAGCGGCGGGACGACGACGGCCAGCGGGTCGACCTCCGCGGCGACCCGCTGGGCCACTGCCTCGGCGGTCATCCAGTCGATGCCGCACACCAGGTTCGGCCCGTGCTGCTCGGTGGCCCCGACCGGGATCAGGGCCACCTTCGCGGCCGCCATCGCGTCGGCGGCCTGCACCGTCGTCAGCCGGTCGAGGCGGTGCTCGGTTGCTCGAGCAGGAGTGGTCATCGTGCGGCCTCCACAGGTATTCCGGTCAGTGCCGCCGTCTCCTGCGCGATCTGCTCCTCGGTGGTCTCCGGGCGCAGCGGCAGGGTGAGGGCGCAGAGCAGGATCAGGGCGCCGAGGACCGGCACCGAGGCGTAGGCCCAGCCGGTGGAGACGCCCTCGAGCTGGATGTAGTCGATCTGCGCCCGGTTCTGGGCGACGGCCAGGCCGGCGACCACGAGGAGCAGGGCCACCAGCACCTCGATCACGCGGACGGCGAGCGCCGGCACCCACTGCCAGCGCGCAGGCACCTTCTCCACGATGAAGCTGGCCACGATGTGCTCGCGCTTCCCGTACGCCGCGGCCGCGCCGAGCATCACCGTCCAGGTGAACAGCAGCCGGCTGAGGTCGGAGACCCAGATCAACCCGGCGTCGAACTGGCGGAGGACGATCTGCGCGACGTTGATCGCGAAGATGATCCCGAAGAAGATCCCCGCCACCCAGGCCGCCGCCGCGACGGCGGCGGCCCGGGTGCTGCGGGCGACCCGGAGGGCCGCCGTCATCACCGGTTCTCTTCCGCCAGCTGCCGGGTCTCCTCGAGCAGACCCTCCTGCCACAGCTCGCCGTCGAACTGCTCGAAGGTGCCCTCGAGCGCGGTGCGGAAGCTCTCGACGTCGGGCTCGACGACCTCGATGCTGCCTTCGAGGGCGGTCATGGCCTCCTCGAGCTGGGTGGCGACCTCCTCGGTGGCGACGTCACCGGCCGCGTTCGCCTCCTCGACGATCGCGTCCTGCTGGTCCGCGCAGAGCCCACCCCACACCTGGTCGCTGACGTACCACGACCGCACGTCGCGGATGTAGTTCGTGGGCATGAAGTACGGCTGCACCTCGAAGAGGCTCTGGTTGACCATCGTGATCGCGCCGTTCTCCTGGCCGTCGACCACACCCTGGCGCAGCGCCAGGTAGAGGTCGGAGAACGGCACCACGGTGGGCTCGGCGCCGAGCGCGGTCGCGAACGCCTGCGGCATGGGGGCGTCGGCGATGCGCAGCTTGAGGCCGGCCATCTCGTCGGCCGTCCGGATCGGGCGGTTGGCGCTCAGCGCCCGCGGCTCGGCGTCGCCGGCGGTCGCGACCACCCGCACGCCGGTGGCCTCGGCGGCCTGGTCGAGCAGCTCCTGGTAGCGGTCGGTCTCGAGCACCGCCTTGAACTGCTCGTAGCTGTCCCACATGAACGGCACGCTGACGACGGCGAAGTCCGAAGCGCCCTCGAGCGTCGGGTAGAGGCTGATGCCCTCGTAGAACATGTCGACGTCCTGGCCGCTGGCCATGCCGGCGAACAGGTCGTTGGCGTCACCGAGCTGGCTGTTCGGGAACACCTGGACGGTCACCTGACCGTCGGTCGCCTCGTCGACCGCGTCGGCGAAGGACTGCGCCGCGATCGTCGTGGGGTCGTCGTCGGTGCGGATCGTGGCCAGGCGCAGGGTGACCTCGGCGCAGTCGCCGGAGCCGGACTCCCCGCCGGATGCGCTCTCCTCGCCGGTGGCGAACCCGCACCCGGTGAGGGTGAGTGCAGTCACCGCCGTCAGGCAGAGGGCGGACCGGTGTCGGATGGTGCGTCGGTGCAGCATTCGAAGTGCCTTTCGGTCGGACTCGGAAGGGATCAGCGGCCGGTTGCCAGGTCGCGGACGGTGAACAGGAACTCGATCTCCACTGGTGCGCGGCGCGGGAGCGCCGCGACGCCGACGGCGGAACGGGCATGGCGGCCCGCTTCGCCGAAGATCTGGCCGAGCAGGCGCGAGGCGGCGTCCAGCACCCGCGGCTGCTCGTGGAAGTCCGGCGTCGAGGCGACGAAGCCGGTGACGCGGAGGACGCTGTCGAGCTCGTCGATGCCCCCGGCCTCGGCGGCGGCGCAGGCGATGCCCTGGAGGGTGCAGATCTCCGCGGCGCGCTGGGCGGTGGCGACGTCGACGTCCTCACCGCAGCGCCCGGTGATCCGGACCTCGCCGTCCTCCTTGGGCAGCTGCCCGGCGACGTAGAGGATCCGGCCCTCGCGGCGCACCGGCACGTAGTCGAACGACGGGCTGGCCGGGTCCGGCAGCGTCAGGCCGAGCTCGGCCAGGCGCTCCGACGGGGTGGAAGTGGTCACGACGTCGTCCTCTCGGGGGTCAGGTAACTGGCGGCGCCGGACGCCGCGTCGGGGAAGCGGGGGGTGAAACCCGTGTCGCGGCGCAGCGCGGCGTCGTCGATCGCCGGGATGTCGGGTGCGCCGC
The DNA here is from genome assembly GCF_039534705.1 of Blastococcus jejuensis. Classification (NCBI taxonomy): domain Bacteria; kingdom Bacillati; phylum Actinomycetota; class Actinomycetes; order Geodermatophilales; family Geodermatophilaceae; genus Blastococcus; species Blastococcus jejuensis. The sequence goes on from NZ_BAAAVV010000002.1 coordinate 197,075, forward strand.
CGGGGACCGTCTCGACGACGGCGGACGCCGGGGCGCCGGCCGCGGTGACGAGGGCTCCGGCCAGCTCGGCGAGCCCGCCCCGGTGCCCGACCACGTGGTAGGCGGGCTGTGCCGCGTCGCCCAGGGCCAGCTGGGCCAGGGCGTCGGCCGCGTCTGCGACGTGGATCCAGTCGGCGTCCCCGGCCCAGGCCTGCACCGTGGCCGGCCCGCCGGTGCGCAGCGCCTCGGTCAGGTCGACCAGCGGCTTCTGGCTGCCGCCGTACCAGCGGTCGGGGCCGTAGACCATGGGCAGCCGCAGCGAGACCACCGGGAGGCCGAGCCGCGCGGACAGGACGGCGCCCATGTGCTCGCAGGCGGCCTTCGTCACCCCGTACGCGGTCGTCGGGCGCAGCGGCGCGGCCTCGTCGATCGGCGCCGGGCCGTAGCCGGCGGCCGGCCCGTACACCGTCGTGGACGACGACCAGACGACCCGGCGGACGCCGTGGCGCGCGGCGGCCTGCACCACGTGCACGAAACCCTCGACGTTGACCCGCACGGCCCGCGCCGGATCGGCGTCCGCTCCGGCGACCAGCCCCTGGTCGGAGACGCCCATCGCGGCCAGGTGGACGACGGCGTCGACGCCGTCGAGCACCGCGTCGAGCTGGTCGGGGTCGCACACGTCGACGGCGCGGACGCCGGGCGCCGGGCGGGCGTCGGTCGCCACCGGCTCGGCCCCGGCCGCCTCCAGCGAGTGGCGGACCGCCTCACCCAGGAAGCCGGAGGCGCCGGTGACGAGGACCCGTCGCGCGGTCATGCGTCCACCCGGAGCGCGCGCACCGCGTCCTCGTCGACGTCCACGCCGAGGCCCGGGCCCTCGGGCACGGCCAGCCGGCCGCCCTTCGGGACGAACGGCTCGGTGAGCAGCTGCTCGCGCAGGCCGTTGTCGGCGCGGTCGAGCTCGATCCACAGCGGCTCGGGCACGTGACCGGTGTGCGGGTAGTCGGGCACGGCGCCGAGCAGCTGCAGCGTCGCCGCCAGGGCCACGGCGCCGCCCCACACGTGCGGCGAGAAGCGCACGTTCCAGGCCCGGGCCAGCTCGGCGACCGCGCGGGCCTCCGCCAGGCCCCCCACCTTGGCGACGTCGGGCTGGACGAAGTCGACCAGCCGCTCGGTGATCAGCCGGCGGAACGGCGCGCGGGTGTGCAGCGCCTCGCCGGTGGCCAGCGGGATGGGGGAGCCGTCGAGCTTCTTCAGGCCGTCGACGTCGTCGGGCGGCAGCGGCTCCTCGAGCCAGGCGATGTCGAGGTCGGCCAGCCGGCGGATGACCGCGCGGGCCTGGTCGACGGTGCAGTTGCCGTTGAGGTCGACCATCAGCGCGCGGTCCGGGCCCAGCACCTCGCGGGCGACGGCCGCCCGCTCCCGGTCCTCCCGCACGCCGAGCCCGCACTTGATCTTGGCGCCGGAGAGGTCGCCGACGTGCCGGTCGAGCATGTCGCGGAACAGGCCGAGGTCGCGGTCGCGGGTGACGTATCCGGTGGACGCGTAGGCGGTCACCTCGTCGCGGGCGCGGCCGCCGAGCAGGGTCGCGACGCTCACGCCGAGGGTGCGGCCCAGGGCGTCCCACATCGCCGTCTCCACGCCGGAGAGCGCGCTGGCGTGCAGGCCGTTGCCGCGGTGGTAGTGGGCCTGGAGCCGCTCGGCGACGAAGGGCACGGGCGCGTCCAGCGTCGTCCCCACGAGCAGCGCCGCGGACTCCCGGACCAGCGGCACCACCGCGGCCGGCGGGCCGAACGACTCGCCCCAGCCGACGGCGCCGTCGCCGGTCTCCAGCCGCACGAGCGTCGTCTCGCGGGCGGGCACCAGGCCGCGGGAGGAGCCGTAGCCGCCGTCCGGCAGCGGATACCGCAGGGGGATGGCCTCGACGGTGGCGATGCGCGCGATCACGCGGCGCCGCCCAGGGCCGAGAGCGACGTGCCGGGTGCGATCACGTCGGGGTCGGTGCGCACCACCATGACGGCCGGTCCCTCGGCCTTGGCGAACTCGGCGGCGGCGTCGGCCAGCTGGTCCTCGCTGTCGCACGCCACGGCGGTCGCGCCGAGCGACCGGGACAGGCCGGCCAGGTCCACGCCGGAGATGTCGCAGGCGTTGATCGGCAGCCCGCCGCGGGCCTGGTGCATGGCGATCGTCCCGTACAGGCCGTTCTGCAGGACGAGGATTTTGATGCCCACGCCCAGCCGGGCGGCGGTCTCCAGCTCGTTCGCCGTCATCAGGAAGCCGCCGTCGCCGGCGACGGCCAGCACCTGCCGGTCCGGCCGGGCGAGCGCCGCGCCGATCGCGCCGGGCACGGCGTAGCCCATCGCACCCGAGATCGGGGCGGCCTGCGTGCGCGGCTCGGTGAAGACCCACTGCCGGTGGAGGAAGACCGAGAAGTTGCCGGCGTCGTTGACGACGACGGAGTTCGACGGGAGCACCGCCTGCACCGCCTCGACCGCGCGGCCGGGGTGCAGCCCGCCGCTCTGGGCCGGCGCGGCCGACGAGCGGGCCGCGGCCAGGTAGGCCTCGTGCCCCTCCCGCCACCACGGCTGGGCCGGGGGCGTGGCGTCGTCGGCCCGCGCGACGAGGCGGCGGCAGAGGTCGGCCGCATCGGCGACCAGCGCGAGGTCGGCGCGCTGGTGCACGCCCAGCACGGCGGGGTCGCGGTGCACGTGGACCACGCGCGTGCCCGGCGCGGGGAGCCGGTAGCTCTGCGTCGTCGTCTCGTCGAGGCGCTCGCCGAGGACGACGACGAGGTCGGCCTGCTCCAGCGCCGCGATCACCGCGGGCGGGGTGCCCAGCGTGAGGTGACCCAGGTAGTGCTCGTCGTCGTTGGGGAAGCTGTCCTGGCGCCGGAACGCGGCGTAGACGCCGGCGCCGTAGGTCTCGGCCAGCGCCCGCAGCGCGGCGTGGTCGGAGTCCTGGCCGGCGATCACCACGGGGCGCTGCGCGGCGGCGAGGAGTCGCGCCACCGCGGCGACGTCGTCCTCGTGCGCCACCGGGCGCGGGCGGGGGAGCAGCGGACGCTGCGGGGCCGAGGTGCCCTCCAGGACGTCGGAGGGCAGGGCCACGGCCGCCGGGCCGGGCCGCCCGGTGGTGGTGCGGGCCAGCGCGCGGGCGATGGTGGAGGCCACCCGGTCGGTGCGGGTGACCGTCGTCGCCGAGACGGTGATCTGGGAGAGGAAGGCCGGCAGGTCGACCTCCTGGAACGCCTCGTTGCCGAGGTGGTCGGTCTCGACCTGGCCCAGCAGCGCCAGCATCGGGGTGCTGTCCTGGCGCGCGGTGTGGATGCCGATGGCGAGGTTCGCCGTCCCGACGGCGCGGGTCGCCATGACCACCGCGGGAACGCCGGTCAGCTTGCCGTCGGCCTCGGCCATGAACGACGCGCCGCCCTCGTGCCGGGTGGACACGACGGTGAACTCCGGGTGCGCGGACAGGGCGTCGATGAGCGGCAGGAAGCTCTCGCCGGGCACGGTGTAGGCCCGCCGGACGCCGGCCTCGACGAGCAGGTCGGCGACCACCTCCGCGACGGGGGCCTGGGGGTCGGTGCTCATCGGGTGGTTCCTTCTTCTGCGTCGTGGGCGCGGCCGCCGTCGTGGGTGTCGAGGTGGGTCTGGAGGCGGTCGAGCACCCCGTCGAGGTGATCGCGCGCGGCCTGGCAGGCGCCGGCGCCGTCGCCGTCGGTGAGGGCTTGGACCAGGACCCGGTGCTCGGCGTTGGCGCGCTTGGCCTCGGTGACCGACCGGCCCTGGTAGTGGCGGGCCAGCTGGATGTGCACGTGCAGCGACTCGAGCGCCTGCAGCAGGAAGCGGTTGCCCGACGCCCCGACGGCGAGGCGGTGGAACGCGGCGTCGGCGGAGTTGAACGCCTTCACGTCGAGTGGCTTGGCCCGGGTGAGCTCGTCCATCCGGGCGACGAGCGCGGACAGCTCCTGCAGCTCGAGCTTGCCCCGCTTGCTCGCGGCCTGCTCGACCGCGGCGCACTCGATCACCTGGCGAGCGCGGAGCAGCTGCGCCAGGTCGGAGCGGCTGAGCAGCGGAGAGACCCGGAACCCGCGGTAGGGGGCGGCGGTGACCAGTCCCTCGGCGGCCAGGCGGTTCAGTGCCTCGCGGACGGGGGTGGGGCTGACGTCCATGTCGGCCGCGAGCTTGTCGGCGTTGAGCCGGGCGCCGGGCTCGAGGACGAGATCGATGATCCGGTTGCGGAGCAGCTCGTAGACCCGGTCGGTGAGGGCCGTCCGCGCCGGGAGCTCGACGCTTGCCGAAGGTTCCATAGATCCTATAGAAAAGAGAAACCGAGCCGCCGTCAAGAGGCCATGCCGAAATGACACGTCTCTCGGGACCTGAGCGGTCCGAGCGACGGCAGCGACGCCGAGCGAAGAGGAGAGCCAGATGACCGTGGTCGCGAGCATCGATCCGCGCACCGGGACCCGGGGCGAGGTCGTCGCGGAGGAGACCGGCGCTGCGGAGCTGGACCGGCTGTGCCGGGCGGCGGCCGATGCCGCGGGCTGGCTGGAGGCGGCCGGGCGCGACTTCCGCGCCGGCCTGCTGCGGCGGATGGCCGACGCCCTCGAGGCGCGGGGCGAGGACATCGTCGCCACCGCCGACCGGGAGACCGCGATCGGTCCCACCCGCCTCGGTGGGGAGCTGCGGCGCACCTGCTACCAGCTGCGGCTGTTCGCCGAGGTGCTGGAGGAGGGCAGCTATCTCGAGGCGACCATCGACCCGCCGGGGGAGACGCCGATGGGCCCCCGCCCCGACCTTCGCCGCATGCTCGTGCCGATCGGCCCGGTGGCCGTCTTCGGCGCCAGCAACTTCCCGCTGGCCTTCTCGGTCCCCGGCGGTGACACCGCCTCCGCGCTCGCCGTCGGCTGTCCGGTGGTGATCAAGGCCCACGAGTCGCACCCGGCGACGTCGGAGCTGTGCTTCTCGATCATGCGGGGCGCCGCGGACGAGCTCGGCTGCCCCGAGGGCACGCTGTCGCTCGTGCACGGCCGGCAGGCCGGCGCGGACCTGGTCAGCCACCCGGAGATCCGGGCGGTGGCCTTCACCGGGTCACCCGCCGGCGGCCGCGCACTGTTCGACCTGATCAACCGCCGTCCCGACCCGATCCCGTTCTACGGCGAGCTCGGCAGCATCAACCCCGTCATCGTGACCCCGGGTGCCGCCGACGAACGTGCCGCGGCGATCGCCGAGGGTCTGGTCGGGTCGTTCACGGTGGCGGCCGGCCAGCTGTGCACCAAGCCCGGCGTCGTGCTGGTGCCTCGGAGCGCGGGCGGGGACGCGCTGGTCGAGGCCGTGTCTGCGGCCGTCGGCGCGACCGGCGACCAGGTGCTGCTCAACGAGCGGATCGCGGCGGACTACGCGTCGACGACCGGTCGGCTGCGCACGCTGCCCTCCGTGTCGGTCGTGGCTCAGGGGGAGGGCTCCGCTGCCGACGGCTTCCGCGCGGCCCCGCTGCTGCTGTCCGTCGACGTCGAGAACCTGGACGACGCCGTGACCGGGGAGTGCTTCGGCCCGATGACGGTCCTGGTCCGCTACGACGGAGAGGACGAGCTCGCCGCGGCGGTGGCGAAGCTGCCGTCGTCGTTGACCGCCGCCGTGCACAGCGCGCCGGCCGAGGGGGAGCTGACCGGGCGGCTGACCGACCTGCTGCGGCGGGTCGCCGGGCGGCTGATCTACGACGGCTTCCCGACCGGGGTCAGCGTGTCGTGGGCCCAGCACCACGGCGGCCCGTGGCCGGCGACCAACAGCCTGCACACGTCGGTGGGGACGTCGGCGGTCCGCCGCTTCCTCCGGCCTACGGCGTGGCAGGACGCCCCGCAGCACGTGCTCCCCGCGGAGCTGCGCGACGGCTCTGTGGACGTCCCCCGCCGGATCGACGGCCGACTCCAGCTGCCTGAGTAGTCCGTCTGGGAGGGAGGCGACCACGTCTCTGGTGGCGTCTCTGTTGGGACTGGGCCTCGTCCAGGCGACGCAGGGAACGAGGGTGGCGCGCCGATCAAGCGCTCCTTCCGGCAGGTCTACGGCCCGCCGGGCTGACCGGCTGTCGCACTAGGGTCCGGGTCACCCGCCGTCCGACCAGGAGTCCGCCCGTGCCGCCGCTCGACCGCGGGACCGCGCAGCCGCTGCCGCGCGCCGTCCGGCTCGCGACCGCCGCCGTCGGCAGGCGCTGGAAACTCCCTCCGGCGACGTCGGAGGTCGGCGTCCTGCGCGACCGGACCGTGCCCATGCGCGACGGCGCCGTCCTCCGTGCCGACGTCTACCTGCCCGCCACCGGCGAGCAGCACCCGACCGTGCTGCTGCGCTCGCCCTACCGGCGCAGCGGCGGGTTCCCGGCGCTGTTCGCCCTGCCGTACGCGGCGCGCGGCTACGCGGTCGTGGTGCAGAGCGTGCGCGGCACGTTCGGGTCCGACGGCGAGTTCCAGCCCGTGGTCAACGAGGAGCACGACGGGCAGGACACCGTCGGCTGGCTGCGCGAGCAGCCCTGGTTCGACGGGCGGCTGGCCACGCTCGGGCCCAGCTACCTCGGCTACACCCAGTGGGCGCTCGCCCTCGACCCGCCGCCGGAGCTCGCGGCGATGGTGGTGCACATCGGCCCGCACGACCTCGCCGCGGCCGGCCTGGTCGACGGCTCCTTCCAGCTGCAGAACGTCGCCACGTGGACGGAGCTGATCGCCCACCAGGAGCTGTTCGGCCCGGTGCGCGGCACGGCCCGGCTGCTGACCGCGGAGCGGCGGCTGGCCCCGCACCTGCACGGGCTGCCGCTGCAGGGGCTGGCCGATCGCCTCGGCGGGGCAGCGACCCCGTGGTTCGACGAGTGGCTGGAGCATCCCGACCTCGCCGACCCCTACTGGGACCGGTACCGCGCCACCGCCGCCGTCCACTCGAGCACCGTGCCCACGCTGCTGGTCGGCGGCTGGCAGGACTGGTTCCTCGAGCAGACGCTGTACCAGTACGCCGCCCTGCGCGACCGCGGCGTCGACGTCGGGCTCACCGTCGGCCCGTGGGCGCACCTGGCCATCGACCCGGCGGTCACCACCGCGGAGAGCCTCGCCTGGCTGGCCACCCACCTGCCCGTCGACGGCGCCGAGGCGCCCGCCCGGCCCGACCGGGTGCGCGTCTACGTGACCGGGGGTGGCGGGTGGCGCGGCCTGCCCGACTGGCCGCCGTCCGACCGCGCGGTGCGCACCTGGTTCCTCCACCCGGGCGGCCGGCTCGCCGACGCCGCACCGACCGATGACGGCGGGACGACGTCCTTCCGCTACGACCCGATGGCCCCCACGCCGTCCGTCGGCGGCCGGGTGCTCACGTTCCGCGCCGGCCGCCGCGACAACCGCAAGCTCGAGGCGCGCGACGACGTCCGCACCTTCACCACCGAGCCACTGGATGCTCCGGTCGAGCTGCTGGGCGGTGCCCGGGTCGAGCTGCGCGTCACCTCCGACAACCCCTACGCCGACCTCTTCCTCCGGCTGTGCGACGTCGACGAGCGCGGCCGCTCGGTCAACGTCACCGACCGGCTGGTCCGGCTCGACCCGGCCGACGGCGAGCCGCCGGCCGCGGGGGAGCGGACGGTCAAGGCCACGCTGCCCGACACCGCCCACCGGTTCCGCGCGGGGCACCGCATCCGCCTGCAGGTCTCCGGCGGCGCCCACCCGCGCTATGCGCGCAACGTCGGCACCGGCGAGCCGATCGGCTCCGCCACGCACGGCGTGCCGGTCACCCACCGGATCGGGCACTCGGCCGGCTCGCCGTCGACGGTCAGCCTGCCGGTCGGCTGACCGGCGGCTGGCCGCCGATCACGCTCGCGACCACCGCCGCGGCCGCGTGACCCGCGCGGACGGCGTCGATCACCGGGACCCCGGCGCGCCAGCCGGCGAGCACCCCGGCGGCGACGGCGTCACCGCATCCGGTGGTGTCCCGCAGCGCGCCGTCCGGCAGCGGATCGACGGGCACCTCTCTGCTGTCGCCGCGCCACAGCACGCGGGTCGGCCGGGCGCCGGCGTGCACGACGACGAGCTCGGCGAGGTCGCCGGTCGGCCCGAGCGCCGCCGCCTCGGCGGCGTTGCAGAACAGGACGTCGGCACGCAGGTCGGCGAGCAGGGCCATGTACGCGTCCCGGCCGTGGGCCTCGATCCGAGACGCCGCCGCGACGTCGGCGCTGACCGGCACCCCGGCCTCCCGTGCGATCGCCGCGGCTCGCGCCAGCGCCGCCGGGTAGCGCAGCAGGTCGTAGCCGTCGACGTGCAGCACGGCCGCGCCGGCCACCCACTCCGGTCGGACGTCGTCGGCCTCGAGGCCACCCTCGCCGCCGTCGCTGAGCAGCGTCCGTTCGCCGTCGGGGTGGGCGAGCACGGTGGAGACCGGTGTGCGGCCGCGGCGAACCACGTCGATCTCGATGCCCCGCGCCGCCAGCCCGGCCAGGAGCTCGTCGGCGAGCGGGTCGGCGCCGGCCCAGCCGGCCAACCGCGCCGGGACGCCGAGGCGGGCCAGGTTCGCGGTCACGTTGGCCGGTGCGCCGCCCGCCGTCGTCGTCCGAACCACCCGCTGCTGACTGCCGACCATCAGCGGGGCGGACAGTTGGAGCACCTGGTCGGCGACCAGCTTGCCCAGCGCCACGACCGGGCCCGAACCGGCAGCCCGGGGCCACGGAGGCGAGTGAGTCGTCACGGGTTCAGCCATGGCGCGGTGGGTCGTCGTCCTCCTCCGGCCTTTCCCGCGCGGCCAGCGCCGCGTCCTCGTCCAGCACCCCCATCCGGGCGAGAAGAGCCTCCGGGCCCTGCAGCCGGGGCGTCCGGATCGCCTGCTGGTACTCGGGCTCCCACTCGTCGACGGCGTCCAGAGTCTCCACCGTCAGCTGCTCGCGGATTCCGCGCTCCGCGTGGGAGTACCGGATGAAGGCCCGCAGCAGGTCCGGCGCCCGTTCCAGCCGAGAGACCTCGGCGACGATCTTCCGCGGGATCCAGTCGGCGAGCAGGATCTCGACGTTCACCGGGCTCCAGCGCAGCGGGTCACCGGGGCCGTAGTCGGTGCCGAACCACAGCACGTCGTCCAGCAGCTCGCGCAGGTCGTCGTCGATGGTCAGATCTGCGGCGAACGGCGTGGTGAGGAATCTCTCGGCCAGCTCCTGCCGCTGCTCCGGCGTCCATTCCGGACGCTGGTAGCCGGTGCCGCCGTCGGGCAGCAGGCCGACCATCCACTCGATGAGCGGACGGCTGCTCGGCCAGGTGTCGCTCTCGAGCGGTGGGTAGATGAGCGCCCCGTGCTCGATTGCCTCGGTCAGCCTGGCACGGGCGTCCGCGAGGTCGAGCTGGCGCACGGTGACGTCGGGGTCGAAGCCCTGCCGCAGGAGTTCCGCAGTGGTGTCCGGATCGACGGGGACGACGACCGCGTCTTTCACCACCGCGCCAAGGTTGTGGTCGACGTAGACCGACGCGGTCAGCGGCCGGCCGTCGGGCAGCTCGACGCCCAGCAGGATCTCGTCACCGTCGCCGAGGACGTGCTCGATGCTCAGCACACGCGTAGGCCGTGTCGCTTCCAACTGCACCAGCCACCGTGGGAGGACATGGCCGCGGTTGGCAATCTCGCGGTGCACTCGCCGGCAGAGCTCGCCGTCACCCGTGAGGACGGCGACCGCGGTCAGCAGGGCCGACGTTTCCTCGATCGGCGCGTCGAACAGGTTGGCGATCAGCGTCTCGATCGAGTCCCTCGGCGTGCCGCGCTGCTCCAGTAGGTCGTCGCTCCGCGGGTCCGCGAAGTGCAGTGCGGTGCTGGCCAGGTCGAGCAGGGGGAGCGGCTCGTCGGCGGCCAAGGCGGCCTCGATGGCGCCCAGCAGGGCGTCGGTGCCGGCCCGCTCCGTCCGCCGGTGCTGCGGGCGGCGCCCCTTGCCACCCCGACGGGGACTCTTGCCTGCGCCACCGCTGCGCTTCGCCCGCTTGGCCATCACGGCAGGTTAGTGGCCGCGGGCGCCGAGTCCACCGGTCCGGCCGAGGTTCAGCGCCAGGCTTTTGTCCCGGTCGCCAGGCGGTCGCTGATCGGCTCGACCTCGTCCAGCTCGCCGGCGGCGACCGCCATCACCAGCGCGTACGCCTCGTCGTTCGACAAGGTGAGTCGCAGCCCGTTCATGCCCAGGAAGGCGATTGTCGCAGCGAGGGACAGCCTCTTGTTGCCGTCGACCAGCGGGTGAGTGCGGGCGATCGAGTGCAACAGCGCCGCCGCTTTCGCATGGATGGAGGGATAGACGTCCTCGCCGAACGCCGTGGAACGCGGCCTGGCCAGGGCTGCCTCGAGCAATCCGACGTCCCGCACCGGCACCTCGCCGAGGGTTCGGGTCGCGATGTGCAAGAGGTCCTCGAGGTCGAGGTAGATCACTGGCCTAGGCGCTCGAGCGCCTCGGCATAACGCGGCAACTCGCTGTCCAGGACGCGGTCGAGCAGCTCTCGCTTGCTGGTCCGCTCGATGTACTCGCGCACCGCCTGGCGAGCGACGTCCTGCATGGATCGGCCTTCGAGGTCAGCTCGACGCCGCAGAGCGTCGGATTCCTGCTCATCGAGTCGGAGCGTCATGGCCACCTCTGGATGATACCACCTCTGATACCAGATAACCGTGCGCGGTGGTGGCGCCGGGTGACCGACTCGTGGACGGCGGACTCGCTCTGCGGGCGTACGAGGCGGCCGTCCACCCCAAGCGGCTCGTCACCGTCCACGGCGGCCACTTCGACGCCTACACCGGAGCCGGCTTCGAGGTCTCCTCCGGCGCGGCGCGCGGCTGGTTCGTCGAGCACCTCATCGACAGGCCGGCCGGCTGAGCGCCCCGGCGTAGGGGGCATCCGGTCACCCGGTCACGGGAGGCCGGCGTGGGGGACGGCGACCTCCGTCGACACCAGCACCGCCTCGCGCACCGGCGTTCGCGTGTGCTCGTAGAAGTCTGGCGCGCAGCACAGCAGCAGCGTCGTGCCGTCGTCCCCACCGAGGGCGCAGGCGTAGACGCCCATCCCGCCCGGCCCGGCGATCTCGTCGACGATCGCGCCGCCCGGCGCGATCCGCACCGCCCGGTTGCCGAAGCCGTCGGCGCACCAGATGTGCCCCTCGGCGTCGAGGCTGCAGCCGTCCGGCGCGACCACGATCTGCCCCATCAGCTCCTCGACCGACGAGCCGACCGGCTCCGGCCCGAGCGACGCCCACACCCGCCGATTGGTCAGCGCGCCGTCGGCCCTGATGTCGAACGCGGTGTACCGGTTGCCCCACGTCTCGCCGACGATCAGCGTGCCGCCGTCCGGGGTGATCACCGAGCCGTTCGGGAACAGCAGGTCCTCGGCGACCACGACCACCGAGCCGTCCGGGTCGACCCGCTTCACCGACGCCGTTGCCGGCGCGCCGCCGCCCATCAGGTCGAAGCCGAAGTCGCCCACGAACGCCCGGCCCGACGCGTCGACCACCATGTCGTTGAGCAGCCCGCCGCAGACCTCGGACAGGTCGGCGTGCGTCGACACCGAGCCGTCGGAGGCGACCCGCAGCAGCCGGTGGTACTTCATCGACACCACCAGCAGCGACCCGTCGGGCAGCCAGCCCAGCCCCGAGGGCTGGTTCTCCACCTCGAGCACGACCGTCTCCGGCTCGCCAGGAGTCACCCGGCTGACCGTGTGCCGGTAGAAGTCCGACGCCCACCACTGGCCCTCGTGCCACCGCGGCCCCTCGAAGTACGAGCCGCCCTCGAGCACCGTCCGGAACTGCCGCTCTGCCATGGGCCCGGACGCTACGGGTCCACGGCCGGCACCGGAACGCCCGCGACCCACGGGACGTCCTGCCCTGGTCGGGACGTCGACGGTGTTCATAGCGTCGCCGTCAGACGACGACGCGAGGAGGGAAACGTGCCCAAGCAGGTGAAGGCACCGCCGCAGGGCGGCGGAGGCAGCCCGGTCTACGGGCTGGGGTTCATCGGGGCGGTGACCTGGTTCTGGCCGCAGGCGCGCGACCCCAAGGAGAAGGCGCTGGCCGTGCTCAAGGCGATGGTGTGGCCCGCGTTCCTCGTGCACGCGGCCTTCAAGGTGCTCGACAAGTGACCTGACGGTGTGACCTGACAGTGTGATCTGTCCGGGCACGTGGTTGAGCCGCCGCGCGTTAGGGCACCCAAGAGGCCAATCGACCATCAAGGAGGCCGAACATGGCAGGCATGATCAAGAAGCTCATGGCGTCGGGGATCGCGGCGAAGGTCATCCAGGAGGCCCGCAAGCCGCACAACCAGGCCAAGATCAAGGACTTCGTCAGCCAGATGCAGGCGAAGCGCAAGGGCTCCGGCCCGGGGCGCAAGCCCGGCGCCCGCTACTGACGCAACGCTGACGACGGGCCCGCACCGAACGGTGCGGGGCCGTCGCGCGTCCGGGGGATGCGGTAGACCCAGCGCATGCACCGGATCGCCGTCCTCGACGACTACCAATCGGTCGCCGCCCGCTTCGCCGACTGGTCCCTGCTCCCCGAACCCGTCGACGTCGTCGCGTTCGCCGACCACCTCGACGACGAGGACGCCCTCGTCGAGCGCCTGACGGGCTTCGACGTCGTCGTCGCCATGCGCGAGCGCACCCCGTTCCCGCGCGCGGTCCTGACCCGGCTCCCGAACCTCCGCCTGCTCGTCACCACCGGCCGGCGCAACGCCTCGATCGACGTCGCCGCCGCCACCGACCGCGGCATCACCGTCTCCGGCACCGCGAGCCACGCCTCCGGCCCCGTCGAGCTCACCTGGGCCCTGATCCTCGCCGCCGCCCGCCACCTGCCGCGAGAGGACGCGTCGGTCCGCGCCGGCGGCTGGCAGGAGACCGTCGGCACCGACCTGGACGGCGCCACCCTCGGCGTCCTCGGCCTCGGCCGGCTCGGCGCCCGGGTCGCGCAGATCGGTCGGGCGTTCGGCATGGACGTCGTCGCCTGGAGCCAGAACCTCACCGACGAGCGCGCCGCCGAGGTCGGCGCCCGCCGCGTCGACAGGCACGAACTGTTCGCCACCGCCGACGTCGTCACCGTCCACCTCGTCCTCTCCGACCGCACCCGCGGCCTGATCGGCGCGACCGAGCTCGAGCAGATGAAGCCCACCGCGCTCCTGGTCAACACCAGCCGCGGCCCGATCGTCGACGAGGCGGCACTGCTGGCCGCGCTGCGCGACGGCACCATCGCCGGCGCCGGCCTCGACGTCTTCGACCGCGAGCCGCTCCCGCGCGACCACCCGCTCCGGTCAGCGCCCAGGACGGTCCTCACCCCGCACCTCGGCTACGTCACCGAGAAGACCTACGAGGTCTTCTACCGCGAGGCCGTCGAGGACGTCGCCGCCTGGATGGCCGGGGAGCCGGTCCGCGTGCTCTGACCGGGCGGCGCGGCTGTGCGCCCGCCGATACCGTGGACGGCGATGGCGACGCGCGAGGAGAAGTGGCAGGACCGCCTCGCCCTGCCGGTCCTCGTCGCCGCCCTCGCCTCCATCCCGGCGATGTTCCTGTCGGTCGCCGACGGCTGGCTGGGCACCACCGGGCGCTGGGTGGACATCGCCAGCGGTCTCGTGCTCGTCGCCGAGACGGTGATCCTGGTCGTCGTCGCCGAGGACAAGCGGGCCTGGATCAAGGGCCATCTCGGCCTGATCGGCATGACCCTGCTCGTCGTCGCGGCCGTCGTCCTGGCCGTCGGCCCGGTTCAGGTGCTGCGGCTGGTGCGCACCGTCGGCGCGCTGCGGATCCTGCGGGCGGGCCGCATCGTCAAGGCGGCCGACACGCTGCGCGAGCGGTGGGGGTTCACCGGCCGGTTCTCGCACGTCTTCTCGTTCGGCGCGGGGCTGCTCGTCGCCGTGTTCGTCGGCGTCGTCCTCGCCGACCCCACCTCGCGCACGCACTCTCTCGTCGTCGCGCTGCTGGGCGACGTCAACACCGTCGTCATCGTGCTGCTCTCCGCCGTCGCCGGCCTGATCCTCGGCGGGGCCACCTACCTGCTCGCCCGCGACGTCGGCAGCGACGCCGACGCGACGACCTGACCGGGACCTCCGGCCCCGTCGACAGGGCGGTCCGGTCCGTTCCGGAGCCGGTCCGCGGCCCTAGCGTCGGCAGCAACCGACGACAGGAGGCAGTCATGGCCCGCGCACTCGTGGTCTACGAATCGATCTTCGGCGACGCCCGGAAGATCGCCGAAGCGGTCGCGGAAGGCCTGAAGGGCAGCCACGACGTCGACGTGGTCGCGGCGTCGGAGGCCCCGCACGAGGTCGACGTCGACCTGCTCGTGGTCGGCGGCCCCAACCACGGCTTCTCCATGCCCCGCGAGTCGACCCGCGAGGGCGCGGTGAAGCAGTACGGCGCCGTGGTCGAGGACACCAAGCACGGGCTGCACGAGTGGCTCGACGCCGTCCGCCTGGCGCAGGGCACGCGGGCCGCCGCCTTCGACACCCGCAGCGACCACCCGAAGCTGCTGATCAAGATGGACCACGCGTCGAAGACCGAGGAAAAGCTGCTCAAGGGGCTCGGCGCGACCCTGGTCGCCGACGCCGAGCACTTCTACGTGACCGACGCCAAGGGCCCGCTGGTCGACGGCGAGGAGGAGCGCGCCAGCCAGTGGGGGAGGAGCCTGGCAGGGAAGGTCAGCTGAGCAGGCGCAGCTTCGGCTGCGTGACCAGCTCCTTCTCCAGGATCACCCGGTGCCGCCCGTCCTCGGCTTCCTTGAAGGCCAGCCGGTCGACCAGCGCGCGCATCAGGACGAGCCCGCGCCCGCGCTCCAGCGGCGACCCCGGCGGTGTCGACGCCACGGCGTCGACGTCGAACCCCTCGCCGTTGTCGAGCACGCTGATCCGGCACACGTGGTCGTCGATCGCGACGTCGACCTGGTACTCGTCGTGCTCCCCGGCGTGCTGGACGACGTTGGCGCACGCCTCGGTCAGCGCGAGCACGATCTCCTCGATCCCCGACTCGACCACCCCGAGGTGCTCGAGTGCCTGGCGCAGCATCCCGCGGGCCAGCGGAACGCTGTGCGCGTCCACCGGAAGTCGGACGCTGAAGGAGATGTTCACGGCAACCCACTCTCTCGGAACCGGCGTGACCTACCCTCGACGTGGCAGATCGCCATGACGAGGGAGCCCGATTCGTGCTGTTCGACGTAGAACGGACGACGGTTGCCGGGCGCCCCGCGCTCACCGTACGGGGTGAGCTGGACCTGGCGACGGCGCCGCAGCTCGCTGCCGCGGTCGAGGCCCAGCTGGCCGCCGCGCCCCGCAGCCTGGTCATCGACCTGACCCCCACCCGGTTCCTCGACTCCTCCGGCGCCCGCGCCCTCATGCGCACCGCCAAGCAGGCCGCTGCGGTCGGGGTCGCGCTGCACGTGGTCTGCCCGCGCAGCAACAGCCCGGTGCGGCTGACCGTCGACCTGCTCGAGCTCGACCGGCTCGTGCCGATCGTCGAGTCGCCGGCCGAGATCGCCACCGCCGTCGCCCCGCAGGACGGCCGCCCGTAACGTCGCGGCGGTGACGGTCACCGCCGATGAAGCCCTGCTCCGCTGCGCCGACGAGCCGATCGCGATACCCGGCGCGATCCAGCCGCACGGTGCGCTGCTCGCCGTCACCGAACCCGACCTGGTCGTCGTGATCGCCTCGGCCAACGCGGCCGACCTGTTCGGCCGCGACGTCACCGGCGCCACGCTCGACGACCTCACCGACGCGTCGGCCCTGCGCGCCGCGCTGGCCGGCGACCTCGCCGAGGCCAACCCCGTCCGCGTGCAGCTGCGCGGCCAGGACGTCGACCTGGTCCTGCACCGCGCGAACGGCCTGCTGGTCACCGAGTGGGAACCGGTCGCCGGCGCCGAGGACGCCGGCAGTGCCTGGCACCGCCGGCTGCCCACGGTGCTGCAGCGCCTCGCCGCCACCCAGACCCTCGAGGAGCTGGGCGCGGTGCTGGCCCGCGACGTGCGCGCGCTGACCGGCTACGACCGCGTGATGGTCTACCGCTTCGACCCCGAGTGGAACGGCGAGGTCATCGCCGAGGACCGCCGCGAGGACCTCGAGCCCTTCCTCGGCCTGCGCTACCCGGCCAGCGACATCCCCGCCCAGGCCCGCACGCTCTACCAGACCAACTGGATGCGGATCATCCCCGACGCCGGCTACACGCCGGCGCCGCTGCGGCCCTCGGTCCACCCCGACACCGGCGCGCCCCTGGACCTCTCGGGCGCGATGCTGCGCAGCGTCAGCCCGGTGCACCTGGAGTACCTGGCCAACATGGGCGTGGTCTCGTCGATGTCGGTCTCGCTGATCGACCGCGGCCGGCTCTGGGGCCTCATCTCCTGCCACCACTACGCCGGGCCGCACCGCCCGTCCTACACCGACCGCACCGCCGCCGAGTTCCTCGGCCGCACCGCCTCGCTGCTGCTGCACACCGCCGTCGCGGCCGGGGAGACCGACGGCGTCGTCGAGGTGGCGCGGCGCACCACCGAGCTCACCGCCGCCGTCGGTCGGACGCCGCGGGCGCTGGCCGCCGCGCTCACCGAGGAGGACGTCACCGTCCTCGACCTGCTGCCCGCCGCCGGTGCCGCCGTCCGGCTGGGGGGCCGGCTGCGGCTGCTCGGGACGACGCCGCCCGCCGAGCGCGTCGCGCCGCTGGTGGCCGGGCTCGTCGCCGCCGGCATCACCGCCACGGACGCCGTCTCCTCGGTGCTGCCCGAGGCGGCCGACCTCGCCGACACCGCCAGCGGGGTGCTCGCCGTCCCCCTCGGCCGCGAGGACTTCCTCGCCTGGTTCCGGCCGGAGACGCTCAAGGACGTCACCTGGGGCGGCAACCCGTACCAGTCCAAGGTGGCCCAGACCGACGCCGGCCCGCGGCTGAGCCCGCGGCACTCGTTCGCCGCCTGGAGCGAGACGGTGCGCGGGACCTCGAGCCCGTGGCGGGAGCACGAGGTCGCGGCCGCCCGCACGCTCGCCGGCCACCTCGCCGCCGCCACCTTCGCCCTGGCCGAGGACGACAACCGGCTGTCCGCCGCGCTGCAGCGCACCCTGCTGCTCGACGAGCTGCCCAAGGTGCCGGGCCTGGCGCTCGCCGCCCGCTACATCCCCAGCGCCGAGGACGTCGTCGGCGGCGACTGGTACGACATCGTCCCGCTGCCCGACGGTCGGGTGGCGATCGTGCTCGGCGACGTCGCGGGGCACGGGCTGGCCGCCGCGGCGATCACCGCCCAGCTCCGGCACGCGCTGCGCGCGCACCTGCTGCGGGCCGACGGTCCGGCCGCGGCGCTCGACGGGCTCAACCAGGTCATCGCCTCGCTGCTACCGGGGGAGATGGCGACGGCGCTCGTCGCGGAACTGGACCCGCAGACCGGGGACGTCGTCGTCGCCAACGCCGGGCACCTGCCGATGCTGCACGCGACGGCGGCCGGTGCCGGCTTCCTGGACGAGGTCCGGGGGCCCGCGCTCGGCGTCCTCGACGTCGCCGACTACCCCGAGGCGCGGCTGCAGCTGACCGGTGACGACCGGCTGCTGCTGTTCAGCGACGGCCTGGTCGAGCGCCGCGGCTCCGACCTCGCGATCGGGCTCGACGCCCTGCGCGACGTCGTCGCCGGCGCCCCGGCCGACCCGCAGCACCTGCTCGACGCGGTGCTGGGTGCGCTGAACCCGCAGGGTGCCGACGACGTCACGCTGGTGGGCATCGCGCGCCGGTGACGCGGGAGGGAGGCTGAGTTCGGTGGGCCATCTGTACCTGAGCCGCGAGCTGACCGACGGCGCGATGGCGGCCGTCCGGTCGCTGGGCGTGCCGGTCGTCGTGCACGACGATCCCGACCGGCCGCCTGCTCGGGAGCAGCTGCTGGCCGATGTCCGCGGGGCCAGCGCGTTGATCACGCTGCTCACCGAGCGGGTCGACGGGGAGGTGCTCGACGCGGCCGGGAGCGACCTCCGGATCGTCGCCAACTGCGCCGTCGGCTACGACAACGTCGACGTCGCGGCCGCTCGCGCCCGGGGCGTCGTCGTCACCAACACCCCGGGCGTCCTCGACGAGGCGACCGCCGACGTCGCGTTCGGGCTGGTGCTGGCCACGTCCCGCCGGCTGGTCGAGGCCGACCGCTTCGTGCGCAGCGGCGCCGACTGGATCTGGGGCCCCCGGCTGTTCGTCGGCCTGGACGTCAGCGCGGGCGCCACGCTCGGCATCGTCGGCCTGGGCCGGATCGGGATGGCGGTGGCCCGCCGGGCCGCCGCGTTCGGCATGCGGATCCTCGCGACC
This sequence comes from Blastococcus jejuensis, assembly GCF_039534705.1. Classification (NCBI taxonomy): domain Bacteria; kingdom Bacillati; phylum Actinomycetota; class Actinomycetes; order Geodermatophilales; family Geodermatophilaceae; genus Blastococcus; species Blastococcus jejuensis. The sequence goes on from NZ_BAAAVV010000002.1 coordinate 215,300, forward strand.
GGCAGCCGGGCCACCAGCGACGAGGCGGCCGGGTACGGCGTCGAGGCCGCGGACCTGGACCGGCTGCTCGCGGAGAGCGACGTCGTCACCCTGCACTGCCCGCTCACCCCCGAGACCCGGCACCTGATCGGGGCCGAGCAGCTGGCCGCCATGAAGCCGACCGCGCTGCTGGTCAACACCGCGCGGGGACCGATCGTCGACGAGGCCGCGCTGGCCGACGCGCTGGCGCGGGGCGTCATCGCCGGGGCCGGGCTCGACGTCTACGAGGACGAGCCGCGCGTGCACCCCGGGCTGCTCGGGCGTGACGACGTCGTCCTGCTGCCGCACATCGCGAGCGCCGGCGAGGCGACCCGCGACGCCATGGGCCGGCTGGCGGTGGAGAACGTGCGGGCGGTGCTCGCGGGGGAGCCGCCCAGGACGCCGGTCGGCTGAGTCGTAGGTTCACCGGCATGTCACCGAACCCGCAGACCTCCCGCCAGTGGTGGGCCGACGGCGAGCGCGTCGTGGCCGGCCTGGTCGCGGGGCTGTCCGACGACGACCTCGCCGCGCCCTCGACGCTGCCCGACTGGACCCGCGCGCACGTCGTCGCGCACTTGGCCCGCAACGCCGACGCGCTGGGCAACCTGCTCTCGTGGGCCCGCACCGGGATCGAGAAGCGGATGTACCCCTCCCGCGAGGACCGCAACGCCGGGATCGCCGCCACCGCCGCGTTGGCCCCCGACGAGCTCCGCACCGACTACGCCGACGCGGCCGGTCGCTTCGCCGAGGCCGTCGAGACGATGCCGGAGGCGGCGTGGGCGGGGGAGGTCCGCACCATGCTCGACCGCCCGGTGCCCGGCACCGAGGTGCCGTGGATGCGGGCCAAGGAGGTGTGGGTGCACGGCGTCGACCTCGCCGCGGGGCTCACCTTCGCCGACCTGCCGGCCGACTTCTGCACCGCGCTCGTCGACGACGTCCTCGGCCTGTTCGCCGAGCGCGGCCAGCCGCTGGAGGCGACCGTGACGGCCACCGATGTGGGCCGCACCTGGGGGTCCGGCGGGCCGGCGGTCAGCGGGCCGGTCTGCGCGGTCGCGGCCTGGCTGACGCGCGGCGACACCTCCGGCCTCACCGGCGAGGTTCCGCCACCCCCCACCTGGCTCTAGGAGCTGGAGCGCCCGCGGTGGCCCGTCGCGGGCGTCGTCACTTCGAGGGACGACGGTCGCCGAGACCCACCCTGCGTGCCCCCTGCGTTCGTACAGTTCGGCGGGCTCCTCCGGCCGGGAGGGCCGCCGCGTCGGGGGGAGGGCTCGTGCGCACGCTGCCGCGCCGCCTGGCCACCGCACTGCTCGTCGGTAGCGTCCTGGCGACCACCGTGGCCTGCGGCTCTACGCCGCGGGCCGCCGCACCGGCCACCAGCCCGACCACCTCGCCGGCCGCGCCGTCTCCCACCTCGACGCCGACCCCCACCCCGGAGCCGGAGCCCGTGCGCTGGCCGCTCACGGGGGTGGGGGCGACGGCGGCGGTCACCGGCCCCGCGCTCGCCGTCAAGATCGAGAACTCGACCGCGGCGCGACCGCAGACCGGGCTGAACGCAGCCGACCTCGTCTGGGAGCAGATCGTCGAGGGCGGGATCAGCCGGTTCGTCGCCGTCTACCACTCCACCGTGCCGACGGAGATCGGACCGGTGCGCTCCGTCCGCCCCATGGACCCGGGGATCGCCGGCCCCCTGCACGGTCTGCTCGCCTTCTCCGGCGGCCAGGGACCCTTCATCGATGCCGTCGCCGCTGCGGGGCTCCAGGTGGTCAGCCATGACGCCGGGGCCGCCGGGTTCTACCGCACCGGCCGGGCGGCTCCGCACAACATCTACGCCGACCCGCACGCCCTCCTGGGCCAGGCCGACGCGGCGCACCAGGCCCCGCCGCCCCCGCAGTTCGTCGTCGCGACGGGCACGCAACTGCCCTCGGCGCTGGCGGGCGGGCCGGCGAGCGTGGTCGACCTGAAGCTTTCCGGCATCGCCCGGCCGAGCTGGAACTGGAGCCCGTCGGACGGCCGCTGGGTCCGGTACGAGGGCGGCACGCTCGCGCTCGAGTCCGACGGCGCACCGCTGCGGGCGGTCAACGTGGTCGTCCTCCGCGTCGACGTCGTCAGCACGCCGTTCACCGACGCCGCCGGCAACCACGTGCCGGAGACCGTGATGGTCGGCAGCGGCGAGGCGTGGGTCGCCACGGGTGGCCGGGCCGTGGCGGCCACCTGGTCGAAGACATCCGTCGACGCGCCGGTGGTGCTCACCGGGGCCGACGGGCAGCCGGTGCGGCTCGCTCCCGGCAACACGTGGATCGAGCTGGTGCCGAAGGGAACGGGCTCGGTCGTCATCGGCTGAGCGGGTGGGCCGCCTCGGGTCCGCACGCGAGCGACCTCAGCAGGTGATGAGGCCCGACCCCTGCTCGGTCAGCCGGCCCCGGTGCAGCGCCGCCTTCAGCGCGGCCTCGAGCACCGGCGTCACCGACGCGGCCCGCCGCTTGTAACCGAACACCGCGGCCGTCGCCGTCATCAGCTCGTCGCGGCGCATGCCGGCGGCTGAGCGGCACAGCGCCACCATCGCGTTGCCGATCTCCTCGGGCGCGACGTGCTCCAGCGGTCGGTCCGTCGACGACACCTGGCGGCGGAACCCGGTCCACCCGGCCGGGTCGACGCCCTCGGGCCACAGGTAGCCGTCGACCACGGCCGAGGGTGGCAGCGTCGACATCAGCGCTTCGCGACGTGCCTCGGTCGCCCGGTTCAGCCCGAACGCGCCGACCGTCAACTTGGCCAGCCGGTCGACGTGGATCGGCCCCTCGGCCTTGATCCCGGCGGTCAGCACCCGGCGAACGACCCGCGCCGCCTTCGCCGCCGGCAGCTCGTCGAGCACCGACTTCTCACCGGCCGTCTTCGGGATCCAGGGGACGAACGGTGTCTCGCCGTCCAGCGCCACCGGCCCGGACGGCTTCTTCGGCGCAGCCGGCTTCGCGGCGGGCTTCGGGGCGGCCGGCACGGCCACCGACGCCGTCACCGCCGAGCGCAGGGCCGCCACGCCCTTGAACGACTCGACCGCCGCCGTCGGCAGCGCGATCGGCTCGGCGACCGGCGCCGACGACGGCGCCGCGTCCACGGCCTCGACCAGCCGGTCGACCACGGCCTCGGCCGAGGCCAGCCACGACGGCAGCCACACCCGCTCGACCACCGGCCAGCGCAGCATCTCGCCGAGCACCTCGACCGGCAGGCCGTCGCGGTCGCCGACCGTGCCGCGGCGCGCCCACGCGGGGCCGTCGAGCAGCACTGCCATCACCGGTGTCTCCGGATCGACAGGTCGAGAAACCGACAAGTCGACCCGGAACTCCGACAGGCCCACGTCGGTGCGGACGACGAGGCCCCGCGCCCGCAGCGCGGCGGCGATCGTCTCCCGGTGCCGGTCGACCACCGACGTCGAGCGCGCATCGCGGGGCAGCACGTCGGTGCCGTAAGCGGCCATGTCGAGGAACGCCCGCAGGTGCTTGATGCCGACCGACGACGTCTCCTCGGCCCGCAGCTGCTCCGGGTCGAAGGAGGAGAAGACGACGACCTGGCGCCGGGCGCGGGTGATCGCCACGTTGAGCCGGCGCTCGCCGCCCACCCGGTTCAGCGGCCCGAAGTTCAGCGGCAGGGTGCCGTCGGGCCGGGGGGAGAAGCCGGTGGAGAAGAAGACGACGTCGCGCTCGTCGCCCTGCACGTTCTCCAGGTTCTTGACGAACAGGCCCTCGCCGTCGGTGCGGTCCAGCGCCTGGGCGAGCCGGTCGTCGTCGGCGTCGCGCAGCAGCGACTCGATGTAGGAGCGCTGCTGGGCGTTGAAGGTCACGACGCCGATGGAGGGGACGACGTCCATCCCGTCCCACTTCGGCACCGCGTCGAACCGGCGGCGGATCTCGGCGACGATCGCCTTGGCCTCGATCGGGTTGGTGCGCAGCAGCCGCCCCGCGTTGGACCGGTGGAAGGTGCCCGGCACCCGCACCAGCGAGACCCCGCGACCGTCGGGCTCCGAGGACGCCCGCCCGTGGGTGGGCGCCGGGAACGACGACAGCCGGTTCTCGTAGTACTGGGCGTTGGAGAACGCGATCAGCGACTCGTCCTGGCTGCGGTAGTGCCACGACAGCCACTGCCGCGGCACCCGCGCCTGGACGCACTCGGACAGGATCGACTCCTCGTCCTCGACGCCCATCTCGATCGGGTCGGTGTCGTCGGAGCCGGTGGTGGGCTCGGCGAACGAGGTCGGCGGCATCTGCTTGGAGTCGCCGACGACGACGGCGGCGCGGGCCCGGCCCAGCGCGCCGACCGCGTCGGCCACCCGGATCTGCGAGGCCTCGTCGAACACGACCAGGTCGAACTGCGCCGCCCGGGCCGGGAAGAACCGTGCCACCGAGTCGGGCGAGACCAGCACGCACGGCATGACCGCGGTGATGAGCTCTCCGTACTGTGACAGCAACTGCCGCACCCCGAGCCCGCGGCGCTGCTTGGCCAGCTCGCGCTGCAGCGCGCCGACCTGCCCGTTGCCCGACGCCGCGTCGAACGGCCGGGTGCCCAGCACCTTCGCCGGCAGGGCGGCGGTCAGGTGCTCGCGCACCGCCTTGGACGCGGCGGTGAACCGGCGGATCGCCTTCTCGTGCGCCCGCTTGTCGAACATGTCCAGGCCGGTCGCGTCGAGGCGCTCGGCCACGGAGGCCGCGGCGAGCCCGCGCTCGAACGCCCGGGTGGCGTCGTCGGCGGTTACAGCGCCTGTAACGAGCAGCCGGCGGGCGTCGAAGAGGCCCGCGTAGCGCAGCGGCTCGAGGGTGTCGAGGAAGGACACCCAGCGGCGCAGCGACATGAGCACCGAGCTGTCGACCCCCCGCTCGGGGCGGGTCATCGACCAGCGCAGCACGAACCCGTCGTCGCCGGCCCAGGCCGACAGCGCGTCGGGGTTGCTCCGGCACGCGGTGAGCAGCGTGGTGACGGCGTCGCGCAGGCGGGCGACGGCCGCCGCCGCCCCGGCGTCGGACGGCAGCCCGGAGACGATCAGCTTGCGCAGCGCCACGTGGAAGGGCGAGGACCCGTCGACGGCGGTGCCGGCCCGGCGCAGCCAGGCGACCCGGCGGTCGAGCAGGTCGGCGTCGCCGAACGGGTTCCAGCCCTCGGGCACCGACAGGCCCGGGATGGACGACGCCCGGGCGGCGATCGCCGCGACCGCGGTCTGCACCCGCCACAGGTTCTCGACCAGGGCAGGCACGTCCTTCGGCTTCACCCGCGCCTCGGGCCGCAGGTAGGGGGCCAGCCGGTCGCGGACGGCGATCAGCTTCCGCCGCCGTCCGAACCAGGACGACGCCGCCGCGGTCTGCGCCGCCACGTAGATCTCGGCCAGGGGCAGCGCGAGCGCGTTCGGCGTGGCGACGTCGAGCCCCGGGTGCCGGAACGCGATGAACGCCGCCACCTCGCCGAGCACCGCCGACGTCGACGCCGTCCAGAGGCCGGTGAACGTCTCGTCGAGCACGTCGAGGCTGATCGCCGGCCCGGACAGCAGGTGCGCCAGCGCGTCGAGGTCGGCGGGCGTGCGGGCGTGCCGCAGGACCCCGGACAGCTCGCCGAACCCGGTCAGCCCGCGCACCGCGGCGTCGACCTCGGCGGCCGCGGCCTGGGTGGCCATCAGGTCGATCCCGGGGTCGTCGACGAACGCCCACGGGTGGCGCAGCGACGGGCGGGTCAGGTCGGCGATGTCGGGCAGCAGCGCGAGCGCCCGGCGCACCTGGGTGAGCACCTCGGCCGGGGCGTTGGCCACGAACGGCAGCGGCACGGGCACCGGGTCGACGTCGGTGCCGGCGGTGAGCTCCGCCGTCCGCGCCGAGTACAGCGACAGGCCCGCGGCGTTCGCGTCGTGCAGCCGGTCGGCGTAGCGGGCCAGCATCCGGCGGGCCGAGCGCAGGTCCTCCGACGACGCCGAGAGCCCCTGCTCGTCGACGGCGACCGCGTGCTCCAGCGCCAGCCGGATCTGCGCCCGCACGATCGAGGCGCGCGACCCCTTGTCGTGCAGGTCGAGGGCGAACATGCCCATGCCGACGGCGTCCAGCCGCCGCGCGACGACGTCGAGGGCCGCCCGCTTCTCGGCGACGAACAGCACCTTCTTGCCCTCGGCGACCGCCCGCGTGAGCAGGTTGGTGATCGTCTGCGACTTGCCGGTGCCGGGCGGGCCCTCCAGCACGAACGTGCGGCCGGCGGTGGCCTCGGCGATGGCCCGCAGCTGCGAGGAGTCGGCGGGGGCGGGCAGCTGCGCGGCGAGGTCGTCGAGGTCGACGTAGCGCCCGGTGTCGCGGACCGGGTCCTCGAACGCCTCGGTCGGCTGGTGCACGAGATGGGCGACCAGCGGGTTCTCCGCCAGCGCGCCCCAGTGCTCGTCGAGGTCCTTCCACAGCCGGTACTTCGCGAACTGGAGGATCGCGAGGTCCGCCGTCGCCTCGACCCGGTAGGGCAGGCCGTGCCCGACCAGCGCGACCCGCATGGCCTCCAGTGCCGCGTCGAGGTCGAGCGCGCCGTCGACCGACTCGGTCAGCGACGGGACGACGAGGCCGTGCAGCTGGCGCAGCTTCTCCAGCAGGCAGTAGTTCGGGGTGCTCGCTCCGGCCTCGTCGAAGGACAGGCGGTAGCCGCCGTTGCGCGACAGCGGGTTCAGCACCACCGGGACGAGCACCAGCGGGCTGCGCAGCGGGCGGCCGTCGAGCTCCCAGACCAGCGAGCCCAGCGCCAGGTAGAGGTTGTTGGCGCCGGTCTCCTCCTGCACGGTCTTCGCCTTGTAGGCGAGGTTGCGCAGCCGCGGCAGGTACCCGCCGCTGGTGACGTCGGCGTGCACCTCGCGGCGGTCGACGAGCAGTTCGGTCAGCTGCGCCTCGGGCAGCTCCCGGGCGCTGGTGATGCCGCGTTCCTTCTGGACGGCGGCGAGCTGGTCGGCCGGCAGCAGCGAGATCGGCGTCCCGTCGTGCACGAAGTTGTCGAGCACCGACAGCGCGGTGCCCGGCACGACCAGCGGCAGGCCGGCGCGCTCGGTGTAGTTGATCAGCCGGTTGCGCAGGCTCAGGTCGAGCAGCGAGTTCTTCCACTGCTGCACGCGGGCCGGCTCGTCGGGCCGGTGCGCCGGGGGCGGCGTGCTCGGCTGGGGCGCCACCGCGGCGCTGTGCACCGCGGGGCGGTACTCGACGATCTGCAGGACGCCGTTCTCGTCCCGCGCCCGCGCCGGCAGCGGCACGATGCCGTCGCGGCGGGCCCGGTGCACGTCGGTGACGCCGAGGATCCGGTCGAGGTCGCCGGTGAGCCAGCCGGTGTAGGCGGGGCGGTGCAGGTCGGCGCCGGGCTCGCCCATGCTCGTGAGCAGCGTGGTCTCGACCAGGCCGATCAGCCCGAGGTCGACCAGGTTGACCAGCGAGGTGGCGTCGGTGGTGGCCGCGGACTCGGCGCTGCGCTCCTCCCGCCAGTAGCCCAGGAACGCGTGGCCTTCGGCCAGCCACAGCAGCGGCCGGATGCCCGCCTGCTCCAGGGCAGCGGCCAGGACGACAACGGTGTCCAGCGGCGTGCCGACCAGCCAGGTGAGGACGTCGCCGGGCGAGCGGACCTGCTGGCCGAGGTCGGACCAGCTGGCCGGCGGCTCGCTGTAGCGGATGCCGCGGCGCTGCATGGCGGCGGCGGTGGCGGTCACGATCGCGTCGACCCGCTCGGGCCCGGCGGTGTAGCCGTCCAGGGAGCCGTCGCCGGTCTGCTCCTCGAGCACGCCCGCGGCGTCGCTGACCAGCGCGGTGATCGCCGGGTGGTTGGGCACGACGTGCGCGGCGAGCATCTCCAGCGCGAGCGGCAGGGGAGTGGCCAGCCACTGCTGGGCGGCGAGCACCTGGACCGACCGGCCCGCCTCGCCGAGCAGCTCGCCCTCGAGCTCGACCTCGACCTCGATGACGCCGGGCCGCTGTTCCTCGACGTGCAGCATCGCGGCCGGGTCCATCACCAGGCCGAGGTCGGTGAGCACCGTCGTCCGGCCCTCGTCGAGGTCGACGAGCAGCTCGACGGCGCGGGCGATCGGGCCCTCCGCATCGCGGACCCCGAGCCGCACGGTCGCGCCGCGCACGGTCGCGTCGCAGGTCAGCGCCAGCCGGCTGATGACCGGGATCCGGTTGTGCGCCAGTGCGTAGCTGAGCACCGGCGTGGACGTGATCTCGATGGAGACGGCCGCCCGCGGCGCGACGACGTCGCCCACCTGGGTGTCGGCAGAGATCTCCATGCCACCTGTCTACCGGGTCGGGGGGATCGGTCCGTCCATCGTCCCCGACGCGTGGGACGGGTGTGACGGATGCGGCGGTTCGATGCGCGGAATCACAACTGTGGCATCGACGACCGGTGCCATGTCGGCCGGTGGCTGCCGATCGGGAACCGGGCGGTCCGCAGGCGTCCCCGGGAGAGGGACCCCCGATTGCGTGCTTCTGCGCTCGTGACCGGGCCGCGAGTGTTCCGACGGGGTTAGCGTGCGGGCCGTCGATCGTCATCGAGGAGCGCACTGTGAGCGCTGGGGGACTGCCCACCATCTGGGAGCTCGTGGCCGAGGCCGCGGGTGCCCTGCCCGAGCCCTTCAGCCGTGCCGCGCTCATCAACTGGGTCAGCGCCCGCCGTCCCGACGTCGGCGTCGCCTCGATCGCCACGCACGTCCAGTTCGCGACGGCGAACTCCGGCTCGGCCGGGCACAACCCGTTCGCCGGCCGCACGCCGCTGCTGCACCGGGTCGACCGCGGGCTCTACGAGCGGTACCGCGGGCCGTCGGTCGAGGTCCCGGTCGGTGACGCACCGGCGCGCGTCGTCCTCCGCGTGGTCCTGATCGCCTCCTCCGGGGAGCACGGGGACGCCCCGGTCCCGGTGGCCACGCTGTTCCGGAGCCCTCAGTTCGCCGGCGCCCGGGCGCACGCGGAACGGTCGGGGCTGCCCTGGTTCGTGCTCAGCGCCAAGCACGGGCTGCTCGATCCGGAGGACGTCGTCGGCCCGTACGACGTGCAGATCGACGAGCGCTCGGGTGCGTACCGCGCGGCCTGGGGGGAGTGGGTCGTGGCTCAGCTCGGGGAGCGGGTGCCACTCGAGGGCGTGACGGTCGAGGTGCACGGCGGGGTCGACTTCGCCCAGCCGCTGCGCCAGCCGCTGACCCGCCGCGGCGCGTCGCTGGACCTGCCCCTGCCCGGCTCGTGGCGGGACACCGACCACGGCGGGGACGCCGACGGCACGTCGCACGCCGACGAGCCCGAGACCCCGGTCAAGGCGGCGCTGCACCGGCTGCGCGATCTGATGGGCGGCCACCGCGGGCACGCATCGGCGTCCTGACCGGGGGAACTGTCCCGCCCTCGGTGCTTCGGGCCCCGACCACAAGCGTCGCCAGCCCAACGACCACGACTCGCCGTGCGCGCCGAGGGGAACGCGTCGGCGTCGTGATCTCGGTTCTCCTCCCCGACCCGGCCTGAATCGTTCCGGATGGGTGCCGCCGGTGCGACGATGCGGCGAACCGGGCGGAAGAGGAGTCATGACCACGGGACGTGAGATGCGGGTGTCGGACCGGGAGCGGCAGGCCGCCGCCGACCGGTTGAAGGGCGCCCTGGAGGAAGGCCGGCTGGACTTCCACGAGTACGACCACCGGCTCGGCCTGGCCTACCGCGCCGTCACCTACGCCGACCTCGACCAGCTCTTCGGCGACCTCCCGACGGCGTCGCCCGCGCCGGTCGCCGTCCGGCCGACGCCGCCGCCCCCCGCCGCTCCGGTGCGGCAGCCCGACGCCCTGGCGACCGGCTTCGCGCGGCTGCCGCTGGCCCTCAAGATCCTGTGGTCGATCTGGTCGGTCGCGATGGCCGTCAACCTGACCGTCTGGCTCCTGGTCGGCGTGGGCAACGGCGAGATCACGTACTTCTGGCCGATGTGGCTGCTGGTCCCGGGTACGGCGCTGGCCGGGGCGACGTTCGCGACGCTCGCCGTCCGCAACGCCCACCGGGGGCCCGGCGAGAGGTGACCTGCGGATGCTTGTGCTCTGCCCACCGTGGTGGGCAGAGCACAAGCATCGCCGACCCCACTTGCCCCCGGCCGTGATCGCCCGAAAGGTGCAGGTCATGAGCGAGCCGACGCGCACCGAGTCCGGACTGATCGTCGAGACGCGCGGCCACGTTCGCGTGCTGACGCTGGACCGGCCCGAGCGGCGCAACGCGCTCTCCACCGCCCTGCAGGCCGACCTCGTCGAGCAGCTGCTCACCTGCGCCGAGGACGGCGAGGTGCGGGCGGTCGTCCTCGCCGGCAACGGGCCCGCCTTCTGCGCCGGCTTCGACCTCAAGGAGATCCGCGAGGGCGACCAGCGGGGCGAGCACTTCCGCCCGCCCATGAACCGGCCCACCCGCTCGCTGTTCGAGGTCGTCACCGAGACGCCGGTGCCGATCGTCGCCGCGCTGCAGGGTGCCGCCGTCGCCGGCGGGTTCGAGCTGGCTCTGGCCTGCGACCTGCGCGTCGCCGCCCGCGGCATCCCGATGGGCCTGCCCGAGGCGAAGATCGGCATGGGCGCCAACTTCGGCTCCGTCGTCCTGCCCAAGCGCATCCCGATGGGCATCGCGCTCGAGCTGCTGTACACCGGCGAGTACGTGACCAGCGAGGTCGCCGAGCGGTGGGGCCTGGTCAACCGGCTCGTCGACGCCGACGACGTCCGGCCGACGGCGCTGCGACTGGCCGAGGCGATCGCCGCCAACGCGCCGATCAGCGTCCGGCGGATGAAGGAAACCGCGGTCAAGGGCCTCGAGCTCCCGCTCTGGCAGGCGCTGCGGCTCGACGTCGGCCCCAACCCGTACCTGTCCGAGGACCGCAAGGAGGGCATCGCCGCCCACCTCGAGAAGCGCCCGCCGACCTGGACCGGTCGCTGAACAGCTGATCAGCGACGCCGGGCGGCCAGCTCCCGCAGCATCGCCTCGATCCGGCCGCGGGCATCGGCCGACGTCCACGTGGCACGCACGTCGGCGTCGTGCTCGGCGCCCTCGTCCATCACCTGGACCGCCGGCCGGTGCAGGCGTTCCTTCGCCATCCGGTAGGGCTCCGGGGCTCGGGCGGCGAGCTCGGCCGCCAGTGACGTCGCCCGGGGGAGCAGGTCGTCGGTCACCTCGTCGACCCACCCGAGCTCCAGCGCCCGGTCGCGGCCGACGGTCTCGGCGAGCAGCACTGCGCGGTCCGCACCCGGGCCCAGCGCGTGCCGCACGATCTCGAGCGCGGCGACCGGGAAGGGCACGCCGACCGCGAGTTCGCTCAGGCCGATCCGCCCACCGGCCATGAGGCGGACGTCGCAGGCGAGGGCCAGCACGCCACCACCGGCGATGGCGTGCCCGTTGATCGCGGCGACCGTGGGGCGCGGGTGCTCGAACACCGCGCGGAACATCCGCGACAGGGCCGCCAGGAAGGCCTCGGTGTACTCCCGGCCGCCGTCGATGACCCGGCGCAGGTCGACCCCGGCCGAGAACGCCGAGCCGGTCCCGGTGAGCACCAGCGCCCGGTCCGAACCGGTCACGGTGGCGGTCAGCGCCTCCAGCAGGTCGAGGTCGAGTGCGTTGACCGGCCCGTGCTCGATGCGGACGACGGTGACGTCGCCGTGGTCCTCGCTGATCAGCATGCGGCCATCGTGGCGCACGGAGAGTGCTCACGGCCCGAGCAGCCAGAGCATCTGGGTGTCCTCGCGCGGGTCGTCGCACTCACCCAGCAGGACCGCACCGCCGGGAGCGGTGAGCACCTGGCGGACGTCGAAGTTCGGCCCGCACTCCAGGCGCAGCGGACCGCGCTCCTCGGCCGTCGTGAGGTCCACCGCCCGCACGCCCACGGGGGAGGGCAGCAGCCCCCACACCTGGGCCGGCTCCACCGCCAGGGCGTAGTCGTAGATCCGGTCCTCCAGCTGGGCGAGCACCGGCCCCGCCCCGCCGCCGTCGGGCACCGCGAGCAACCACGTCGCGTCGCGCACCTCGACGAGCAGGAACACCGTCCCGTCGACCCCGCCGCTGATCGCCTGGATCTCCCCGCCCTCGGCCAGGTCGGTCGCGCGCACCGGCTCGCCGACCGGCTCGAGCCGCGCGTCGAACCGGAGCAGCGTCGGGATGCGCAGCACCGCATCCTCGGTGGGCGACGCGTCGAACGCCAGGGTCACCCCGCCGTCGGGCCGCGGCACCAGCCCGCCGAACTGGCGGCTGATCGGGAACCGGGACGCGCTGGCCACGTCCGAGACGAGGTCCCGGACGGTCGGCGCCACGTCGGACGCGAGGTCGACGGCGGCCAGCCGCTCGAGCTGGCCGCTGCCGGTCTGCACCGTCAGGAACAGGTACAGCGTCGACCCCGACAGCGCCGACCGGCCGTCGGCCGACAGCCGGTCGTCGCTCGCCGGGACGACGGCCGTGGTCCGTGCCGTCCCCGACGCCGGGTCGACCACGACCGCCCCGTAGCTGCTGCCCTCCTCCAGGTCGCCCACCACGACCACGGCGCCGTCGGGCAGCACGTGCATTCCCCAGACGTCGACGACGCGGGGCATCGCCACCACGCCGGTGATCGAGTACCCGGCGGAGACACCGCCGACGGTGACCAGCTGCTGCGGCAGGTCGCCATCGGCGGGGGTGAGGACGACGTGGGCGCCGCCGTCGGGCGCCGCGACCGCCCACTGCGCCCGCGCGAACACCCCGGGCGTGGCCGGGGTCAGGTCGACCGCGGCACGCAGCGCGAGGAGCGGGCCGAGGCTCGGCGGCGCATCCGGCGGCGGGCCGTTGTAGGCGGGCAGGCCCGTCGAGGCGCCGGTCGGCAGGGCCGGCAGCGCCTGCGCGGTGGGCGCGGTCGTCGGCTCGGGCTCGCCGTCAGCGGGGGAGGGGCACCCGGTCAGCAGCCAGCACGCGGCCAGCATCCAGCACGCGGCGACGGCCGTCGCGACCCGCCACCGCCCGGCCATGGCGGCATGGTCCCGCAGGAGCGGCGCTGCGTGCGCCGCCCCTGCCCCGCCGGGATCAGCGCGCCAGCGGCCGCCCCGTCGGCAACGCGCGGCCACCGGTCGCGACGGTCATCCCGGACACGTACAGGTAGGCGCCCACGGCGGCGAAGCCGAAGACCACGTAGCCGCCGAGACGACTCCACGTGGTGTCCGCCGAGATCACGCTGATGAGCACCAGGGCCAATGCCACCTCGACGAGGACGAACAGCGCGGTGAACGCCATTGGCAGCCGGAGCGTCGCGATGGTCAGCAGGCCGATCACCACCAGCCACGAGGTCAGGAACAGCTCCTGCGTGCGGGCCACGGCCTCGGGCGCGACGCCGAACCAGTTGTGCGTGAGCCCGAGCACCAGGGCCGCGTAGCTGAACCAGAAGCCGGAGAAGACCCCGAACACCCCGGCGACGGCGCTCTGCTGCAGCCGCGCCGCCCAGATGGTCGCGATCAGCAGCCCGACCCCCGTGGCGGTCATGATGATCGGGATCGAGGCCCCGACGGCGGTGGCGGGGGCGAACTCCACCAGGACCAGCCCGAGGGCCACCGAGCCGACCAGGAAGCTGGGTAGGCCGACCATCGCGGGGTCGCCGGCCGGCGGTGCGGCCGCCGGCGGTGCTTCCTCGACGGCCGGGGCCGACCCCGCGCGGGGAGTGGGTACTGCGCCCTCGGTGGTGCGCCGCACCGGCGCATCGGAGACCTGGCTCATGGCAATGGCTCCTGCCCACCTGCGCGCGGACGGCGCAGGTCCGACCCGCGCCTGGAGTGGTGCCCGATCGACGGCGGTCGGGCCGGCACCGGCCGGTGGTGGCCCGAGTGTCCGCCCTCCGGAGGGCCAGAGGTGTCGCAATCTGCGACACCTGCGCGCGCCCCGCCCGGCACGGGGGACCACGGGCGGGGCGCGCAGCTCAGGTGCCCGAGAAGCGCTGCTCCAGCTGCTGCACCTCGGGCAGGCCGATCAGGTCGGTGAACTCCTCGAAGTTCGGCAGCGACCCCAGAGCCGAGACCGGCGTGCCCTCGCCTTTGAGCGTGGTCAGCAGCGAGCGGATGCCCGCGGTCGCCGCCAGCAGCGTGCCGATCGGGTAGATGACCAGCGAGAAGCCGAGCTCGGCGATCCGCTCCAGCGACAGCGGCGGCGTGCGCCCGCCCTCGGCCCAGTTGAACACCAGCGGCGCGACGCCTGCGAGCTCGCGGGCGACGGTCGCGATGTCGTCCTCCGACGTCGGCGCCTCGACGAACAGCACGTCGGCCCCGGCCTCGGCGAACGAGCGGGCGCGGGAGATGGCCTCGTCCAGCCCCTGCACGGCGACGGCGTCGGTGCGGGCGATGACCACCAGGTCGGGGTCGGTGCGCGCGGCGATCGCGGCCTGCAGCTTGCCGGCCATCTCGTCGGCGCCGATCAGCGCCTTGCCGCTCATGTGCCCGCACTTCTTGGGCATCACCTGGTCCTCGAGCTGGATCCCGGCGACCCCGGCCTGCTCGTAGAGCTGCACCGTGCGGACGACGTTGATCGCGTTGCCGTACCCGGTGTCGGCGTCGGCGATCACCGGCACGTCGACGGCGGAGACGATCCGGCGGGCGTTGTCGACCATCTCCGCGGCCGAGAGCAGCCCGACGTCGGGGCGGCCGATCAGCGAGGCCGTCGTCCCGAAGCCGGTCATGTAGACGACGTCGAAGCCGGCCTGCTCGATCAGCCGCGCGGACAGGGCGTCGTAGGCGCCCGGAGCCACCAGCGGGGCGTCGGCCGACAGCAGCTCGCGCAGGCGTGCTCGCGGAGCGCGACCATTGCTCAGCAGATCCGCCACATCGGCCTCCCGGTTGTATGCAGTCACGCGGAATTTACGCCCGAAAGGGTGGACAGCGGAACCGCTCGCTCCTAGGTTTGCACACAATCTTCCGGGGAGTGTGACGGGTGACACGGTCTCTGACGTCCGCCGAGCGGGCGCTGCACGCCCTGCGGGAGCTGATCCTGGGCGGAGACCTGGCCGCCGGTTCGCGCCTCGGCGAGGTCGAGCTGGCCGAGCGTCTCGGGGTCAGCCGCACCCCCGTCCGCGAGGCGCTGAGCCGGCTGGCGGCCGAGGGCATCGTCGAGATCCAGCCCAACCGCGGCGCCCGCGTCGCCACCTGGACCGTCGCCGAGCTGGAGGGCGTCTTCGACCTGCGGTCCAGCCTCGAGCCGCAGCTCACGGGGTTCGCCGTCCCGAATGCGACCCCGGCCGACGTCGAGGAACTCGAAGAGCTCGCGCAGCGCATGGTCGCCGTCGGCTGCCCCGGTCCCGACCAGAACCTCGACGCGCTGGTGCCGCTCAACCGCGCCTTCCACGACCGGCTGGTCGCCCTCGCCGACCACCCCGCGCTGGCGACGGCGCTGGCCGGCGCGATCCGCCCGCCGATCGTGCTGCGCAACTTCCACGCCTACGACGAGGCGTCGCTGCGCCGCAGCCTCGCCCACCACGTCGAGATCGTCGCCGCCCTGCGCGCCGGCGACGCCACGTGGGCCCGGGCGGTCATGACCGCGCACATCCACAACGCCCGGGCGGTCATGGTCCGGGCCGCCCGCCACCAGTCGACCCCTGACAACAACCACGAGGAGGCCTCATGAGTTACCGGCTCGGAGTCGACGTCGGAGGCACGTTCACCGACGTCCTGCTGGTCGACGAGGACAGCGGCTCGACGTGGCGGGCCAAGACCGCCTCCACGCCGGCCGACCAGGCGGTCGGGGTGCTCAACGGCATCGGCAAGGCGTGCGCCGAGGCCGGGATCGAGCTCAGCGACATCGCCCAGGTGCTGCACGGCACCACGGTCGCGACCAACGCCATCCTCGAGGGCAAGGGCGCCACCGTCGGACTGGTCACGACCAAGGGCTTCCGCCAGGTGCTGCAGATCGCCCGCTCCTACGTGCCCGGCGGGCTGGCCGGCTGGATCATCTGGCCCAAGCCCGAGCCGCTGGCCGCGCTGGAGAACACCGTCGAGGTCGACGAGCGGATCGCCAGCGACGGCGCCGTCATCCGCGAGCTCGACGAGGCCGACGTGCGCACCCAGCTGGCCAAGCTCGAGGGGCAGAACATCCAGGCGCTCGCGGTCAGCCTGATCAACTCCTTCGCCGACGCCGCGCACGAGAAGCGGATCGCCGAGATCGCCGCCGAGGTGCTGCCCGGCGTCCCGGTGTCGCTGTCGTCGGACGTGCTGCCGGAGATGCGCGAGTACGAGCGCACCCTCACCACGGTCGCCAACGGCTACGTCCAGCCGCAGGTGAAGAAGTACGTGCAGACCCTCACCGACTCCCTCGCCGAGAGCGGCGTCGGCGGCGAGCTGGCGATCCTCCGCAGCGACGGCGGCCTGCAGGCCCCGCAGGGGGCGATCGACGCCCCGGTCACGATGCTGCTGTCCGGCCCGGCCGGCGGCGTCACGGGCGCGGTCTGGGTCGCCGAGCAGTGCGGCTACCGCGACCTGATCACCTTCGACATGGGCGGCACCTCCACCGACGTCGCCCTCGTCCAGGACCTCTCCCCGCGGATCGGCCGGGAGACCAAGGTCGGCGACCTCACCGTGCGCGCGTCCAGCGTCGACGTCCGCACCGTGGGCGCCGGGGGCGGCTCGATCGCGCACGTGCCCGAGCTGACCAAGGCGCTGCGGGTCGGCCCGCAGTCCGCCGGCGCCGACCCGGGCCCGGCCGCCTACGGCAAGGGCGGCACCGAGCCGACGGTCACCGACGCCAACGTCGTCCTCGGGTACCTGCCCTCGTCGCTGGCCGGCGGCGAGATCACCCTCGACGTCGAGGCGTCCCGCGCGGCGGTGGGCAAGATCGCCGAGGCGATGGGGCTGGAGTCACCGGAGGCCGCGGCCGCCGGGATCGTCGACATCGTCAACGAGAACATGCTCGGCGGCCTGCGGCTGGTGAGCGTCCAGCAGGGCTTCGACCCCCGCGACTTCGCGCTGGTCGCCTTCGGCGGCGCCGGCCCGCTGCACGCCAACGCGCTCGGCAAGCTCACCGGCGCCTGGCCGGTCATCGTGCCGCCGTCGCCCGGCGTGCTCTGCGCCCTCGGTGACGCGACCACCAGCCGCCGCGACGAGTCGGCCCGCACCGTGCTGCGCCGGTTCGCCGAGCTGTCCGGCGCCGACCTGGTCGCGATCCTGCGCGAGCTGGCCGACGACGCCGGGCAGCGGCTGGCCGACCAGGGCACGCCGCGCGAGGACCAGACGGTGACCTACCAGGTCGACGTCCGCTACCACGGGCAGGGCTTCGAGATCCCGGTCGTCGTCGACGCGGGCTGGCTCGACGATCCCGACGGTGCGTTCGCGCGGCTGGGGGAGACCTTCGACGCCGAGCACAACCGGCTGTTCTCGTTCCTCCTCGACGTCGACCACGAGCTGGTCAACGCCCGCGCCACGGTCACCGGCCCGCGCCCCGACGTCACGCCCGTGCACCTGGAGCAGGGGGACGGCGACCCGAAGGCCGCCCTCGTCACCGAGCACCCGATCCACGTCGGCGGCGAGCAGGTGACCGCGCGGGTCTACGACCGGGCGAAGCTGCGCGCGGGCGACGTGATCGCGGGCCCCGCGATCGTCACCGAGATGGACTCCACGACCCTCGTCCTGCCCGGACACGCGGCGGAAGTGCACGCGTCGGGCTCGCTCCTCATCAACCCCTCGGAGAACTGACCATGGCGCAGATCGTCGAGACCGCGACCGACACGATCGAGAAGGTCGACGTCGACCCGGTGACCCTCGACCTCATCGAGAACGGGCTGCGCAACGCCCGCTACGAGATGGACGAGGTGCTCTTCCGGACGGCGCTGTCGCCGGGCATCCGCGAGCAGCACGACGAGTTCCCGCTGATCGCCGATCCCGACGGGAAGATGGTCGTCGGCCAGTTCGGCCTGTCGATCCCCGACTTCCTCGACGGCTTCGACGGCACCATCGAGGAGGGCGACGTCCTGCTGACGTCGGACCCCTACTCCTGCGGCGCCGCGATCAGCCACGCCAACGACTGGCTGGTCGTCGTCCCGATCTTCAAGGACGGCCGGGTCGTGGGCTGGGCGTCGATGTTCGGGCACATGTCCGACGTGGGCGGCAAGACGCCGTCGTCCATGCCGACCGACGCGACCACCATCTACGAGGAGGGCGTGGTCATCCCGCCCTTCAAGCTCTACCAGAAGGGCGTGCCGAACGACGACGCGCTGCGGATCATCCTCAACCAGGTGCGCAAGCCCGACTGGAACCGCGCCGACCTCAACGGCCTGGTCGCCGCCTGCCGCACCGCCGCCCGGCGGGTGACCGAGATGTGCGACAGGTTCGGCACCGGCACCTACCTGTCGGCACTCGACGCGCTGCTGAAGCGCAACTACGACGCCATGAAGGTGCTGCTCTCGATGGTGTTCGAGGAGGGCCGCACGCTCTCCTTCACCGACTACATCTGTGACGACGGCGTGGGCAACGGCCCGTACGAGCTGAAGATGTCGCTGACCCGCACCGGCGACAAGGTGCACATCGACTTCACCGGCTCCTCGCCCCAGGCGATCGGGCCGATCAACTACTACATCAACGAGAACCTGACCCGGATGTTCTTCGGGATCTACATGATCACCGTCGCCGACCCGCAGATCCTCTGGAACGACGGCTTCTACCCGCTGGTCGACGTGACGATCCCCGACGGCTCGTACTGGAAGCCGAAGTTCCCGGCGGCGCTGTCGGGCCGCAACCACGGCATCGGCCGGGTCTTCGACCTGTTCGGCGGGCTGCTCGGGCAGACCAACCCGGCGCTGCTCAACGCCGCCGGGTTCTCGTCCTCGCCGCACTTCATGTACTCCGGGCACTACTCGGCGGGGAAGCGGAAGGGGGAGTGGTTCCAGCTGTACTCGATCGGGTTCGGCGGCATCCCCGGCCGTCCGCTCGGCGACGGCCCCGACGGCCACTCGCTGTGGCCGTCGTTCGTGAACATCCCCTGCGAGTACCTCGAGTCCTACTACCCGCTGCGGATCGAGAAGTGGGAGACCGTGGCCGACACCGGCGGCGCCGGCCTGCACCGCGGCGGCAACGGCGTCGACGTCGCCTACGTCTTCGAGGAGCCCGGCACGATCGCCATCCACGACGACCGCTGGCTGACCTACCCGTGGGGCGTCAACGGCGGCACCCCCGGCGCGCGCGGTACCAAGTGGGTCGAGCGGGCCGACGGCACGCGCCAGGTGCTGCCCAGCAAGTGCCACGACGTGCCGGTCTCGCCCGGCGATGTCCTGCACTTCGTCACCTGGGGCGGCGGCGGCTGGGGCGACCCGCTCGAGCGCGACCCGGAGCTGGTGGCGCTGGAGGTCCGGCGCGGCCTGGTGACGGCGAAGGGCGCGGAGCGCTACGGCGTCTGCGTGGACGACGACGGCACCGTGAACACCGAGGCGACCGAGAACCTGCGCGACCAGATGCGCGCCGACCGGCCGGCCGAGCTGCCCGTCTTCGACATGGGGCCGCCGATCGAGGAGCTGCTCGCCAACTGCGAGGCGGAGACCGGCCTGCCGGCACCGAAGCGGCCCGTGTGGGTGTGAGCTCGCCGAGTGGGGGAGTGCGATGAGCGGGCCGCACGGGGAGGCGTTCTCCGGCCGGGTGGGGTGGGGCTCGAAGCCGGCCGTGGTCGTGATCGACCTGGTCCGGGCCTACACCCACCCGGAGGGGCCGTTCGCCCTGCCCGAGGCCCGGGCTGCCGTCGAGGCCACCGCGGAGCTGGTCGAGACGGCGCGGGACGAGGACGTGCCGGTCGTCTGGACCGTCGTCCGGTACGCGCCCGACCTCGCCGACGGCGGCTTGTTCGTGCGCAAGGTGCCGGCGCTGGCCTGCTTCGCTGAGGACGCGGCCGGCGACTGGGGCGATCTCGCGCTCGAACCGGAGGCCGGCGAGGTCGTCGTCGTCAAGCAGTACGCCTCGGCGTTCTTCGGCACCTCGCTGGCCCCGACGCTGCACGCCGCCGGCGTCGACACGCTGGTGCTCGCCGGGGTCTCGACGTCGGGCTGCGTGCGGGCCACCGCGATGGACGCGCTGAACTCCGGCTTCCACCCGCAGGTCGTCCGCCAGGCGTGTGCCGACCGGACGCCGGCACTGCACGACAACAACCTGGCCGACCTCGACGCCAAGTACGCCGACGTGATCGACCTGCGCGAGGCCCTCGATCACCTGGCCCGGGAGTGAGGAGGAGCGCGGGGATCGCGCTCTGGCGGCGGGGGGCCGACGGCGTCGAGGTGCTGCTCGGGCACATGGGCGGGCCGTTCTGGCCGAGGAAGGACGACGGTGCCTGGTCCTTCCCCAAGGGCGAGCACGGCCCGGACGAGGAGCCGGTCGACGTCGCCCGGCGCGAGTTCGAGGAGGAGACGGGCTCGCCCGCGCCCCCCGATCTCGTGCCGCTCGGCGAGCTCCGCGTGACCAGCGGCAAGGTGCTCGCCCTGTGGGCCGCCGAGGGCGACCTCGACGCGGGCGCCTGCGTCAGCAACACCTTCGAGCTGGAGTGGCCCCCGCGCTCGGGCCGGTTCCAGGAGTTCCCCGAGGTCGACCGTTCCGCCTGGTTCGGCGCCGCGGAGGCCCGCGCGAAGCTGGTGACGGGGCAGGTCCCGTTCCTCGACCGACTGCTGGAGCAGGTCGCCGCCCGGTAGGCGTATCCGTGCCCGGGACCGGGATCTCCACCTACATGACGGTCCGGTTACAGGTCACCCCACCGAGCCCGAACGGGTCCGGATGGTCGGTCGCGCCTGGCATCGTCGCTCTGGAGCGAGTCCACCCGACACCGGGTCCACCCGACACGAGGAGGCACCATGTCCTGCGCACACTGCGGGGCCGTCGAGCAGCGCGGCCGGTTCTGCGTCGGCTGCGGCAAGACGATGCCGCCGAACCTGGACACCCCGCGCCGCATCCGGCTGGCGGCCCGCCCCTACCTGACCGACGACATGACCCAGCCGGTGCTCCGGCTGCGGCACGGCGTCCCGCGGCCCCGCGTCCCGCAGACCGAGGAGGTCACGGCCGCGTCCTGACCCCGCACCGACCGGGCTCCGGCGCTCTCCCCACGGAGGGCACCGGAGCCCGGTCGCGTCAGTGGGTGCCGGCGAGCTCGCGCTGGGGCTCGCGGGCCGGCTCGTCCTCCTTGATCCCGTAGCGGGCGTAGAGCCGGCCGAGCGGTCCCGGCGCCCACCAGTTGGCCCGGCCCAGGAGCCGCATCGTGGCCGGCACCAGCAGGATCCGGACGATCGTCGCGTCCACGACGATCGCGATCAGCATCGCGACGCCGATCATCTTGATGAACACGATCCCCGACAGCGAGAACGCGCCGATCACGACGAGCAGCAGCAGCGCGGCGCTGGTGATGATCCCGCCGGTGCGCTGCAGCCCGGTCGCCACCGCGGTCGTGTTGTCGCCGGTCAGGTCGTACTGCTCCCGGATGCGCGACATGAGGAACACCTCGTAGTCCATCGACAGCCCGAAGATGATCGCCAGGATGAGGATCGGCTGGGTTGCTTCGATGAACCCGGTGGGCGTGAAGTCGAGGAACCCCGACAGGTGCCCGTCCTGGAAGATCCAGACCAGCGCGCCGAACGAGGCACCCAGCGACAGCACGTTCATCACCACGGCCTTGATCGGCAGCACGACCGAGCCGAAGGCCAGGAACAGCAGCACGAACGACGTCGCGACGACGAACAGGCCCATCCACGGCAGCAGCGAGCCGAGGCTGTCGAGCAGGTCCTCCAGCGCCGCGGCCTGACCGCCCACCAGCGCCTCCCCGCCGTCGGGCACCGGCACGTCGCGGATCTCGCCGACCAGCGCCCGGGCCTCCTCGCCGATCGGGTCGCCGGCGTAGGCGACCGACACCCGCGCGGTGTCGCCGGCCGCGGCGGTCACCGTGGCGCCGTCGACACCCGGCACGGCGGCGACGTCGTCGACGTAGGCCTGCAGCGCCGCGCCGCCCGCGGGGGACTCGACCGGGTCGGCCAGGGTGACGACCGACTGGATCGGCCCGGACGAACTCGGCGGGAACTCCGCCTTCAGCGTCTCCGACACCTCGCGGCTCTCGGTGCCCTGAGGCAGGACCCGCTCGTCGACGCCGCCGAACTCCACCCGCAGGAACGGCAGGGAGAGCGCGAGCAGCAGGCCGGCGACGCCGACGGTGATCAGCACCGGCCGGCGCATGACGGCGTGCGCGATCCGCGCCCAGGCGCCGTGCTCGTCGCCGGCGGGGCGGGCCGGCGGGCGGTGGA
Organism: Blastococcus jejuensis; assembly: GCF_039534705.1. Classification (NCBI taxonomy): domain Bacteria; kingdom Bacillati; phylum Actinomycetota; class Actinomycetes; order Geodermatophilales; family Geodermatophilaceae; genus Blastococcus; species Blastococcus jejuensis. Next base: position 237,530 of record NZ_BAAAVV010000002.1, read on the forward strand.
ACACCCGGCGCAGCCACGGCCGGACCGAGAGCGCGTCGACCTTCGGGCCGAGCATCGCCAGCAGCGCGGGCAGCAGGGTCAGGGCGGCCAGCATCGCGATCAGGACGGCGCTCATGCCGCCGAAGCCCATCGAGCGCAGGAACACCTGGGGGAAGATCAACAGCCCGGCCAGCGAGATCGCGACCGTGACGCCCGAGACCGCGACGGTGCGCCCGGCGGTGGCCATGGTGCGGGCCAGGGCATCCTCGACCGACCCCTGCCGGCGCATCTCCTCCCGGAACCGGCTGACCATGAACAGCCCGTAGTCGATGGCCAGGCCCAGGCCGATGATCGTCACGACGTTGACGGCGAAGATCGAGACGTCGGTGACCTGCGCGAAGCCGCGCAGGGCGGTGAACGCCCCGAGGATCGCGACGCCGCCGATCGCCAGCGGCAGGCTCGCCGCCGCGATGCTGCCGAAGATGATCACCAGCAGCACGGCGAGGATCGGCAGCGAGATCATCTCCGCGCGGGCGATGTCGGAACTGACCATCTCGTTGATGTCGCGGTTGATCGCGACGCCGCCGCCGACCGAGACGTCGAGGCCGTCGGCGGCCAGGTCGGCCTGGATCTCCTCGAGGCCGGCCTCGCGCTGGTCGTCGTCGCCGGCCAGCGTGAGGACGGCGTACGTGGAGCGCCGGTCCTCGCTCACCAGCTGCGGCGCCTGGGTGGCCCAGAACGTCGTCGCCTGCTCGACGACGTCATCGGGCAGCGCGTCGAGGCTCTCGGTGACCGCCTCCTGGAACGCGGGGTCGTCGACGGTGAGACCGTCGCTGCGGTAGAGCACGATCACGTCCGACCCCTCGCGGCCGAGCTCCTGCGCGGCGACCTCGCCCGCGCGGGTGCTCTCGCTGTCGGGGTCCTCGAAGCCGCCCCCGGTCAGCTGCCCGAAGACCCCGGTGCCCCAGGTGACGGCGAAGGTGACGAAGGCCAGGGCGAGTGCGACGACCCAGCGCCGCCTGCGGAACATCATCCGGCCGAGGGCCTCGAACATGGGATCTCCAGTGCTACCGTCGGGGTGCGAGTGAACGGTGTTCGCTAACGCCGCTCACTCTGCATACACTGTTCACGTATGTCAAGGCGCGACACAAGGGGAGAGATGGCGGAGCTCAGTGCGGAGCCGGTCAGCCGCCGGGATCGGCTGCGCGCCGACACGCTGCGTGAGATCAAGCAGGCGGCCCGTCAGGTGCTGGTGGCCCAGGGGGTCGACGGGTTGGCCCTGCGCGCGGTGGCCCGCGAGATGGGCATGACGGCGCCCGCCCTCTACCGGTACTTCGACAGCCGGGAAGACCTCGTCGAGAACGTCGTCGCAGACCTCTACGACGAACTGGTCTCCGTGCTGGAGGCCGCGCGGGACGCGGTCGTCCCCGCAGAGCCGGGCCCCCAGTTGCTCGCCGTCAGCCGCGCCTTCCGGGCCTGGGCGACGACGCACCACGCCGAGTTCGGCCTGCTGTTCGGCAGCCCCGCGGAGAGCGTCGGAATCGCCACGCACGGCGAGGGGGAGGGGCCGGCGCAGCAGGCCGCGCGTCGCTTCGGCCAGGTGTTCGGCACCCTCGTGGCGCAGATCTACCTCGACCGCGGCTTCCCGATCCCGGCCGACGACGAGATCGAGCCGGCGCTGCAGGAGCAGCTCACCACCTGGTGCGACACGCTCCCGGTCCCGCTGCCGCTCGGCGTGATGCACGTCTTCCTCTCCTGCTGGATCCGGCTCTACGGCATGGTCTGCATGGAGGTCTTCGGGCACCTGCGCTTCGCCCTCGAGGACCCACAGCCGATGTTCGAGGCCGAGCTGCGCGACCTGGCCGGCCTCCTGGGCGCGGCGCAGGAGTACCGGCCGCCGTCCACCTGAGCGCTGGGCTCACCGCCGCCTCGTCGTCCGCTCGCGAGAGCCGCCGCGCGGCCGCCGGAGCCGGACTGCACCGCGGCCCTCGCGGCTGGACGGCGGCTCTCGTCGCCCGCGTCAGGCGACGACGGTCGTGACGACCCAGTGGTTCTTCCCGAGGCGGCGGGTCCGCTCGAAGCCGTGCCGTTCGAACAGCGAGACGGTGGCGTTGTAGAGGAAGGACGACGACACCTTCCGGTCGGCCGTGTCCTCGGGGTAGCTCTCAACCGTTCCGCCGCCGAGCCGGCCGATCTCCCGCAGCGCACCCGCGAGCGCGGCCGAGGCCACCCCCCCGCTTGCGATGCGTGCTCGCCACGAAGAAGCACGTGATGCGCCAGTCCGGCGGCTCGCCGGCGCCCGCGTCGTAGGCCCGCCGGTGCTTGATCCGGGGCAGCTCGTCGACCGATCCGAACTGCGCCCAGCCCACGACGTCGGCGCCGTCGTACACGAGCGCCGCATGCGCCTCCCCGGCCCGGACCAGAGCTTCCTTGTCGGGGCGGTTGTTGGCGGGGTCCGCCTCGGAACGGGGGCGCCGGGCCGGGTGGAAGGCGATGCACCAGCAGCCGCCCCAGACGCCGTTGTGCGCCTCCATGACGCGGGCGAAGTCGGGCCAGGTGCTGACGTCCAGCGGGCGTACCTGCAGGTCGGTCATCTGCCCTCCCGTGGCGGACCGTAACGCATGCGAGACGGCCGGGTCCCGGGTGGGAGTGACGAGGCTCACCGCTAGCAATTCGCTTGCAAGAGTTAGCGCGCGGCGATCGGTGGGCATGGAGACGTCATGTCCCACAACACGAAGATCATCAACCAGCTGCGCGCCCTCGTCCTGCTCACGCAGACCGAGGAGCAGGTCGCACGGACGCGGATCTCGCAGGCCCGGACCGACGCGGTCCGCCGGGAACTGACCCAGAACGCCGACAACGCCGCCAAGCGCTCGCTCGAGATCACCGAGAAGCTGCGCACCCTCGGCGGGGTTCCCGACGTCGTCACCCCGGCGATCGGGAAGGCGTCCGCGCTGCTCAAGGCCACCTTCGAGCAGGCCGCCCCGTTCGAGGAGGCGCTGTTCACCGACCTGCAGCTCGAGCACCAGCTGCTCGACCGCGCGACCTACCTCAAGGTGCTGGCCGACCAGGCCAAGGAGACCGGGGTGCGCCAGCTCGCCGAGAAGCTCATCACCGCGCACAAGGCCACCGTCGAGTGGCTGACCGTGGTGCTCGCCGAGGAGGCCATGGGTGGTCCGGCCGCACTGGTCCCGACCCCGCTGCAGAAGGTCGCCGGCGGTGTCGCCCGCGCGGTGAACGCCCCGGTGCGGTTCGTCGCCAACACCGTCAACAGCGCGGTCGACACGGCGCAGCACGCCGTCGACTCCGTGCAGCGCGCCGGTGACGAGACCTCCGAGCGGATCGGCGCCGTCGCCAACCGCGCGGCCGCCCTCACCGAGGCCGTCCGCGAGACGCTGACGGCCGGCCGGGGCGCCTCGCTGCGCAAGGCCGAGACGATCGCCCGCCGCGAGGGCAACACCGGTGCCGCGAAGACCGCCAAGACCGCTCGCGAGGAGCTCGGCGACGTCTCCGCCGCCGAGCTGCCGATCAAGAACTACGACGACCTGTCGGTCAGCGACGCCGTGAAGGCCATCAAGGGCCTGACGACGCCGCGCGACATCCACGTGGTCGTGCACTACGAGGAGAGCCACAAGGACCGCTCGAGCGTCGTGAGCGCCGCGCAGACCCAGCTGGCCGCGCTGGCCAAGGAGGCCGTGGGCGTCTCCAACTGACGCGACCGGCTCCACGCGAGGGCCCGCACCCCACGGGGGTGCGGGCCCTCCGCGCGTTCAGCGGTCCGTGCGCACCCGCTCGCGGCGCGCAGCGTCGGGCCCGCGTTGCGGGTATCACCCGGCTCCCGGGTTTGCCGCGCCGCCGCGGGAGGGCACGCTCGGGGCATGCACATCACGCCTGAGGCCCTGGAGCAGGAGTTCTCACTGACCACGGCCGCCACGCGACTGGACTTCCTGAGCCGTCGCGACAACGGGGACACCGCGTTGAACACCGTCGCTCAGGACGACGACGAGAACTGGCTGGGGTTCGCCGCCGCCGACACCTCGCTGGACGTGCACGAGTCGCTGGAGCTGCTCGCGCTCGGCGAGGTGGTCGCCCGCAAGGCGCACGACAGCCGGCTGATCGGCATCCGTGCGGCTCTGCGCGGCGGTGCCGACTGGGAGGCGATCGCGACCGCGCTCGGCCGGACGCCGCAGCAGGCGTGGGACGACTACACCAGCGCCGTCTCCACCGAGCTCGACGCCGAGGCCGCGGCGTCGGCACGCGAACTGGCCGGCGCCCGCCCCGGTCGCTGACGTCAGGGACGCTGCGCGTCGCGGACCCGCAGGACCGCCTCCACCCGGTCCCGGGCCTGGAGCTTGGTCAGCACGTGCGAGACGTGGTTGGCGACGGTCTTGGCGCTCACCCCGAGCTCCGTGGCGATCGCCCGGTTGTCGCGGCCCTCGGCCATCAGCGACAGCACCTGCGCCTCGCGGTCGGTGAGCTCGGGGAACTGCGGCGCCGCCGGGCCGGGGCGGTCCAGCGCGGCCAGCATCCGGCCGGCCACGGCGGCGCCGAACACGGCCCCGCCGGTCGCGACGGCGCGGATCGCGGCGAGCAGCTCCTCCTGACCCGCTCCCTTGAGTACGTAGCCGCGGGCCCCGGCGCGCATCGCGGCGAGCACCGACTCGTCGTCGTCCAGCATCGACAGCACCAGGACGGCGGACTCCGGGCTGGCCTTGGCGATGCGGCGGGTCGCCTCCAGTCCCGACGTCCCCGGCAGGTCCAGGTCCATGAGGATCACGTCGGGCCGGGTCAGCACCGCCTCCCGGACGGCGGCGTCGCCGTCGCCCGCGGCGCCGACGACCTCGGTGTCCGGGACCGAGCTCAGCAGCGCCGTGACGCCGCCGCGGAAGAGCGGGTGGTCGTCGACGACGAGGATGCGCAGCGGGCTCATGCGGGGTTCCTCGGCAGGACGGCGCGCACGACGGTGCCGCCGCCGGGCCGGTCGAGCAGTTCCAGCGAGCCGCCGAGCTCCTCGGCCCGCTCGCGCATGGTCTCCAGGCCCGAGCCGGTGCGGCGGTCCAGCGCGGCCGGCCCGCGGCCGTCGTCGCTGACACGGACGACGAGCGTGCCGTCGTCGCCCTGGACCCGGACCTCGCACTCGCCGGCGCCGGAGTGCCGCAGCACGTTGGTCAGCGCCTCCTGCACGATCCGGTAGGCGGCCAGCTCGACCGCGGCCGCCGGGGAATCGGCCTCCTCGGCGACCAGCCGGACGGCGGGGCCGCCGCTCGGCGCGCGGTCGACCAGGCGGCGCAGCGACTCGACCAGGCCCAGCTCGTCCAGCGCGACCGGTCGCAGCCCGTCGACGATCCGGCGGACGTCGGTGATCGTCGCCTGGACGTCGGCGCGCATCTCCCGCAGCAGCGGGTCGTCGCCGAGCAGGTTGCGGGCGGTGTCGAGCTTGAGCGTGAGCCCGGCCAGCGCCGGGCCGAGGCCGTCGTGCAGGTCGCGCCGCAGGCGCTTGCGTTCCTCCTCGCGCGCCACCACCAACCGCTCGCGGGAGCGGACGAGGTCCGACCGCAGCCGGGCGGCCTGGACGGCGGGGGCGAGAGCGGCGGCGAGTTCCTCGCGGACGCGGTCGTCCCGGCGCCGACGTCGTCCACCGTCGACGGTGAGCTCGCCGACCGTCACGCCACCGTGCACGAGGGGGAGCCGCCGGGCGCCCGCCCCGGGCGGCCCGCCGGCCGAGGCCAGCAGCGTGCCGTCGATGCCGTTCACCGACAGGTGGGCCAGGTGCAAGGCGTCGCGCAGCGCAGCGACGACGTCGGGGAGCGCGTGCTCCGGGGAGGCGGCGTCGGCCAGCCGGGTGTGCAGCGAGCGGACGACGGTCTGCGGCTCGTCCCACGCGCCGTAGGTCATCCGGTTGACCGCGCCCTGGATGGCCTCGCGCAGCGGCTGGACCGCGACGGCCACGACGGCGGTGGCCACCCACGGCAGCCAGCCGGCACCGCGCTCGTCGAGCATCGCGCCGGCACCGGCCACGACCAGCACGTACACGGCGACGACGGCGCTGGTGAGCAGGAGGTAGAGCAGCGCGCGGTTGACCAGCAGGTCGACCTCGTAGAGCCGGTGCTGCAGGACGGCGAACCCCACCGCGATCGGCAGCGCCGCGACGCCCAGGGCGAACACCGGGGCGGCGTCGACACCGGAGACGAGCAGCCCGATCGCGGCCAGCGTCACGACCAGGCCGGCGGCGAACCAGCCCACCTGCTGGCGGACCAGGGGGGTCCCGCTCCGCCACCGTCCGGCCACCGCGACCAGCCCGGCGACGACGCACGCGACGCCGAGCGCGACCACCACCAGCGCGGCGGCGTCGGTGACCGGCTGCCGGTCGAGGGGCAGACCGAGCGGGTTCGGCTCGTCGGTGAGCCGGTCGTCGATCAGGACGGGCTGGGCGAGCATCATCGCGGCGAACACCGCCAGGTCGGCGCCTGCCAGTCGGAGCCACCACCGCGACTTCCCGTCGGCGCCGTCGGGGAACACGAGCGGCAGGACGACGGCGAGGACCAGCCACCCCAGTCCCCGCACGGTGAAGGCGACCGCCAGCAGGGTCGCCGCGACCCGGCCCTCGGTCCGGCTGACCTCCACCACCAGGAGCTCCACGGGCAGGGACGCCAGCCCCCACCCCGCACCGCCGGTGAGGAGGGCTCGACCGACCGGCTGGCCCGGCCGGCTGGTGAGGATCAGCGCCCCGATGCCGGAGCACGCGGCGATCACCGGGATCTCCGCGATCCGGGCGGTCTCCTGGCCCAGCCCCGCCTCCCACGCGACGACGGCTGCGGCGACCGCCGCCACCGTCGCCGCCAGGGCGGTCGCCCAGAGCGCGGTGGTGCGCACCCGCTCGGGTCGCCGCGCGGCCTGGGGTTCGGGCATGCCGGGCATGGTGGCGCAGCGCGGGCTTCGACGGGGGATCGTCACGCGTCGGAGTCGACGGGCTCCGCGGCGCTCACGACGATCCCGGGTCGGCGCAGCAGGGCCACCGAGACCACCACGACCCAGACCAGGCCGAGGAGGCCGAACACGTCGGCGAAGCCGTCCGCCGCGAAGGGGACGCCGGCGGCCAGTGCTCCGCCGAGGGCGACCGCCGCCCAGCTCGCCCACCGGGGCAGTCGCCCGGAGGTCAGCCCGGCGGCGCCGGCGGCGAGCAGGAAGACGGCGTAGGCCAGCAGCGCCACGAAGTAGCTGAGGGCGCGCAGGTCGTTGAGCGCGGTCAGGACGGTGGGGTCGGCCGAGCCGTGCTGGGCCAGCCACAGCGCGGTGGCCCCGGCCGACATCCCTGGTGCCAGGCAGATGGCCACGTAGACGGTCGCGGCCATGCGGGCGGTGGGGGCGAGCAGGTCGGCCGTCGTGCCGGGCACCCGCAGGCGCGCCGTGAGCATGGCCGCGAACGGCAGGAACAGCAGCAGGCCGAGCGACTCGACCAGCCCGCCGGTGAGCGTCGTCGCCAGCCCGGCGCCGGTGTAGAAGGCCACCACCTCGCTCTCGGGCGAGGTGATCGTGGCCTCGGTCGGGGCGGCGATCGCGAAGCCGGTCGCGATCAGGACGATGCCGGCGATCCCGAGGGCGGCGCCGAGCCGGGTGCTGCCCGTCGCGGGCCGGTGCCGGAGAGGCGCGGGCGCGGTCTGCGTGGTCATGGGTCCGCCTTCGGTCCGTGGGCTGCGCGCGGGGTGCGCGTCGGACCTACGGTGCGGGGCAGCCCCGACCCTGGGCATGAGCCGGATTCCCGGCCCGGCCGGGAGTTGTTCCCGGTCGCGCGGTCAGCGGACCTGGACGCCCTTCCAGAAGGCCACGCGGCCGGTGATCTCCGCTGCGGCGTCCTTCGGCTGCGGGTAGTACCAGGCGGCGTCGCGGTTGACCTGGCCGTCGACCTCGAGGGTGAAGTAGGAGGCGGTGCCCTTCCACGGGCAGACGGTGTGGGTGTCCGACGGGCGCAGGACGTCGTCGCGCACGGACTCGCGGGGGAAGTAGGCGTTGCCCTCGACGGTGACGATGTCGTCGGACTCGGCGATCACGGTGCCGTTCCAGGTGGCGATGGTCATGTACCGCTCAACCATCGACGGTCGGCGGGCCATTCCGCGGTTCACCAGCGCAGCGGGTAGATCTCCCTCGACTGCGCCGTCCGGCAGGCCCGGCAGTGCCCCCAGGTGACGATGTTCAGCGGCGAGGTGGTCAGGCCGCACTCCGGGCAGTCGACCATCTCCCCGGCCTGGGCGCGGGCTGCGGCGATCTCCTTGGAGCGCTCCTCGTGGATGCTCGCGTCACCCCTGCAGGGGCAACCGAGGTGGGCTTCGGCGCAGCGGCCGGACCGAACGGGAACGGGGTGCCTCCCGGGTCGTGAGGGGATGTCTGCCCCTGACGCTACTCAGCGCGTCCAGCACCCGTCGTCCCTCGCGCGGGGGAGCGGCCACCGACGGGCGAGGGTGGACGACCGAACGGCTGGGACACCCGAGCTGTCGAGGAGACCCCGGGACGCGGGGGAACCGTTCGTTACCGGATCGTGTCCGCGCCTACCGCGGCGGCGGCACTCGGCCCCCGTCGTCCCGGCCAAGCTGCCCGGGATCACCGAACCGAGCACCCAGGAGCAACCCATGACCGAATCCGGCCCCGACGCCAACCCGACGGCTCAGCCGCACGGTGCCACCTCCGCCACCGTCGACCCCGCCGCGACGGCACCGACCGAGAAGAAGGGCGTCGCGAAGTGGGTGCCCATCGCCGGCTCACTGGCCGTCGCCGGCGTCCTCGGCGCCGGGTCGCTCACCGGGTGGTTCGGCATCGGCGACCCGTCGGTCGGCGACTGCATCCAGCTGACCGGCGAGACCGAGTTCTCCGTCGTCGACTGCGGCTCCGCCGAGGCGGAGTACCGCATCGTGGGCATCCAGGCCGAGCAGCAGACGTACCCGACGTTCGTGGACGACCCCGAGAGCTGCCGCGAGTTCGCGACCACCGAGGTGGCTCTCTGGACGGGCAGCGACATGATGACCGAGGAGGGGACCGTCTACTGCGCAGAGGCGGTCTGACCGCGGTCCGACCTGGGCGGCTCCGCCGACCCTGTCCGAGTGCCCCGTCGGCGTGCCGGCGGGGCACTCGCGCGTCCGACACACCGTGTCGTCGGTCCCGGCGCGCGAACCGGTCCCGGCGGCGGTCCGCGATCACTATCGTCGCCCTCCATGCGACGGAGGACCTGGATCATCCTGGCGGCGGCGGTGCTGGTGGTCCTGGGGGCGGTCACCCTGATCTGGTTCCAGCCGCAGAAGCTGTTCTACGACAACACCGTCGACGAGGCGCTGCCCACCGTCTCGGCCCCGGCGGAGCCGACCGGGGAGGGCACGGACGGGACGGCGACCCCCGCACCCACCGAGCCGGTGGAGCTGGCCAGCGGCACGTTCATCAGCCGCGAGCACGAGACCACCGGCACGGCCCGCATCCTGCGCCTGGCCGACGGGCAGCAGATCCTCCGCCTCGAGGGCTTCGAGACCTCCAACGGCCCCGCGCTGTACGTCTACCTCTCGCAGAACCCGGCCGACGGCGAGGACGGTCTCTTCGACGACGACTACCTCGACCTGGGCGAGCTGAAGGGCAACATCGGCGACCAGAACTACGTGATCCCGGCCGAGGTCGACCCGCTGGGCTACACGAGTGTCGTCGTCTGGTGCGACCGCTTCTCGGTCTCGTTCGGGGCGGCCGACATCGCCGCGTCGGACACCTGATCCCGACCCGGAGAACTTTCTCGAGGAATCTCTCACCACGATGTCGATCGGTCGCGTGCCCGTTCGACGAGTCAGTGGAGCGGGCCTCCGCCGGACCACCGACCGGCACCCGACTCAGCACCATCTCCGGACACGACGACCGACAGGGAGACCAGTCATGCGGTACATGGTGATCGTCAAGGCCAGCCAGGACACCGAGAACGGCGTGATGCCCACCGAGGCAGAGCTCGCCGAGATGGGCGCCTACAACGAGGAGCTGGTCAAGGCCGGCGTCATGCTCGCGGGCGAGGGCCTGCACCCCAGCTCGAAGGGCGCCCGCGTCCGCTTCGACGAGAACGGCCGCAGCACCGTGATCGACGGCCCGTTCGCCGAGACCAAGGAGCTGGTCGCCGGCTTCTGGATCCTCGAGGTGTCCTCCCGCGAGGAGGTCGTCGAGTGGGTCAGGAAGGCGCCCTTCCGCGGCGGGGAGGTCGAGATCCGGCAGGTGTCCAGCGCCGAGGACTTCGGTGACGCCTACACGCCCGAACTGCGCGAGCAGGAGGACCGGCTGCGGGCCACCGTCGAGGCCCAGCACGGCGGATGACGGTCGACGTCCGCCGGGTGGTCGACGCGGTGTGGCGGATGGAGTCCGCCAGGCTGATCGCCGCGCTGACCCGCGTCACGGGTGACGTCGGCCTCGCCGAGGAGCTCGCGCAGGACGCGCTCGTGGCGGCGCTGGAGCGGTGGCCGGAGTCGGGTGTCCCGGACAAGCCGGGCGCCTGGCTCATGGCCACCGCCAAGCACCGCGCGATCGACACCTTCCGGCGGTCCGAGCGGCTGACCCGGAAGACCGCCGAGCTCGGTCGCGAGCTGGAGCAGCACGAGGCGCAGGAACCCGACTGGGTCGCCGCGGTGGAGCGCGCGCTCGACGAGGTGGTCGAGGACGACCTGCTGCGGCTGGTCTTCATCGCCTGCCACCCGGTGCTCTCCCGCGAGGCGCGGGTCGCGCTGACCCTGCGCCTGGTCGGTGGCCTGTCGACCGACGAGATCGCCCGCGCGTTCCTCGTGGCCGAGCCGACCGTGGCCCAGCGGATCGTGCGGGCCAAGCGCACCCTCGGCGCCGCCCGCGTGCCTTTCGAGGTTCCGGTCGGAGCGGACTTCACCGCCCGGCTCGGGTCGGTCCTCGAGGTGCTCTACCTGGTGTTCAACGAGGGGTACTCGGCCACCGCGGGCGAGCACTGGACCCGGCCGGCGCTGTGCCAGGAGGCCATGCGGCTGGGGCGGATCCTGGCCGAGCTGACGCCGGGGGAATCCGAGGTGCACGGGCTCGTCGCGCTGATGGAGATCCAGGCCTCGCGACTCCCGGCCCGCGTCGGCCCGTCCGGCGAGCCGGTGCTGCTCCAGGACCAGGACCGCAGCCGCTGGGACCGGGTGCTCGTCGGGCGCGGGCTGACCGCGCTCGACCGCGCCGAACGGACCGGCGCGTCGCTGGGGCCCTACGCCCTGCAGGCCGCGATCGCCGCCTGTCACGCCCGCGCCGGCTCGGTGGAGACCACCGACTGGCCGCGGATCGCCGCGCTCTACGAAGCCCTGGCGGCGCTCACGCCGTCGCCGGTGGTGGAGCTCAACCGCGCCGTCGCGGTGTCCCGCGCTTACGGTCCCGCGGCCGGGCTCGACCTCGTCGACGCGCTGGCCGACGTGCCCGCCCTGCGCGGCTACCACCTGCTGCCCAGCGTCCGTGGGGACCTCCTCGTCCAGCTCGGCCGGCTCGGCGAGGCGCGCGCGGAGTTCGAGCGGGCGGCGGGCATGACCCGCAACGACCGGGAGCGGGCGCTGCTGCTCGACCGCGCCGCGGCGTGCGACGTCCTCACCGACCGCCGGCTGGGCGCCTGACCACCAGCCGGCGGTCGCGCATCGCCGTCCCGGTCAGGACACGCGTCCGGTGCGGAAGGCGTGCACGACCGCCTGTACCCGGTCGCGAACGCCGAGCTTGGCCAGGATCGCGGCCACGTGCGACTTCACGGTCGACTCGCTCACGAACAGCCGGCGGGCGATCTCGACGTTGGACAGGCCGTCGGCGAGCAGCCGGAGCACCTCCTCCTCACGCGCGGAGAGGTCGTCCGGTGTCGGATCCGGCGGCGGGGGGACGGTGGTGAGCGCCCGGACGCCGCTCGGCGGTGGTGCGACGCCGGATGGTCCCGCCGTGAGCACGAGCCGCACGGTGACGGTCATGGCCCCGTCCGCCCCGAGCTCGACCTGCGGAACCGGGACGGCGGTCACGTCGCGTCGGTGTCGGAGCGGGCGGCCTCGGCGGTGACCCTGAGCCGGTCGAGCGTGCTCTCCATGCCGGACCGGAGCGCCTCGCGCCGGTTGCCGTCCTTGAAGATCTTCTCGATCACGACCCACCCGAGCCGGCTCACCGGCCGTTCCACCTCGTAGCTCTCGACCACTCGGGTCCCGCCGTCCGCGGGCTCGAACCGGTACCGCCAGGCGACCCGGCCGGCGAACGGCTCGGTGCGCACGAACGCGAACTCCCGCCCCGGATCGGCGACGGTGACCACTGGCCGGTTCTTCCAGCGCTTGCCGATCTTGCTCACGTTGACCGCCTCGAAGCGGGCACCGACGGCCGGACCGGCGGCACCGTCGAGCCAGCGGCAGCTGACGATGTCGGGGCTGAACTCCGGCGTCCGGGTGACGTCCGCGACCAGGGCGTACACGTCCTCCGGGGGCGCGGCGACGACGATGCTGGCCTCGTCGCGATCGAGCGTCTGCATGGTGGGCTCCTCGGGATCTCAGCGGCGGTAGGTGGAGAGGAACAGGTCGACGGCGGTCTCGGTCAGCCGGCTGAAGGCGCCGTCCTCGTAGGGGACGCCGGGTTCGTTCGCCAGCTGCTGGGAGATCAGGCCCGAGAGGACGACGGTGTAGAGCCGCAGGGCCTCGTCGGTGCCGGCGTCCGGCGAGAGCTGGCCGAGCCGCACCGCCTCGGCGAACTCGTCGCGGGCGAACTCCATGTCGCGGACGCTGAGCGCGAAGCTCTCGGGAGACGGCTCGAATCCGGGCACCGGCCGCCAGTGCAGCAGCTGGGCGAGCGCGGGATTCTCCACCGACCAGCGGACGACGCCGACCGTCGCGGCCCGGATCCGCGGGATCCCGCGCGGCAGGCGTTCGACGTCGGGGTAGAAGAAGTCCTGCTGGGTGCGGATGCCGTGGGCGAAGAGGGCGTCGTAGAGCGCGTGCAGCGACGGGAAGTACTTGTAGAGGGACGGCCCGCGCATGCCCATGCGGCGGGCGACCTCCGAGATGCTCAGCGCCCCGACGCCCTGCTCGCTCATGATCGCGATCGCGTGCTCGACGGCCTCGTCGATCACGGCGGCGCGACGGCGTTCGACCCGGGAGCGCACGCTTGACTCCGTAGCCATGGCTAGAGGGTGTAGCCAAACGGCGGATCGGTCAAGGGGTGATGTCCCGGCGACTCAGTCGGGCTGCGCGTTCTCGACGAGCTGGCCGAGCAGCCGCCGCAGGTCCGCGACGTCGTCCTCGCCCAGGCCGGCCCGCAGCCGCCCGTCGAAGGACGACGCCGCTCGGCGCAGCCGCAGGAACAACCGCTCGCCGGCGTCGGTCAGCCGCACCTGCTGCACCCGTCGGTTCGACGGCCCCCGATCGCGGGTGACCAGCCCCGCGCGCTCCAGGGCGTCGAGGTGGTGGACCAGCGTCGGCTGCCGGACGCCGACCGCCTCGGCGAGTTCGCGCTGCGTGGCGTGCGGGCCGTCCGACAGTGCCAGCAGCACCAGCCAGGTAGGGGTGGAGCCACCCGCCGCCACCAGCGTGTCCTCGAACGCCCGGCTCAGCTCGCGGGCTGCGCGTGTGACGAAAAGGCCGAGGGAGTCGTCCGCGGACTGCACGACGGCGATCTTAGGCATCTAACGATTAGACGTCTAACATCGCAGCGACGTGCGGCGCGGTGTGACGAAAAAGCAGGTCAGGGGAGGCGCGCGGCGAGTTCGCGGGCGAGGTCGACCGCCGCCGGCTCGAGCGGATCGGCGCCGCCGGCCACCCGCAGCAGGGTGACCAGCGGTCCGGCGACGGCGGGGGAGAGCGCGGTGATCCACGCGGCGGTCCGGGCGCGGGCCTCCGCGACGTGCTCCGTCCCGCCGTCGGCGCCGTGGGCCACGACCTCCGGCCGGCTGGCCAGCAGACCGGCCGACCGCCAGTCGCCGCCCGTCGTCCGGTCGGCGAGGGCCTCCAGTCGGTCGGCCACGGAACGGATCAGCGCACGGTCGTCCATGAGGCCCATCCTGCCGGGACGGCCGGGAGACCCCACGGGTCAGGCGGGGTCGCGGCGCATCGGGACGTGCGGGATGCCGTCCTCGACGTAGCCCGGTCCGCTGCGGCGGAAGCCGAAGCGCGCGTACCAGTCCTCGAGATGGGCCTGGGCGCCGAGCGTGATCGGCACGTCGCCGCACAGGGCGATGCCCTCGTCCAGCAGTTGGGCGGCCAGCCCGCGGCCGCGGTACCCGGCCGCCGTGGCGACCCGGCCGATCGCGCGGGTTCCGCCGTCGTCGAGCACGCGGATGGTGGCCGCCACCGTGCCGTCGCCGTCCTCGAACCAGAGGTGCTCGGTCGCGGGCTCGACGTCCCGTCCGTCGAGCTCCGGGTACGGGCACTCCTGCTCGACCACGAAGACGTCCACCCGGAGCCGGCACAGCCCGTACACCTCGAACGGGGTCAGCTCCGCGAACCGGGCCCTGCGCAGACGAAGCGGGACAGCGGCAGGGTCCTCGGTCACCAGGCAGTTGTAACCGACGTCTCCCGCGCCGGTGACCCCGGGCTGTTCCCTCCGCGGCGGCAGCGCGCAGAATGGTTAGGTATACCTTGCCTATCCAACGGCAGCCCACCTTCGGAGGACCCCCGCGTGACCAAGCTCGGCCGCACGACCGCCGGCCTCGTCTCCGCGCTCGGCGTCGTCGCCGGGCTGACGGCGTGCGGCTCCGACAGCGACGTCCTCACCGTCTACAGCGCTCAGCACGAGAGCCTGGTCCGCACGATGCTCGAGGGCTTCACCGAGGAGACCGGCATCGAGCTGGAGTTCCGCGACGCCAACGACTCCGAGCTGGCCAACCAGATCGTCGAGGAGGGCGAGGCGTCGCCGGCCGACGTCTTCCTCACCGAGAACAGCCCCGCGATCGACGTCGTCGACGAGGCCGGGCTGCTCGCCCCCCTGGACGACGCGACGCTGGAGCAGGTCGACGAGGCCTACCGCCCCTCGTCGGGCACCTGGGTGGGCTTCGCCGCGCGGTCGACCGTCCTGATCTACAACCCGGCGGAGGTGGCCGACGACGAGCTGCCCGCCTCGATGCTCGACCTCGCCGACCCCGAGTGGGCGGGCCGGGTCGGCATCGCCGCCGGTGGGGCGGACTTCCAGGCGATCGTCAGCGCGGTGCTCGAACTCGAGGGCGAGGACGCCACCCGGGAGTGGCTCACCGGCCTCGCGGAGAACGCCGAGATCTACTCGAGCAATACCGCGGTGATGAAGGCCGTCGACGAGGCGGAGGTCCCGGTCGGCATCACGTACCACTACTACTGGTACCGCGACCAGGCCCAGAACGGCCTCATCGGCGACGACGCCGAGCTGCACTACTTCGGCAACGAGGACCCAGGCGCATTCATCAGCGTCTCCGGCGCCGGGGTGCTCGCCTCCTCCGACCAGGCCGAGGACGCCCAGCGACTGGTCGAGTACCTGACCGGCCCGGAGGCCCAGCAGCGGCTGGCCGAGAGCAGCGCGCTCGAGTACGCCGTCGGCACCGGGGTCGACTCCGCCGACGCGCTGCCCCCGCTGGCCGAGCTCGGGGCGCCGGTCGTCGACCCCGGCGCGCTCAACGCGCCGCTGGTCACCGAGCTCATGCAGGAAGTGGGCCTGCTCTGACCACCCCGACGCTCGCGACCCCGGGCACCGCCGCACCGGCGGCCCGGGGTCCCCGCGCGTCCGGGCCGCGGCTGCGGCGCTCGCCGGTCACCCTCGCGCTGGCGGTCTGCGTCGCGGCGCTGGCCCTGCTGCCGCTGGGCTACATCGCCTCCTCGACGGTCGACGTCGGCTGGGCGGGCGTGCAGGAGCTGGTGTTCCGGCCGCGGGTGGCGGAGCTGCTGTGGAACACGACGCGGCTGGCGCTGGGCACCGTCGTCGTCTGCGGGGTGCTCGGCGTCGGGGCCGCGTGGCTGGTGGAGCGCTCGAACGTGCCCTTCCGCCGGGCCTGGCACGTGCTGCTGGTCGCGCCGCTGGCGGTGCCGGCGTTCGTCAACAGCTACGCGTGGATCTCGCTGCTGCCCGGCGTCGACACCTACGCCGGCGCGCTGCTGGTCGTCTCGCTGTCGTACTTCCCGTTCGTGTACCTGCCGGTGGCCGCCGCCTTCCGCGGGCTGGACCCCGCGCTGGAGGACACCGCTCGCGGGCTGGGCCTGTCCAGCTGGTCGGTCTTCCTCCGGGTCCAGCTGCCCCAGCTGCGCGTCGCGCTGCTCGGCGGCAGCCTGCTGGTGGCGCTGCACCTGCTGGCCGAGTTCGGCGCGCTGCAGATGCTGCGCTACCCGACCTTCACCACCGCGATCTACGACCAGTACCGGGCCACCTTCAACGGGCCCGGCGCGACGATGCTGGCCGGCGTCCTCGTGCTGCTGTGCCTGGTGCTGCTGCTGGCCGAGATCCGGCTGCGCGGGCGGCGCGGCTACGCCCGCACCGGTCGCGGCGCCTCGCGCCCGCCGCGCCCCGTCGTCCTGGGCGGGCTGACCGTGCCGGCGCTCGCCGGGCTGGCCGCCGTCGTCGTCCTCGCCTTGGCCGTGCCGCTGGGCAGCCTCGCGTACTGGATGGTCGCCGGCGCCTCGACCGCCTTCGACGCCGGCGCGCTGGCCACCACCACCGGGACGACCCTGGGGCTGGCCGCCGTCGCGGCTGCGGTGACCGTGGCCATGGCGCTGCCCACCGGCTGGCTCGCCGTCCGTGCCCGCGGCCGGGTGTCCACCCTGCTGGAGCGGGCGACCTACCTGGGCAGCTCGGTGCCGGGCATCGTCGTCGCCCTCGCGCTGGTCACCCTGAGCATCCGGGCCACGCCGTGGCTCTACCAGACCGTCCCGGTGCTGCTCGCCGCCTACGCGATCCTGTTCCTGCCGCGAGCGATCGTGACCGTGCGCGCGGCGGTCGAGCAGTCGCCGCGGCTCTACGACGACGTCGCGGCCTCGCTCGGCTCGTCCGCCCCCGACCGGCTGCGCCGGGTGACGCTCCCGCTGCTGGCCCCCGGCATCGGTGCGGGCGCGGCGCTGGTCTTCCTCGCCGTGGTCACCGAGCTCACCGCGACGCTGCTCCTGGCCCCCACCGGGACGACGACGCTGGCCACGGCGTTCTGGTCGGCGAGCAGCGCCCTGGAGTGGGGAGCTGCCGCCCCGTACGCGGTGGTCATGGTGCTGCTCAGCGCACCGGCTACCGTGCTGTTGTCCCGCGATGCCCGACGAGGTCTGACGACATGAGCTCCCTGACCGTGAAGGACTGTCCTCCCCACCGCGACTTCCGAGGGAACCGCCTCCCATGAGCGCGCTGGCTCTCCAGGGCATTACCAAGTCCTTCGGCACCACCCCGGTGCTCACCGGGGTGGATCTGCACGTCCCGGTCGGGAGCCTGACCGCCCTGCTCGGCCCGTCCGGTTGTGGCAAGACGACGCTGCTGCGGGTCATCGCCGGCTTCGACGACCCCGACACCGGCACGGTCACCGTGGGGGAGCGGCTGGTCGCCGGCCCCGGCCGCAGCGTGCCGGCCCGCCGGCGGGACATCGGCTTCGTGCCCCAGGAGGGCGGGCTGTTCCCGCACCTGAGCGTCGCCGGGAACGTCACCTTCGGCCTGCCCCGGCGGCTGCGCCGCGACGCGGGCCGGGTCCGCGAGCTGCTCGCCCTCGTCGGCCTGGACGGCGACCTCGCCGACCGGGCCCCGCACCAGCTCTCCGGCGGCCAGCAGCAGCGCGTGGCCCTGGCCCGCGCCCTGGCCCCGGAGCCGTCGGTCGTGCTGCTCGACGAGCCGTTCTCCTCCCTCGACGCCACCCTGCGCGAGGAGACCCGGCAGGCCGTCGCCGCGGCGCTCACCGCGACCGGGGCCACCGCCGTGCTGGTCACCCACGACCAGGCCGAGGCGCTGTCGATGGCCGACCAGGTGGCCGTGCTCCGCGGGGGCCGGCTGGTGCAGCTGACCGACCCGCGCACCCTCTACCGGCACCCGGCCGACCTCGACGTGGCTACCTTCGTCGGCGAGTCCGTCGTGCTCGAGGCCGACGTCCGCGACGGTCGGGCGCACAGCATCCTGGGCGAGCTCGCCCTCGACGGCGCCGCGTCCGACGGCCCGGCGCGCGTGCTGCTGCGCCCGGAGCAGCTCCGGCTCGGCGCCCCCACCGGAGCGGTGCCGCAGGCCCGCGTCCGCAGCGTCGACTTCTACGGCCACGACTCCCGTGTCTGGCTGGACCTGCCCGGCGGTGCCACCGTGATCGCCCGCCTGGAAGGCGCCGAGCTGCCCCTGGTCGGTCAGGACGTCGGGATCACCGTCGTCGGCCGGGCCCTGCCGTTCCCCGCCGTGCCGGGTGCGGCGCTGTCGGGCGCCGTGGCCCTGAGCGCCGGCACGGAGATGGACGCGGTCCCGGCCGAGTCGGTCTGACACGCCCGCGCACCCCCCGCCCGCGCGGTCGAGTTAGGGAAGCCTAAGCTCGCCTGCGTGGACCTGTTCCTCTTCACCGTCGACCCGTCCTGGGGGCGCGACGTCGTCGCTGCCGGGGCGGCCGGGATCGTCGTCGACTGGGAGCGCCGCGGCAAGGCGCGCCGCCAGCAGGGTGAGGGGACCCAGATCAACTCCGACACCCTCGAGGACCTGGTTCGGATGCGGGCGGCCGCCCCCGGCCGGCTGCTCTGCCGGATCAACGGGTTCGGGCCGTGGACCAGGGGCGAGGTCGACGACGCCGTCGCCGCCGGGGCCGACGAGATCCTCCTGCCGATGGTCCGCTCCGCCGACGAGGTGGACCGCACCCTCGACTCGGTCGCCGGTCGCTGCGGCCTGGGCATCCTGATCGAGACCCAGGACGCCGTCGACCGGGCCGCCGACCTGGCCCGGCGGCCGCTGTCCCGCATCTACGTCGGGCTCAACGACCTGCGCATCGACCGGCGCTCGACCGAGCTGTTCCGGCCCCTCGTCGACGGCACGGTCGAGGCGGTGCGCGCCGTCGTCCACCAGCCGTTCGGCGTCGCCGGCATGACCCTGCCCGGCGGCGGGTTCCCGGTGCCCAGCGACCTGCTGGCCGCCGAACTGGTCCGCACCGGCGCGGAGTTCACCTTCCTGCGTCGTGCCTTCACCGCCGACATCGCCGGCCGCGACCCGTTCGTCGAGGTGCCGCGGCTGCTGGCGAGCCTCGACCGGCTGCGCTGCGCCGGGGCAGCGGAGGTCGCCGAGCGTCGCGCCGACTTCGTCGCTGCGGTGACCGGTGCGGCCGTCCGGCCCGCCCTGGCCGCCGTCGGCCCGCCGGCCACCCGCTCGGCGTAGTGGCTGTGCGCGCCCTGGTCACCGGCGCCGGCGGCTTCGTCGGCCGGCACCTCGTCGACCGGCTGCGCCGCGACGGCTGGGACGTCGTCGGGCTGACCCGCCGCGCCGTGGACCTCGCCGACCCGGTCGCCGGCGCGGCGGCCGTCCGGGCCGCCGATCCCGACGTCGTGTTCTCCCTCGCCGCGGGCCGCGCCAAGGCCACCCCCGCCGAGCGGGCGGCCACGATCGCGGTCAACACCAGCCCGTGGCTGGTCGACGCCCTGCCCGACCGCTGCCGGGCGGTCGTGCGGCTCGGCTCCTCCACCGAGTACGCGGCGTCGCCGCGGCCGCTCGCGGAGGACGCCGCCCTCGAGCCGCGGGGCTTCTTCGGCGCGACCAAGGCCGCGGGCTCCCTGCTGCTCCGGGCGACCGCGGCCGAGCGCGGGATCCGGTCCGCCGTGCTGCGGGCCTTCCAGGTCTACGGTCCCGGCGACCACGCCACCCGGCTGGTGCCGGTCGTGCTCGCGGCCGCCCGCGCCGGGACGGCGGTGCCCCTGCCGGCGCGGCTGAGCCGGCGGGACTGGGTGTGGGTCGGCGACGTCGTCGACGCGTGCGTGCGCGCCGCCGTCGACGACGCGCTGCCGCCGGGTGTGGTGCTCAACATCGGCACCGGCGTGCAGACCAGCACCGAGGAGCTCGTCGCGACCGCCTCGCGGGTGGTCGGCCGGCCGATCGCCACCGTGCCCGGCGCCCACCCGGGGCGCGACTGGGACACCGCCGACTGGGTGTGCGACCCCGCCGCCGCTCGCGACCTGCTCGGCTGGTCGCCGACCGTCGACCTGGCCGAGGGGCTCGCACGCACCTGGGCGGCGCTGTGACCGGCGCTGGGACCGTCACCGTCGCCGTGGTCGTGCCCGTGTACGGCAACGAGGCCACGCTGCGGCCGCTGTCGGCCCGGCTGGCCGCGGCCCTCGCCGGCTGCGACTGGCGGCTGCGGCTGGTCGTCGACGCCTCCCCGGACGGCAGCGCCGCGGTCGCCCGCGAGCTCGCGGCCTCCGACGGCCGGATCGCCGTGACCGAGCTGAGCGCGAACGTCGGCCAGCACGCCGCGCTCGCCCGCGGCCTGGCCGACGAGCCCGACGCCGACGCGTGGGTGTGCCTCGACGCCGACCTCCAGGACCCGCCCGAGGCGCTGCCCGTGCTGCTCGACCGGCTGGCCGGCGGGGACGTCGACGCCGTGTTCGCCGGGCGCCGCGGGGCCTACGAGTCGCTCGGGCGGCGGCTGACCGGCACCCTGCACCGTCGGGTCGCGGCCCGGCTGACCGGCCTGCCCGCCGACGCCGGCGCCTTCCTGGCGATGGGACCCGCGGTGCGCAGCGCGGTCCTGGCCGCCATGGACGACGGCGCCCCGAGCGTCGTGCTCGCCGTCGGCCGGGCCGGCCGGCCGGTCACCAGCGTCCCGGTGCCCCGGGACCGGCGCACCGAGGGCACCTCGGCCTGGACCCGGCGGGCCCGGCTGCGTCAGTCGGTGCGGTCGCTGCGCTGGGCCGCCCGCCGCTGAGAGTCACCTCTCCCAGAGCTGGATCACCAGGTCGGTCTTGCCGCCCCAGAAGCTCTCCTGGTCGACCATGCGCAGCCCCGCGCCGCGGAGGATCGCGTCGTCGTCGGTCGGCTCGGGCTCGCCGTCGAACAGGCGGCGGACCAGCCACACCCGGTCGGCGCCGTCCGGGGCGTCGTCGGGCGGCAGGACCAGGTCGGCCCGCAGGTCCGGCGCGAGCAGCCGCACGTAGTGGTCCAGTGCGGTCGCGGAGCGCTGGTCGGCGGCCACGACCGGTTCCCCGGCCCGCTGCACCTCGACCAGCCGCGCGACGACGTCGTCACCGCGTTCCCGCGGGCCGCGCTCGGCCAGCGGCTGCGCGGCCAGCAGGCTGAACCCCACGAGGAGGGCGGCCGCCGGCACGCGGAGGAAGCGGGGGAGCGTCATCGCCCCGGCGGCGGCGAGCACGCCGAGGCCCAGCAACCCGGCGAGCAGGTACCGCGGCAGGTAGACCGGGCGGGCGAGCTCGGCGAGGGTCAGCAGCGCCAGCGGCACGAGCACCCACGCGGCGCCGACCACCCGCACGCCGCGCGCCCGCAGCGCGCCCAGCAGCGCCAGCGCCACGGTGACCGCGAGCAGCGGCGTCAACCCGGCCGACCACGCCTCGACCGCCAGGCCCGTGAGCCGGCCCCCGGTGTCCTTCAGGTGCTCGGCGTTGCGCGCGCCGGTGCCGTTGAGCACGGCCAGCGCGACGAAACCGAGCGCCGGCAGGGCCGCGACGGCCCCCACGACGGCGATCGGCACGGCCCGTCGACCGCGCAGCATCAGGGCGGCGACGACGAACGCCGCGAGCACGGTGAGCGCGTACCAGTGCGCCAGGCCCGTGCCGGCGCCGGCCAGGCCGAACAGGACGAGGCCGCGCGGTGCCTCCTGCAGCCAGCGGGCCAGACCCAGCGCCGCGCCGCCGGTGGCGAGCACCGCCAGGCCGTAGCTGCGCGCCTCGACGGCCTGCTCCAGCAGCAGCGGGCTGACGGCGAGGACGGTCCCGGCCAGGACGCCGCTCGCCCGACCGGCCAGCCGGGCGACCGCCCGCGTGATCAGCGCCAGGCCGCCGGCCGTCGCCAGCAGCGAGAGCACCCGCAGCGCGGTGTCCCCGCCGAGGCCGGGCAGCGACGTCCACAGGTGCGCCACGAGGTAGTACGGCGCGTTGTACGAGGGCGGCACGCCGTCGAGGTACGGCGCGGTCCCGTCGCCGGTGGCGATCGCGCGCAGGATGTCGCCCAGCGGCAGCCGGGCCACCTCGGCGGTGAACAGCTCGTCGAACCACAGCGCGTGGCCGGGGCGCAGCAGCACGATGCCCAGCGCCACGACCAGCAGCGGCGGGAGCAGCTCGACCGGCGACCAACGGCCGGTGCGCGGCGCGCTCGGTGCCGACGGCGGCACCGGGGCGGTCGCCGTCGTCGTCACGTACCGAAGGTTAGGCGACCCTTCGTCCGGGGCGGCTCACCGCTGGGTGTCGTCCCCGTCGGGGAGCGGGTCCTGGCGGCCGCGCGCGCGGTGCCAGAAGGGGACGGCGATCCACCACCAGGCCAGCAGCAGGCCGACACCACCGGCGGTGAGCCACGCCTGCGTCCGGGAGAACAGGACGTCGACGACGAGCAGGAGGGCCGAGCAGATGGCGACGGCCAGGACCACGAGGCCGGCGAAGGCCGAGCGGTGGCTGCGCGCGAGCAGCTTCTCCTTCTCGTGCGCCCGGAAGAGCACGCGGTGCTGGGCGGCCGGCGCGATCAGCAGCCCCGAGGCGACGGCGGAGGCGAGCAGCGCGACGAAGTAGACGTCGAGCTGGAACGTCGTGAGGTTCCTGGCCGTCTGCTGGAACGGGACGATCAGCAGGAACGCGAACAGGAACTGCACGCCGGGGAGGGCGACCCGCAGCTCGTTGAGCAGCTCGATGAGCTCGCGGTCGATGCGCTCCTTGCGCGTCTCCTGCCCGCTGCTGTGCCCGGACCGCTCTGCCGCCGCGCTCATCCGTCGTCCCTCCGATGCCGACCGTGGGCTGGGGACTGTATGCCCCGCGGGAGGGCCGGACGCACGGCGACACGGCCGGGAAGGGCCGCGCGAAACGCGGATTCAGGTGCCGTAGCGCAGCGCCGCCCGCTCGCGGGCCTTGGCGGCCTCGATCTCGCGGTCCTTCGGCGGCGCGGTCGTCACCAGGGCGTCGAGCAGCCGGCTCGAGGCCGCGGCCACCTCGGCGACCGCCCGGTCGAACGCCTCGGCGTTGGTCCGGGACGGCTTCGTGGCGCCGCTGATCTTGCGGACGTACTGGAGCGCCGCGGCCTGGATCTCGTCGTCCGTGGCCGGTGGCTCGAAGTTCGACAGGGGGCGGATGTTCCGGCACATGCGCTGCAGCCTAGGAGCCGGCCCCGACACGCGGCGGGTCCCGGACAGCGGCGCCGTCCGGGACCCGGGGAGCGTGTCGTCAGGCGACCGGTGCGGCCACGTCGAAGCCCGCGCGGTCGATGCGGCGGTGGTAGCGGGTGCCCAGCTTCCCGCCGAGCAGCGCGCCGACCAGCGTGACGACCAGGATGGCGACCAGCGTGATGATGCCCGCGGTGGTCGCGGTGCCCTCGTCGATCGGGATGCGCGGCAGGTTCAGCTGCTGCAGAACGTTGTACTGCGAGCCCAGGATGGCCCCCGCCGCCGCGAGCACCAGCACGACGAGCAGCCCGATCACCCACACGGCGACGCCCTGCCGGGCGCCGTCGAAACGGGCCATCCGGCCGGCCACGTACCCGCCGGCGAGGTAGGCCAGGAACAGCACGACGAGGACGGCGATGCCCCCGCCCAGCCCCAGGGTCTCCACCTGCTCGGCGGCCTCGTCGGCGGTGTCAACCCCCTGGGCCAGGCCGAGCGCGACGCCCGCGGCCGACAGGATCGCGACGAGGATGACCGCGAGGCCGTTGGCGGTCAGCCAGCCGAAGAACGCCGCCCCCCACTTGATGCCGCCGAAGCGGGCGCGCTGGACGTCGACGGCGTCTCGGGCCGCCCCGCGGGTCGCGCGGGCGCCGCCCGCGGTCTGCACCACGGTCGCGTCGTGGTCGTGCTGGGTGTGGTCGGTGCCGGCCATGGGAGGCCCTCCTCCGTGCGGTGGTCCGCAGTGATCCCCCGGACAGTGGACCGGTTGGATGCCCCCAGCGGGTCGGTGCAAACGGATCGCCGGAGGGGTCGCCCGTTCGGGCGACCGGGGGAGGGCACGGGATGACGGTGCTGCTGGTCGACGTGGCCAACGTGGTCGGCTCCCGCCCCGACGGGTGGTGGCGCGACCGCGCCGGGGCGACCACGCGGATGCTCGCGCGGCTGGCCGCGCTGCCCGGCCGGACCGTCGCCGGCCCGGACGGCCGGTCTCTGGTGATCAGCGGGGTGACCGCGGTCGTCGAGGGGCAGGCGCGGGCGGCCGACGACCCCGGGGGCGTCACCGTGGTGCGGGCCGAGGGGAGCGGCGACGACACCGTCGCCGCGCTCGCGGCCGCGGAGGACCTGCTGGTCGTCACCGCCGACCGCGGCCTGCGCGACCGGCTGCCGGACGGCACCCCCGTCGCCGGGCCCGGCTGGCTGCTGGCCCTCCTGGACGACGGCGGCGCATGACGCTGGACCGGCGCGGGTAGCCGGGGGAGGACGCCGAGCCGAGGCGGGCAGCCGGGCCCGCCGCGCACACCTCCTGAACGGACCCGCATGCCCAGCCTCCCTTCACCCGAGACGGTGCTCATCACCGGCGCGTCCAGCGGCATCGGCCGCGCGACCGCGCTGGAGCTGGCCGGCCGCGGGGCCCGCCTCGTGCTCGTCGCCCGCGGCGCGGAGGCGCTCGAGGAGACCGCCGACCAGGCCCGGGCGGCCGGCGCGGCGGAGGTGCTCGTGCGCCCGGCCGACGTCACCGACGAGGACGCGATCCGGGCGGCCGTCGACGACGCCGTGGCGCGCTTCGGCCGCCTCGACGCCGTCGTCCACGCCGCCCAGGTGATGGCCTACGGGACGATCGAGGAGGTGCCGCGCGAGGTCTTCGAGACCGTCGTCGAGACCGCCGTGCACGGGACCGCCGTGGTGGCCCGCGTCGTCCTGCCGCTGTTCCGGGAGCAGGGCGAGGGGCACCTGCTGGTGGTCAACTCGCTGCTGGGGCAGGTCACGACGCCGCTGATGGGCAGCTACGTCGCGGCCAAGTGGGGGCAGCTGGGGCTGATCCGCGTGCTGCAGCAGGAGACCCGCGACGCCCCGGGGGTCACGGTCTCCGCCATCCAGCCGGGCGGGGTCGACACCCCGATCTACGTCCAGGCCGCGTCCTGGACGGGGAGCACGGGCCGCCCCCCGCCGCCGGTGTACTCGCCGCAGCGGCTGGGACGGCGGATCGTCAGCCTCCTCGACCGCCCCCGGCGGCAGGTGCAGGCCGGGATCTTCAACCCGCTGATCACCGCCGCGTTCCGGCTCGCGCCGGGTCTGTACGACGTCCTCGTCGGCCCGCTGCTGCAGCGGCTGGCCATCGCGGACGACGACGTGCCGCCCACCGAGGGCAACGTCTTCGCCTCCCGGCCGCAGGGCAACCGGACCGAGGGCGGCTGGCGCAGCATCTGAGCTGCCGGAGGTGTCCGGCGGTGGTGGCGTGGTCGCCACCTCGGCCCGCAGCCGGACCGGACCGTCGCTGATGCCGCAGTGGACGGCGAATCCCCCCACCACGAAGGGGACGATCAGCTCGCCGAACTCGGCTGCCAGTTCCGGGACGACGCCGTGGTCGATCAGCTGGAACTGGCTGTGCGAGATGTGGAAGACGGCCTCGTGCGAGGCCTCGGCGGCACCGCTCATCAGCAGACCTGCACAGACGGATCCAGGAACACTGAGTGGCGCTGGTGTATGACGGGTCAACGACCCGGGGCGGCCTGCCGGTCGCGCTGAGCTCGGTCGCGGCGCTGGCCGTCGTCGCCGCCGGGCTGGTCCTGACGCTGGCCGGCGACGATGGTGCGGGTGCCCACCCCGCGCACCGTCGTCACCCCCGTGCCGGTGCCCGGCCGCCGGTGACGGGCGGGTAAGGAGTCGGTTGCATCTCGTCGCCGGGCGTTGCCCGCGACCCGGGAGGGGGCCAGGCTGGCCCCACCCGACCGGCGGGGCCGACGGAAGGCCACCGATGACCGCCGAACCGCGTGCCCGCACCGCGTCCCACCACGCCGGCGTGGAGGCCGAGAACGTCGAAGCCGGCTACCACGCCAAGCGGCAGCTCAAGAGCGGCACCGCGGGCTGGCTGCTGCTCGCCGGGCTCGGGGTGTCCGCGGTCATCTCCGGCGACTACGCCGGGTGGAACTTCGGGCTCGCCGAGGGCGGGTTCGGCGGGCTGCTGATCGCCGTCGTCCTCATGGCGATCATGTACACCGCCATGGTCTTCGGGCTGGCCGAGCTCGGCTCGGCGCTGCCGACCGCCGGCGGCGGTTACACCTTCGCCCGCAGGGCGCTGGGCCCCTGGGGCGGCTACGCCACCGGCGTCGCGGTGCTCATCGAGTACGCGATCGCACCGGCCGCGATCGCCACCTTCATCGGCGCGTACGTGGAGTCGCTCGGCCTGTTCGGCATCACCGACGGGTGGTGGGTGTACCTGGCGGCGTACGCGCTGTTCATCGGCATCCACCTCATGGGCGTGGGCGAGGCGCTCAAGGCGATGTTCGCCGTCACCGTGGTCGCCCTGCTCGGCCTGGTGGTGTTCCTCGTCGGCGCGATCCCGCAGTTCGACTCGGCCAACCTGCTCGACATCGCGCCCACCGACGCCGCCGGCGCCTCGGACTTCCTGCCGTACGGCATCCTCGGCATCTGGGCGGCCTTCCCGTTCGCGATCTGGTTCTTCCTCGCCGTCGAGAGCGTCCCGCTGGCGGCCGAGGAGGCCCGGGACCCGGCCCGCGCGATGCCGCGGGGGATCGTCGCGGCCATGGCGGTGCTCGTGGCTCTCGCCGCCCTGATGCTGGTGTTCACCCCGGGCGCGGCCGGGTCGGCGGCGATCGCGGGGTCGGGCAACCCGCCGGTCGACGCCCTCGCCGGTGCCGGGGTGTCCGACGGGCTGACCAGGATCGTCAACTACGCGGGCCTGTTCGGTCTGGTGGCGAGCTTCTTCTCGATCATCTACGCCTACTCCCGGCAGACCTTCGCGCTGTCGCGGGCCGGGTACCTGCCCCGCGCCCTGTCGGTGACCAACAGCCGCAAGGCGCCGATGCTGGCGCTGCTCGTGCCCGGCGCGATCGGCTTCGTGCTGTCGCTGACCGGGCAGGGCGCGATGCTGCTGAACATGGCCGTCTTCGGGGCGACGGTCTCCTACGTGCTGATGATGGTCAGCCACATCGTGCTGCGGCGCCGCGAGCCCGACCTGGAGCGGCCCTACCGCACGCCCGGTGGGGTGGCCACGACCGGTGTGGCGCTGGTGCTGGCCGCCGCCGCCGTCCTCGCCACGTTCCTGGTCGACGTCGAGGCCGCGCTGTGGACCCTGGCCGCCTACGCCGTCTTCCTCGGATACTTCGCCGTCTACAGCCGCCACCACCTCGTCGCCTCCGCTCCGGAGGAGGAGTTCGAGCTGCTGGCCCGGGCGGAGGAGGAGATGGAGTGACCACGCGCCGGGGCACGCTGGGCGGGCACACCTACGAGTTCCCGTCGCTGGTCGAGCTCATGGCGAAGGCCACCCCGGCCCGGTCGGGCGACGTGCTGGCCGGGTGCGCGGCGGAGTCGGCCGCCGAGCGGGTGGCCGCCCAGACCCTGCTCGCCGACCTGCCGCTGGCGACCTTCCTCGAGGAGCAGGTGGTCGACTACGACGAGGACGACGTCACGCGGCTGATCGTCGACACGCACGACGCCGCCGCGTTCGCGCCGGTCGCCTCGCTCACCGTCGGGGAGTTCCGCGACCGGCTCCTGTCGTGGGCGGCGGTGGGGGACGAGGCCGCGATCAGCGGGCTGGCGCCGGGACTGACCCCGGAGATGGTGGCGGCGACGTCGAAGCTGATGCGCAACGCGGACCTGATCGCGGTCGGCCGCCGGACGCGGGTGGTGACGGCGCTGCGCAGCACGCTGGGACTGCCCGGCCGGCTCGCGTCCCGGCTGCAGCCCAACCACCCGACCGACGACCCGCTGGGCGTGACGGCCTCGATCGTCGACGGGCTGCTGCAGGGCTCCGGGGACGCGGTCATCGGCATCAACCCGGCGACCGACTCGCCGGGCCAGACGATCGCGCTGCTGGAGCTGGTCGACGCGGTGATCACCCGCTACGACATCCCCACCCAGTCGTGCGTGCTCGCCCACGTGACGACGACGCTGCGCGCGCTGGAGCAGGGCGCGCCGGTGGACCTCGTCTTCCAGTCGGTCGCCGGCACGCAGGCGGCCAACCGGGGGTTCGGCGTCACCCTCGACCTGCTCGCCGAAGCCCGGGCGGGGGCCCTGGAACTGCGCCGCGGCACGGTGGGCGGCAACGTCACC
This sequence comes from Blastococcus jejuensis, assembly GCF_039534705.1. Classification (NCBI taxonomy): domain Bacteria; kingdom Bacillati; phylum Actinomycetota; class Actinomycetes; order Geodermatophilales; family Geodermatophilaceae; genus Blastococcus; species Blastococcus jejuensis. Next base: position 265,791 of record NZ_BAAAVV010000002.1, read on the forward strand.
TACTTCGAGACCGGCCAGGGGTCGGCGCTCTCGGCCGACGCGCACCGTGGGATCGGTGGGCGGCCGGTCGACCAGCAGACCCTCGAGGCGCGCTCCTACGCGGTGGCGCGGCACTTCGAGCCGCTGCTGGTGAACACCGTCGTGGGGTTCATCGGGCCGGAGTACCTCTACGACGGCAAGCAGGTGATCCGCGCGGGCCTGGAGGACCACTTCTGCGGCAAGCTGCTCGGCCTGCCCATGGGCGTGGACGTCTGCTACACCAACCACGCCGAGGTCGACGGCGACGACACCGACACGCTCACCCTGCTGCTCGGGGCGGCGGGCTGTTCGTTCGTCATCGCCGTCCCCGGGTCGGACGACGTGATGCTGCACTACCAGTCGCTGTCGTTCTCCGACGTCCTCACCGCGCGGCAGGTGCTGGGGCTGCGGCCGGCACCGGAGTTCGAGGCGTGGCTGGCCCGCATGGACCTGCTCGACGAGGGCGGGCGGGTGCGCGAGCTGACCCCCGACGCACCCGCCGCGCGGGCCCTGCTCGCGGCGGCGACGTCGTGACCGTTGTCGGCGACGATCCGTGGGCGGTGCTCCGCGCGGCGACCCGGGCCCGGGTGGCGCTGGGCCGCGCCGGCGACGGCCTGCCGACGGCGCGGGAGCTGGAGTTCCGGGCCGCGCACGCCGCCGCCCGCGACGCGGTGCACGACGCGCTGGACGTCGACCTGCTGCGCGCGGCGCTCGCCGGTCTCGAGGTGCTCGAGGTGCACTCGGCGGCTCCCGACCGGGCGACCTACCTGCAGCGGCCCGACCTCGGCCGCCGGCTGGCCGAGGGCACCGACCTGCCCCGGGTCGACGCCGACCTCGGCATCGTGGTCGCCGACGGACTCTCGCCCCGCGCCGTGCACGAGCACGCGGCGGGGGTGGTGACGGCGCTGCGCGAGCGGCTGCCGGGCTGGTCGATGGCGCCGGTGGTGCTCGCGGCGCAGGCCCGCGTCGGGCTGGGCGACGAGGTCGGGGCGGCCCTCGGGGTGCGGGCGGTGGTCGTGCTGATCGGGGAGCGGCCGGGGCTCTCGGCGGCGGACTCGCTCGGCTGCTACCTGACCTGGGACCCGCGGCCCGGCCGGGCGGACTCCGAGCGCAACTGCGTGTCCAACGTGCGCCCGCCGCACGGGCTGTCCTACGAGCAGGCCGGCGACGTCGTGGCCCGCCTGCTCACCGCCGCCCGCGAGCTCGGCGCCTCCGGGGTGGCGCTCAAGGACGAGGGCCCGGCCCTGGAATGAGCAGAGGCCGGGAGCGCAGCGTGCTCCCGGCCTCCACTCGGACGCCCGGTCACATGCCGGGGCCCTCCCAGTGGGACCGCTTGTTGGTCTCCACGGACACGGAGTCGGTGAGCCCGTGCTGGTGGTGCGACTCCTCGATCTCGTGGGCGGCCTCCTCCAGGACGCTCGGTACCGCCTTCCGGGGAAGGAGGCGGCGGACCAACGGCCACAGCACGATGAGTCCGACGATGCAGTACACGACCACCGAGATCGGCTCGAACAGGCCGCCGACGTCGCCGTTGCTGAGCTGCAGCGCCATGCGCAGCTTCTCCTCCGCGAACGGACCGAGGATCACCCCGATGATGGCCGGCAGCACCGGCAACCCGTAGCGCCGCATCATGAAGCCGAGCGCGCCGATGACCAGCAGCAGGAACAGGTCGAACGGGTTGGCGTTCGCCGCGTACGCGCCGAGGCTGGAGAAGAACAGGATCCCGGCGTAGAGGTACGAGCGGGGGATCCGCAGCAGCTTCGCCCAGACCGGCGCGAGCGGCAGGTTGAGCACCAGCAGCACGGTGTTGCCGATGAAGAGGCTGGCGATCAGGCCCCAGACCAGCTCGGGCTCGTTGTCGAACAGCTGGGGCCCGGGCTCGATGCCGTAGCTCTGGATGGCCGCCAGCATGATCGCCGCGGTGGCCGTCGTCGGGATGCCCAGCGTGAGCATCGGCACGAGCCCACCGGCGGCCGAGGCGTTGTTGGTGGCCTCCGGACCGGCGACGCCCTCGATCGCCCCCTTCCCGAACTCCTCGGGGTGCTTGGAGAGCCGCTTCTCGGTGACGTAGGACAGGAACGTGGGGATCTCGGCGCCACCGGCGGGGATCGCGCCGAACGGGAAGCCGATCGCGGTGCCGCGCAGCCACGGCTTCCAGGAGCGGCTCCAGTCGCTGCGGTTCATCCGCGGGTTGCCGACCGGGATCACGTCGATCGGCTTGCGGCGCAGGTGGGCTGCCGTCCACAACGCCTCGCCCACGGCGAAGAGGCCGACCGCGACGACGATGACGTCGATGCCGTCGGCGAGCTCGGGGATGCCGAACGTGAGCCGCTGCTGGCCGGAGGTCTTGTCGATCCCGATCAGACCGATGGTCAGGCCGATGCCCAACGCCGCGAGACCCCGGACCCGGGAGCTGCCCAGCACCGAGGTGACCGCGATGAAGGCGAGCAGCATGATCGCGAAGAAGTCGGCGGGGGAGACCTCCACGGCCAGGTCGGCGACCGTCGGTGCCACGAGCGCGAGCGCCAGCGTGGCGATGGTGCCGGCGACGAAGGACCCGATGGCCGCGGTCGCCAGGGCCTGGGCGGCGCGGCCCGACTTGGCCATCTTGTTGCCCTCGATGGCCGTGACCACCGATGCGCTCTCGCCGGGGGTGTTCAGGAGGATCGACGTCGTCGAGCCCCCGTACATGCCGCCGTAGTAGATGCCGGCGAACATGATCAGCGCGCTGGTGACGTCCAGGCCCCGCGTGAGCGGGAGGAGCAGGGCGATCGTCATGGCCGGGCCGATGCCGGGCAGCACGCCGATCGCGGTGCCGAGGAGCACGCCCAGGAAGGCGTACAGCAGGTTCTCCGGCGTCAGGGCCGTACCGAACCCGACGAGCAGCTGGTTCAGCGCGTCCATCAGAGGATGCCCTTCAGGATGCCGACGGGCAGGACCACGCCGAGGCCGAGGGCGAACAGGTACCAGGAGCCGAAGGACAGGGCGAGGGCGATCGCCGCGTCACGGATCCAGTGGCGGCTGCCAAGGGCGAACGCCGACCCCCAGAACAGGATCGCGCCGGAGAACGGCCAGCCGAGACTCTCGATGAGCAAGGCGTTGGAGACGAACGCCACGGCGAGCATCAGGACGGTGCGCCAGTCGCTGCGCCCCGTCAGCTCGACGTCCTCGCCGCCCTCCGGCTCGCCACGGCCACCGCGGAACACGTCGAGGGCGAGGAAGCCGCCGACGATCACGAGCATGCTGCCGACCACGATCGGGACGCTGGAGGGGCCGACGGGACCACGTGCGATCAGGCTCTCCGGCAGCATCAGCGCCTGCACGACGACGAGGGCGCCGAGCGCCCCCAGGAACAGGGCCACTCCGTACTCGGAGCGGCCCTGCTCCCGGGTGCCGCCGGGGGCGGCAGAACTCACACCAGCCCCAGCTGGGTCATGACGTCCTCGACGCGGCTGCTCTCGTCGCTCAGGAACGAGCTGAACTCGTCGCCGGTGATGAACGCGTCGGTCCAGCCGTTCTCCTCGAGAGCCGACTGCCAGCTCTCGCTGTCGTGCATCTCGGTGATCGCGTCGACCCACTTCTGGGTGTCGTCGTCGGAGATGCCGGGGGGCGCCACGATGCCGCGCCAGTTGGCGAAGACCAGGTCGACGCCCTCGTCGGTGAGGGTCGGGGCGTCGACGCCCTCCACGGCCTCCTCGCTGGTGACGGCCAGGATGCGGACGTCGCCCACCTCGGCCGACTGGGCCACCTCGCCGACACCGGTCGCGGCGAAGGCCACGTCCCCGCCGAGGATGCCGGCCAGCAGCTCGCCGCCGCCGTCGTAGGCGACGTAGTTGACCTCCGTCGGCTCGACGCCGACCTCCTGGGCGAGCAGCATCGGGGTGAGGTGGTCGGGTCCACCGGGGTTGGACGCGCCGCCCACGGGGGTGTTGCCGGGGTCGGCCTTCCACGCGGTGACCAGGTCGTCGAGCGTCTCGTACGGGGAGTCGCCGGGGACGACGATCGCCTCCGCCTCCTCGATCAACTTCGCGACCGGGGTGGTCTGGTCGAGGGTGGCCTCGGACTGGTTGCTGAACTGTGCGCCGACGACACCGAGGCCCATCTGCATGAGCATCTCGGCGTTGCCGTCCTCGTTCACCAGCCGCTGGAGGCCGACCGTGCCGCCGGCGCCCTCGACGTTGAACACCTCGACGCCCTCGGCGATCTCGCCGTCCTCCATCGCTGCGGCGACGGCGCGGGCCGTCGTGTCGTAGCCGCTGCCAGTGGAGTTGGGGACCATGAACCGCAGGCCGCTGATCGGGCCGTCGTTGCCGCTACCGGAGGCGGAACCGCCCTCGGCCGTGGTCCCGCATCCGGTGAGCACGAGTCCGGCGGCGAGACCACTGCTGATGGCGCCGACGGTGAGCTTCCGCATGGAAGCAGTGCGCATTGTGTCCTCCTGTGTGTCCGGCGGATTGCCCGCCGATTGACAGCAAGGTCGCAACCAGGGTGGTCCGTGTCACCCTTGCGTGCGCAATGAGCTTTGTGGTCGTTGTGTCCACGGCCCGGCCGGGGTCGGCCCCGTGCTGGACTGGGCGTGTCCCGCCCCCGACGTCAGGAGATGCACGTGACCGAGCTTGCGAGGTCACGCATGGACACAGCACCGCTGGTCACGTGGCCGACGAGCGCCAGCGAGGAGGGCGCGTGACCCGGCGGCTCTCGCTGGCCGGCCAGCTGCTCGCCCTGCAGGTGATCATCATCTGCGTGGTGCTCGTCGGCGTCGCCGCGGTGACGGTCGCGCAGACCATCCAGGGGGCGCACGAGAACGAGGGGCGCCGCGCGCTCGCCGCTGGGGAGTTCATCGCGAACGCGCGGGCCACCCGCGAGGCGATCGAGGAGTCGGGCGTGCGCTACCTCCGGATCGCCGCCCTCAGCACCCGCACCGCGTTCGATGCGGCGTCGGTGACCATCGTCGACGAGCACCGCACCGTGCTGGCCAGCACCGAGTCCGACCTGCTCGGCACGCGGTTCCCGATCGGGGAGAGCACGGTGCTCAGAGGCCGGTCGTGGTCCGGCGAGGGTTCCTGGGACGGCCGGCCGGCCGCGATCGCGATGGTGCCGGTCCTCGACCTCGACGGCGAGACGATCGGCTTCGCGGCGGTGTACCGCGCCTTCCCCTCGGTCGGCGAGGGGCTGGTTCGTGCACTGCCCAACCTGCTGACGTACCTCGGGTTGGCGAGCGCGATCGGCATCGGGGGCTCACTGCTCGTGGCGCGCCGGGTCAAGCGGCAGACGCTCGGCCTCGAGCCGGCCGAGATCACCGGGCTGGTCGAACACCGCGACGCGATGCTGCACGGCATCCGCGAGGGCATCGTCGGCCTGGACCTTCGCGGTCGGGTCACGCTGGTCAATGACGAGGCCATCCGCCTGCTCCGCATTCCGGGTGACGCGCTCGGCCGGACCCTGGAGGACCTCGGTGTGGGCGAGGAGGTGAGCGACGCCCTCCTCGCCGGTGAGGTCGAGCAGGACCGGGCGGTCGCCAGCGCCGGGCGGGTCCTCGTGGTCAACCGGCGCCCGATCGTCAACCGCGGCCGCGAGATCGGGTCCGTCACGACGCTGCGCGACCGGACCGAGCTGCTCGAGCTGCGCCGGGAACTCGTACTCACCCGGCACGTCACGGACACCCTCCGCGCCCAGGCCCACGAGTTCGACAACCGCCTGCACACCATCGCCGGCCTCATCGAGATCGGCGAGGGCGACGAGGCGGTGCGCTTCGTCCACCGGATCAGCTCCAGCCGGTCGGAGTTCAGCGCGGCGGTGACCGGCGCCGTCCGCGATCCGTCGATCGCCGCGCTGCTCATCGCCAAGGCCAGCCAGGCGGCGGAGCTGGGCGTCGCCCTGCGGATCGCCCCCGATTCCTCCCTCCCGGTGCTCGGGGACGAGCTCAGTGCGGACGTCGCCACCGTGGTGGGCAACCTGGTCGACAACGCGCTGGAGGCCGCCTCCACCGCGCCCCAGCGCTGGGTGGAGGTGTCACTCGGGCTGGTCGACGGCGAGGTGGACGTCGTCGTCCGCGACTCGGGACCCGGAGTGCCCCCAGGTATGGAGCGCGAGATCTTCCGCCGCGGCGTCTCGACGAAGCACGGGGAACAGGCGGGCGAGCGGGGGATCGGGCTCTCCCTGGTGCACCTGATCTGCACCCGCCGCGGCGGCGACGTGACCGCGACAGCGGTCGGCGGCTCCACTTTCACCGCCCGCCTCCCGGTCGACGCCGAGACGCTTGACGAGACGCTGGTGGACGCGTGATCAGCGTCCTGATCGTCGACGACGACTTCATGGTCGCCAAGGTGCACGCCGGCTTCGTGGCGGCGCTCGACGGCTTCGAGGTCGTCGGGACGGCGTCGACGGGCGCCCAGGCGCTGGAGGACGTCGTTCGGCTCCGGCCCGATCTCGTGCTGCTGGACGTGTACCTGCCCGACATGACGGGACTGGACGTGCTCCGCCGGCTGCGGGCCGCCGCCTGCCCGTCCGACGTGATCGTCATCAGCGCGGCCCGGGACGTCGACAGCATCCGCTCCGCCCTGCACGGCGGCGTCCTCCACTACCTCGTGAAGCCCTTCGACCGCCGGACCTTCGAGACCCGGCTGCGGGACTACGCCGTGCTGCGCAGCGACCTGGCCGAGCTGGAGGAGGCCGGCCAGACCGACGTCGACCGGGTGTTCGGGGGTTCCCGCGGTCCGGTGTCCTCTGCCCCGGCCGCGACACCGAAGGGGATCGCCCCTGAGACACTGGAGCTCGTGCGAGCGACGCTGGGCGCCGCCGGTGCCGAGGGACTGTCGGCCACGGAGTGCAGCGAGCGCAGTGGCCTGGCGCGGGTGAGCGCGCGCCGCTACCTCGAGCAACTCGTCGCCCAACAGGAGGCGGACGTCCGCCAGCGGTACGGCACGGCCGGCCGGCCGGAACGGCGGTTCACGCTGCGCGGCCAGCGCCGGCCGGGCTGACGGGCGCCTGTACGCAACGACCACAACCACCGTTAGCGCCGTAATGCTGACGACACGCGCTCGCTGCGCCAGGCTGCCCGCATGACCATCGTCGTGGGCTACGTCCCCACCCCCGAGGGCGAGGCCGCGCTGACGGCAGCACTGGCCGAGGCGCGGCTGCGCGAGCAGCCCCTGCACGTCGTCAACTCCGCCCGCGGCGACTCGCTGATCGACAGCCGGTTCGTGCAGGAGCAGGGACTCGAGGAGCTGCGCGCCCGCCTCGACGCCTCCGGGGTCGTCTACGAGATCGACCAGAAGGTGCGCGGGCGCGACGCCTCCGAGGAGGTCGTCGAGGCCGCCGACCGGGTGAAGGCCAACCTGATCGTCATCGGGCTCCGGCGGCGCACGCCCACCGGGAAGCTGATCACCGGCAGCCAGGCGCAGCGGATCCTGCTCGACGCGAACTGCCCCGTCCTGGCGGTGAAAGCCGACTCCTGACGGCCCCGCTCTGGGCCGGCGGGCTAGGCGAGGTCGAGGCCGGCGCCCGGAGCCTCGGCCAGGTTGCGGAAGATGGTCCGGAGGCTGTCGGCGAGGTGCGCGGCGATCCCGGCGGCCGCGGCGTCGGCATCCCCGGCGAGCAGCGCGTCGCAGATGACCAGGTGCTCGGCCACCGAGACGTCGACCCGCTGCGGGTCGACGTGGGAGAGGTTGCGCAGCCGCGCGGTGTGCGGCCGCAGCTCGGCGATCGTGCGCCGCAGGTGCTCGTTGCGGGTCGCGCCGATGATCGCCCAGTCGAACCGGTCGGCCAGCTCGTAGAACGCCCGGGACCGTGCCTGCGAGGGGACGCGGCGCTGGATGCGGGTGAACTCGGTCCGCAGCTCCGCGAACGCCCGCTTCAGCTCGGGGTCGGTGGCGGCGGCCTGGGTCGCCTGGCGGATCGCCTCGGGCTCGAGCATCGCGCGGAAGTCGAACAGGTCGCGCACGTTCTGCAGGGAGACCCGGGAGACGCGGGCCCCCTGCCGCGGGGTCAGGTCGACCAGGCCCTCGGCGGCCAGGCGGCGCAGTGCCTCCCGGACGGGGGTGCGCGAGGCGCCGGTGCGCTCGACCAGCGACAGCTCGGACAGCGGCGTGCCGGGCGCCAGCTCGCCCAGCTCGATCTCCTCCTTGAGCTGCCGGTGCACGAGGTCGGCCTTGCTGACGGCCCCGTCGGCCAGGGGGGAGCTCATCGTGCCACCGCCGCCGGGAACGGGACGCCGGTCTCCGCGGCCAGGCCGCGCAGGTCGCCGAGGGACTGCTCGGCCAGGAGGATGCCGCCGGCGGCCAGGGTCGCCGCCTCGGCGCGGTCCTCGACCTCGCCCGGGTAGAACACCTCGTCGAAGCCCTGGGCCAGCGGCACGCCCTTCACCTCCGCGATCAACTGCTCGACCCGGCCCTCGTATCCCTCGCGGTCGCCGAACGCGGCGGGGTCGAGGGCGAGGAAGAGGTGCCCGCACCGGCTCCGCGCCGCGGCCTCGTACGGCCCGTGCACCTCGCTGCCGACACCGCTGCCGGTGAGCGCACCCGAGAGGACGTCCATGAGGAAGGTGATCGCGTACCCCTTGTGGCCCGCCATGGGCAGGATCACGCCCAGCACCCCCTCCGCCGCGTCGGTCGTCGGCGCACCGTCCGGGCCCATCGCCCACGTCTCGGGGATCGGCTCGCCCCGGTTCTTCGCCAGGTAGATCTTGCCGCGCGCCACCGCGGTGTTCGCGATGTCGACGGCGACGACGCGCCCGCCCGGCCCTGGGGCCGCGATGGACCAGGGGTTGGTGCCGAGCACCTTCTCGCGGCCGCCCCACGGCGCCATGGCCGGGCTCGCGTTCGTGGTCAGGACGCTGACGCACCCGTCGGCCGCGGCGCGGCGGGTGAAGTACATCGCCGTCCCGAAGTGGTTGGAGTTGCGCACGCCGACGACACCGACACCGAACCGCCGCGCACGGTCCACGGCGGTCGTCCGCGCCCGCTCGGCCAGCACCTGGCCGATCCCGTCGCGGCCGTCGAGGAGCAGGAGGGGACCGGTGTCGGACAGCACCTCCGGGGAGGTGCGGGCCAGCATGGCGCGGCTGCGGAGGCGGGCTGCGTACCAGGGGAGGCGGAGGAAACCGTGCGACTGGTGGCCCCACAGGTCGGCCTGGACGAGGCTGTCGGCGACCAGGGCGGCGTCGTCCTCGGGGACCTCGAGGGTGGCGAGCACCCGGGTGCCGAAAGCCCGCAGTCGGTCGGGCGCGATCCGCGGCCCGGTCGCGTGCTCCACCCTGTGTCCCATGCTGTATACAGTAACGCATACACAAGACCGACGGAACGAGGACGGCGATGTTCAGCCTGGTGGTCCAGTTGGAGGTGCGGCCGGGGTCGCGCGAGGAGTTCCTCGCCGGCATGACCGCGAACGCGCAGGCGTCGGTGCGGGACGAGCCCGGGTGCCTGCGCTTCGACGTCTGCTCGGTCGAGGGCGACGAGAACCGGTTCGTCCTCTACGAGCTCTACGCCGACGCCGACGCGTTCGCCGCGCACAAGCAGGCGCCGCACTTCCACGCGTGGCGCGAGGTCGCCGACCGCGTGGTCGCGTCGCAGCACAACACCCCCGGCACGCTGGTCGCCACGAACTCGGCGGAGGTGGCGGCGTGAGCGCGCCGAGGACCCAGCCCCTGCCGCCGTCGATGGTGCTGCGGCCCGAGGAGATCGAGCGCTTCGACCGGGGCAACGGCGTCGTCACCGTGCCGTTCGTCGGCAAGTGGAACTGCGCCGACAACGAGGTCACGACCGGCATGACGGTCTTCACCCCGGGCACCGGCATCCCGCTGCACTCGCACAACGTCGAGGAGACGGTGCTGGTGTACGAGGGCGAGGCCACCGCCGTGGTGGGCGACGACGAGTTCGACCTCGTGGCCGGTCAGGCCACGTGGGTGCCGGCCGGCGTGCCGCACTGCTTCCGCAACCGGGGCGCCGGGCCGATGACCATCTACTGGGTCTACGGCGGCCGCGATGTCACCCGCACGATCACGGCCACGGGGGAGACCTTCGAGCACCTCTCCGAAGCCGACCGTGGCGCTGGACCCGTGCGCCGGGGCGATAGCGCGGCGCGCTCGTGACCGCCGTCGTCACGGTCAACCCCGCCACGGGGGAACGCCTCGCGGAGTACCCCGCGTTCTCCGACGCCGACGTCGACGCCGCCCTGGACCGGGCGGCCGTCGCGCAGACCGGCTGGGCCGCGCTGACCTTCGCCGAGCGGGCGGCCGTCCTGCGCCGGGCCGCCGGGATCCTGCGAGCCGAGGTCGACGGTCTGGCGCTGCTGGTCACCCGCGAGATGGGCAAGCCGCTCGCCGAGGCCCGCGCCGAGGTCGAGAAGTGCGCCACGGCGTGCGACTACTACGCCGAGCACGCGGGGGACTTCCTCGCCGACGAACCGGTCGCCACCTCGGCCGACCGCAGCTGGATCGGCTACGAGCCCGTCGGTGTCGTGCTCGCGGTCATGCCGTGGAACTTCCCGCTCTGGCAGGTGCTGCGGTTCGCCGCGCCCGCGCTGATGGCCGGCAACGCCGCGCTGCTCAAGCACTCGCCGAACACGACCGGCTGCGCGCTGGCCGTGCAGCGGGTGCTGGACGCCGCCGGGGCGCCCGAGGGGCTGTTCACCGCACTCGTCGTCGCCGAGCCGGACGTCCCCGCGGTGACGCGGCGGCTGATCGGGGACCCGCGCGTCGGGGCGGTCACGATCACCGGCAGCGAGCGGGCGGGCATCGCCGTCGGTTCGGCAGCCGGCAGCGCGATCAAGAAGTCGGTCCTCGAGCTCGGCGGGTCCGACCCGTTCGTCGTCCTGGCCGACGCCGACCTGCCACGGGTGGCCGCCCTCGCCGCTCGGGGGCGCCTGCTCAACGCCGGGCAGAGCTGCATCTCGCCCAAGCGGATCGTCGTCGACGCGTCCGTGGCCGAGGAGTTCACCCGGCTGCTGGTCGACGAGGTCTCGGGGCTGGTCGTCGGCGACCCGGAGGCACCGGGCACCGACGTCGGCCCGATGGCCCGCGCCGACCTGCTCGACGGGGTGCACCGGCAGGTGGAGGCGTCCGTCGCGGCCGGAGCCCGGCTGCTCGCCGGGGGGTTCCGGCTGGAAGGCCCCGGCACCTTCTACGCACCCACCGTGCTCGCCGACGTCGTCCCCGGCCAGCCGGCGCACGACGAGGAGGTCTTCGGCCCGATCGCCGCGGTGATCGTCGCGAACGGCGACGACGACGCCGTCCGGATCGCCAATGACACCCGCTTCGGCCTCGGCGCCAGCGTCTGGACGTCGGACCCGGCGCGCGGGATCGCCGTCGGCCGGCGGATCCGCTCGGGCGCGGTGTTCGTCAACGCCCTCGTCGCCTCCGACGTCCGCATGCCCTTCGGCGGCACTCGGGCCAGCGGCCACGGGCGGGAACTGGCCGCCGCCGGCATCCGCGAGTTCGTCAACGTCCGCACCTGGTGGGTCCTCGACGAGCCCGCCGCGACCGCCCCGGCCGCCGAATGAGCACCTGCCGCCTGGGCGTCCTGCTCGGCGACGGGATCGGGCCGGAGATCACCCCGGCCGCGGTGGCCGTCGTGGACGCCGCGCTCGCCGCGGTGGGGGCGCCGGCGATCGAGTGGGTCGAGCTGCCGATGGGGCTCGCCGCGATCCCGGAGCACGGCAGCGCCCTGCCGGCATCGACCCTCGAGGCCCTCGCCGGCACCGACGGGTGGCTGCTCGGCCCCGTCGACGGCGTGGCCTACCCGGAGCCGCAGCGTTCGCAGCTGAATCCCAGCGGCGCGCTGCGCAAGCACTTCGACCTCTACGCCAACGTCCGGCCGGCCCGGGCCTTCGGGCGGGCCATCGGGCGGGCCGTGGTGCCGGGCGCCGACCTGGTGATCGTGCGGGAGAACACCGAGGGCTTCTACGCCGACCGCAACACGTTCGCCGGCACCGGTGAGTTCATGCCGACGCCGGACGTCGCCGTGACCATCGGCATCATCACGCGGGCGGGGGTGGAGCGGATCGCCGTCGCCGCCTTCGAGCTCGCCCGGCGCCGCCGCAAGCACCTGACGATCGTGCACAAGGCGAACGTCCTGCGGCTCTCCATGGGGCTGTTCCGCGACGTCTGCCGCGAGGTGGGGGAGCGCTATCCCGACGTCGTCGTCGACGACCTCCACATCGACGCGATGACCGTGCACCTCGTGCGCCGCGGCGCGGACTTCGACGTCGTCGTCGCCGAGAACATGTTCGGCGACATCCTGTCCGACCTGACCGGGGAGCTCGCCGGGTCGCTGGGCATCGCGCCGTCGCTGAACAGCTCGGACACGCGGGCCATGGCCCAGGCCGCGCACGGGTCGGCGCCCGACATCGCCGGCCGCGACATCGCCAACCCGATCGCGATGATCCTGTCCTCAGCGATGCTGCTCGACTGGCTCGGCAACCGCCGGGGCGACGAGCGCCTGGTCGACGCCGCCCGGGTCGTCGACGACGCCGTCCGGGCCGTCGTCGACGGGGGAACCAGCACGCGCGATCTCGGCGGCACCGCCACCACGAGCAGCTTCATGGCCGCCGTGGTGGAGCACATCGCCGCGGGCGGCTAGCGGCTCAGGTGCCGGCCGGGCCGTCGGTCGCCAGCCGGCGGGCCGCGGTTCCGGCCAGCGCCAGAGCGGCCGCGGTCGCCCACAGGACCCCGGCCGCCCCGACCCCGGCGGCGACCAGCCCGACCGCGCTCGGGATCAGGACCTGCCCCAGCCGGTTGCCGGTGAGCCGCAGCGACATGGCCCGGCCGCGCAGCCCCGCCGGTGCGACCTCGGCCAGCCACGACATCGTCAGCGGCTGCCCGACCCCGAGGCCGAGCCCGAGCAGCACGACCAGGACGGCGGTGGCGGCCGGCGGCATGGGCACGGCGACGGCGGCCATGGCCGCGGCCGAGAGCGCGACGCTGACGATCATCAGCCGGCGCCGCCCCACCCACGCCACGAGCCGGCCGAGGAAGAACCGGGACGTCATGGACGCGACCGCCCGGAGGGTCAGCAGCACGCCGACGAGGCCGGCCGCCAGCCCGCGGTCGGCGCCGAGGGCGGGCAGGTAGACCAGCGTGATGTCGACGGCGGACAGCACGACGCAGCTGATCACGAGGGCGCGGACCAGCCCGGGCAGGCGCAGCAGCGTCTTCATGCCGCCGGTCTCGGCTGCCCTCCCGGCGTGTTCGCCGGCCGGGATGCGCAGGACGGCGGTGCAGGCGATGAGCAGCACGCCCAGCACCGTGGCGACGGCGAAGATGGGGCGGGTGTCGGGGAGGGCGCTGGAGCCGCCGAGCAGCGTGATCAGCGCCGGCCCGATCGCCTGCCCGAGCGACGCGGCGAAGGTGTAGTAGCCGAAGGCGGTGTCGAACCGACCGGGCCCCGCGGTGTTGGCGACGGCCGCCTGCTGGCCGACGACGGAGAACAGATGGCCGGTGCCCAGCACGACGCTGCCGAGCACCAGGCCCGCGGCCCCGCCGAGCTGGGTGAGGAACACGACCCCGGACAGCGCCACGAGGACCGAGCCGACGAGCATGACGCGTCGCTCGCCGAAGCGGTCGGTCGCCTGCCCCGAGGGCACCGCGAGCAGCAGCGGGACGACGGCGAAGCTCGCGGTCAGCGCCCCCAGCCACGCCGCCGGCACGTCGAGCTCGATCGCGCGGTAGGCCGACGTCGGCCGGAGCACGAACGTGACGACCTGGGTGAGCGCGGAGTGCAGCAGCAGCAGTCCGAGCAGGCGTCGTCCTCCGGGCCGCCCGAGCATCCCCGTCACCGGTCCGGGCCGCCGTCCCGGTGCTGGTCGCCGGTGAGCCGCTCCGCGGCGCGTGCACCGAGGCTGGCGGCCACGTGGCGACGCATCACGTCGGCCGCCGCCTCGCTGTCGCCGTCCCGCACGGCCTCGAACAGGAGGCGGTGTTCCTCGGCCGACCGGGCGCGGTCGGCCTCGTCCCGCTCGTCCGCGAGCGCGTGCAGCCGGTAGCGGTCGCTCTTGTCCCAGAGTCCGTCGAGGGCCTCGGTGAGCAGGGCGTTGTGGGCGGCGCGGTAGATGGCGGCGTGGAACCGCCGGTGGTGCTCCAGCTGGTCGAGCGAGGGGTGGCTGGACAGCGACTCGAGGCCGGCGAGCACGGTGGCGATCGCGGCCAGCTCGTCCTCGGAGCGGCGGGTGGCGGCCAGGGACGCGGCGAGCGGGTCGAGGTGCTGCCGCAGCTCGACCAGCTCCCGGGCCTCGGTCGCGTCCAGGGGCGCGACCCGGGCGTCTCGGTGCGCGTCGAGGGAGACCAGCCCCTCCTGCCGGAGGCGCCGGAGGGCCTCGCGCAGCGGGGTGGTGCTGATGCCGATCGTCCGCGCGAGGGTGGCCTGGGGCAGGACGGCGCCGGGCTCGAGCTCGCCGGAGAGGATGAGCGCGCGCACCCGGGTGTAGGCGAGGTCGCTCTTGGTGGCGAAGGGGGCGCGGTCGTCGACAGCCCTGGCGTCAGGGGTCCTCGGATGCACGCTGCCCCTTTCCGCTGGCCCATGGTCGGGCCTGATTATAGGTTATAACCGTTGCCTCATCCTCCTGCGAGAGCGAGTGATCCCCTGATGACCTCCACCCCGTCGCCGGCCACCACGGACGTGTCCGACGCCCACCCGGAGGCGCAGGTCTGCGACCCGCTCTTCCAGAGCTTCGGCGGGCGGACCGCCTTCAGCGGACCGATCGCGACCCTCAAGGTGTTCGAGGACAACAGCCTGGTCCGCGCGGCGGTGGAGCAGCCGGGCGAGGGTCGCGTGCTCGTCGTCGACGGCGGCGGGTCGCTCCGCTGCGCCCTGGTCGGCGGCAACCTCGCCGTGCTCGCGGCGGAGAACGGCTGGGCCGGGGTCGTGGTGAACGGGGCCGTGCGCGACGTCGACGAGATCGACGCCCAGCCGATCGGCGTGCGTGCCCTGGCCGCTCATCCACGGCGCAGCGAGAAGGGCATGCACTCGGGCCAGATCGGGATCCCGGTGATCTTCGCCGGCGTCGTCTTCCGCGAGGGCGAGTGGGTCTGCGCCGACCGCGACGGCATCGTGGTGCTGCCGCAGGCGCCCGCGAGCTGAGCTCAGCGGCGACGCAGCAACCGGGCCAACCGGTGCCGACGGCCGCGTGCCAGTTCCGCCGGCGTCGCGGACTCGCGCTCGATCTCGGGTTCGGCCTCGATCTCGGCGTGCCGTTCGCGCAGGCGGGCCCGCACGTCGTCGGGGGTGTACGCGCGGCGCTGGCGCTCGTTGCGGGCGAGCACCGCCCCGGTGGCGGCGACGCCGGCGAGGCCGGCCAGTCCGATCAGCTTCCAGGGGCGCACGGTCGCCTAACGTAGTCGCCCGTGCCCCAGCTCACGCTCGACGAGGCCGTCGACCTCACCCGCACCGGCGACGTCTGGATCTTCCGCGGCGAGTCGGTGGCCGACCGGGCGATCCGGGCATTGACCAACGCGCCGGTCAACCACGTCGGCATGGCCGTGGTCCTCGACGACCTGCCGCCGCTGATGTGGCACGCGGAGCTCGGCAAGTCGCTGCCCGACGCGTGGACCGGGCAGCACCAGCGCGGCGTGCAGCTGCACGACCTGCGCGACGCCGTCACCACCTGGCACCGCCGGTACGCGCAGCGGGCGTGGCTGCGGCAGCTGGTCGGGCCCGCCGACGACGGCGGCGTGACACCCGCGATGGAGGACGCCGTCCTGCGCACCATCGCCCGGCTCGACGGCAAGCCGTTCCCGACCACGCGCGGCCTGGCCACCGGCTGGATCAACGGGCGGCTGCGGCGGCAGACCACGACCGAGGCCGTGTACTGCGCCGAGCTCGTCGCGGCCACCTACACCGCGATGGAGCTGCTCCCGGCGCACCGGCCGCAGAACTGGTACGACCCGGGCCGCTTCTGGTCCGGCGACGACCTCGAGCTGCTGCAGGGCGCGAAGCTGGGCCCGGAGATCCCGGTCGCCGTCCCGGACGCCTGACCCGGCGCCTCAGGTCGCCCCGCGCACCCGGTAGGTCGACTGCACCATGCCGCCGGCGAAGGTGCGGGTGCCCGCGTGCTCGAGCAGCACGTCGGCCGGCAGCTCGCCGAAGGGCGTGTGACCGCTGCCGATGAGCACGGGCACGCGCGAGAGCGTCAGGTCGGCGATCAGCCCGGCGGAGAGGAAGGTGTGCACCGTCCGGCCGCCGTCGACGTACACCCGCCGGTACCCGGCCGCGTTGAGCCCCGCGACCGCGTCGGCGAACGAGCCGTGCACGGTGATGCGCGGATCGGCGCCGGGCTCCAGCGTCGTGCTGAGCACGTGCACCGGCTTGCCCTGGTAGGGCCACTCCTCGAACGGCGCGAGGAACTCGTAGGTGCTGCGGCCCATGAGCAGCGCGTCGATCCCGGCGAGGAACCCGCCGAAGCCGAAGTCGCCGCCCTCGCCGTCGTCGGGTGGGCCACCGCTGTCGTCGCCGCCGGTGAGCCAGGTGATGTCGCCGTCGAGGCGGGCGATGAACCCGTCGACGCTCATGCCGAGGAAGACCGAACCGGTGAAGGACGCGTCCATGCGCGGCACTGTGCCGCACGGATACGACATCGTGATCGGGCTGCCGCGCCTGGCGACCGCGCCTTCCGGTGCTACCGGGGCGCCGCCCTGGGTGCGGCCGCCATCGCGATCCCGGCGTAGGCCGCGGCGAGCGTGCCGCTGATCCGCGCCGCGCGGCCGTACCGGGCGGACCCGGCGAACGGCACCATGCTCGCCGCGTGCAGCAGGTCGAGCGCCGAGCCCGCCCGGACCAGCGCCGGGTCGGGCAGCACGAGCACCGCGCCGTGCTGGACCAGCAGCCGGGCGCCGAGCAGGCGTACCAGCCACACGCGGTCGTGCGGGAGCTCGGGGCACAGCCGGTCGACGATCCGCTGCGGCCGGGTCAGCAGCACCGCCCCCGAGGCCGCCCCCAGCCCGGCCAGGAGCCGGGTCAGCCTGCGGTGCCCGACGTCGTCGTGCCCACCCCGAGTCATGCCCGGGACGCTAGCGCCCCCGCCGGCACGGCCGTCACCGCGTCCCGGTTCTCCGGCAGCGGCGCGAAGCCGCGCAGCCGCAGGCTGTTGGTGACGACGAAGACCGAGCTGAACGCCATCGCGGCGCCGGCGATCATCGGGTTGAGCAGCCCCGCGGCCGCGAGCGGGATCGCGGCCACGTTGTAGGCGAACGCCCAGAACAGGTTGCCCTTGATCGTGGCCAGCGTGCGCCGGGCCAGCCGGATGGCGTCGGCGGCGCCGCGCAGGTCGCCCCGCACCAGGGTCAGGTCGCTGGCCTCGATCGCCACGTCGGTGCCGGTGCCCATGGCCAGCCCGAGGTCGGCCTGGGCCAGGGCCGCGGCGTCGTTGACGCCGTCGCCGACCATGGCGACGGTCCGGCCCTCGTCCTGCAGCCGCCGGATGACGTCGACCTTCTCCTTGGGCAGCACCTCGGCGATCACGGCGTCCGGGTCGATGCCGACCTCGGCGGCGACCGCTCGTGCCGCCGCGGCGTTGTCGCCGGTCAGCAGGATCGGGGTCAGCCCCAGGTCGCGCAGCTGCCGGACGGCCGCGGCCGACGTCGGCTTGAGCGCGTCGGCGACGACCAGCACGCCGCGGGCGGCGCCGTCCCAGCCGACGGCGATGGCGGTGCGCCCGGCGGCCTCCGCGTCGGCGGTGGCCCGCTCGAGCTCGGCGGGCAGCGGCAGCGACCAGTCGGCCAGCAGCGCCCGGCGCCCGACGACGACCGCCCGGCCCTCGACGACCCCGGTCACCCCGAGCCCCTCGACGTTGGCGAAGCCCTCGACCGCGGGCAGGTCACCGGCCCGCTCGGCGGCGGCCCGGGCGACCGCCTGCGCGATCGGGTGCTCCGAGGCGGCCTCCAGCGCGCCGGCCACCCGCAGCAGCTCCTCGGCGTCCTGCCCGGCGGCGGGGACGACGTCGCGCAGGGTCATGTGCCCGGTGGTGACGGTCCCGGTCTTGTCGAGGACGACGGTGTCGACCCGGCGGGTCGACTCGAGCACCTCGGGGCCCTTGATCAGGATGCCGAGCTGCGCGCCGCGGCCGGTGCCGACCATGAGCGCGGTCGGCGTGGCCAGGCCCAGCGCGCAGGGGCAGGCGATGATCAGCACGGCGACGGCCGCGGTGAACGCCGCCGGCAGGCCCGCGCCGGTGCCGATCCAGAAGCCGAGGGTGCCGACGGCCAGCGCCAGCACGATCGGCACGAACACGCCCGACACCCGGTCGGCGAGCCGCTGCACCTCGGCCTTGCCGTTCTGCGCGTCCTCGACCAGCCGGGCCATCTGGGCCAGCTGGGTCTCCGAGCCGACGCGGGTGGCCCGCACGACCAGCCGGCCGCCGGCATTGACCGTGCCCCCGGCCACGATGTCGCCGGGACCGACCTCGACCGGCACCGGCTCCCCGGTGAGCATCGAGGCGTCGACGGCCGACGAACCCTCGGTGACCTCGCCGTCGGCGGCGATCTTCTCGCCGGGACGCAGCACGAACTCATCGCCCACGGCGAGCTCGGCCACCGGTACCCGGCGCTCGACGCCGTCGCGGAGGACCGCCACGTCCTTCGCGCCGAGCTCGAGCAGCGCGCGCAGTGCCGCTCCGGCCCGGCGCTTGGACCGGGCCTCGGCGTACCGCCCGGCGAGGATGAACGTCGTCACCCCGGCCGCGGCCTCGAGGTAGATGTTGGCGCTGCCGTCGCCGCGGACGATCGTCAGCTCGAACGGGTGGGTCATGCCGGGCATGCCGGCCGACCCCAGGAACAGCGCGTACAGCGACCACGCGAACGCCGCGATCGTGCCGAGGGACACGAGGGTGTCCATGGTGGCGGCGCCGTGCCGCAGATTGGTCCACGCGGCGCGGTGGAACGGCGCGCCGCCCCACACCACGACGGGGGCCGCCAGCGTCAGCGACAGCCACTGCCAGTACTCGAACTGCAGCGCCGGGACCATCGCCATGGCGACCACCGGCACGGTGAGCGCGGTGGAGATCAGCAACCGGTCGCGGAGCGACCGCGCCGGGTCGTCCTCGGCCGCGGGTTCCGCCACCGGCGGCGCGGGCAGGGCCGCCGTGTACCCGGTCTGTTCGACCGTGGCGATCAGGTCGGCGGGCGTGATGCCCTCGGCGAAGGTGACCTTCGCCTTCTCGGTCGCGTAGTTGACGGTGGCCGTGACCCCCTCGAGCTTGTTCAGCTTCTTCTCGATGCGGTTGGCGCACGACGCGCAGGTCATGCCGCCGATGAGCAGCTCGACGTCGGCCACGGCGTGGGTGCCGGGGGCGGTGGTCACGGTCCGGCCTCCTCGGGGACGGTCACAGTGAAGGCGGCGGTGCGGACGGTGTCCCCGTGCCGGAAGTCCAGGAACAGCCGGTAGGTGCCCGCCGACGGGGCGGTGGTGGCGAACTCGACGTGCGGGCCGGGGGCGACGGCCGGGTCGCCGGGCTCGCCGAGGGGGTGCACGTGCAGGTAGCCGAGGTCGCCGGCGCGCAGCACGACCAGGTGGCCGTAGGCGCCGAGGTAGGGCTGCAGGTCGGTCACCGGGACGCCGTCCCGGCTGACGCTGAGCTGCAGTTCGGTCTCCGTGCCGGCCTCGAGCTGACCGCTGAGGACGACGGTGTAGCCGTCGACCTCGGCGGTCGCGGTGGGCGCCGGCAGGGGAGCGGGATCGAACGAGCCGGCCACCGCGAGATCGGCGCCGAGGATGCGGTTCTCGCCGTCGGCGCTCGGCACGAAGTCGGCGAACAGCCGCCAGGCGCCCGCGGTCAGGTCCAGCGTCGTCGTCCAGACACCGCCGGCGCCCAGGGTCGGGTGGACGTGCTGGAACCCGTCCAGGTCGCGGCGGACGGCGACGAGGTGGAGGTCCTCCTCGTGCTCGACGTCGAAGGCGGTCACCGGCGCACCGTCGGGGCCCAGGATCCGGAAGGAGACCGGGGCGGCCGTGCCGGCGGGAAGCGCGTCCTCGGCCAGGTCGAGCGTGTAGCCGGCCTCGGAGACCAGGAGCCCGGCGGGGAGTTCCTCGGCCGGGCTCTCCCCGGTGTGCGTCGCTTCGCCGCCGTGCTCCTCGGCGTCGGCCCCGTGGTCGGCGGCCTCCGCCGTCGACGGGTCCGGACCGACGGCTGCGCCGACGCCCAGGGCGGCGCCGAAGACGGCGGCCAGCCCCAGGGCGAAGGCGGAGAGCTTGAGCGGTGTGTTCATGGCGTGCGGCCGCGTCAGCGGCCGGCCACCTCGTAACCGGCCTCCTCGACGGCGGCGCGCACGGCGGACTCGTCCACCGGCGCCTCGCTGGTGACGGTCAGCCCTCCGCTGGAGAGGTCGACGTCGACGCCGGTGACGCCGGGCAGCTGGGAGACCTCTTCGGTGACGGCGTTGACGCAGTGGCCGCAGGTCATGCCGACGACGGTGTAGCTGGCGGTGCTCATGGGTTCCTCTCGGTGGGGGGTGGGGTCAGGACCGGACGAGCCGGGCGATCGCCTCGGAGGCCTCGCGCACCTTCTCGTCGGCCTCGCGTCCGCCGACCTTCGCCGCTTCGACGACGCAGTGGCTCAGGTGCTCCTCGAGCAGGCCGAGCGAGACCGCCTGCAGGGCCTTGGTCATGGCCGACACCTGGGTGAGGATGTCGATGCAGTACTTCTCGTCCTCGACCATCCGCTGCAGCCCCCGGGCCTGGCCCTCGATGCGGCGCAGCCGCTTGAGGTACTCGTCCTTGCGGTGGATGTAGCCGTGCTGGTGGGCCCCCTCGGGGTGCCCACTGCTGTCGGGGTGCTCGGCGAGCTCCATGCCGGTCCTTCCTGCCGACCGCGGGACGCGGCGGCGACGGGAACTATACCCCCCTAGGGTTTATTGCGCGACCCCGGGCGGGGGTCTCCACCCGCCGAGAGGCGGTCGACGGTCGTCCGGAGGTCGTCATTGGTCGTCCGGAGGCGGTCGGCATCGGCGCGGGCGGACGCGAGATCGTCCTGCAGGCCCAGGATGGTCTCCGCCGAGGCCAGCGAGTGGCCGTCGTCGAGGAGGCTCCGCATCCGGGCGGCCAGGGTCAGCTGGGCGCGGGAGTACCGGCGGTGCCCGCCTGGGGACCGGTGCGGATGCAGGATGCCCGAGCTGTCGAGGCTGCGCAGGAAGGCGGCCTGGACCCCCAGGAGGTCCGCCGCCTGGCTCATCGTCAGTGCCGGGAAGTCGGGGTCGTCGAGCCGGCTGACCGGGTCGGGGTCAGAGGTCATGTCCGCGCCTCCTCCTCGTGCGGATGCCGACTCGCGGGAAAGCCGGAGGGCCGGGCCCGGCCGGGCCCGGCCCTCCGGCCGTCGGCCGATCAGCTGGTGACGGCCTTCTGCTCCGCCTGGTCGCCCTCGATGGTGCGCGGTTCGACCGGGGCCGGCGAGTCGGCGCGGGAGACGGTGATCTTGCGGGCGCGGGCCTTCTCGGCGACGGGGATGCTCAGCGTCAGCACGCCGTCGTGGTAGCTGGCCTCGAGCCGGTCGGTGTCGAGGCTGCGGCCCAGTACGAGCTGCCGCGTGTAGCTGCCGAACGGCCGCTCGGCGACGCTCCACTCGGCGTTCTCGAGCTGCGGCACCGAGCGCTCGGCACTGATGGTCAGCGTGTTCCCCTCGACGGAGAGGTCGATCGAGCCCGGGTCGACGCCGGGCAGATCGAAGTGGGCGACGAAGTTGTCGCCGACGCGGTAGGCGTCCATGGGCATGCCCGAGAGCGGGCGCGCGGTCGTGGAGCCGGCTCGACCGGTGAGCTGGTCGAGTGCGCGGAAGGCGGCCGACGTCGCGGCGAACGGGTCGTAGGCGGTCAGCATCATGGCTGGGAACCTCCGAGATGCGATCTGGTCGTTCTGGGTCGCTGCCCGAGGGTCAACCTCTAGTGGCGACTAGAGATTATCTCCGACAGTCATCCAGGTAAAGTTCTGACGCAGAAATTTGTTCCCGGTCGGCGACGGTGCGGGCCAGGGGTGAACCGCGCATCCGGGGGAAGAGAGGGATCGTGCCGGACGCGACGAACCACCCCGAGCCCACGGTCGAGCAGTCGGTCGAGGCCGAGACGGCCCGCCTCACCGTCCGGGGCGAGCTCACCGAGGCGGCCCGCCGCCCGCTGGTCCGCGTCCTGACCGACCTCCTGCTGGCGCACGGGCCGCTGCAGCGGGTCGAGCTGCACGTCGCCGGCGTGACGTTCATGAACTCCGCCGGCATGGCCGTCCTCGTCCAGGTGCAGCGCATGGCCGCGCCACGGGGCATCGAGGTCGTCCTGGTCGCGCCCCCGGCCGCCGTGATCCGGCCCCTCCAGCTCTCGGGCCTGTGGCACCGCTTCCCGATGGTCGACGTCCCCGAGGGCCTTCAGCCCGGCGACGCCGGGTCGTGACCCGCTCGCGGTGTCGGAGGGTCCGCTGCCCGCGCGGCTCCTAGCCTGACCGGGTGCCCGACAGCCATTCCCACAGCCACGCCCACGACCCCGACGCGCCACCGCCGAGCCTCGAGGCCCTGCGGCGTCGCCGGCGCGCCGTCTGGCTGATGCTCCTGCTGCTGGTCCCGGTCGGTCTGGCCACCCTCGTCGGTCTCTTCGTGCTGTGGCCCTCCGGCGAGCCGACCAAGGCGCAGCAGGCGGCCGAGGTCCAACTGCCGCCCGGCACCACCTACCCCGACGCGCGCGTGGTCTCGGTCGACGAGTTCGAGTGCGGCACCGACCCGGCGGTGTCGGCCACCTGCGCCGTCGCCGTCGTCGAGGTCCTCGACGGTGAGGGAGCCGGGGACTACCAGTCGATCGACCTGGCGGCCGACGTCGTGGCCAACGGTGTCGCCGAGGGGGACACCCTCGTGCTCACGCGGGACGGCGGCGCCGAGGGCGGCCCCTCGTACGGATTCTTCGACTTCGCGCGGGGCACCCCGATGGTCGTGCTGGCGATCATGTTCGCCGTCGTCGTCGGCGCGGTCGCGCGGCTGCGCGGGCTGGCGTCCCTCCTGGGGCTGGCGTTCGCGTTCTTCGTGCTGCTCCGGTTCGTGCTGCCCGGCCTGCTGTCCGAGCAGTCGCCGACGCTGGTCAGCCTCGTCGGGTCGGCGGCGATCATGTTCGTCGTCCTCTACCTCGCGCACGGCTTCTCCGCCCGGACGACGACGGCCCTCGTGGGCACCCTCTTCGGCCTGTCGCTGGTGGCCGTGATGGGCGCGATCGCGGTCGCCACGGCCCGGCTGACCGGCCTGACCAGCGACGAGACGACCCGGCTGAACATCTACGACCCGACCATCGACTTCTCGGGCCTGGTGCTGGCCGGGATCATCGTCGCGGGGCTGGGCGTGCTCAACGACGTCACGATCACCCAGGCCTCGGCCATCTGGCAGCTGCACGAGGTGGACCCCGGCATGACCTGGCGGGAGCTGTACAAGCGGGGGATGGCCGTCGGCCGGGACCACATCGCCTCGACCGTCTACACGATCGTCTTCGCCTACGCCGGTGCCGCGCTGCCCCTGCTGCTGCTGTTCGAGATCTACTCGCAGCCGTGGGAGGTCGTCGTGACCAGCTCCGCGCTGGCCGAGGAGGTGATCCGCACCATGGTCGGTGCGATCGCCCTGGTGCTCGCCGTGCCGGTGACGACGGCGGCCGGTGCGTTCTTCGCCAAGGCGGCGGACACCGCGGCCGGGGCGGCCACCGAACGGGGCATGACGGCCTTGCGGGCAAGATTCGCCCGGTGACGAACAACTGGCCCCGTCCCGAGGCTCGCGCCGAGCTTGCGAGGCGGGAGGAGGACGGGGTCCTTTCACTCCTGGCCGCCGCGCAGGCCGCGCCCGGCTTCATGCCCGACGACGAGGGCCGCGCCCTGTACGCGGCGGCCCGCG
This sequence comes from Blastococcus jejuensis, assembly GCF_039534705.1. Classification (NCBI taxonomy): domain Bacteria; kingdom Bacillati; phylum Actinomycetota; class Actinomycetes; order Geodermatophilales; family Geodermatophilaceae; genus Blastococcus; species Blastococcus jejuensis. Next base: position 289,629 of record NZ_BAAAVV010000002.1, read on the forward strand.
CGGTCGCCGTCCCCGGGCCGCTGCTCGAGGTGGGCAGCTGGATGGGCAAGTCGGCGCTCTACCTGGCCGCGGCGGCGCGGGAGACCGGCCGCCAGGTCGTGACCGTCGACCACCACCGCGGCTCCGAGGAGCACCAGCCGGGCTGGGAGTACCACGACCCGTCGCTGGTCGACCCGCACGTCGGCCTGATCGACACGCTGCCCCGTTTCCGCCGCACGATCGCCGACGCCGGCGCCGAGGACGTCGTCGTCGCCGTCGTCGCCCGGTCCGAGACGCTCGCCCCGCTGTGGACCACGCCGCTGGCCCTGCTGTTCCTCGACGGCAGCCACACCGAGGAGTCCGCCCGGCGCGACCAGGACTCCTGGGTGGCCAAGCTCGCGGTCGGCGGGACGCTGGCGATCCACGACGTGTTCCCCGACCCGGCCGACGGCGGGCAGGCGCCGTTCGGCGTCTACACGCGGGTGGTCGCCTCGGGCGACTTCGAGGAGCTGTCCGGCACCGGCTCGCTCCGGCTGCTGCGGAGGCTGCGGTGAACGATCCACTCGCAGCCGAGCGGGAGGCGGCGCTGGCCCAGATCGATGCGCTGACGCGGGAGTTCGACGGCGTGGTCGAGGCGTCGAAGGCGTCCAACGCCGACGACGAGCACGACCCCGAGGGTGCGACCATCGCGTTCGAGCGGCAGCAGGTCGTGGCGCTGCTGGAGCAGGCGCAGCGGCGGCTGGCCGACGTCGAGGCGGCGCTCGCCCGCCGGGAGGCGGGGGACTACGGGACCTGCGAGACCTGCGGCCGGCCGATCGCGGCCGAGCGGCTGGCGGCCCGCCCCGCGGCGCGCACCTGCATCGACTGCGCCCGCTGACCGCTAGCCGACCGGCTCGAGCAGGCGGGTGCGCGGGGTGCCCGCCAGCGCGGGCGAGGCCTCGCGCGACGCCCACACGGTCGTCTCGAGGAACTGCAGGAACCGCCCGGCGCGCACCCGGTCCGGGAAGTCCAAGTCGATGACGACGTAGTGGTCGTCGTCGAGCGGCTGCGCCACACGTTCGGCCGTCACGCCCGCCGCGCGGCGGTGCTCGGCGAACCGGTCGTAGGCGCCCCGCCAGGTGCCCAGGTCGGTGATGGCGTGCTCGATGTGCAGGGTGGTCATGGCGGCTCTCCTCGTGGTCCGGGGGTCGGTGCCGACGCTAGGAACTCACCGGCCCGCGGCCCATCCCAGGGATCTGGGATTCCGCCCCGGCGATCGCCCCGACGTCGGCGTCGCGGTCGTAGCCTCGCCGCCGTGGCTGTGTCCCGGCCGCGGTCCCGGCTCGAGGCGGTCCGCGAGCGGATCGAGCGGAGCTGCGCCGCCGGCGGCGACGCGCGGACCCTGCGGGTGCGCCTGCTCGCCGAGATCCGGCGGGTCGTCCCGTTCGACGCGTACGCGTGGGTGATGACGGACCCGGAGACGACCGTCGGCGCCGCCCCGCTGGCCGACGTGCCCGCGCTGCCCGAGCTCCCCGCGCTGATCAGGCTCCGCTACAGCACCGGGCTGAACCGGTGGACCACGCTGGCCGAGGACCCGGTCGCGCTGCTGGCCGCGGCCACGGGTGGGGACCTGCGCCGCAGCCGGCTGTGGCGGGAGGTCCTCAGCCGCTACGACGTCTCCGACGCCGTGTCGGTGGTCTTCCGCGACCGGTTCGGCTGCTGGGCGTTCCTGGAGCTGTGGCGCACGCGGGGCGCCACATTCGGGCCGGCCGACGCGGCGTTCCTCCGCGACGTCGTCGTCCCCGCCACCGAGGCCCTGCGCAGGTCCCAGGCGCGCACGTTCGCCGAGCCGGTCACCGCCCGGCTGCCCGGGCCGCTCGTGCTGCTGCTGTCGCCCGACCTCGAGGTGATCCGGCAGACCCCCGGCACGTCCGATCCGCTCCGGGTCCTGCAGCCGCGCGACGACGGCGGCCCGACCGTGCCGGCCGCGGCGTACAACGTCGCCGCCCAGCTGCTCGCCGTGGAGGCGGGGGTGGACGCGCACGAGCCGCGGGCGCGCGTCCACCTCGCCGGCGGGCTCTGGTTGACGCTCCGCGCCGCCCGGCTCGGCCCGGCCGGCGACGGGGGCGACATCGCGGTCACCATCGAGCAGTGCTCGCCGGCCGACCGCCTCGCGCTGTTCGCCCGGTGCTGCGGACTCAGCGACCGGGAGGCCGAAGTGCTCGGGCACCTGGCCGCAGGCGCGGACACGCGGGTCGTGGCCGAGCAGATGTTCGTGTCGGCGCACACCGTCCAGGACCACCTGAAGAACGTCTTCGAGAAGAGCGGGACCCGCAGCCGTCGCGCGCTCCTCGCGCGGGCGCTCGGGAGCTAGCCCCGAGCCGGCCGGATCAGGGGCCTCTCGGCAGGGAGTTCGCGGCGTCCGGCTCGTCGTCGCGGGTGCCGGCGACGGGCAGCGCGGCGGGGTCGGTGAACAGGCCCGACGCGGGCGAGGCGCCGGACAGCGCGTCGGCGGCGAGGACCACGGCCGCCGCCGTCCAGGTGGTGCGTTCGATCGGCCACCGGGCGTCGTCGGCGAAGACGTACCCGGTCCAGTAGGACCCGTCGTCGTGGCGCAGGTGCTGCATGGCCGCGAGCTGCTCCATGGCCGCGTCGTGCTGACCGGCGGCCGCCAGCGCCAGGGCGAGCTCGCAGGTCTCGGCGCCGGTGACCCACGGGTGGTCGGAGACGCAGCGTGCCCCCAGCCCGGGGACGACGAAGCGGTCCCAGTCGGCGGCCAGCCGGTCGCGGGCCGCCTCCCCGGCGACCGCGCCGCCGAGCACCGGGTAGTACCAGTCCATCGAGTAGCGGGACCGGTCGGCGAAGGCGTCGGGCCGCGTGCGCAGCGTCGTCCCGAGGTCGGTGACGGCCAGCTCCCAGTCCGGCTGCGCCTCGCCCTGCAGCGCGGCGAGGGCGATGCCGCAGCGCAGCGCCTGGAACAGGCTGGCGTTGCCGGTCAGCAGGGCGGTGCCGTCGGGCGTGCCGTCGGGCCGCAGCGCCCAGCCCACCGCGCCGCCGGGCAGCTGCATCCGGACCACCAGGTCCAGCCCGCGCCGCACGGTCGGCCACAGCTCGGTGACCAGCTCCTCGTCACCGCTGATCAGCCAGCTGTGCCAGGCGCCGACGGCGAGGTAGCCGGCGTGGTTGCTCTCCGCGGCCGGCGAGGCCTCGCGGCCGCCGCGGTACTCCGCGGCCCAGGAGCCGTCGGGCCGCTGGCGGTCGGCCAGCCACCGGTAGGCGGCGCGGGCGCGGTCGTGCGCGCCACCGACGTCGAGCGCCATCGCGGCCTCGACGGAGTCCCACGGGTCGAGCTGGCCGTCCCGGAACCAGGGCAGCGCGCCGTCGGCGTCCTGCTCCTCGGCGATCGACGCGACCGTCTGCCGGACCTGGTCCCCGCTCAGCACCCCGGGCAGCTCCGGGAGCGCCGGGTCAGCGGGCCGCAGCGGTCTGTTCCCACTCGCGCGGGCCGCCCCCGGCGGACCCCGACGCCGACGTGCCGAGGGCGACCGCGGGCTTGTCGGCGTAGACGACCAGGCTCTTGCCGAACACCGGGTCGAGCAGCCGCTCGGCGGTGCGGGTCAGCCACGGTCGCTCCATCAGGTCCCACACCAGCAGCCGGTGGTAGGCGCGGACGACGGCGGTGTCCCGCTCCACGCCCACGGCGCACTTGAGCCACCAGAAGGGGGCGTGCAGGGCGTGCGCGTGGTGGCTGGCGCCGGGCGTGAGGCCGGCGGCGGCGAGGCGGGTGCGCACGACGCCCCGCGTGTAGATGCGGATGTGGCCGCCCTCGTTGGCGTGGTAGGCGTCCGAGAGAGCCCAGCAGATCCGCTCGGGGCCGTAGCGGGGGACCGTCACCGCCACCCGGCCACCGGGCTTGAGCACCCGCGCGATCTCGGCGAAGGCGGTGGCGTCGTCCGGGATGTGCTCGAGCACCTCCGAGGCGATCACGCGGTCGACGCTGGCGTCGGGTACCGGCAGGGCCGTGAGGTCGCCGCGGACCACCTCGTACCGCGCAGCCCGGTCGTCGTCCGCCCGCCCTGCCTCCCCGGCCTCGGCGATGGCGCCGAGCCAGCGCTTCGTCGTCTCCACCTCGTGCGCGCCCCAGTCGACGGCGACGACCTCCGCCCCGCGCCGGTAGGCCTCGAACGCGTGCCGGCCCTCCCCGCAGCCCAGGTCGAGCACGGTCATGCCCGGGCGCACGTCGAGGCGGTCGTAGTCGACGGTCAGCACTTCTTCTCCAGGATCTCCGCGTACCAGTCGGCCGTCCGCTGCGCCGTCGACCGCCAGGTGTAGCGGTCGAGCACCCGGCGGCGCCCGGCGCGGCCCAGCCGCTCGGCCAGTGCCGGCGAGTCCAGCACCTGCTGCAACGCCGCCGTGAGCTCCCCGACGTCGCCGGCCCGCACCCGCAGCCCCGCCTCCGTGCCGACCACCTCGGGCAGCGCCCCGGCGTCGGTGGTCACCAGCGGGGTCGCGCAGGCCATCGCCTCGACGGCGGGCAGCGAGAAACCCTCGTAGAGCGACGGGATGGCGACGACGGCCGCGCGCTGCAGCAGGTCGACCAGTTCCGCCTCGGGCACCGGGCCGGTGAACCGCACCGCGTCGCGCAGCGCGAGCCGCTCCAGAGCGGCCTCCGCGGGCCCGCCGGGCCGTGCGGTGCCGACGACCGTCAGCCGCACCGACCGCTCGGTACGGAGCTTGGCGACCGCCTCGAGCAGGTGGACGAGCCCCTTGAGCGGGACGTCGGCGCTGGTGATCACCAGGATCGAGTCGGGGTCGCGCGGCTGCCCGTCCGGCGGGGGGCGGAACTCGGCCGGGTCGATGCCGACCGGGATCACCTCGATCCGCTGGGCGGGCACGCCCATGTGCGTGTCGATGTCGCGGCGGGAGTTCTCCGACACCGTCGTCAGGCCGTCGAGGCGCGCGGCCACGCGGGACTGCATCCGCGTGAACGCGTACCAGCGGCGCAGCGTGATGCGGCGGCGGACGCTCTGCGCGGCCGCCAGCTCGAGGTCGCGGTCGATGGCGATCGGGTGGTGCACGGTCGCCACCGTCGGCAGCCCGGCCTTCTGCAGTCGCAGCAGGCCGTGGCCGAGGGACTGGTTGTCGTGCACCAGGTCGAAGTCGGCGGCGCGGGGGAGCAGCATCCGGGCGGCACGCAGGCTGAACGTGAGGGGCTCGGGGAAGCCGGCGGTGCACATCGTCGCCCATTCCAGGACGTCGATGGAGTCGCGGAATTCCGACGGCCGCGGCGTCCGGAACGGGTCGGGTTCCCGGTAGAGGTCGAGGCTGGGCACCCGGGTGAGCGGCACGCCGGCGTCGAGCTCGGGATAGGGCTGACCGCTGAGCACCTCGACCCGGTGCCCCAGCTCGGCCAGCTCGCGGGAGAGGGCGCGGACGTAGATGCCCTGGCCGCCGCTGTGCGGCTTGCTCCGGTAGGACAGCAGTGCGATGCGCAGCGACCGTCCCATGCGCCGGAACTCTAACGAGCCGTTCCGCGCTCCCGGCTACCAGCCGGTAACCGCCGGTGCGGGCCGCCCGTCGGGTCGCCTGGCAGGGTGCGGTCCATGATCCGTCACGTCGTGATGTTCACCTGGTCCGACACCGCCGACGCGGAGCGCCGCGCGCGCTCGGTGCAGGCCTTGCGCCGGCTGCCCGACGACGTGGGCGGGATGACCGCCTTGACCGTCGGCGAGGACGCCGGGCTCTCCGACGGCAACGCCGACGCCGTGCTGATCGTCGACTTCCCCGATGTCGAGGCCTACCGCAGGTACGCGCAGGATCCGGTGCACCAGGCGATGATCGCCGAGCACATCCGGCCGTTCCTCGCCGCACGCAGCGCCGTCCAGTTCGAGGTCTGAGACCTTCGGCCGGTGTCTCCGGCCCTCGCCGGCGCTACCGTCGGCGGGGTGAGCGGCGCCGCCTCTTCCACCCCTGTCCGCGCGCTCGTCGCCGTGTCCACGGGGGTGGTGCTGCTGGCCGGCTGCGGCGGCGGGGGCGGCTCGGAGACTGCCGCCGGAAGCTCGGCCCCGGCCACCTCGACGGCGGCGCAGACCACCGCGCCCGACCTCGCCTCCGGGCTGCTGACCGCCGAGGCCTTCGACCCGGCCGCGACCGTGGTGGCGGTCAGCCTCGAGCAGCTGCGGGCCGGAGCGGGCCTCGCCGGCATGGGCGACGACCTGACCGTCACCCCCGAGGAGTGCGCCCCCGCCGTCCAGGGCACCCAGCCCTACCTCGACGCGTTCGACGACGTCGTCGGCCTGAGCGCCACGTCGCCCTCCGGGGTCACCGTCGAGATCCTGCTGCGCGGCGGCCCCACGTCGGGCGCGGTGGAGCTGCTCGCCTCGGCGGTGCAGGTGTGCCCGCAGGCGCAGGTCAGCTCGCCCGGGATCGGCACCGCGACGGTCACCTTCGAGGAGGTCCCGGTGCCCGACCTGGGCGACGGCGCGATCGGGCTCAGGTTCACGACCGTGGTCGCCGCCGCCGACGGCACCGAGGTCACCGTGCCCGCCCTGATCGGGGTGTTCCAGGACGGCGACCGCCTCGGCATCCTCACCTCCCTCGCCGACCCGCGGACGCCGAACGCCCCGGCCCCCGACGCGGCGGCGTTCGCCGCGTTGCTCGGCGAGGCCTACGACGTGCAGGCCGACGCCCTGGGCTGACCGTCCCTGCCTGACCGCCCCTGCCTGATCGCCCTTGCCTGACCGGCCAGGATCGCACCGACGGACGGGCCGGCACCCGGCGCCGTCCCCAGCCTCGCGGCCGTCCACAGATGTCCCGGGCACGCCCCGTCCGGCGCTCCCGCCACCCAGGGTCGGGCCATGGACAGCCACCCCGACCTCGCCCCTCCCTACCGGGTCTCGCTCGGCGACCCCGGTGCGCTCGCGGCGGCGGTCCCGCGGCTGCTGGGCTTCCGACCGCGGGAATCGGTGGTGCTGATCAGCCTCACCGGCCCGAGCGGCGCCCAGGTCGGCCTGACCGTCCGCGCCGACATCCCGCCGCCCGAGCACGCGGCGGACGTGGCCGGTGAACTCGGCCGCAGGGTGCGCACCGACCGGCCGGCGGCGGTCGTCCTCCTGGTGATCTCGGAGGACCTCCCGGGGGGCCTCCCGGACGACGGGGGGTCCGGTGGCGGCGCGGACCTTCCGCACCGGCCGCTCGTGCACGAGCTGACCGTCGCCCTCCATCGCCACCGCATCCCGGTGCGCGAAGCCCTCCTGGTCCGCGACGGCCGGTGGTGGTCCTACGACTGCCCCGCCGACTGCTGCCGCCCGGCCCACGGCACGCCCCTCCCGGTGGGCACGAGCCCCTTCGAGGCTGCGAGCGTCGCCGCGGGGGTGACCGTCGCCGACAGCCGCGAGGCGCTCGCCGCGCGGATCGCGCCGGTGGACGGCCCGGCGCGCAGCTCGATGGCGGCGGCGGCGCGACGGATCGCGGCCGAGTCCTCGGCCCGTGCGCTCGCGGTCGGTCTCGACGTGGTGGCCGAGGAGTCGTGGGCGGCGGTCCTCGCCGGCCTGGCGCACTGCCGCGCGGGAACGGCGCTGAGCGACGCGGCCCTGGCGCGGATCCTCTGGGGCCTGCGCGACACGGCGGTGCGCGACCGGGCGCTGCGGCTGGCCCTGGCCGACGACGACGCCGCGGTCGACTCGCTGTGGACCGAGTGCACCCGACGCGCGCCGCGGCGCTACGTCCCCGCGCCGGCCACGCTGCTGGCGGTCGGGGCCTGGCTGCGCGGCGACGGTGCCATGGCCGGCGTCGCCCTCGAGCGGGCGCTGGCCGCGGACCGCCGCTACCGCCTGGCCCGGCTGCTCGGCCAGGCGCTGGCCGCGTGCCTCCCACCGTCCGAGCTGCGGCTGCTGATCGCCGGGGGCGCGATCGCCGACGACGACGCGCCTGCCCGCTGAGGTGGCCGGCTCAGAGCAGTTCGGGCCGCTGCCACTCCTGCTCCAGGACGTGCTCGGCGAGGAACGCGAAGACCGTCTCGTACCAGACCGCGGCGTTTCCCGGGGTCAGCACCCAGTGGTTCTCGTCGGGGAAGTAGAGGAACTTCGACGGGATCCCGCGCTTCTGCAGGTCGTACCAGAGCCGCAGGCCCTCGCCGATGGGCACGCGGTAGTCCTTGTCGCCGTGGATGACGAGCATCGGCGTCCGGATCGCGTCCGCGAAACGGTGCGGCGAGTTCTGCTCGTACCGCTTCGGCTCGGTCAGCGGGTCGCCCCACTCCTTCTCCCAGTAGTAGGCCGCGTCCGTCGTGCCGGTGAACGCGTCGAGGTCCCACAGGCTGGCGTGGGTGACGATCGCCCGGAACCGGTCGGTCTGGGTGGCGACCCAGTTGGCCATGTAGCCGCCGAACGAGCCCCCCATCGCCGCCGTGCGGGAGGAGTCGAGGTCGGGCCGCTCCAGGGCGGCGTCCACCGCGGCCATCAGGTCGGTGTAGGGCGCCCCGCCCCACTCGCCCCACCCGCGGCGGATGAAGTCCTGGCCGAAGCCCTGCGAGAGAGCCGGGTTGGGCAGCAGGACCGCGTACCCCCGCGCGGCGAGCAGCCAGGGGCACCACCGCCACGACCAGGCGTTGAAGCTCATCAGCGGGCCGCCGTGGATCCACAGGACCAGCGGGGCGGGCGCGTCGGCCGAGGCCCCGTCGGGCAGCACGAGCCACGACTGCACCCGGGCGCCGTCGGCGGCGGTCGCCACCACCTCGTGCAGGGTGCCGGGCAGCCTGTCGATCGCGCTGGGGTGGGGCAGCACCCGGGGGTCCTGCAGGGGGGCGGCCGGGTCGAGCCGGACCGGCGCCGACGGCGAGTCCCACGCCGAGTGCAGCGCGTAGAGCGCACTCCCGTCGCGGGCGACCTGCAGGTCGCTGTACGCGCCGTCCGCCGTCAGCCGCACCGGCTCGCCGCCGTCCACCGGCACGCGGTAGATCGCGTGCCGGCCGTCGACGTCGGCGAGGAAGTACACGGCCGCGCCGTCGGCGGAGAACTGCGGCGCGCTGGGCCAGCCGTCGAAGCCGGGGGTGAGCTCGTGCGCGGCCCCGTCGGCCGGGTCGACGAGGAGCAGGGTGTAGTCCGGCGGCTCGGCGTAGGTCGACTTCGCCTCCCGGACGCAGACCAACTGCGCGCCGTCGGGGGAGAACCGGGGGGCGTACACGTCGGCGAGCGGGTCGTCGACGAGCACCCGGCTGCTCCCGTCGCCGGTGTCGGTGAGCACCAGTCGCGTGCGGCGGCCGGCCGGGCCGTCGGCGATCTGCTCGGAGCGGGCGAGCAGCCGGCCGTCGGGGGAGAGCGCGATGTCGTCACCGGCGCCGTCCGGCGGGGCCGCGTCGGGGGTGAGGTCACGCAGCTCGACGGCCGGGGCCCCGGCCCCGGCCGGCCCCTCGGCCGGCAGCGGGCCGGCCCAGAACAGGTGCGGCACCGCGGGCCCCAGGTCGTGGTCCCAGTACCGCACCGGATAGGCCTCGTGGAGGATCGCGGAGACCCCGGCGTCCTTGCGCTTCGTGCGCCGCTGCTCGTCGGCCTCGGCGTCCGGCGCGCCCGGCATGGTCGGTGCCGCCACGACCACGTCGCCGGTGTCGGCGGCGACCGTGAACGCGGCGATGCCCGACGGCCGGGAGATGGCGGGCCGGGCCTCGCCGCCGGCCGCCGGGAGCACCCACAGCGCGGCCTTGGGGTCGTCCTTCTCCTTCGCGCCGGGGTCGGGCCGGGCCGAGGTGAACAGCAGCGAGCCGTCGGGAGCCCAGGCCGGCGACGCCTCGCCGGGCGCGCTGCGGGTCAGCCGGTGCGCCGGGCGGTTCCCTGCGGGGTCGACCTCCCACAGGGCCGTCTGCCACTTCTTCTTCTCCGCGTCCAGGGTCTGCACCGTGATCGCCAGCCGCGAACCGTCGGGCGACAGCGCCAGTCCGCCGATCCGCGGGAGCGCGACGAAGTCGGCCAGGCGATGGAACGGGGTGGGGGCAGGGGCGTCGCCTGCGGGCGGCTCGGACGCGGCTGCGGGCTTGCTCACCAGGGCCTTCTCTCAGGGACGGCGGGACGTCGGCCCCACCGTAGTGAGCCGACGTCCCGCGGTGCGCCCGGGCCGCCCCGGTCAGGGCAGCGGCACGAAGCGGCGCAGCTTGCCCGAGTACGGGTCACCCCGGAGCTCGGCGACCACGTCCACCGTCACCTCCGGATCGGGCAGGCCGGCCGACGCCAGGGCGGTGGTGAGCCCGACGCGCAGGGGCTCCGGGTCGGCGCCGTGGGGGGCGAGCGCGCTGACCGCTACGCCGCGTGGCGTCTGCTGGACCCGGTAGTCGACGACGTTCGGGGTGTGGGCGAGCACCGACCGCACCACCAGCGGGTGCAGCGACACGTCGCCGAAGTGCAGGACCTCGTCGGACCTGCCGTCCACCCGGGCGCGCAGGTACCCGTGCGCCTCGACCGGCGGCTGCTCGACGAAGGTGTCGGTCAGCCGGTAGCGGATCAGCGGTTGCAGCCGGTTCTCCAGCACGGTGATCAGCACGGCGGCCGAGGGGGTGCCGGTGGCGACGGGTCGGTCGTGCTCGTCGACGAGCTCGACGATGCAGCCGTCCTCGGCGAAGGTGAGCACGTCGTCATCGGGGAGCGAGCTGCCGATCAGTCCCTCGGTCGAGCCGAAGGTGTTGATGACCGGCACCCCGAAGCCCGTCCGGATCGCTGTCCGCAGCTCCGCGGTCAGGGTCTCGCTCGTGCAGGTCACCATCGCGGGGTTGATGCGCAACCGGCCGGCCCGTTGCTCCGCGGCGAGCCGGGCGAGCATGGTCGGGTACCCGTACAGCGCCATCGGCGCGATCGCGTTGAGACGCCCCACCAGCTCGTCCATCGGCACGGTCACCGGCACCGGGACGAAGTGGAACGGCAGGCCCCCGCCGGCGGTCAGCCAGGACGCGGCACCGGTGGCGTGCACGGGGGAATCGGCGGCCACCATGGCGATCCGGAGTCCGCCCGGCGGAGCGCCGGCGGCCCGCAGCGTCGCCACCAGACCCCGGGACAGCGAGCCGAGCACCTGCACGCACGCCGGCCCGTCCGCGAGGAAGACCCCGCGCCGGCCGGCGCTGCCGCCGGTGGCGAGGGCCAGCGCGGAGCCGTTCACGATCGCCGGCTCGTCGCGGGCGGCGGCCAGGGCGTCCTCGGCGGCGGCGAGGGTCATCCGGCGGTCGGTGACGACGTCGTCGAAGTGGTGCATCAGGTCGGCCTTGGTCATCACCGGCAGCGCCGAGAGGTCCTCGGGCTCGATGGCGTCGACGTCCAGGCCCGCCAGACGTCCGGCGTGGAAGGGGGAACGGCCGGACGCGTGCCGGAGCAGCGCCCGCAGTCGCCCCCGCTGGTGGTCCTGCAGCCGGTTGCGGTTCCACGCCATCCGGGGGATGAGCTCGTCGTAGGCAGCGAGCATCTCGGCTTGGAGTCGGGTTCGCTGCAGGGGAAACGGGGCCACGGCGGTCGCCTGCATGGTGGGTTCCTTCCTGGGTGGGCCGATCGGTTCCCCCGTAGGTCGGTAGCGGCCCTATCCCGGGGCCACGAGTCGTGCCAGCACGTGCTCGGCCAGCTCCAGCGGCAGTGCGTCGGGGTCGGCGGCGCGCTCCAGGACGACGCCGGTGTCGAGGGCGAGCACGAGCTGGGCGAAGGTGCGCGCGGGGTACGCCGGCGCCAGACCGTCGCGTGCGAGGGCAGCGGTCACCGTCTCGGCGAACAGATCGATCGTGCGGTCGTGCAGCACGCGGTAGCGCGCGTTCAGCTCGGGGTCGTGTGCGGCGACCAGGCGGAACTCGATGAGCAGGCGCCCCCAGTCCGACCCGTGCCGGGACCGCCGGGCGCTGGTGCGCAGCAGGCTCCGCAGCGCGTCCGGGCCCGAGTGCTCGGCCACCAGGCGGCCGTTCTCCGCGGCGCGATCGACGATCCGCTGTTCCAGCAGCGTCAGGAACAGGTCCGCCTTGCCGGCGAACTGGGAGTACACGACGCCCTTCGAGAACCCGGCCTCCTCGGCGATGGCGTCGATCGTGGCCCCCGCGTAGCCGCGTGCCAGGAACGTGCGTCGAGCGGCGTCGAGCAGCAAGGTCCGGTTCCGCTCGACCTGCTGTGGCCGGGTGAGCCGCGTGGTCATGGACAGATTGGATACCGACGTTATCCGAGTGGCAAGGGTATTTGGACTCTGTCCGGCCTCCGGGAACGCCTCCGGGAACGACGGGAGCCGCGGCCCAGGGCAGGACCGCGGCTCGCGTCGTCGCGCCGGCGCTGCCGGCGAGGGGTGCTCAGGTGGTGGCCGCCTCCAGCGGGGTGAGCTCTCCGTCGACCGCGGTGACGAACAGGTGCTGGGCGACGCCGGCCGGCAGCGCCTTCCCGTCGAGGGTCACCGATCCGTCGACCGCCCGCGCCTCCATCGAGGCGCCCGGACGCACGCCGAGCTCGGCCAGCTCCCGCAGGAGGTCGGTGTTCTCCTGCAACTGCTCGCTGATCCGCTCGACCACGACCGTGCGCCCCTCCGACGTCGCCGTCGTCGACAGCAGCGTCAGGGAGTCCAGGACGGCGGAGGTCTCGCCGCCCAGCGACTCCTCGCCGCGCAGCGCGTCCAGGCCGGGGATGGGGTTGCCGAACGGCGACACCGTCGGGTTGCCGAGCAGGCTGAGGAGCTTGCGCTCCACCGCCTCGCTCATCACGTGCTCCCAGCGGCACGCCTCCTCGTGGACGTCGGCGTAGTCCAGGCCGATCACGTCGACGAGCAGGCACTCGGCCAGCCGGTGCTTGCGCATCACGGCGGTGGCCAGCTGGCGGCCCAGCTCCGAGAGCTGGAGGTGCCGGTCGCCCTCGACGGTCAGCAGGCCGTCGCGCTCCATGCGGGCGACCGTCTGGCTCACCGTGGGGCCGCTCTGGTGCAGCCGCTCGGCGATGCGCGCCCGCAGCGGGACGATCCCCTCCTCCTCGAGCTCGAAGATCGTCCGGAGGTACATCTCGGTGGTATCGATCAGGTCGTTCACAACTACTCCTCCGTGTCGGCGGCGAGTCTACGGGTGAGCGGCGCGCGGGCCGGTCCCGCGACGGGCGTCGGAGGGCCGTCGGCGCACGTCAGGGCCGGCAACGGGGCCGGGGTGGCCGGTGCGGCCACCGGGTAGCGTCCGACGCGGAAGCGGCACCGGCGCAGACGCGGTTCCGCCCGGCGTCGGGAGGGAGGTCGCGTGAGTGACTCCGTCGCCGTGATCTGGGACGACGCACTGCTGGGCTACACGATGGGCGGCGACCACCCGCTGCATCCGGTGCGGCTCGACCTCACGATGCGGCTCGCCGAGAGCCTCGGCGTCCTGGCCTCCGACCGGATCGAGCTGATGCGGCCCACGCCGGCCGACGAGGCGCTCCTCACCCTCGTGCACGACCCCGCCTACCTCGAGGCGGTCCGCCGCGCCCCGTCGGACCCCGGGGTGGGCCACGGGCTCGGAACCGCCGACAACCCGATCTTCGAAGGCATGTACGACGCGGCCGCGCTCATCGCCGGCGGCAGCGTGCTCGCCGCCCAGCAGGTGCACAGCGGGAAGTCGCAGCACGCGGTGAACATCTCCGGCGGCCTGCACCACGCGATGCGCGACTCCGCCTCCGGGTTCTGCGTCTTCAACGACGCCTCCATCGCGATCGCCTGGCTGCTGCGGCAGGGCTACGAGCGGATCGCCTACGTCGACGTCGACGTCCACCACGGCGACGGGGTGCAGGCGGCCTTCTACGACGACCCGCGGGTACTCACCGTCAGCGTCCACCAGACGCCGCTGACCCTGTTCCCGGGCACCGGCTTCCCCGAGGAGACCGGGGACCCGCAGAAGGCCCTGGGCAGCGCGGTGAACCTGGCCCTGCCCAACGGCACCGACGACTCCGGATGGCTGCGCGCGTTCACCGCCGTCGTGCCCAGCGTCCTGAAGTCCTTCGCGCCGCAGATCCTGGTGACGCAGAACGGCTGCGACGCCCACCACGAGGACCCGCTGGCCGACCTCGCCCTCACCATCGACGGTCAGCGCGCCAGCTACCGCGCCATGCACGAACTGGCCCACGAGGTGAGCGACGGGCGCTGGATCGCGCTCGGGGGAGGTGGCTACGGACTGGTGCGCTGCGTCCCCCGAGCCTGGACGCACCTGCTCGCCGAGGTGAGCGGCGATCCGCTGGACCCGCACACCGAGATCCCGCAGGCCTGGCGGGACGACGTCGTCGCCCGCGGGCTCCGGTCGCGGCCACCGACGCACATGACCGAGGGCGGCTACACCGGCTTTTCCCGCTGGGACAGCTTCACCGAGTCCCGGGTGGACCGCGCCGTCCAGCGCACCCGCCGCGCCTCGTTCCCCTACTTCGGCCTGGACCCGGACGACCCCCGTGATTGAGCACCACCCAGCCCCCCACCCCTCGCACGCTCGCGGCGCGACTCTGCTGGGCGGCCGGAGGCTGCTGTGATGACCGAAGAATCCGTAGACCCGGCACCGCCCCCGCACTGGGAGGCAGACATCGTGGCCGCCGACGGCGGCACCGTGCACCTGCGGCCGATCCGCCCGGAGGACGCCGACGGCTTGACCGGGCTGATGGATCGCAGCAGCGACCAGACGCGCTACTACCGGTTCTTCGGGCCGATGAAGCGCCTGTCGGACAAGGACCTGCACCGGTTCACCCACGTCGACCACGACAAGCGGGTCGCGTTCGTGATCCTGCTCGGCGACCAGGTCGTCGCGGTCGGCCGCTACGACCGGTACCCCGACACCGACGACGCCGAGGTCGCCTTCCTGGTGGAGGACGCGCACCAGGGCCGCGGCCTGGGGTCGGTGCTGCTCGAGCACCTCGCCGCCGCGGCGCGCGAGCGCGGGATCACCCGCTTCGTGGCCGAGGTGCTGGCGCAGAACAGCAAGATGGTGCGGGTCTTCCAGGACGCCGGCTACAAGGCCGCGCGCTCCTACGAGGACGGCGTCGTCCACCTGACCTTCCCCATCGCGCAGACCGAGGACGCCCTCGCGGTCACGTACGAGCGGGAGCAGCGCAGCGAGTCGCGGTCGATCGCCCGGCTGCTGACGCCCTCGTCGGTCGCCGTCGTCGGCGCCAGCAACGACGAGGGCAAGATCGGCAACGCGGTGCTGCGGCACCTGCTCGACTACGGGTTCGCCGGACCGGTCTACCCGGTGAACCCCGGCGCCCGGCACGTCCGGGGGGTACCCGCCTACGCCGACCTGGAGTCGATCCCCGACGACGTCGACCTGGCCGTCCTCGCGGTTCCGGCCGACGAGGTGGCAGAGGTCGTGGAGGCCGCCCGGCGCAAGCGGGTCCGCGGGCTGGTGGTCATCTCCGGGGGGTTCGGCGAGTCCGGCCTCGAGGGTCGTGACGCCGAGCGTCGCCTCGTCGCTGCCGCCCGGGCGTCGGGGATGCGCGTCGTCGGCCCCAACTGCCTGGGCATCGTCAACACCGACCCCGAGGTGCGGCTCAACGCCAGCCTCGCCCCGATGGTCCCCGGCCGCGGGCGGGTCGGCTTCTTCGCCCAGTCCGGCGCGCTGGGCGTCGCCCTGCTCGAGCGGGCCCGCAGCCGCGGCATCGGCCTGTCGACCTTCGTCTCGGCCGGCAACCGCGCCGACGTCAGCGGCAACGACCTGCTCCAGTACTGGGCCACCGACCCGGCGACCGAGGTCGTGCTGCTGTACCTGGAGAGCTTCGGCAACCCGCGCAAGTTCGCCCGCCTGGCCCGCACCGTCGGGCGCACCAAGCCCGTCGTGGCGGTGAAGAGCGGCCGGCACGTGGGCATGACGCCGGGACTCGCGGGCACGTCGGTGGCGGTCCCCGAGCAGTCGGTGGCCGCGTTGTTCGCCTCCGCCGGCGTCATCCGGGTCGACACGGTCGCCCAGCTGCTCGACGTCGGCACCCTGCTGGCCCACCAGCCGCTGCCCGAGGGTGACCGGGTGGCCATCGTCGGCAACTCCACCGCGATGGGGGCGCTGGTCGCCGACGCCGTCCTCGAGGAGGGGATGCGGCTGGCGCACGAGGCGCCGGTCGACATCGGTGTGACCGGGGGACCGGAGCGCTTCCGCGCCGCGCTGCAGGAGGCGGTCGACGACGAGCGGGTCGACGCCGTCGTCGCCGTCTTCCTGCCCCCGCTCATGGCCGGCTCCCAGGAGTACGGCCCCGCCCTGCGCGAGGTGGCCCGGCACGCGGCGAAGCCGATCGTCGCCACCTTCCTGTCCACCGAGGGGATCCCGCCCGAGCTCGCGGTCCTCGACGAGACCGACATGCCGGGGCGCGGCTCGGTGCCGTCGTTCGCGACCCCCGAGCGCGCGGTCATCGCCCTGGCCAAGGTGGCCGAGTACGCCCGCTGGCGACGCCGTCCGGTGGGTGAGGTGCCCGAACTCCCCGACGTCGAGGAGGACGCCGCCCGGACGCTGGTGCGCGGCGTCCTCGCCGCGGCCCCGCAGGGCCGGGAGCTGACCGACGACGAGCTGATCGAACTGCTCGCCGCCTACGGCATCCCGCTGCTCGCGACCCGCACCGTCACCGACGCCGACGCGGCCGTCGCGGCGGCGACGGAGGTCGGCTACCCGGTCGTGCTCAAGTCCACCGCACCCTGGCTGCGGCACCGGTCCGACCTCGGCGGCGTCCGGCTGGACCTGCCCGACGCCGAGGCGGTGCGCACCGCCTTCGCCGCGATCCCGTCGGGCGACCCGGTGATCGTGCAGGAGATGGCCGCCCCGGGGGTGGCGACGGTCGTCGAGATCGTCGACGACCCGTCCTTCGGCGCGCTGGTCAGCTTCGGGCTCGGCGGAGTGGCCACCGACCTGCTCGGCGACCGGGCCTTCCGCACCCTGCCGCTCACCGACCTCGATGCGGCCGAACTGGTGCGCGCGCCCCGGGCCTGGCCCCTGCTGGACGGCTACCGCGGGTCCGAGCCGGTCGACGTACCAGCGCTGGAGGACCTGCTGCTGCGGGTGGCGCGGCTGGCCGACGACCTGCCCGAGGTGCTGCGGCTCACCCTCGAACCGGTCATCGTCGGGCCGCCGAAGCCCTGGCACGGGGGGCGCTCGCTCGTGGTGGCCGGCGGCACGGCCCGCGTCGGCCCGCCCACCGCGCGCGTCGAGCCCGGCCCCCGCCGCATGCGGTCACCGGTCTGATCGCGGGTCACCCGCCAGGCACCCGGGCGGCCACCAGGTGCCCCCGGAGCGGCGCGTCGAGCCGACCCGTGGGCCCGACGAACGGCGCCAGGACGTCCTCGGCCCCGGCACGGATCCGCGCGTAGACGTCGGCGCTGATCCGGTCGACGAGGGGTGACCCCTCCACCTCGGTCGCGGCCAGCTGGCCCGGTGAGTCGAAGGCGGCGGTACCCAGGTGGGTCCACGTGTCGGTGACCTCCAGGCGGGCGGACGCGACCAGGTCGCTCAGCACGACGAGGTCACCGCAGGCCCAGTAGGCGCCGAGCAGGGACGCCGCCTGGGAGCCGGCGGCCCGCACGGCCATGTCGACGAAGGGCCCGTAGGCGGGCTGGGCGTCCAGCGAGGCGGGCACGGCCAGCGCGACCACCCCACCGGGCCGGGCGACCCGGACCATCTCCCGCAGGGCGGCCAGCTGGTCGGGGAAGAACATCAGCGCCATCTGGCAGAGGGCCACGTCGAAGCTCCCGTCCGCGAACGGCAGTGCGGCGACGTCCCCCTGCCGCCACTCGAGATCCGGCCGGACCCGGCGCGCGACGGCGAGCATCCCCTCGTTGAGGTCCACGCCGGTCACGCGTCCGGTCGGGCCGACCCGCTCGGCGGCCGTCCGCGCCGCTATCCCGGTGCCGCAGGCGACGTCGAGGACCGCCTGCCCGGTCCGGACCCCGGCGATGTCGCAGAGGAGCGGCGCCCATTCGGCGAAGATCGCCGGCACGAACCTGGCCTCGTACTGCTCGGCCGCCTCGACCGAGACCTGGAAGTCCTCCGTGGTGGTCATCGAACTCTCCTCCGGCTGCGTGGCGGGACGCCTCGACGATGGCGCCGGATCGGCTCCGCGTCATGGGTGCACGCACCCATGACCGTGCCCTGATTCCGGGCCCTGAGCGGAACCGGCGGCCCGAGGGCGGTGGGATGCTTCCCGCATGGCCTCGACCGGCCGGAACCTGCTGCCCGCAGACCTCGTCGCCACCGGGTGGACGGCGCTCGAGCGGGGTGACTGGGCCGCGGCCCGGCCGCTGTTCGCCACCGCTCTGGAGGGGACGGACGTCCCCGAGGCCTGGTACGGGCTGGCCCGCGCCGCGGAGTGGGCGGGCGACTTCGGCGCGGCCGTCACGGCCTACGAGCGCGCCTACAGCGGGTACCGGGCGCGCGGAGAGACGGCGCTGCCCGCGCTGATCGCCGGCCGGGAGCTGGCCTTCCTGCACGCGGCGGTCTACGGGAACGGCGCGGCCGCCGGCGGCTGGCTGGCGCGGGCGAGGGGGCTTGCCGACGAGGCAGGCGACTGCTCCGAGACCGGGTGGGTCGAGCTCGCCGAGGCGATGGTCACCGACGACCCGGACGCGATCGACGCCCACGTGGACGTGGCGACCGGCATCGCGCGGCGCGCCGGCGACCAGGACCTGCACTTCTGCGCCCTCGGGTACGCGGGCGCGAGCCTGGTCCTCCGCGGGCGGGTCGCCGAGGGGATGCGCCGGGTCGACGAGGCGGCCCTGGCGGCGACCACCGGGGAGGTCCGCGACCACCTGGTCGTCGGCGAGATCTACTGCAAGATGCTGCTCTGCTGCGAGCTGGCCCTCGACGTCCGGCGTGCGCAGGAGTGGATCGCCGTTGCCGACGCGTGCGGTCGTGCTTCCCACGACCTGTGGGTGTCGGCGATCTGCCGGATGCACTACGGCGGCATCCTCGTCGCGGCCGGCCGCTGGACCGAGGCGGAGGAACAGCTGGCGTCGTCGCTGCGGCTGCACGACGCAGGCATGCGGGCCCTGCGCGCCGGCGCCGCGGTCCGGCTGGCCGGGCTGCGGGTGCGGCAGGGGAGGTTCGCCGAAGCCGCCCGGCTGCTCGAGGGTCACGAGGCCGACCAGCAGGCGATCGTGCCGACGGCCCTGCTGCACCTGGCCCGCGGTGAGCTCGACGTGGCGGACGCGGTGCTGCGCCGCTCGCTCGACGCCGCCCGGACGGGTCTGCAGGATGCGCCGGTCCTCGCACTGCTCGCCGAGGTCCGTGCGGTGCGGTGCCACCGGTCCGAAGCGGAAGAGGTGCTCGCCCGGCTGCGCGCCCTCGCCTCCCGGACCGGGCTGCCGCACGTCCGGGGGCTCGCCGAGAGGGTCGCCGGACTGCTCGCCGGCCGCTCGGCGCTGCTGCACCTGGAGGCCGCGCTCGTCGCCTTCACCCAGGCGGAGCTGCCCTACGAGGCCGCTCGGTGCCGGCTGGCCATCGTCCGTGCCCACCGGACCGACCTGCCCGAGCTGGCTGCCGCCGAGGCGCGCGCGGCACTGGAGGTGTTCCGCACCCTCGGCGCGCGCCGGGACGCCGACGAGGCGGCGCAGCTCCTCCGCGAGCTCGGGGTCCGGATCCCCGCACCCCGGTCACCGCGGACGCCGGCAGGGCTCACCCCGCGGGAGTGCGAGGTGCTGCGTCTGGTCGTGGACGGCCTGTCGAACCAGCAGATCGCCGACCGGCTGTTCCTGAGCAAGCGCACCGTGGAGCACCACGTGGGACACGTCATGGCCAAGATCGGTGTCGACACCCGGTCGGAGCTGATCGCCGTCGGGCTGGCGCGTGCGGAGCTGACCTGGCTCAGCACACGGGGCCCTGGCTCACCGTCGATCGTGAGCCAGGACCCCGTGTGATCAGGTCACCTGATCGACATCACGCCAGGTAGTCGCGGAGGGCGTCGGCGCGCTGCGGGTCGCGGAGCTTCGCCATCGTCTCCCGCTCGATCTGGCGCACCCGCTCGCGGGAGAGCCCGAACTGCTTGCCGATCTGCTCGAGCGTGCGCGGCTGGTGGCCGTCGAGACCGAACCGGAGGATGACGACGTCCCGCTCGCGGTCCTCCAGCGTCGACAGGACCGTCCGGACGTCGCCCTTCATCATCTGGAACGCGACGGCGTCCTCGGCGACGGCGGCGTCGGCGTCCTCGATGAAGTCGCCCAGGCGGGACTCCTCGTCGGCGCCCACGGTCTGGTCGAGGCTGACCAGGTCACGGCTGTACTCGAGCAGCTCGGTGATGCGCTCCTCGGGCATGTCGAGCTCGAGGCCCAGCTCCTCGGGGGTGGGCTCGCGCTCCAGCTCCTGGTGCATCCGCCGGCGGGTGCGGACCACCTTGTTGACCTGCTCGGCCAGGTGGACGGGCAGCCGGATGGTGCGCCCGGAGTCGGCCATCGCCCGGGTGATCGCCTGGCGGATCCACCAGGTGGCGTAGGTCGAGAACTTGAAGCCCTTGGTGTAGTCGAACTTCTCGACCGCGCGGATCAGGCCGACGTTGCCCTCCTGGATGAGGTCCAGGAACGTCATGCCGTGGCCGGTGTAGCGCTTGGCCACGGAGACGACCAGCCGGAGGTTGGCCTCCAGCAGGTGCGCCTTGGCGGCCTTGCCGTCGATCGCGAGCGCCTTGTAGTCGCGCTTGCGGGCGGCGGTGAGCCCCTGCTTCTCCTTCAGGAGACGGTCGGCGTACAGCCCGGCCTCGATGCGCTTGGCCAGCTCCACCTCCTGCTCGGCGGTGAGCAGCGCGGTCTTGCCGATGGTGTTGAGGTACACGCGGACCAGGTCGGTGGACACCAGTCCGCTGGTGTCTGGCTCGCGGCGCGGGGCGCGCACGTCGAGGGAGTCTGTGGGGGAAGACTGGAGCAGCGTCACGATGTGTCTTCGTCCTTGCCTGTGGTTCGGGATGCATCCGCCGGTCATCGGTGGTGCGGCGTCGACGCGTCCCGGGCGTCTTGTGCCAGGAACCCCGGTGTCTCCGGTGCGGTCCCGAGCTCTCTGGTCCGATGTGGTACGCCCTGCACAACGGCGCGGACGGGGTGCTGTGTTCCGCCGGCGCGCCGTTCACAGGAAACCGACAGGGAGTGTGTTCGGTCACGCCCCTGTACCCGTCGGCACGGCACCCGCAACCGGGGAGATCCGACCGTTGTCGTTCAGACTTCCAGCAGCAGCGTCATCGGCCCCTCGTTCACCGACGTGACCTGCATCTTCGCCCCGAAGACCCCGGTGGCCACGGCCGCGCCGCGGCGCCGCAGCTCGCCGACGACCTCGTCCACCAGCGGCTCGGCGAGCTCTCCGGGTGCGGCGTCCTGCCAGGAGGGTCGCCGGCCCTTGCGCGTGTCGGCGTAGAGGGTGAACTGGCTCACGACGAGCAGCGGGAGGCCGAGGTCGGCCGCCGAGACCTCGCCGTCGGGGCCCGGGAAGATCCGCAGCTCGTGCATCTTGCGGGCCAGTGCTCGGGCCCGGTGGGCGTCGTCGTCGCGGGACGCCCCGACCAGTGCCAGCAATCCCGGCCCGATCTCCCCGACGACGGCCCCGTCGACGGTTACAGCCGCTGTAGCGACCCTGCTCACCACCGCGCGCACGGGTTCATCAGAGCATGTCGGTGGCCGACTCCACGGTCCAGGGGCGGCGCGAGGCGCCCATCGACCGACAGGAACGTCGCCAGCCGCCCGCTGCCCGACAGCAACCCGCTCGTCGCCTGGTCCCACATCACCTGGGCGATGGGGTCGGAGCGACCTGGGCGATGGGGTCGGAGCGACCCGACGACGCACCCCGCGGGAAGGCACATCACGGACCGGACCGGCGGAGAAACGTTCGGACCGCGGCGTTGAAGAGCTCGGGCGCCTCCACAGCGCTGACGTGACCCACGCCGTCCAGGACGACCAGCTCGGAACCCGGGATGGCTGCGTGCAGGGTCTCGGCGACGGGGAGCGGGGCGCGCGCGTCCTGATCACCGCAGAGCACCAACGCCGGGACCGACACCCGGCCGAGCACGGAGCGCAGATCCGCCTCGGCAGAAGCTCTGGCCATCGCGCGGAAGCCGTCGGGGTGGAACTGCCGCATCGAGGCCGAGAACGCGGTGACGCGCTCCGGGGCTGCGGAGCGCGAGAACATGCTGGGCAGCATCGCCTCGACGAAGTCGTCCGGCGGCAGGTCGGCCACGTCGAGGCAGAAGCGCAGCCTCTCGGCGACCGTCTCGGGGGGCAGCGATCCGGCCCACCCGGCGTAGGCGCCGGCCAGGACGAGTGTCCGCGGCAGGCCCGGGTGCCCGCGGTAGAGCTCGAGCGCCATCGCCCCGCCGAACGAGAGCCCGGCGACGTGCGGGTGCTCCAGCCCCAGCTCGGCCACGAAGCCGGCGAGGCACTCCGCGAACTGGGGCAGGCGGAACCAGTCCGGGGGATCGGCCGACCCTCCTGCGCCGGGGCCGTCCCAGGCGACGACGGTGAACTCGTCGGACAGCGCCTCGAGCTGGCCGCCCCACGTGCTGGACGCGTCTCCCACGAACCCGTGCACCAGGACCAACGGCGGCCCGTGTCCGGCGCGCCGGTAGGCGATGCGGAGCCCCTCGACCTCGACCTCGTCCACGGCAGACCCCCAGTCCGGAGCGCGCGACGACAGGGAGTGATCCTCCTCCGGCCGGGCCGACACTGGGGCGCGCGAGACCCGGCTCATCGGGGTCCCGGAGCGCGACACTGTGGGCCGTGGTCCGCTCCCCGGACGACGAGGGACTCCGACTGACCGAGTTCGTCGCGGCGATCTCACTGGCCACCGACCTGGTGACGGGCCAGCCGATGGAGCACGCGCTGCGGACCTGCCGGCTGTCGGTGACCGTGGCACGCCATCTGGGCCTGGACTCCGGAACGGTGGCCGACGTCCACTACGTCGCGCTGCTGAGGTTCCTCGGCTGCACGGCTGACGCGCCGGACATGGCGCACCTCGCCGGAGGGGACAACCTCGCCCTGATGGCCGCCTTCGCCCCGGTCTACATGGGGTCGGCCGGCGAGGGCCTCCGGACGCTGGTGCACGCCGCCGGCCGGGGCCGGTCATTGCCGCGTCGGGCCGGTCTCGTCGCCGAGGCGCTGGCCCACTCACGCACCGAGGTCTCCCACTGCGAGGTCGGTGCCCGGCTCGCGGCTCGACTCGGACTGGGTGCCGGGGTCGTCGAAGCACTGGCGCACGCCTACGAGCGGTGGGACGGCCGGGGCCTGCCAGGCGGCCTGTCGGGCGTGGAGATCCCGGTGCCGGTCCGCGTCGTCGTCGTCGCGCGCGACGCGGTGCTGTGGCACCGGATGGCCGGCACTGCCGCGGCGATCGACGTCCTGTCCCGGCGGCGGGGCAGGGCCTACGACCCGGCCGTCGTGGACGCGGTCCGCGCGGTCGGGCTCCCCGAGGCCGACGATCCGACGGCGTGGGAGGACGTGCTCGCGGGCGAGCCCGAGCCGGTGCACCGGCTCGGCGCCGTCGGGTTGGACCGTGCGCTGGCCGCGGTCGGGGACTTCGCGGACCTGCGGTCGACGTGGACGCGGGGTCGCTCCTCGCGGCTCGCCGCGACGGCACGCGCCGCGGGCCGGGCATGCGGGTTGCCCGCCTCCGACGTCGCGACCCTGACCCGCGCGGCACTGGTCGCCGACGTCGGGGCCGTCGGCGTCCCGAGCGGCGTCTGGGAGCGCCGGGGGCCGCTCGGCGTGGAGGAGAGCGAACGCGTGCGGCTGCACGCCTACCTCTCCGAACGCGTCCTCGGCCGATGCGCGGGCCTGCGTCCGGTCGCCGCGCTCGCCGGCGCCCATCACGAGCGGCTCGACGGTTCCGGCTACCACCGCGGCAGCGGTGCTCCGCAGCTGTCGAGCGCGGCGCGCCTCCTCGCCGCCGGCGACGTGTGGACGGCGCTCCGCGAGGACCGGCCGCACCGCCGTGCGCTGGCCGCGGCCGCCGCCCGCGACGTGCTGTGGCGCGAGGCCGCCGACGGCAGGCTCGACCGGACGGCTGTCGACGCGCTGCTGTCCGCGGACGGCCCGGCTGCCGCCCGCCCTCGCGCTCCTCGACCGGCGGGGCTCTCCGACCGGGAGGTGGAGGTGCTCCGGCTGATCGCACGGGGCCACTCCAACCGGGAGGTCGCCCGGCGGCTGTGGATCTCGGCGAAGACCGTCGGCCACCACGTCGAGCACATCTACGCCAAGATCGGCGTCACCACGCGCCCGGCCGCGGCCCTGTTCGCGATGGAGCACGACCTGCTCGGCGAATGGGGCGATCGCCCGATGCCGCTCCGGTAGGCCCGGACCACCCTGCAACCACCAGAACCGAGCGGTGGGAGGGGTGCACGATGGACGTCCGGACCGAGACCCGGCTGACGACCACATCACGCGACGGCACGCGGATCGCCTACTGGCGCAGCGGAGAGGGGCCGGCGCTGATCCTGGTGCACGGCGCCACGGCCGATCACTCGCGGTGGGAGACGGTGCTGCCGCTGCTGGAGCCGCACGTCGCCGTCTATGCGATGGACCGGCGGGGGCGCGGGCACAGTGGCGACGCGGCCGACTACCGGATCGAGGAGGAGGGCGCCGACGTGGCCGCCGTCGTGGAGGCCGTCGCCGACGCCACCGGCGGGCCGGTCGACGTGCTCGGCCACTCCTACGGCGGCCTGTGCCTGCTGGAGGCGATGGCGCTGACCGCCCGGATCCGGCGCGCGGTCCTGTACGAAGCCGGTGCCGGCGTGCCGACCGAGCCCGGCCTGGCCGACGAACTCACGGCGCTGCTGGCCGACGGCCGTCGCGAGGAGGTCGTGAGCGAGCTCCTCACCGTGGCCGCCGGCGTGACCCCCGACCAGCTGGCGAGCATGCGGACGCTGCCGTCGTGGCCGAACCGCGTGGCGGCCGCGCACACCGTCGTCCGGGAGGTGCGGGCGCACGACGGCTACCGGCTGCGGCCCGAACGGTTCGGCTCCCTCGCCGTCCCGACCCTGCTGCTGCTCGGCGCGGACAGCCCGCCCAGCGAGGCGGAGTCGACGGCCGCGGTGGCCGCCGCGCTGCCCGGGGCCCGCGTGGTCACCCTGGCCGGCCAGGGCCACGTCGCGATGCTGACGGCGCCGGACCTGTTCACCGCCGAGATCCTGACCTTCCTGCGGCGCAGCACGTGACCGTGAGCGGACGGCGGACACCGGAGGGCCGGTGAGCGTCCGGCGCCACGGGGAGCGCCCTACGGTGGGCCGGTGGACGACGGCGTCCGAGCCGCGCTGGCTGCATCGAGCCTCACATGCCTGCCCGTCCCGGCGACCCAGCGCCTGCTGACCCGGGCCCGCCTGGTGCGGATCCCGGCCGGCTCGGTCACCCATCGGGAGGGCGAGACCGCCGAGCACCTGGAGCTCGTCGTCGGCGGTCTCGTGCGGGCCTTCGTGACCGCGCCGGACGGCCGCACGCTGACCATGCGCTACTGCCGGCAGGGGGCGCTCATCGGCGCGGTGTCGATGTACGCGACCGGGTTCCGGATGCCCGCGGGCATCCAGGCCGTGGTCGACGCCGAACTGCTGCGGTTGTCCCCGGACGTGGTCCGCCGGACCGCGGCGGCGGATCCCCGCGTGGCCGACGCTCTCCTGCGGGAGCTGGCCGACCGTGCCCTCAGCTACATCCACGAGATCACCGGTAGCGCCTTCACGAGCGTGCGCCAGCGCGTCGCCCGCCATCTGCTGGACCTGGCCGCGCAGGAGGTTCGGGTCACCGGGGAGGCGCCGTCGGTGCTGACGGTCCCGGTCACCCAGCGGCAGCTCGCCGAATCCGTCGGCACCGTCCGCGAGGTCGTCGTGCGGGTGCTCCGTGACCTTCGGGAGGCGGGCGTCGTCTGCACGTACCCCGACCGCATCGACGTCGTCGACCCGATCCGGCTCAGCCGCGAACAGGGTGGAACCTGGGTTCCTGTCAGACCCCCGCGGTGAGCCCAGGCTGCCGTGCATGGCCATGACGAGGAGTGCAGAAGCCACCCCCACGCGCCGGCCCGGTCCGACCGCGGTCGCCGGACTGCGCCGCGTCCTCGGGGGAGAGGTGGTCGGTCCGGCCGACGACGGCTACGACGCGCACCGCCGTGTCTGGAACGGGTCGATCGACCGCCGTCCGGCGCTCATCGCCCGGTGCCGTGGGGTCGACGACGTCCGCGCCGCCCTCCGCTTCGGCCGCGACCAGCAGCTGCCGATCGCCGTCCGGAGCGGCGGCCACAGCTTTCCCGGGCTGTCGACCTGCGACGACGGCCTGCTCATCGATCTGCGCCAGATGGGCGGCATCCGCGTCGATCCCGACGCCCGCACGGCCGGCGCCCAGGCGGGAGTGCTGCTCGGGGAACTCGATTCGGCGACCCAGGAGCACGGACTCGCGGTGCCGGCGGGCATCGTCTCCCACACCGGCCTGGCCGGCCTGACCCTGGGCGGGGGGATCGGCTGGATCCAGCGCAGGTACGGCCTGACCGTCGACTCGCTCCTGTCGGCCGACGTGGTGACCGCCGACGGCGAGTTCGTGCGCGCGAGCCAGGACGAGAACGCGGACCTGTTCTGGGGGCTCCGCGGCGGGGGCGGCAACTTCGGCATCGTCACCCACTTCCGGTTCCGCCTCCACCCGCTGGGCCCGCAGGTCATGGCCGGCGCGACGTTCTGGCCGATGGAGCAGGCGGCGTCCGTGCTGCGGCGCCACCGCGACTGGCTCGCGGGCTGCCCGGACGAGCTGATGACGCTGGTCGTGCAACGGTTGGCTCCGCCGCTGCCCGTCGTCCCGCACGAGCTGGTCGGGCGGCCGGTGATCGCGGTCGTCGCCTGCTACGCCGGCGACGTGGAGGAGGGGGAGCGGGTGCTGCGGCCGATGCGCGACTTCGGCTCACCGGTGCTGGACCTGTTCGCGTCCAAGCCGTTCCTGGCTCACCAGCAGATGTTCGACCCGTCGTTCCGGCACGGGTGCTGGTACTACGTCCGCTCCTGCGACGTCGCCGAGCTCAGCGACGACGTCATCGACGTCGTCGTCGAGCACGGCCGCCGGATCAGCTCGCCGCTGAGCAGCATCGCGCTGTGGCAGATGGGTGGCGCGGTGGCGCGGGTCGGCGAGGACGAGACGGCGTTCAACGGCCGCGGGGCCGGCTTCACCTTCAACATCAACGGCAACACGGCGACCGCGGACGGGTTCGACGAGCAGCGGCAGTGGGCGCGCGACTACTGGTCCGCGCTCGCGCCCTTCCATACGAGCGTCTACGTCAACTTCCTCATGGAGGAGGGGGACGCTCGCGTGCGGGAGGCGTACGGGGAGGCGAAGTACCAGCGACTCCGGACGCTGAAGCGGAAGTACGACCCGGCGAACGTGTTCCGGATCAACCAGAACATCCGGCCGGACTGAGCAGGTCCCGGTCCACATGGCCCCGACTCACCCCCGCGGCCGGGGCATCGGGCAGGATCCCGGGACATGCCGACCGTCCGCATCGCCCAGGACCCGGCGGCCGACGAGCTGCTCGGCCGTGACCCCCTCGCGCTGCTGATCGGGATGCTGCTGGACCAGCAGTTCCCGATGGAGCGCGCGTTCTCCGCGCCCCGGCTGCTCGCCGACCGCCTCGGCGTGGACGCGCTCTCCGCCGACCAGCTCGCCGGGGCGGACCCCGAGGAGCTGACCCGCGTCTTCCAGGGGCCGCCGGCGCTGCACCGCTACCCGGGCTCGATGGCCGCGCGCACCCAGGATCTCTGCCGTCTGATCGTCGAGCGCTACGACGGCCGCGCCGAGAACCTCTGGGCCGACGGGCCCGACGGGGCCGCGCTGCTGAAGCGGCTGGGCGAGCTCCCCGGCTTCGGAGCGCAGAAGTCGAAGATCTTCCTGGCCCTGCTCGGCAAGCAGTACGGCGTCACCCCGCCGGGCTGGCGGGCGGCCGCCGGTGACTACGGGCTCGAGGGCTCGCGGCGCTCGGTCGCCGACATCACCGGGGCCGAGTCGCTGTCGGAGGTGCGGGCGTTCAAGCAGGAGCAGAAGCAGGCGGCCAAGAAGGCCGCCGCGAAGTAGCGACCGAAGCAGGGACCGGATGCGGGCATCCGCCCGCCCGCGGTGGCACGATGGGTTGTGCACCGCGCAGTGCCCGGGGGATCCCCGGAACCGCCGGCCGGAGAGGGATGGAGCCCGTGGCCTCGAGCCAGCAGTCCCCGCGCGAGCGCCGCCCCGAGCCCGTGCTGATCACCGAGGCGGAGCCCAGCGTCGCCGAGCAGCACGCCGCCCGGAAGAAGCGCTACGCCATCACGATGGGGATCCGGCTGGTCTTCATCATCCTGGCCGCGGTCTTCTACCAGATCGTCTGGCTGATGCTCCTGTTCGCGATCCTGGGCACGGTGCTGCCGTGGGTCGCCGTCGTCATGGCCAACGACCGACCGCCGAAGAAGAAGCTGCACGTCAACCGCTACGACCCCCGGCCCGACCGCGTCCTCGAGACCAAGCCCGCGCGCGTCATCGACGGCTGAACCGGGCTCAGCGGGCGCCGACCCGCGCCACCACCAGCGCCGCGTGGGCCAGCCCCGCGTCCAGCGCCCGCTCCGGCGGGATGCCGGGTTCGGCCAGCCATGCGGCCAGCAGGCCCGCCGCGAACGCGTCCCCCGCCCCGGTCGTGTCCACGACGGTCGTCGGCAGCGCCGGGCGGTGCACCAGCACGTCACCGGAGGCCCAGAGGGCCCCCTCGGCACCCAGCTTCACCGCGGCGACGCGGTGCCGGCCGGCCAGTGCGCGGGCGGCGTCGGCCGGGTCCGCGCAGCCGGTCAGCAGTCGTGCCTCGGCGGCGTTGGGGAGCACGACGGTGGCGGCCGCGGTGTCGGTCAGCCACCGGTCGACGCCGTAGGCCGCCAGGGGTGCGGTGGAGGCCGGGTCCAGCGAGATGGTGGCGCCGGCGGCGGCTGCGGCGGCCAGCGCGGCCAGCCCGGCGACCCGGGGGCGGGGGTCGAGCAGCGTGTAGCCCGACAGGTGCAGGTGCCGCACGTGCGCGAGGGCGACGTCGCCGGGTTCGAGCGCCAGGTTCGCACCGCGGTCGGCGAGCATGCTGCGCTGGCCGTCGGGCTCCACCAGGCTCACGATCGTGCCGGTCGACGTCCCGGGCACGGTGCGCAGCGCGGGCCGCACGCCGGCGGCGGCCAGCTCGGCGACCAGGCCGACGCCGGCCGGGTCGTTCCCCACGCAGCCGACCATGCGCACCTCGGTGCCCAGTCGCGCCAGGTGCACCGCCACGTTCGCGCCGGCGCCGCCGCCGCGGGTGCTGATGGCGGCGGGGCGGTCCGAGCCGGGAGCCGGGGCCCCGTCGAGCACCGCGACGACGTCGGTGGCGACGTCGCCCACGACGACGACGGTCACGGACGCGGCAGGTCGGCGAGGGCCGCGGCGATCCGCCCGGCCAGTTCGGCGTTGCGCAGCACCAGCCGCACGTTGACCGCCAGGGTCGCGCCGTCACTGGCCCGGTGCAGGTGGTCGAGGACGAACGGCGTGACCTCCTTGCCGCGGACGCCCGCGGCGTCGGCGGCGGCCAGCGCGTCGGTGATGACGCGGTCGTGCAGGGCGGGATCGAGCTGCTCGTCGGCCGGCAGGGGATTGGCCACGACCACCGCACCGGGGGCCAGCCGGCGCCGGGCGGCGAACACCGCGGCCGCCTGCGCCGGGTCGTCGACGGCCCAGTCGACCGAGGACCCCGAGTCGGCCACGTAGAAGCCGGGGAAGGTGGTGGTGCCGTAGCCGACGACGGTGACCGACAGGGATTCCAACCGCTCCAGCGTCGCCGGGACGTCGAGGATCGACTTCACCCCGGCGCAGACGACGACCAGCGAGGTCCGCGACAGCGCGGTGAGGTCCGCGGACTCGTCGAACGTGTCGGTGGCGTGCCGGTGCACGCCGCCGAGCCCGCCCGTGGCGAAGACGCCGATGCCGGCCGCGGCGGCCAGCAGCGCCGTGCTCGACACCGTCGTCGCCCCGCTCATGCCCAGGGCCGCGGCGATCGGCAGGTCGCGGACGCCCAGCTTGGCCAGGTCGGGGTCGGCGCACACCCGGTCCACCTGGTCCGCTGTCAGGCCCACGTGCGGCACGCCGTCCAGGACCGCGATCGTGGCCGGCACCGCGCCGCCGGCGCGGACGGCGGCCTCGACCTCGTCGGCCGCGGCGCGGTTGTCCGGGCGCGGCAGGCCGTGAGCGAGCAGCGTGCTCTCGAGGGCCACGACCGGGCGGCCGGCACCGAGCGCGCCGGCCACCTCGGGCGACAGGACGGGAAGGGGAGGAGGAGAGGCGGTCACCCTGTCATCATGGACGGCAGTCGACAGGCGCCGACGGGCGCCGGCGAGGAGGGCACGTGAGCCAGTCCGACATCCTCGAGCGGCCGGACGTCCGGGAGGGCGACACCGGCAACGCCAACGAGGTCTTCCACTACGTGAAGAAGAACAAGATCGCCGAGAGCGCCGTGATGGGCACGCTGGTCGAGGCCCTGTGCGGCGAGGTGTTCCCGGTGACCAAGAGCCCGAAGCCGGGCAGCCCCGTGTGCCCCGCGTGCAAGGAGGTCTACGAGCAACTCCGCAAGGGGGAGTGAAAGGACCGACGCAGGGCCCCACGCGCCGGGGACGGCCGTTGGCCGCGGTGCGGTCCGGAGGACCGCGAAGTCACAGCCCGAGCTTGCGGGCCTCGTCGGCGAGCTTGGCGGCCCGGCGCTCCCGCCGGCGCCGGTCGTGGCGGCGCAGGGGGGCCGGCCAGCGGGCCTGGATGGTGGCGTTGAGCTCGGCGCCCAGCAGCACCGCCATGCCGAAGAAGAAGCAGAACAGCAGGGCGCCGATCGGGGTCGCCAGCGCCCCGTACGGCAGCGCCGTGGTCAGGATGTCGCTGACGTAGGCCCGCAGCAGCAGGGCCGCGATCAGGAAGAACGTCAGGGCCAGCACCGCGCCCGGCAGGTGCCGCCGCCACGGCAGGCGGTTCGGCAGCACGACGTGGTAGAAGCTCGTGAGGGCGAGCAGCAGGCCGATGAGCACCACCGGCCAGTAGACGGCGTCGACCAGCAGCGTGGCCGTGGCCTGCCAGTCGTCGGGCAGCAGCGACACCAGCACCGCGCGGCCGAGGACCAGCAGCGGCAGCGTCACCACCGCCACGCCCATGCCCACGATGAACAGCCAGAGCGCCTTGAGCCGGGTGCGCACCGGCCCGCGCACGTCCCGCTGGTCGTAGGCGATGACGATCGTGTTCATGAACGTCGCGGTCGCCGACGACCCCGCCCACAGCGACAGCAGGAAGCCCAGGCTCACGACGTCGAGGCGTCCCCCGGCCAGGATGTCGCTCAGCGTGGGGGCGACCAGCGTGTCCACGACGTTCGGCGTCAGCACCTCCGCCGACGCCGTCAGCAGCCGCTCCTCGATCTGGCGCACGGAGCTGTCGCCGATGACGTCGCCGAGGTAGCCCAGCGTGCCCAGCAGCCCGATGAGCAGCGGCGGCACGGAGAGGATCTGCCAGAACGCCGCCTCGCCGGACAGGCCCAGGATCCGGTCCTGCCAGGCCTTGGCCACCGTCTGACCCAGCACCTGCAGGGGCGTCCGGACGACGCTCGGCCAGTGGGCCAGCCGCCCCTGCTCCGTGACGCTCGGGACGGCCGGGCCGTCGTCCTCCGCCGGGATGGCGCTGTCCTGGGCGTCCCCGGCGGTGGCCGGGGAGCCGCTGGGCAGGACAGCGCTCATCCGCCCAGTGTGCACGGCGGTTCGCGCCGGAGGGCCCGCTCGGCCGGTGACGGGCCGGGAGCGTCCCTCCGCCGGGGGACCGGCGAGAGCTCAGTCGCCCCTGCGCGCGCCCGGCCGGCGACCGCCCGGGCTGGACGGCGCCGCCGGCGGCGTGCCCTCCGGCCCGGGGGTCGGGGTCGGCGGCGGCACGCACCGGATCACCGCTTCGGCCGCGTAGCTGGTGTGGAAGTTCTCCCGGCGGAGCTCGGCCCCCGACGACAGGTCGCGGAAGACCCGCGTGACCGTGATGTCGAAGCCGGTGATGCCGCCCTGGGGGGTGCAGTTGCCGTCGTCGACCTTCTCCTGGACCGCGGGCTGCCGGAAGTTGGTCCGCTCGCTGCTGATCGACTCGATCTCGTAGCGCTTGGTCCCGTAGAAGGTCACCGTGATCGCCCCGGGCACCCAGTTGGTGTCGACGAAGACCCCGGTGTCGCTGTCGTTCTTCCACACCAGGTCGATGACGCCCTCGTACACCGTGGCCTCCCGGCCGGCCGGGTAGCGGCTGATGTAGAAGCTGTGCGGCTTGTGGTAGACGTCCTCGAGGCCGGCGAAGAAGACGGCGTTGAACATCGTGGTGGCGAACTGGCTGATGCCGCCGCCGACCGCCGTCGACAGCTCTCCGCCGCTGATCACCGCGGCCGGCACGTACCCCTGGGCTGTGCCACGGGGGCCGGTGAACGTGTTCAGGCTGAACGTCTCGCCGGGCATGATCAGCGCGCCGTCGACCTCCTCGGCCACCACGCGGATGTTGGTTCCGCTCGCGGGGCTGGTGAAGTTGGTGGTGAAGCTGCTGATCTCCTCGCGGATGCCCAGCGCCTGGGCCTCCTCGGTGGTGAAGTCGGCGGGGACCGGGCCCAGCTCGGCGGTGACCGATCGCGGGGCTGGGTCGGCCAGCACGTCCATCAGCTGCTCGGAGAGCCGCGCGGGGTCGACCCCGGTGCCGTCCACCGACGGGACGACGGAGACCGAGCCGCCGCTCACCTCGAACCGCGCGTCCTCGGCCGGTGTGCCGAAGGCGCCCAGCCCGTCGCCCAGCGCCGCCTGCAGCGCGGCCGGGTCGATGGACACCGCGAGCTCGCCGTCCTCCTGGGGCGTGAAGACCAGGCCGGCCGCGATCGCGGCGACGGGCACCTCGGCCGAGGTGCCGCCGTCCTGGCTGCTGACCTGCACGGGCGCGGCCAGGGCCGGGGTGACGACCTCGTCGAGGACGCGCTGCGCCTCCTCGGTCTGCACGTGCACCGGGGAGACGTCGACCGGCAACTCGATCGGGGTGGCCGGGTCGCCGCCGGACGCCAGCGCGTCGGTGATGGCCTCGGCGGCCCCCTCGCGGTCCAGGACCCGCCCGTCGGCCGGCTCCACCAGGCTGGGCGTGGTGTTCTCCAGCACGATGGTGGCGTCGACGGGGGCGCGGTCCACCTGCGCGGCGATGGTCTCGATCTGCGCGGCCAGGGACGTCTCCTCGCCGGTGATCACCGGCTCGACCGGGCGGTCGCTGAAGAGCGACACGATCCGCGTCCAGGGGTTGAGCGGTTGCTCGGAGGCGGCGTCCACGGTGCCGTCGACGTCCAGCGCGATGCCGGCGGTGGCGGGGGAGAGGGTGGCCTCGACGTCGGCCGCCACGACGGTGTGGTCGGCGACGACGCGCGGTGCCAGATCCCGCTCGAGCAGCTCGGCGGCCGCGGCCGGGGACAGGCCCCCGATGTCGACGCCGGCGACGACCGTGTGGCGGGGGATCTCGCCCGAGGACAGGAACAGGTCGACGCCGTAGGTGGCCGCCAGCACGCCGGCCGCGGCGGCCGGCACGAGGACGGCCTTGCGGCCCCACCAGGGGCGCCGGGGACCTCCGGCGGGCGGCTCGTCGGCCGGCGGCGGGCCGCCCGGCGTGTCCGGGCCGTCGCCGGCAGGGCTCTCGGTGAGGGCCGGTCGGTCGGCCGGCTGCTCGCCGGGGACGTCGTCGACGACGAGGGGGGCGTCGGCCAGCACACCCGTGGCGTCGTCGGCGGTGTCGGCTGTGTCGGTTGTGTCGCCTGTGTCGGCGGTGCCGACGCTGTCGACGCGGTCCTCGCTCGTCACCTGCGGGGCCCCGGAGAGCCAGTCGCGGGTCACCGGCCGGGTGTCGTCGATCTCGTGGTCGGTGGTGCTGCCGGCCGGTGGAGTCTCCGGTGCCGGCGTCTCGGCCGCGACCGGGCTCTCGACCGGGCTCTCGACCGGGGTGTCGACCGGCGCCTCGGCCTGCGCCGGGCTCGGTGCCGCAGCCGAGCCCTGGCCGGATCCCTGGGCGTGGACCGCCGTCTGGCCGGTGGCCGTGCCGACGGCCGGCGGGGACACGCGGGTGCCGTCGGGCGCAGGGCGGCCGGTGGGGCCGTCCGCGCGCATGCGCACGGTTTCGTCGGGCGCAGGGGTGTGCTGAGACATGGGGTGGTCCTCAGGTCGCCGTCGACCGGGAGACCCCGGGAACGACGGAGCCGCCGGCCCGACATCCGCACGGGGCGGGGAGTCGGACGCGGCGGCGTCGTCGGGTGAAGCTGTCATCGCGGCGCGACGATAGCGCCTCTGTCAGGCAGTGACGCGCTGCTCGCCGTCTGTGTCGATGATGTCGACCGCGATGTCACGGAGCTTGGTCTCGTACTCACGTGCGTGGTGACCGCAGAACACGAGGTCACTGCCATTGGCAAGCACCACACGCACCTTGGCCAGAGCACCGCAGCGGTCGCAGTGGAAGGGAACGACGAGGTCATCGGTGGGCGGGGTCGTCGTCAGCGTCTGGGTCATCTGGCTCATCACTCGCTCTCTACCGCACGGACCCGCGATTGCGGATCGGCCTCCTGCACAGCGCCAGGATGGACCCCCGGATTCCCGTTCCACTGCCGATGTGACCTGACTCGCCGGACTTGGTGAGGTCGGTGCCACTGGGGCAGGTGATGGAGCGGAGAAGCAGGGGACGTCACTGGGTCTTACCGGTCGATCTATCGGGTCGTGCTTGTCGTTCGGTCACCGGCTGGGAGCCGGTTCGTGGGTCCACTGCTCTTTCTTGACCGCACCCACGCTACGCCGCTTACCCGGAGGCGCGCCGCGTACACCGCCGGAGTAGCGCGCACGAGTGAGATCGTGATGACGATGTGATCTGTCGATGTGGTCTGTCGGCCTCCAGCCGACACCGCGGCGATGACACTGCGGCCCTCCGGGCCGCACCGCGGCCAGGTGCCGTCCCCCGTTGCGTGGAGCTGCTGCGTCACGCCTGCGCGGACCCCGCCGGGGCCCACTCGGCGTGACCGGCTTCGCCTCTCCTAGTCGAGGTAGTCCCGGAGTACCTGGGAGCGGCTGGGGTGGCGCAGCTTCGACATCGTCTTGGACTCGATCTGCCGGATCCGCTCACGCGTGACCCCGTAGACCTGGCCGATCTCGTCGAGCGTGCGCGGCTGGCCGTCGGTGAGGCCGAACCGCAGCCGGACGACGCCGGCCTCCCGCTCGGAGAGGGTCTGCAGCACGCTGGTCAGCTGGTCCTGCATGAGCGTGAAGCTCACCGCGTCGACCGCCACCACGGCTTCCGAGTCCTCGATGAAGTCGCCGAGCTGGCTGTCGCCCTCGTCGCCGATGGTCTGGTCGAGGCTGATCGGCTCCCGGGCGTACTGCTGGATCTCCAGCACCTTGTCCGGGGTGATGTCCATCTCCTTGGCCAGCTCCTCGGGCGTGGGCTCGCGGCCCAGGTCCTGGAGCAGCTCGCGCTGTATGCGGCCGAGCTTGTTGATGACCTCGACCATGTGCACCGGGATGCGGATGGTGCGCGCCTGGTCGGCCATGGCGCGGGTGATGGCCTGCCGGATCCACCAGGTGGCGTACGTGGAGAACTTGTAGCCCTTGGTGTAGTCGAACTTCTCGACGGCGCGGATCAGCCCGAGGTTGCCCTCCTGGATCAGGTCCAGGAACGCCATGCCGCGGCCGGTGTAGCGCTTGGCGAGGGAGACGACGAGACGCAGGTTGGCCTCGAGCAGGTGGTTCTTGGCGCGCTCGCCGTCGCGGACGATCCAGTTGAGGTCGCGGCGCATCTGCGGCGAGATCTTCTGGCCCTCCTCCTCGACCTGGCGGAGGCGCTCGGAGCCGTAGAGACCGGCCTCGATCCGCTTGGCGAGGTCGACCTCCTCCTCGGCGTTGAGCAGCGCGACCTTGCCGATCTGCTTGAGGTAGGCCCGGACGGAGTCGGCGGACGCGGTGAGCTCGGCGTCCTTGCGGGCCTGCCGCAGCGCCTCGGACTCCTCCTCGTCGTCCCACTCGAAGTCGCCGCCCTCGGCGGTCTCCTCCTCGGGGGCGACGGCCTCGACGGCGGGACCGTCGGGGCCGGCCACGACCGTCTCGTCGAGCTTGAGACCCTCGGAGCCCGCGTCGACCACCGCGACGGCGGAGTCGTCGCTGGCGACGGCGGTCAGCACGGCACCCTCACCCGCACCGGGGGAGGGGACGACGGCCGGCTTGGCGCGCTTGGCCGCGGTCGTGGTCTTGCCCGCGGCCTTCTTGGCCGGTGCCTTCTTGGCGGCCGCGGACTTCGTGCCCACCGTGCCGCCCTCGGGCGTGCTCGCGGGGACCGCGGCGGTGGCCCGGGGGGCCCGGGTACCGGCAGCAACCGTCTTGGAGCGCTTGGGGGTGCTCGCTGCGGCTGCTTCCGGTGCTGGCTGGTCGGCGGGCACTCAGGTTCCTTCCCGTGCTGGATTCGTTCCCCGGGGACCGTCTGATCCCCGGGCAGCGGCTCCGACCGAAGCCCAGCGACGGATGAGAGGACCCCGCGAACCGACGCGGCGTTCGGCCGCGGATCGGGCAGGGGATCCCTCCCGGCTGGAGGGCGACGGGCTGGGGCTCTCCCATTGTAACGGCGTGTTCGAGTGATTCCACCGTCCCGCACGCGGTCGTCTCGCTCCGACGAGGCGGGGGACCTGCTCCGAGCGGGTGATCACCCCTCCGTGGGGTGCCCGCGAACGGGGTTGCCGGGCCGCACCACGCGCCCCTCGGTC
The DNA here is from genome assembly GCF_039534705.1 of Blastococcus jejuensis. Classification (NCBI taxonomy): domain Bacteria; kingdom Bacillati; phylum Actinomycetota; class Actinomycetes; order Geodermatophilales; family Geodermatophilaceae; genus Blastococcus; species Blastococcus jejuensis. The sequence goes on from NZ_BAAAVV010000002.1 coordinate 326,263, forward strand.
ACCCCTGGTCGCGCTCGTGCGCCACCAGGGCGGCGCCGACGATGCCCGCGTCGTTCTGCAGTTGCGCCGGGACGACGGGCGTCCGCGTGGACAGCAGCGGCACCCACTTGTCGGCCTTCTTGCTCACCCCGCCGCCGACGATGATCAGGTCCAGCCACAACCCCGACTCGAGGACGTCGAGGTAGCGGTCGACGCGCTCGGCCCAGCGCGGGTAGCTGAGGTCCTCCCGGTCCCGGGCAGCCGCCGAGGCGCGTCGCTCGCCGTCCTCCCCGTCGACCTGGATGTGACCGAACTCGGTGTTGGGCACCAGGTGCCCGTCGGTGAACAGGGCGCTGCCGATGCCGGTGCCGAAGGTCAGCATCAGCACGACGCCGTCCTGGTCGCGGCCGGCGCCGTAGCGCATCTCCGCGATCCCGGCGGCATCGGCGTCGTTGAGCGTCACCACCGTGCCGGGGAGCAGTTCCTCGAGGCCGGCGTCGACGTCGGTGCCGATCCAGCTCTTCTCGACGTTGGCCGCCGTGTAGGCGATGCCGTGCTTCATCACGCCGGGGAAGGTGACGCCGGTGCGTTCGGTCCACCCGAACTCCTCGACGATCCGGGCCACCGCGGCGTAGACCGCGGCCGGATGCGAGGGCTGCGGTGTCTCGATCCGGACCCGCTCACCGATGAGCTGGCCCTTCTCGAGGTCGACCAGGCACCCCTTGATCCCGCTGCCGCCGATGTCCACGCCGAAGCCCCGCACGCCGACAGGGTAGTGACGCCGGCCACCGGGCACCGTCCCGCGTCCGGGTGGACCTCCGGCAGGATCGATCCGTGACCTCCTCGCCCGGCACGCCCCCGGACCCCGCCGCGCTGCTCGCCCTCGCCGTCGCGACCGCCCGCGAGGCGGCCCGGCTCGTCGCCGACGGCCGCGCGTCCGCCGGGGACCGGGTCGACGTCAAGTCCAGCTCGGTCGACGTCGTCACCGCGGTCGACACCGCCAGCGAGCGGCTGATCGTGGGCCGGCTGCTCGCCGCGCGCCCCGACGACGCCGTGCTCGGCGAGGAAGGCGCCGCCCGGGACGGCGGCAGCGGGGTGCGGTGGATCGTCGACCCGATCGACGGCACCGTGAACTTCCTCTACGGGCTGCCCGCCTACGCCGTGTCGATCGCCGCGGAGGTCGACGGGGTGGTCCGCGCCGGCGCCGTCCTCAACGCCGCCACCGGCGAGCTGTTCACCGCCACCACCGGCGGCGGCGCGTGGTCGTCGTCCCCGGCCCGTCCCGAACCGGTGCGGCTCACCGGCAGCCGCCCGTCCTCGCTCGAGCAGACGCTGGTCGGCACCGGCTTCGGCTACCAGGCCGAGCAGCGGCGGGCGCAGGGTGCTGTGGTGGCTGCGCTGCTGCCGCAGGTGCGCGACATCCGCCGGGTGGGCAGCGCGGCCCTCGATCTGTGCGCGGCGGCCGCGGGGCGCATCGACGCCTACTACGAGCTGCACCTCAACCACTGGGACTACGCCGCCGGCGCCCTCGTCGCGGCGGAGGCGGGGCTGGTGGTCACCGGGCTGCCGGGGCGGCCGTTCGCCGAACCGCTGGGGATCGCGGCCGCTCCGACGGTCGCCGACGCGTTCGTCGAGCTACTCGACCGGCTGCACTAGCAGGCTGCGGCGGCACTGGTCGCGGTGCTGAGCGCGGCCGCGACCTGCTCCGGGGTGGCCAGGCTCTGCGGCCAGACGAACTCGGGGCCGAGCACGAGGTCGACCTGCTCGGTGGCGCGGGTGTCGGGGTAGTCGCCGGCGCCGGGGAGGACCAGCGCGACGAACCGCGCCGCGTCGGCACCCCGCGGGCCGTGCCGCACCTCGCCCGGGCCGGTCACCTCGCGGCCGGTGTCGTCGTTGCCGACCTCGGCGATGGTGAAGCCCCGGTTCCGCAGCTCATCGGCCACCTGTGAGGCGATGCCGCCCTGGTCGGTGGCGTTGAGCACCCGGACCGACAGCGTGGTCGGGTCCAGCGAGGGCGGGGCCTCCTGCGCCGTCGAGCACGCCGCGGCCTCCTCGGCCTTGCGCTCGGAGTCCTTGCGCAGCACGTTCCACCACACGCCGGCGGCGGCGAGCGCGAGGACCAGCAGGAAGATCAACGGCGGGATCGGGCGGCGGCCACTGCGGGCGCGCACCGGAGGGCGGTCGACGGTGCGCTGCGTCACGGCGGTGATCCTAGATGCGGAGGGCGCCCCTAGATCGCACCGTCGTCCAGCGCGGCGCGTCCCAGTTCGATGCAGGGGTCGATGCGCTCGGCGTAGCCCGCCACGTCCTTACCGGCCATCGCCCCGGCGGCCGAACGGGCGAGGATCCCGGCGATGATCGCGGCGAACTTGAAGAACGCGAATCCGACGTACCAGTTGAGGTCGGTCAGGTCGGTGCCGGTGCGCCGGGCGTAGCGCTCCGCGACCTCCCGGCGGGTGGGGAAGCCGCTCAGGGTCGTGACCGGGCTCAGCGTCGCCGGGCGGTCCTCCCCGGCCTCCGGCCAGTAGACGAGCGTCAGGCCGAGGTCGGTGAGCGGGTCGCCCAGGGTCGACATCTCCCAGTCGAGGACCGCCTTGATGCGGCCGGGCAGCCCGGGGTCGAGCAGGCAGTTGTCGAGCCGGAAGTCGCCGTGCACGATGCTCGACCGCTGCGCCTGCGGCACCGTCTCGGCCAGCCGGGCGGCCAGCGCGTCGAGGTTGGGCCGGTCCTGGTCGCGGGTGGCCTCCCACTGCTGGGTCCACCGGCGCACCTGCCGCGCGGCGAAGCCCTCCGGGCGGCCGAAGTCGGCCAACCCGACGGCGGCGTAGTCGACCAGGTGGAGGTCGGCCAGCACGTCGACCAGCCCTTCGCCGACCGCGCGGCGCTGCTCGGGCTCGTCGGCGTAGCCCGGCGGGAAGGCCTGCACGACGTGCACGCCGACGACCCGCTCCATCACGTAGAACGGCGCGCCGAGGACCGACTCGTCGGTGCACAGGTGCAGCGTCCGCGGTACCGGGACGGGGGTCGGACCGAGCGCCGTGATGACCCGGTGCTCGCGGGCCATGTCGTGGGCGGTCTTCAGCACCGCGCCGGTCGGGGGTCGCCGCAGGATGACCGCCTCGTCGGGGGAGCCACCCTCGGGCGTCACGACGTACGTGAGGTTCGACATACCCGCCGCGATGAGTTCCACGGTGACCGTGCGCCACCGGTCGTCGTCCAGGGCCGAGGCCAGATACGGCCCGACGACGGCTGGATCAGCACCCACGGGAGTCGTCACGGCGGCAGGGTAACCTCTGGCGCTCCGCAGCCCGGACGGGCCGGCGGACCGGGAACGTGCCGCGAAAGACGGGGCGGGCACAAACCCGGGTCGCACGGCGTTGGGGGGCTGCCGGTCCTTTCCGTTCCGTCGTCCACCGACGTCGGACACCCCGGCGCCGGGAGCCCTGAGCGGGCGACCGGCTTCCCGACCACCCGGTCGCCCCGCGACCGGCAAGGACGACGGCCCACCCCGGCGCCGCGTCAGACGAGCGGGTACGACACCCGCGAGAACCCCGGAGGAGGGGCACCCCATGGCCACCGACTACGACGCCCCGCGCCGCAACGAAGCCGACGAGCTCGGCGAGGACTCGCTCGAGGAGCTCAAGGCGCGGCGAGCCGAGGCGCAGTCCTCGTCGGTCGACGTCGACGAGACCGACTTCAACGAGAACCTCGAGCTGCCCGGCGCGGACCTGTCCAACGAGGAGCTGACCGTCCGCGTGCTGCCCAAGCAGGAGGACGAGTTCACCTGCTCGCGCTGCTTCCTGGTGCAGCACCGCAGTCGGCTCGCCGCCACCAAGGGCGACCAGCTGTACTGCCGCGACTGCGCGGCCTGACAGAGGGCACCACCGCAGGGGCGGCCGGACGACGGGGAGGGATGCCATGAGCGACAGCGGTCCACGGACCGGCGCCGCACGGGACGTCCCGCCCCCGCGGCCGGTGCCCCCGCCGCCCCCGGCGGCACCCGAGGAGAACGGCCTGGCCCGCGCGGCGCGCGCGGTCGCCGAGGCCGTCGCCGGCCTGGTGTCCGGGCGCGCGGACGACGGTCCCGCGGGCGAGCCGCGGCGCTCGGCCGCATCCGGTCTCCGCGACGTCGTCGGCGCCGTGGCGAGCACGGTGGGGGCGGCGCTCGGGGCCGCCCGCGAGCGCTCCGGCGGTGACCAGTCGCCGGGGCGCCCCGCCGAGGCGCCGTCACCCGACGGCGAGCGCACGCCGGCGGCCCTGCTGGGCGACCTCCTGGCCACCGCCGCGCCGCGGCTGCCCATCCGCGACGCCGCCCGGTTGCGGCAGGCCCATCCCGGGGCCTCGGACGCCGAGATCGCCGACGCGCTGGTCGCCCGCGCCGCCCGCCTCACCGCCGGCATCGGTGCGGCCACCGGTGGCCTCTCGGCCGCGCACTGGTTCGCGCCGCCGTCGCTGCTGGCCCTGCCGCTGGAACTGGGTGCCGAGACGGTGCTCGTCGCCGGGGTAGAGGTCGTGCTCATCGGGGAGCTGCACGAACTGCACGGCCGCCCGGCGCCCGGTGACGCGCGGTCCCGCGCCTCGGCCTACCTGGCCGGCTGGTCTGCCCAGCGCTCGGTGGAGGGGGCCGGCGCGGCGGGTCTGGGCTCGTTGCTCGGCAGCGCCGGCATCAACGCGTTGCGGCGGCGGCTCACCCGCAAGCTCGCCGGCAGCCTCCCGACCGCGGCGCCCTTCCTGATCGGCGCCGCCCTCGCCGGCCGCGGCAACCGGCGCGCCACCGAGGCCCTGGCGCGCACGGTGCTGGCCGACCTGCGCGCCCCCCGGCCGCTCGACCACCCCGGCGGGTCACGCGGCTAGGGTCGCCGTCGTGCCCGAGACGCCCCCGCCCGAACTGGACGTACCGGTCCTGCTGACCGACCTCGGGGACGGCTCGGCCGCGCTGCCGCGGTACGCGCTCCCCGGCGACGCCGGCGCGGACCTGACCGCCGCCGAGGACGTGGAGCTCGCCCCCTTCCAGCGGGCGCTGGTGGGCACCGGGGTGGCCGTCGCCATCCCGGAGGGGTACGCGGGGTTCGTGCACCCGCGCTCCGGCCTGGCCCACCGGCTCGGGCTGAGCATGGTCAACGCGCCCGGCACGATCGACGCCGGCTACCGCGGGGAGATCAAGGTGAACCTGATCAACCTCGACCCGACGTCGTCGCTGACCCTGCGGCGCGGCGACCGCATAGCCCAGCTCGTGGTGCAGCCGGTGGTGCGGGCCCGCTTCGTGCCGGTGGCCGAGCTGCCCGGCAGCGAGCGCGGAGCCGGCGGCCACGGCTCGACCGGCGGGCACGGTTCAGTGGACACGCTTCTCGAGGGACGGATCTGACGATGCCGATCGGACGGCGGCGCAACCGCATCGACCGCAGCCTGCGCGAGCGCGGGGTGCCCCCCGAACCGCAGAACCGGGAGCGGGAGGTCGTCGAGACGACCGGCCCGTACGACGAGTCCGACGCCCCCGACGACGGCATCGTGCGCATCGACCTCGGCTCGATCCGGTTGCCGGCGCTGCCCGGCATGGACCTGCGGGTCGAGCTCAACCCCCAGCAGAAGGTGGTCGGGGCGACGCTGCGGGCCGGGGACTCCCAGTTGCAGGTGTCCGCCTTCGCCGCGCCCCGGGCCGGCGGCATCTGGGACGACGTCCGGGCCGACATCGCCACCAGCGCGTCCGGACAGGGCGGGAAGCTCGCCGAGGTCGAGGGGCCGTTCGGCACCGAGCTCGCCGGCTCGATCATGGCGCCGGCCCCGCCGCAGCCCGGGCAGAGCAGCCCGCCGCAGCCGGTGCGCCGGCCCGCGCGATTCCTCGGCGTGGACGGGCCGCGCTGGTTCCTGCGCGGCCTGATCAGCGGCCCCGCCGCGGGCAGCTCGGAGGCCGCGGCAGCCCTCGAGGAGGCGTTCCGCGGCATCGTCGTCGTCCGCGGGACCGAGCCGATGCCCGTGCGGGAGCAGCTGCCGCTGTCCCTGCCGCCGCAGGCGGCCGCCCAGCTGGCCCGCCAGCAGGAGGCGCTGAAGGCGCAGTCGGCCGGGCGGCCGGCAACGCCTCCTACCTCGCCGCCCGCCTCGCCGCCTGCCTCCCCGCCCGCCGTGCCGCCCGCCGCCCCCGGCGCCTGAGACCGGATTACGCTGGAACCGTGACCGAGACCCGATCGCCGGGATGGTTGTCGCGCACCTTGCAGCGACTGACCGCCGACGAGCACACCATCGACGCCGAGGAGCTGCGGGCCGATTCCGCGAGCGCCGGCTGCGAACCGCTCGCGTCCTGCCGCAAGGGAGCCGTGGTCACCGTGACCGGCCGGCTCAAGTCCGTGGTCTACACCCCGCGCGAGACCGTCCCGACGCTCGAGGCCGAGCTCTTCGACGGCTCCGGATCGGTCACCCTGGTCTGGCTGGGGCGCCGCCGGATCCCCGGCATCGTGCCCGGCCGCACGGTCACCGCACGTGGCCGGTTCGCGGCCTTCGACGGCAGGCGGGTCATCTACAACCCCTGGTACGAGCTCGGCGCCGGCTGACCGCGACAGGACGGGCAGCGCGGGACGCAGGCGCCGGGGAGCCGGCCGGGCAGCGGGGGAGCAGGAGGCCGGAGTGAGCACAGCAGGTGAGCCGGCCGACCGGTCGACCGCCGACGCCGCGGGGACCGCACCGGAGGCCCCGGCGCACGAGACACCCGATCCGCTGGGGTTCGACCGGCACCTGGTGCTCGAACAGCTCGGTGGCTGGCGCGGCATGGTCGACGCCACCCTGCCCACGGTCGCCTTCATCGTCGCCAACGCGATCGACGGGTTGCGCACCGGCATCTGGGCCGCCCTCGGCACCGCGTTCCTGGTGTTCCTCCTCCGCCTGGTCCGCCGGCAGAGCGTGCAGCAGGCCGTGAGCGGGCTGTTCGGCGTCGGCATCGCGGTCGCCATCGCCGCGGCGTCCGGCCAGGCGCGGGACTTCTTCGTCGTCGGCATCCTCCGCAACGCGGCCGTCGGCGTGATCCTGCTCGGCTCGATCGCGCTGCGCCGGCCGCTGGTCGGTGTGATCGCGGAGTTCCTCGCCCCGAGCCACCTCGGTGCCATGGCCGCGCACCGGCTGCCCGGCCTGCGCCGGAAGATCGAGGAGGCCAGCGCGACGCTGCACCACCGGGCGCCCCCGCCGGTCCGCGGCGAGCCCGATCCCGAGCCCGAACTGCACTGGCGCGAGGACCCGCGCATGCGGCGCGCATACACCTGGCTCACCGTGATGTGGGGCGGCACCTTCGTCGTCCGCGGCCTGGTCGCGTGGTTGATCTACCGGGTCTCCGAGAGCGACGTCACGGTCCTGGGCACGGTCTCCCTGGTGCTGGGCCTGCCGGTGACCGCCGTGGAGATCCTGGTGACCCTGTGGGTGGTCTCCCGCCTGCACCGGCACCGGTCACCGGCGCCCGCCGCCTAACCGTTCAGGCCCGGCCGGTGCTCTCCGGGGCGAGCACGTCCTTGAGCTGGTCCTCGACGTCGGCGTGGGTGACGAACAGCAGCTCGTCGCCGGCCTCGAGCGGCTCGTCGGGGGTGGGGGTGATGACGCGGTCCCCGCGCAGGATCGCGGTCAGCACCGTCTCCCGGGGCAGCGGCACGTCCCGCAGTGCCTTGCCGACCCACGGGGTGTCCTCGGCGAGCGTGATCTCGACCAGGTTGGCGGCGCCCTTGCGGAAGCTCATCAGCCGGACGACGTCGCCGACGGTCACCGCCTCCTCGACGAGCGCGGCGAGCACGCGGGGGGTGGAGACGGCGACGTCGACGCCCCAGGCCTCGGTGTAGAGCCACTCGTTGCGGGGGTCCTTGACCCGGGCGACGACGCGGTTCACCGCGAACTCGGTCTTGGCCAGCAGCGAGACGACGAGGTTGGCCTTGTCGTCACCGGTGGCCGCGACGACGACGTCGCAGGTGGCCAGCTGGGCCTCCTCGAGCGAGGAGACCTCGCAGGCGTCGGCCTGCACCCACTCCGCGCCCGGGACGGCGCGTGTCTTCACCTTGCGCCCGTCCTTCTCGATGAGCATGACGGTGTGGCCGTTGGCCAGCAGCTCCCCGGCGATGGACCGGCCGACCGCGCCGGCGCCCACGATCGCGACCCGCATCAGTGGTGCCTTCCCTCGGGGGCGCGCTCGACCACGTCGTGCACCCGGCCGGTGATCTCGTCGGTCACGGCGACGACGAGCTGGTCACCCTCCTGCAGGACGGTGCTCGCGGTCGGCAGCTGGGCCTCGCCGAACCGGACCATCCAGGCGGCGCGGGCACCCGACGCCGCCTCGAGCTCGCTGAGCTTGCGGCCCACCCAGCTCTCGGTCACCGTGACGCGCATCAGCACGACCTTCCCGGTGGGCTCCCGCCACAGCTCGCTGACCTTCACCGAGAGCAGTTCGCGCAGCAGCCGGCTCACCGTCCACGGGACGGTCGCGACGCTGGGGATGCCCATGCGCTCGTAGACCTCGGCGCGCTTCTCGTCGTAGATGCGCGCCACGACGTGCTGGACGCCGAAGGTCTCGCGGGCCACCCGGGCGCTGATGATGTTCGAGTTGTCGCCGCTGCTGACCGCGGCGAACGCGCCGGCGGTGTCGATGCCGGCGTCGAGCAGGGTCTGCCGGTCGAAGCCGAGACCGGTCACCTGGCGGCCGCTGAACTCCGGACCGAGCCGGCGGAAGGCCTCCGGGTCCTGGTCGATGACGGCCACGCTGTGGCCGATCTCCTCGAGCCGGCGGGCGATCGCAGAGCCGACCCGTCCGCAGCCCATGACGACCACGTGCACGACGAGCTCCCGGGGGGATCGAAGGAGCGCCGGCGCCGACCGCCCGCGCATCACCGGCCGCGAAGCTACACCCGGTACGACGTCGATCGGATCACGGACGGCCGACTCGACCCGAAGGGGCGGGGCGCGCCGCCTGCTGCCGCACCAGGGGCCGCGCCGTCCGTACCATCGCCGCCGTGCCCAGCCTGTCCGACCTCGGACATCTCCCGAAACGACTCGTCCTCGGTCGCGCCGTCCGCAGCGACCGGCTGGGCGAGTCGCTGCTGCCGAAGCGCTACGCGCTGCCGATCTTCGCCAGCGACCCGCTCTCCTCGGTGGCCTACGCCACCCAGGAGATCCTGCTCGTCCTGACCCTCGCGGGCACGGCCTTCCTGTACCTGGCGCCCTGGCTGGCGGTCGCGGTCGTGCTGCTGCTGATCACGGTGGTGCTCTCCTACCGGCAGGTGGTGCACGCCTACCCGTCCGGCGGCGGCGACTACGAGGTCGCCATGAAGAACCACGGGCAGTTCGCCGCGTTGGTCGTCGCGAGCGCCCTGCTGGTCGACTACGTCATGACCGTGGCGGTGTCGGTCTCGGCCGGCACCGACAACATCATCTCGGCGTTCCCGTCGCTGAACGAGCACCGGGTGCTCATCGCCGTGGGGCTGGTGGCGCTGCTCGCCGCGGTGAACCTCCGGGGCGTCCGGGAGTCGGGCAAGGCGTTCGCCGTCCCGACGTACCTGTTCATCAGCGGCATCTCGGTGATGATCGTCACCGGGCTGATCCGGTACTTCTTCACCGATGCCGGGGTGGTCTCGGAGACGGCGCAGTACACGGTCACACCCGAGCCGGCGTACGAGAACGTCGCGGGTCTCGCGCTGCTCTTCTTCGCGCTCCGCGCGTTCGCCTCGGGCTGCACCGCGCTCACCGGCGTCGAGGCGATCGCCAACGGGGTGCCCGCGTTCAAGCCGCCGAAGAGCCGGAACGCGGCGACGACGCTGGCGCTGATGGGGGGCATCGCCGCGGCGATGTTCGCCGGCGTGACGGCCCTGGCCCTCCTCTCGGACGTGAAGTACGTCGAGCACCCGTGCGACCTGGAGGGCTTCGCGAACTGCGAGACCGAACCCCAGCGGACGGTCATCGCTCAGATCGGCGCCGCGGTGTTCGGCGGTGACGGGTCGGTCGGCTTCTTCGTCATCCAGGCCGCCACGGCGCTCGTGCTCGTCCTGGCCGCCAACACCGCCTTCAACGGCTTCCCGCTGCTGGGGTCGGTGCTCGCGCAGGACCGCTTCATGCCCCGGCAGCTGCACACCCGCGGGGACAAGCTCGTGTTCAGCAACGGGATCCTGCTGCTCGCGGGTTTCGCGGCGCTGCTGATCTACGTGTTCGACGCCGACGTCACCCGGCTGATCCAGCTCTACATCATCGGCGTCTTCACCAGCTTCACCATCGGCCAGTGGGGCATGGTCCGGCACTGGAACCGCGAGATGCGGCTCGAGGGTGACCCGGCGGCCCGGCGGCGGATGCGCCGGTCGCAGATCATCAACACCGTCGGCGGGAGCCTGACCTCCGTGGTGCTGGTGATCATCGTGCTGACCAAGTTCACCCACGGGGCCTGGCTGGTCCTGGTCGCGATGCCGATCCTCTTCGGGCTGATGAAGGCGATCAACCGCCACTACTCGAACGTCTCCCAGCAGCTGGTGCCCGACACCGACGCCCGCACGCTGCCCAGCAAGGTGCACGCCGTCGTCCTGGTCTCGAAGGTGCACAAGCCGACCCTGCGCGCGCTGGCGTTCGCCCGGGCCACCCGCCCCGACGCCCTGACGGCGCTGACGGTCAACGTCGACGACGCCGACACCCGGCAGCTGCAGGCGGACTGGGAGCGCTTCGACATCCCCGTCCCGCTGACCGTCCTGGAGTCGCCCTATCGCGAGATCACCCGGCCCGTCGTCGACTTCGTCAAGAACATCCGCCGCGACAGCCCGCGCGAGATCGTCATCGTCTTCGTGCCCCAGTACGTGGTCGGTCACTGGTGGGAGAACGTGCTGCACAACCAGAGCGCGCTGCGCCTGCGCGCCCGCCTGCAGTTCCAGCCCGGTGTCATGATCACCACGGTTCCCTGGCAGCTGGAGAGCTCGCTGGGACGCGACGACGGCGACGGTTCGGGCCCGGCGCCCGGCGCGCTGCGCCGGGGGCTGACCGACGGGGCGAGCGACTCGACGCCGTATGGCTAGCGGCCGGAGGCCGCGGGCCCCCCGCCCGCCGCGCGAGGACCGCGGAGGCGGCTGGACCGGCGCGGAGTTCGAGGTGACCGTCGGCCCGGTGGCCCACGGCGGCCACTGCGTGGCCCGGCACGAGGGCCGCGTGGTGTTCGTCCGGCACGGCCTGCCCGGCGAGCGCGTCGTCGTCCGGGTGACCGAGGACCGGCACCCCGGGTTCTGCCGCGCCGACGCCGTCGAGGTGCTCGAGCCCTCGCCGCACCGGGTGGAGCGCCCGTGCCCGCACAGCGGCCCCGGCCGGTGCGGGGGGTGCGACTGGCAGCACGTCGCGCCCGAGGAGCAGCGCCGGCTCAAGGCCGCCGTCGTCCGCGAGCAGCTGGCCCGGCTGGCCGGCCTCAGCGACGTCGACGTGACCGTGGAGGAGCTGCCGGGCGGGCCGCTGCGCTGGCGGTCCCGGGCGCGCTTCGCCGTCGACCGGTCGGGGGCGGCCGGACTGCGGCGGCACCGCTCGCACGACGTCGTCGTCCTCGACGACTGCCCGATCACCGAGGAGAACGCCGCCCGCGCGGTGCTGGCCCGCCGCTGGCCGGGCGCCGGCGCCGTCGACGTCTCGGTGGATGCCACCGGGGCGGTCACGACCACGCGGCTGGACCGGCGGGGTCATCCGACCTCGACCCGCGTGGTGCGCCCGGGCGGCGACCTGCCCGCCGAGCCGGACGGCCGGGCCGAACGGCACGCCGGCGGGCGCGACTGGGAGGTCGAGGGCACCGGCTTCTGGCAGGTGCACCCGGCCGCCGCCGACGCCCTGGTCGCCGCCGTGACCGCCTTCGCCGGGGTGCGCGCGGGAGAGACCGTCCTGGACCTCTACGCCGGTGCCGGCCTCTTCGGCGGGGCGCTGGCACCCGCGGCCGGCCCGGACGGCCGGGTGGTGTGCGTCGAGTCCGACGCCGGCGCCTGCGCCGCCGCGGACGCGAACCTCGCCGACCTGCCCCAGGCCGAGGTCTGGCAGGGCGAGGTCGACCCCGAGGGGCTGGCCGGGCTGCTCGAGGAGCTGGGCACGCCGCCCGACGTCGTCGTCCTGGATCCGCCGCGCGCAGGCGCCGGGGCGGCGGTCAGCCGGCTGCTCGCCGGCACCGGCGCACGGGCGGTCGTCTACGTCGCGTGCGACCCCGCCTCGCTGGCCCGGGACGTCGCCGCGTTCGGCGCGGCCGGCTACCGGCTGGCCGGTCTCCGGGCCTTCGACGCCTTCCCGATGACCGCTCACGTCGAGTGCGTGGCGCTGCTCGTCCCGGCCTGACGCGGCCATTGGTTACGGTCATGGTGTGCCCACGTGGGAATACGCCTCGGTCATCACGGCCAACGACGCCGAATCGCAGCGGGCCGGAGTGAGCGTCAAGCTCCCCGGCGGTCAGTCGGAACGCCAGCAGGGCGACACCAGCTCGGTCCTCAACCGGCTCGGTGCCGAGGGGTGGGAGCTGGTCAGCTACCACTCCAGCGGCGCCGGTACCTGGGGCTTCGAGCAGTTCTGGCTCAAGCGGCAGTCCTCGTCCTGATCCCCGGCTGACCGCTGTGCCGCCCGGTCCGCCCGACCGCTCCGCCCGGTCCGACGCGACCGTGCCGCCGGGCTGGCCCGAGCAGGTCCGGCCGCCCGGCGCGCCCGACTGGGAGCGGACGGCGGTGGCCTGGCTGTTCGACCTGGTCCCGCCCGACTACCGCGCCCACGAGGTGCTGCGCCGCTACCCGGTGCTGCTCGCGCGCTTCGCCGCCGACCACGTCGACGCCGGGCTCGAGGCGGCCCGGCGCGGCTGGCGCACGGTGCGCGTCGAGCTCGCCGACCAGTTGCCGGCCGAGGCCATCGAGGCGGCCATGACCGCCTACGAGCGGGAGGGCACGCGGCTGGCGGCGGCCGCCCGCGGGATCGAGGTCGTGGCCGGCGCCCTGCGCGGGGAGCGCTGGGTGCCGCGCCTCTGAGGTCGGACCCGGACGCTGTGACCTTCACCCGGGTGGGCCGCTGCGCCGGAACCGGTGGAACTGCGCGGTTACAGTGGGTCGGCGGACATCGCGGTGCCGTTCGCGATGCCCGCGATGCCGCGGCAGCCGCCGCCGACCGAGAGGACACCGTCGAGCCGTGCCGCTCCTGCGATCGCTCCGGGATCCCGCTGATCTGCGAGCTCTGCGGCCCGAAGAGCTCCCCGCCCTCGCGGCCGAGATCCGTGACGCGCTGGTCACCAGCGTCGCCAAGACCGGGGGGCACCTCGGCCCGAACCTGGGCTGCGTCGAGCTGACGATCGCGCTGCACCGGGTGTTCGACTCCCCGCGCGAGCCGATCGTCTTCGACACCGGCCACCAGGCCTACGTGCACAAGATGCTCACCGGCCGGGTCGAGGGCTTCGAGCGGTTGCGCCAGCGGGGTGGGCTGTCGGGCTACCCGAGCCGCGGCGAGAGCGAGCACGACTGGGTGGAGAACAGCCACGCGTCGACGTCGCTGTCCTACGCCGACGGGCTGGCCAAGGGCTTCGCCGTCCGCGGTGACAAGCGCCCGGTCGTGGCCGTGATCGGCGACGGAGCGCTGACCGGCGGCATGGCCTGGGAGGCGCTGAACAACATCGCCGCGGCGCAGGACCGGCCGGTCGTCATCGTGGTCAACGACAACGGCCGCTCCTACTCGCCGACCATCGGGGGAGTGGCCGACGCCCTGGCCACCCTGCGGCTGCGCCCCGGGTACGAGAACGCGCTGCTCGCCGTCCGGCAGGCGCTGCACCGGGCGCCCGTCGTGGGCTCGGCGCTCTACGACGCGCTGCACGCGATCAAGAAGGGGCTCAAGGACGTGCTCTCGCCGCAGGGCATGTTCGAGGACCTCGGCATGAAGTACATCGGCCCGGTCGACGGCCACGACGTGGAGGTCATGGAGTCCGCGCTGCGGCGGGCCCGCTCCTTCGGCGGGCCGGTCATCGTGCACGCCGTCACCACCAAGGGCTTCGGCTACCCCCCGGCCGAGACCGACCAGATCGACGCCTGGCACGCCACCGGCGTCTTCGACCCCGACAGCGGCGCCAGCACCCGCAAGGCCGGGCTGGCCTGGACCGACGCGTTCGCCGACGAGCTGGTGCGCATCGGCGGGGAGCGCCCCGACATCGTCGCCATCACCGCCGCGATGCTGCACCCGACCGGCCTCGCCCCGTTCGCCGAGCGGTTCCCCGAGCGGACCTTCGACGTCGGCATCGCCGAGCAGCACGCGCTCACCTCGGCCGCCGGCCTGGGCATGGCGGGGCTGCACCCGGTGGTCGCCATCTACTCGACCTTCCTCAACCGGGCCTTCGACCAGCTGCTCATGGACGTCGCCCTGCACGGCCAGCCGGTGACGGTCGTGCTCGACCGCGCCGGTGTCACCGGCGACGACGGTGCCTCGCACAACGGCATGTGGGACATGTCGATCCTCTCGGTCGTGCCCGGCCTGCACCTGGCCGCGCCGCGCGACGAGGCGACCCTGCGCGAGGCGCTGCGCGAGTCGGTGGCGATCACCGACGGGCCCTCGGTCCTCCGCTTCCCGAAGGGTGTGCTGCCCCCGGATATCCCGGCGCTGGAGCGGCGCGGCCCGGTCGACGTGCTGCGTCGTGGGGACCGGGCGGACGTGCTGCTGGTCGCCGTCGGCTCGATGGTGCCGATGTGCCTCGCCGTCGCCGAGCGTGCCGCCGACCACGGCGTCGAGGTGACCGTCGTCGACCCGCGCTGGGTGCTGCCGGTTGCGCCGGAGCTGGTGGAGATGGCCGCGGGGCACCGCCTCGTCGTCACGGTCGAGGACGGCGGCCGCGCCGGGGGAGTGGGCAGCACGCTGACCCGGGCGCTGCAGGACCGCGAGTGCGACGTGCCGGTGCGCACGCTGGGCCTGCCGCAGGCGTTCCTGGAGCACGGCAGCCGCGGCCAGGTGCTCGCCGACGTGGGGCTCACCGAGCAGGACGTCGCGCGGCGGATCGTCGAGTGGAGCGCGAAGCTCGCCGACCGGGCCGAGCAGGACGAGGAGAACCGGGTCGAGGACCGCACGTCATGACGGTCATCGCCGAGATCCAGGTGGCCCCCGCACCGCCGGGCACCGCCGACGACCCGCACGCGCACGTCGAGGCCGCGATCGCGGTGATCCAGGCGTCGGGTCTGCGCTACGAGGTCGGCGCGCTCGGCACGACGCTCGAGGGCGAGGCCGACGCGGTGTGGGCGACCCTGCGCGCCGCGCACGAGGCGATGCTCGCCGCCGGCGCCACGGCCGGCCTCTCCCACATCAAGGTCGCCTCGGTGGACCGCACGATGGACAGCCTCACGTCGAAGTTCCGCTGAGCCCGCCCCTGACCCTGCCGCCCGCTGACCACCGTGGTCGCCGGACGGCGAGAGCCGCCGTACGACCGCTGGAGCCGGACTGCATGGCGGCTCTCGCGGTCGGACGGCGGCTCTCGTGGCGCCGCGACGGGCGTCAGGCGGGCAGCGAGGCCACACCCTTCGGCAGGAAGCGCTTGCCGGTGACCGCCTCGGAGACGCCGGCGCGGTCCAGGTAGGCGGAGATGCCGCCCAGCCAGAACGGCCAGCCCGCGCCGAGCAGCATGCACAGGTCGATGTCCTGCACCGCCTGGACGACGCCCTCGTCGAGCATGAGCGCGATCTCCTCGGCCAGTGCCCGCTCGGCCCGCGACCGCACCTCGTCCTCGGTCAGGGGCGAGTCGCCGGCGTCGATGCCCTCGAGGTCGGGGTCGACGACCCCGGGCTCGCTGTACACCGACGACTTGCCGAGCTCGACCATCTTCTTCAGGCCCTCGCCGACGGAGAACCGGTCGGGGAACGCCTCGTGCATCCGCTCGGCCACGTGCAGGGCCACCGGCGGTCCGACCAGCGTGAGCAGGTCGAACGGGCTCATCGGCAGGCCGAGCGGGTCGAGCGCGCGGTCGGCCACGGCGACCGGCGTGCCCTGCTCCACGGACGAGGTGATCTCGCCGAGGAAGCGGGTGAGCAGCCGGTTCACCACGAACGCCGGGGCGTCCGCGACCAGCACGCAGCTCTTCTTGAGCGCCTTGCCGACGGCGAAGGCGGTGGCCAGCGAGGCGTCGTCGGTCTGCTCGGCCCGCACGACCTCGAGCAGCGGCAGTACCGCGACCGGGTTGAAGAAGTGCAGCCCGACGACCCGCTCCGGGTGCTCCATCTTCGAGGCCATCTCGGTCACCGACAGCGCCGAGGTGTTGGTCGCCAGCACGCACTCGGGCGAGACGACGGCCTCGACCTCGGCGAACACCTGCTGCTTGACCGACATCTCCTCGAACACGGCCTCGATGACGAGGTCGGCGTCGGCGAAGGCGTCCTTGGTCAGCGAGCCGGTGACCAGGCCCTGGAGCCGGTTGCGGGCGTCCGCCGACAGCCGGCCCCGGGAGGCGAGCTTGTCCAGCTCGGCGTGCACGTAGCCGACGCCCTTGTCGACGCGCGCCTGGTCGATGTCGGTCAGCACGACCGGCACCTCGAGACGGCGGACGAACAGCAGCGCCAGCTGCGAGGCCATGAGGCCCGCGCCGACGACGCCGACCTTCGTCACCTTCCGTGCCAGTGCCTTGTCGGGCGCCCCGGCCGGCCGCTTGGCGCGCTTGTTGACCAGGTCGAACGAATACAGCGACGCCCGCAGCTCGTCGCTCATCAGCAGCTCGGCCAGCGCGTCGTCCTCGGCGGCCGTGCCGGCCGTGAACGCGTCACCGTCGATCCCGGCCCGCGCCAGGTCCAGCAGCTCCACGGCCCGCAGCGCGCCGGGGGACGCGTTGCGGGTGCGCCCCGCGACGATCGCGCGGGCCCGGGCGATCGCGTCGTCCCACGCACCGCGGTCGATCTCCGGGCGGGACACGGCGACGTCACCGGCGAGCACCCCGGCCGCCCACTCGAGCGAGCGCTCGAGGAAGTCGGCCGGCTCGAAGACCGCGTCGGCCATGCCGAGCTTCGCCGCCTTCGGGGCGGGCAGCATCTTGTTCTGGGCCAGGGCGTTCTCGACGATCACGGTGACGGCCGGGTCGATGCCGATCAGGTTCGGCAGCAGCTGCGTACCGCCCCAGCCGGGGACCAGCCCGAGGAAGACCTCGGGGAAGGCGACCATGGTGCCGCCGCTGATCGTCCGGTAGTGGCAGTGCAGCGCCAGCTCCAGCCCGCCGCCGAGCGCGGCGCCGTTGACGAAGGCGAACGTCGGGATCGACGAGTCCTTCAGCCGTCGGAACACCCGGTGGCCGGCCTCGGCGATCTCCCGCGCCTGCGCGGCCTCGGTCACCGACGGGACGCCCGAGAGGTCCGCTCCGACGGCGAAGATGAACGGCTTGCCGGTGACGGCGATGGCCGCCGGCGCCGGGGTGTGCGCCGCGATCTCGTCCAGGGCCGCGTCCAGCGAGGCGATCCCGCCCGGGCCGAACGTGGACGGCCGGGTGTGGTCGTGCCCGTTGTCCAGCGTGATGAGCGCCAGCTCACCGGGCATGCCCGGCACCCGCAGGTACCGCACGTGCGCCTGCGTGACGACCTCGTTCTCGAACACTGCAGTCACTTGGCCGCACCTTCCCAGTTCGGGTTCTCCCAGATCACGGTGCCGCCCATGCCGATGCCGATGCACATGGCGGTCAGGCCGTAGCGGACGTCGGGCCGCTCGGCGAACTGGCGCGACAGCTGGGTCATCAGCCGGACGCCGGAGGACGCCAGCGGGTGACCGACGGCGATGGCGCCGCCCCACGGGTTGACCCGCTCGTCGTCGTCGGCGATGCCGTAGTGGTCGAGGAAGGCCAGCACCTGGACGGCGAAGGCCTCGTTGAGCTCGAAGAGCCCGATGTCGTCGATCGACAGGCCGGTCGAGGCCAGGGCCTTCTCCGTCGCCGGGATCGGACCCACGCCCATCACCTCCGGCTCGACCCCGGCGAAGCCGAAGCCGACCAGCCGCATGCCGACGGTCAGGCCGAGCTCGAGCGCGACCTCCTCCGCGGCGAGCAGGCAGCCGGTGGCGCCGTCGTTGAGCCCGGCGGCGTTGCCCGCGGTCACGTGCCCGTGCGGGCGGAACGGCGTCTTCAGCGTGCCCAGCCCGTCGAGCGTGGTCTGCGGGCGCGGCGGCTCGTCGGCGGTCGCGAGCCCCCAGCCCTGCTCGGCCGAGCGGGTGGCGACGGGGACCAGCTCCGGGCCGATCTGTCCGTTGGCCAGCGCCTTCGCGTACTTCTGCTGGCTGGCCAGGGCGAACGCGTCGGCGCGCTCCTTGGTCAGGTGCGGGAACCGGTCGTGCAGGTTCTCCGCGGTCGAGCCCATGACCAGCGCCGAGGGGTCGACGATCTTCTCCGACAGGAACCGCGGGTTGGGGTCGACGCCCTCGCCCATCGGGTGGTGGCCCATGTGCTCGACGCCGCCGGCGATCGCGACGTCGTAGGCGCCGAAGGCGATGCCGCTGGCGGTGGTGGTCACGGCGGTCATGGCGCCGGCGCACATGCGGTCGATGGCGAAGCCGGGCACCGACTTCGGCAGCCCCGCCAGCAGCGCCGCCGAGCGGCCGATGGTCAGGCCCTGGTCGCCGATCTGGGTGGTGGCGGCGATGGCCACCTCGTCGACCCGCTCGGGCGGCAGCGACGGGTTGCGCCGCAGCAACTCTCGGATGCAGCGCACGACCAGGTCGTCGGCACGCGTCTCGGCGTAGATGCCCTTCGGGCCGGCCTTGCCGAAGGGGGTGCGTACGCCGTCGACGAAGACGACCTCACGCAGCGAGCGGGACATGTGACCTCCGCGGAACTCCCGAACCCGCCGCCAGGACGGCGACGGCCGCTCTAAGTTACCCCCCAGTAACCAATGGGGCGAGCAGGCGGGTCACTCCGTCGGCATCCAGTGGCCCAGCGGTCGGGTGCGGCCGAGGAGGACGCCGCCCGACGTGACCGCCTCGACGTCGGCCAGCCCCTCGGGCCCGGGGACGAGCAGCACACCGCCGTCGGGGACCGCGTGCTCGACCAGGAACGTGCCGTCACCGCGGTAGAGGCGGACGCGGTCGACCTGCGGCGGGGCGACGACCAGCAGCATGGTGCCCAGCGGCCGCCCGTCGACCGGGTGCCACAGCTCGCACTGCGCGGCCAGGACGCCGTCCTCCGGGGGCGGCTCGGCGGGCCGGACCTCGAGGCCGCAGTCGGCGCCGCCCATGAAGCCCTCCGCGGCCTCGTGGGCCCACTGCGCGGTGACCACGACGGCCCCGCTGGGCAACTCGATCGTGACGAGCGCGAGCGAGCCGAGCGCGGGTTCCGGCACGGGCACGAGCGCCCGCGCGGTCATGGCGACCTCGCCGGGTGAGAACCCGGTGGCGCTCAGCGCGGCCTGCGCCGCCCACTCGGCGGCGTTCCGCTCCTCCTCCGTCGGCGTTCGGGGGAACCCGATGTCGAGGTCGAGCACCTGCTCCTGGAGAGGCACGAGGATCCCGTCGGGCGACGACGTGATCGTCTGCCGGCCGTCCCGCTGCACGCGGAGGACCGTCGACCAGGTCCAGGGCAGGCCCACCGGGTCCAGCTGCGCCACGCCGATCCCGTGATCCAGCTCGACCGGGATCCAGGACCGCGAGTCCTGGCCCTCGGCGTCGATGTCGACCCGCTGCGACACGTCGACGGAGTCTCCGGCCGCGGCGACGACGACCAGCGTGCCGGTGCGCGGGTCGAACAGCGCCGGGACGACACCGGGAGCGATGCCGTACGGATAGGAGGCCAGCGTCATCTGCTCGGGCGTGGCCCCCGGCGGGCCGACGAACCAGGCCATGAGCAGCTCGTCGGCGACGCCGGGCCCCCCGTTCGGCTCGACCGGGACCG
The DNA here is from genome assembly GCF_039534705.1 of Blastococcus jejuensis. Lineage (NCBI taxonomy): Bacteria > Bacillati > Actinomycetota > Actinomycetes > Geodermatophilales > Geodermatophilaceae > Blastococcus > Blastococcus jejuensis. The sequence continues at coordinate 346,052 of NZ_BAAAVV010000002.1, forward strand.
GCCGGCCGACGAGGAGGGCCCACCGGCCCCCGGGGACGTCGCCGGCGAACAGCACCCGCCGGCTGTCCGGTTCCGTCGGGACGTCCAGCGGGAAGTCCGTCACGGTCTGGTCGGCCCAGGGCAGGTCCCGGAGCCCGGCCAGGAACACGCCGTCCTGGGCCAGCGAGCCCCGTGTCGCCACGACGGCGACGTCGACGTCGCGCGGGGCCGGGGAACGCTCCGTCGTCGCCTCGACCTGATCCCCGGGCGTTCCGCTGCCGCCGCCGGTCAGGACGACGACGGCGACGAGCGCGGCTCCGCAGAGCGCCGCGAGGGCGACCAGCCACCGCCGGCGCCGGACCCGGGTGACCTCCCGGCGCAGCTCGTCCGGCGATGGGACCGGCGTGGCAGAGGACGCCAGCGAGCGGGCGAGGCCGTCGAGCGCCTCGCGCAGCTGCCGGTGGGCGTCCGGCTGCAGGAACGTCTCCACCGGGCGGCGGTGGGCCGAGGCGGGGTGCAGCGCGGACCGGAGGGCGTCGGTGCCCCGGGCGATCTCGGTGCCGACGTCGTCGGTCGGGCACCGCAGCGTCGCGGCGATCTCCTGCTCCGACCACCCCGCCCAGCGGCCGAGCACGAGCGCGGTCCGGGTCCGGGGCGGCAGGTGGGCCAGTTCCCGGCGGAGGACGTCGAAGCCGCCCGGGGCGATCGCCGACAGGGTGTTCGACTCCCAGCCGGCCGCCGCTCCGCCCCGGTCCTGCGGTCCGATCGCGCGCCGGATCAGCTCGAGCCGGGCGGCCGACACGAGCTCGCTCGCGGCGGTCCGGCGCCGGCTCCGGCCCGCCGTGACCAGTGCCGAGCGGGCGAGCAGGCCCGCGTCGGTTCCCGTGTCCGCCGCGAGCAGGGCCGCCAGCTGCACCAGCTCGTCCCGTTGGGCGGAGCCGAGCGCGGCGAACGGCTCGTCCAGGTCGTGCAGCACGTCCCACCTCCTGCCCGGGTCCGGCGGAGCACGAGACTCACACGCGGGGGTCACGGCCGGGTCACGACCGGTCGGGGAGATCACTCGAAGAGGACGCCCCGACCGAGCAGTTCGGTGCGGCCCAGGCCGACCCCGCCCGGTGTGACCGCCTCGACGGTCGCGGTCCCGCGGGGCGCCGGGACCACGAGGACGCCGTCGGCGTTCTCGTGCTCCTCGAGGAAGTCGCCGTCGTCGTCGTACAGGCGCACGGACGCCACGCCGGGCGGGGTGAGGACGACGAGGTACGTGCGGACGGTCGCGCCGCCGCCGCTCGGGTCGAGGACCTCGCAGACCAGCGCGTGCACCCGGTCCTCGACCGGCCGGCCGTCGGGCAGGATCCCGAGGCCGCAGTCCCCGCCCTGCACGAAACGCCCGGAGGAGGAGGTGACGGGGAGCATCCACTCGCCGTCCACGACCACCGCGCCCGTCGGCAGCGTGGCCGCCACCACCGCGGCCGTGCCGGACTCGGGTCCCGGCCCGGGCACGTTGCCCGCCCACAGCACGGTGAGCCGCAGCTCGTGCCGGGCCAGGCCGAGCGGTGCCACGAGCCGTTCGGCGGTCCACGCGACCACCGCGGCGGCGCTGTGCGGGGTCGGCCCCCGCGGCTCGGCGAGGCGGACCGGCAGCGCCTCCCCGGGCCGGTTGCCGGTCGTCGTCGGGACGCCGTGAGCCACGGTCCGGCCGCGGCGCTCCACGTCGTACGCCGCGGCGCTGGTCACCGGCACGTCGCTGGGGCGCAGCCGGCCGATCGCGATGCCGTCGGTGGTCGCCATCGGGCGGTACGCCCGGTCGACCTGGCCGGTGTCGAGGACGACGGGGCGTTCGGACACCCGGACCACGTCGCCCGGGGCCGCGACGACAACCAGCGTGCCCGTGCGCTGGTCCAGCAGCGCGACCGGGACGTCGGCCGGCGCCCTCGTCGGGACGGTCAGGGGGACGAGGTCCGCGGCCGCGGCGCCCGGGCGGCCACCGAACCAGACGGCCATGAGGCCTGACTGCCCGGCCGGACCGTCGGCGGGACTGCCCGGGGCATCGGGTGGTCCCAGGACCTCGCCCACCACCAGCGCCCAGCGCCCGCCGGGCACGTCGCCGACGAACACCACCGAGCGGATGCCCAGGGCCGGTCCCGGTCCCTCGTCCGCGGTCCAGGGCAGCCGTCGGACGGCCTCGACGAACGCGGCGTCGTGGGCAAGCGAACCGCGCGGGGGTCCGGTGCCGAGCACCGGGACGGCGGTCGGCACGACGGTGCCGGCCTCCGCTTCCGGCGCCTGCTCGGTCCGGTCGACCGGCGCGACGACGAGGACGACGACCGCAGCGGCGGCGGCCGCCAACCACAGCAAGCGCCGGCCGGCGTCCATCGCCCCACCGCCCTCCGCGGCCGGGATGAGAACACCAGCGTGAACGCCGGGGAGGCCGGGGGGAAGACGCGCGGCGGTCAGGCCTTGGTGATCGCCTCGACCAGCAGATCCACGGTGAGCCCGACCTGCCACTCCCGGGCGCCGCCGGCGCGCAGCAACTCGGCCACGGTCGCCGGGTCGGCCTCCGGCGGGGTCCACATCAGCCGGCGGACCAGGTCGGGGGAGAGCAGGTTCTCCACGGGCACCGCGTGCTTCTCGGAGAGCTCGGCCAGCCCCGCGCGGGCCGCCTGCAGCCGGGTGGCGGCGGCCGGGTCGCGGTCGGCCCAGCGGTTGACCGGCGGCGGCCCGTCGCCGGGCTTGCTGTGCGGGGGCAGCTCGGACTCGGGCAGGGCGCGGCCGCGGGCGATCGCGCCGAACCAGTGGGCGACGAGCTTGCGGTTGGCCCGGCCGCGGAACACCGGCAGCTCCAGCAGGGCGCCCTCGTTGACGGGGTCGGCCTGCACCGCGGAGACCATCGCCGAGTCGGGCAGCACCCGGCCGGGGGCGACGTCGCGGCGGCGCGCCAGATCGTCTCGGGCCTGCCACAGGGCGCGCAGCATGCCGAGCTGGCGGCGGTTGCGCAGCCCGTGCACGCCGGAGGTGCGGCGCCACGGGTCCAGCTTGGGCGCGGGCGGCCCGGCGGCGAGGACCGCCTCGAACTCCTGCCGCGCCCACTCGGTCTTGCCCTGCTCCTCGAGGATGTCGGCCAGCGCGTCCCGCAGGTCGACCAGCACCTCGACGTCGAGCGCGGCGTAGACCAGCCACTCCTCGGGCAGCGGTCGGGTGCTCCAGTCGGCGGCCGAGTGCCCCTTCACCAGCGAGAAGCCGAGCAGCGACTCCACGACGGCACCGAGCCCGACCCGGGGCAGCCCGGCCAGCCGGGCGGCCAGTTCGGTGTCGAAGATCCGCGTCGGGACGAGGCCGATCTCGGCCAGGCAGGGGAGGTCCTGGTTGGCGGCGTGCAGGACCCACTCGGTGTCGACGATCGCCTGCTGGACGGCCGAGAGGTCCGGGAGGGGGACGGGGTCGAGCAACCCCGTGCCCGAGCCGCGGCGGCGCAGCTGGACGAGGTAGGCCTTCTGCCCGTAGCGGTAGCCGGAGGCGCGCTCGGCGTCGACCGCGACCGGGCCGGTGCCGGCCCGCAGCGCCTCGGCGTACTCGACCAGGGCGGTGAAGGTCTCGATCACCGGCGGCAGGCCGTCGCGGGGGGCGAGGAGGGGGATCGCGTCGGGGACGTCGATCTCGGGGGCGTCGATCCCGGGTGCGCTGTCGTCCGGAGCCGGGGCGTCGTAGGGCTCCGGCCGGGGCGTGGGCTGGGTGCTCAGCTGCCGTCCACCTTCTCGCCGGTCTCGTCGTCGTGCCGCCGGCCCCCGAGCGCCCGCGCGGGCGTGCCGCGGGGAACAGGGAAGGGGATGCGCCGGCTCAGCGGGCGTCCACCCGACTGGCAGTACCGATGTTAGTGAGTCTCGCCGCCGGACCGGTCGGAGGGACCCAGCAGGCGCACGCCGGGCGGCGGCAGACCGGCCGCGTTCCCGAGGACCTCCAGCCAGGCGACGAGGTGCCGGTCGAGGGAGGTGTCCTCGGCGGTCCACGACGCGCGCATCTCCACGTCGACGGTGTGCTCGGGCCCGGCCAGGTCGCCGAAGCGCGTCGAGGCCGTGCGGGTGACGGTGCCGCCCACGTTGTGGTGCCCGGCCCCGGCCTCGGCCAGGGCGTCGGTCAGCCAGCTCCAGGCGACTTCGGAGAACATCGCGTCGTCGACGAGTTGCTCGTCGGTGGCCGCCGAGAGGTAGCCCACGCAGCGGGTGGTGCCGCTCCAGGTCTCGTGGCCGTCGGGGTCGAACAGCACGATGAACCGCGCGCTGGCGATCTCGAACTCGTCGTCGTCCCCGTCGGGTTCGGTCACGCGCGCGGCCAGGGCGCACGCGTAGGGCGCGAGCCGCTGGGGGGCCGGGATGTGCTCGAGGACGATCTCCGGGCGGGCGCGGACCCCGGCCAGGGCGTCCAGGGCGGCGCGGAACGCGGCGGGGGGTTCGTCCCCGCCGCTGTCCGTGCCCTTGGCCCCGGCGTCGGCCAGGCTGCGTGGCTCCACGAGCGCAGGGTAGGCCGCCGAGTAGCACAGGGCGTCCGACGCGCCGCAACCGTCTGGGAGGATGGCCGGTCGTGACCTCCGCACCTGCCGAATCCGACCTGGTCCGCGCCGCCCGAGGGCTGCCGGTCAGCCGCACCCCGGTCTGGTTCATGCGCCAGGCCGGCCGGTCGCTGCCGGAGTACCGGGCGCTGCGCGCGGGGACGGCGATGCTCGCCGCCTGCCAGGACCCCGACCTGGTCACCGAGATCACGCTCCAGCCGGTCCGCCGGCACGGGGTCGACGCGGCGATCCTCTTCTCCGACATCGTGCTGCCCCTGGTGGTCGCCGGGGTCGACATCGAGATCAAGCCCGGGATCGGCCCCGTCGTCGCCTCGCCGGTGCGGACGGTCGCCGACGTCGACGCGCTGCCGCCGCTGGAGCCCGAGCGGCTGGCCTTCCTGCAGACCGCCGTCCGGCAGCTGGTCGCCGAGCTCGGGCCCACCCCGCTGATCGGGTTCGCCGGCGCCCCGTTCACCCTCGCCACGTACCTGATCGAGGGCGGTCCCTCGAAGGAGCACGCGCGCACCAAGGCGTTCATGTACGCCGAGCCGCAGGCGTGGTCGCGGCTGCTCGACCGCCTCGCCGTCTCGGCGACCGTCTTCCTGCGCGCGCAGGTCGACGCCGGTGCCTCGGCGGTGCAGCTGTTCGACTCCTGGGCCGGGGTGCTCTCGGCCGCCGACTACGCCGAGCGGGTGCTGCCGCACTCGCGCGCGGTGTTCGACGGGCTGGGGGAGCGGGACGTGCCCCGCATCCACTTCGGCGTCGGCACCGGCGAGCTGCTGCCGCTGATCGGGGACGCCGGCGCCGACGTGGTCGGCGTCGACTGGCGGGTGCCCCTGGACGAGGCGGCGCGCCGGGTGGGTCCCGGCCGGTCGCTGCAGGGCAACCTCGATCCGGCCGTGCTGCTGGCCGACCGCGCGACCGTCGACCGCGAGGTGCGCCGGGTCGTCGGGCAGGGCCGCGCGGCGCGGGGGCACATCTTCAACCTCGGCCACGGTGTGCTGCCCGACACCGACCCCGGCGTCCTCACCCACGTCGCCGAGTTGGTGCACGAGCTCAGCGCGCGATGAGGATCGTCGTCGTCGGGGCCGGCATCACCGGCCTGGCCGCCGCGTTCGAGTGGCGCCGCCGCCGTCCCGACGACGAGATCGTGGTGCTGGAGGCCGGGGACCGCATCGGCGGCAAGCTGCAGCGGGTCGAGCTGGCCGGGCACTGGTACGACACGGGCGCCGAGGCGGTGCTGGCCCGGGTGCCCGAGGCGGTGCGGCTGGTCGAGGACCTCGGCCTGGCCGATCGGCTGGTGGCCCCGGCGACCACGCAGGCGTCCGTCGTCCTCCCCGACGGCCGGCACCCGCTGCCGGCCGGCACGGTGCTGGGCGTCCCCGCCTCGGCCGACGGCCTCGACGGCCTGCTGTCCGGCGACGGCGTCGCCCGGGTCCGCGCCGAGGCCGCGTTGCCGCCGGTGAACCTCGACGGTGACGTCGCGGTGGGGGCGCTGCTGCGCGAGCGGCTCGGCGACGAGGTGGTCGACCGGCTGGTCGAGCCACTGCTGGGCGGCGTCTACGCCGGTCGCGCCGACGAGCTCTCCCTGGCCGCGACCATGCCTGCTCTCGCCGAGCACCTGCGCCGCACGGGGTCGGTGCTCGTGGCCGCGGCGGCGGCCCGCGACGCCGGCGTGCGCAGCCGGGGCGACGACGACGGCCCCGTCTTCGCGACCGTCCGCGACGGCATCGGCGCGCTGCCGGCGGCCCTGGTCGCCGCCGCCCGCGCCGAGGTGCGGCTGCGCACCCCGGCGCACGGGCTCCGGCGTACGGCGACCGGCTTCGAGCTGGCGGTCGGCCCGGCCGCGGCTCCCGAGCTGCTGACCGCCGACCGGGTGCTGGTGACCGCCCCGGCGCAGAAGGCGGCCCGGCTGCTGCGCGACGTCGCTCCCGGCGCCGTCGAACCGCTCACCGCGATCCCGTACGCCTCGATGGCCGTGGTCGCGATGGCGTTCCCCGCCCAGGACGTCGACGCGGGTTCCGGCCTCCTGGTGCCGCCGGTCGCCGGCCGGCTGGTCAAGGGCGTCACCGTCTCGTCGGCGAAGTGGCCGCACCTGGCCCCGCGTCCCGGCACCGCCGACGCGCTGCTGGTGCGCTCGTCGGTCGGCCGGTACCGCGACGAGGCCGAGCTGCAGCGGTCCGACGAGGACCTCACCGCCGCCGTGGTCGCCGACGTCGCCGACCTGCTCGGGCTCTCCCGTCCCGAGCCGCTGGCGACGCGGCTGGTGCGCTGGGGCGGCGGGCTGCCGCAGTACCTGGTCGGGCACCTCGGGCGGGTGGACGCGATCCGCGCGGCGGTCAGCGAGGTGCCGGGCCTGGCGATCGCCGGCGCGGCGTTCCGCGGGGTCGGCGTCCCGGCCTGCATCCGCGACGCCCACCACGCCCTGGAGGCGCTTCGCTAGTCCGGGCTCGCGGTCGTGGCGATCTGGGTCCGGTTGGTCAGGCCGAGCTTGGCCAGGATGTTGCGCACGTGGCTCTCCACGGTGCGCTCGCCTGCAGCGCGGGGGCGGTGGAGGTCGACGCGAGCGGCACCCGCCGTGTCGATCGATGCGTGGCTCACTCGCCGTTGACACGGGTGTCCGACGCCATGGTGTCCGACAGCACGGCCGGCCCGGGATGCCCGTGCCGGCCGTCGTGGTTGAGAGCGGGGTGACCACGCACCACCCGGATCTCCGGCTCCCTCCGACCACCCGCCGCTGCCTGCGCCACCACGTCTGGATGGCCGCCTGCACCGACTGCCGTGTGGCGCACGCCCCGCTCGTCGAGCGCGCCCGGGCGGCGGCCGGCGGCCGACGGCCGCGGGGGACAATGGCCCCATGAGCGAGCAGACCGCGGAGCAGCAGGACCGCAGCATCGGCAAGCGGGCGAACGAGTTGAACGCCACGATCCGCTACACGATGTGGTCGGTGTTCCGCCTCGCCCGGCCCCTGGGCGACGACCAGCGCACGGCGATGGCCGACGAGGTCGCCGACCTGATCGAGGAGCTCGCGGGCAAGGACGTCGTCGTCCGAGGCACCTACGACGTGGCCGGCTTCCGCGCCGACGCCGATCTCATGGGCTGGTGGCACGCCTCGTCGGCCGACGCGCTGCAGGAGGCCTACACCCGGCTACGCCGCACGGCGCTGGGCCGGCACCTCGACCCGGTCTGGTCGCAGCTGGCCCTGCACCGCCCCGCCGAGTTCAACCGCAGCCACATCCCCGCGTTCCTCGCCGACGAGGAGCCGCGCCGCTACGTCTGCGTCTACCCGTTCGTGCGGTCCTACGAGTGGTACCTGCTGCCCGACGAGGAGCGGCGGGACATGCTCAAGGAGCACGGCATGCAGGCCCGGCCCTACCCCGACGTGCGTGCCAACACCGTCGCCGCGTTCGCTCTCGGCGACTACGAGTGGATGCTGGCGTTCGAGGCCGACGAGCTGCACCGCATCGTCGACCTCATGCGCGACCTGCGGGCCAGCCGCGCCCGCCGGCACGTCCGCGAGGAGGTGCCGTTCTACACCGGCGTCCGCAAGCCCGTGGCGGAGCTGATCGCCGACCTAGCCTGACCCCCAGGCGGGACCGAGAAATGTCGTACCCCTTCTTTAGGTTGTCGGTGTGTCTCGGATCTCGGGCTCCTCGACTTTCGAGGGCGTGCTGATCGACTGGTCGCTGGGCCAGCCGGTCGAGCCGCCGCGGCTGCCGGTGGATCTGCTGTCCAAGGCGCAGGCGGCCGGGGAGCTGGCCCGGCGGCAGCGGCGGCAGGCGATGGACGCCGCCTACGAGGCGCAGCTGATCCTGCGGCTGGCCGAGCTGACCCCCGACGACGACGACCCGCAGCCCGGCAGCCCGGGGGCGCGCACGCCCGGCTGGTCGGCCGCCGACGACGACGAGGCATCCGGGGTGAGTGAGTTCTTCGCCGGGGAGCTGGCGCTGGTGCTCAACCGCGGCCGGGGCACCGCCCGGCATCTGCACCACCGGGCGCAGGCGTGGCGGGAGAACCTGCCCGCCACCTACGCGGCGCTGGCCGCCGGCGACCTGGACGTGGCGCGTGCGGGCGCGCTGGCCGACGTGCTCGGGCACACCCGCCCCGAGCTGGCCCGGGCGGTGGAGGCCATGGTGCTGCCCGAGGCGGTGGACCTGTCGGTGGCCCGGCTGCGGGCCCGCGCCCTGGAGCTGCTGGCCGAGCTGGACGCCGCCGCCGCCGCCGACCAGCGCCGCGAGCAGGCCCAGCGGTCCGCGGACGTGTTCCTGCAGCCCGGTCAAGATGGCATGGCCACCCTGGGCGCGGAACTCTCGGCGGACGAGGCCGCGGAGGCCTACGCGGTCATCGACCAGCTCGCCCGGCTGGCCAAGGCCGACGGCGACCCCCGGCCGATCGCGGCGATCCGGGTCGAGCTGTTCTCGCTGCTGCTGCGCCGCCCCGGCGGGCCCGCCCAGCCCGGCGTGGCCGCGCAGCTGACCATCACCGCCACCCTCGACTCCCTGGCCGGCACCGCCACGACCGCCGGCACCGTGAACGGGCTGGCGATCACCGCCGCGCACGCCCGCGAGCTGCTCACCCGCATCGGCGCACTCGGGCTGCACGCCCCCGACGGCGGCAGCCTCACCTTCGCGATCACCGACGCCGACGGCCGGCTGCTGGCCACCACCACCGTGGCCGAGCTGCTACGGGTGGCCACCACGGGCTGCGCGCAGCACCCCGGCGCGGACTGCGACTGCCCGGTGCTGGGCGCGCCCGCCGCCACCGATCGCTACCAGCCCACCGGCCGGCAGCAGACCTTCACCAAGACCCGGGACCGCACCTGCCGGATGCCCAACTGCGGGCAGCGGGTCGGCTGGGCCGACCTGGACCACGTCGTCCCACACGCCTGCGGCGGGCCGACCGCCTGCACCAACCTGTGCTGCCTGTGCCGGTCGCACCACCGGCTCAAGACCTTCGCCCCCGGCTGGCGCTTCGTCATGGAGCCCGACGGCACCCTGCACGTCACCACCCCGTCGGGCATCACCCGCACCACCCGGCCACCGGGCCTGCGCAGACCCCCACCCGAGCCACCCCCGGACCAACCAGACGACGACCCACCGCCCTTCTAGTGGATCAGTTCTCCGCGGGCTGCAGCCGGATGCTCACCGAGTTGATGCAGTAGCGGTCGCCGGTGGGCGTCTGCGGTGCGTCGTCGAACAGGTGACCCAGGTGGCTGTGGCAGGTGCCGCACAGCACCTCGGTGCGCAGCATCCCGTGGCTGCGGTCCTCGCGGAGGAGCACGTTGTCCTCGGCAGAGGCCTCGTAGAACGACGGCCAGCCGCAGTGCGAGTCGAACTTGGTCTCCGATCGGAACAGCTCGGCGCCGCACGCGCGGCACTCGTAGACCCCGACGGTCTTGGTGTCGACGTACTCGCCGGTCCAGGGGCGCTCGGTGCCCGCCTGGCGGAGCACCGCGTACTCCTCGGGCGACAACTCGGCGCGCCACTGCTCGTCGGACTTCACGACGGTCGGCTGCTTCTCCGCGGACGTGGTCATGCCCTCAACCGTACGGCGACCACGCCACCCGGAGGAGGCCTTCGCGCCCCGGCCGGGAGACTGGGTCCGTGACGAACGCCGATCGACCGCTGCCCGACGTCTGGTTCACCCGCGACCTGCCCGTGCTGCGGGCGATCACGCGGCTCGTGGACGAGGGGGACCACGGCGGCTCGCCCTACCTGCTGGGGCAGGTCGTCCCGGCGAGCGGCCTGCCGAAGGCCGACGTCGTCAACGCGGCGCGGGCGCTAGTGTCGGCCGGCTACGCCGACGCGCTGACCAACCATGCCGGCGACATCGTGCGGTTCACCGGGGTCTCGCCGGAGGCGCGGCGGCTGGCCGGGCTGTGGCCGACGCCGCAGGGGGAGTGGGACCGGCTGCTCGAGCAGCTCGCCACCCGGGCCGAGCGCGCGCCGACCGAGGTGGAGCGGCAGCGCTGGCGGGCGTTCGCCGACGCCGCGGCGGCCGTGGGGGAGCACGACGGGGCGCTGCTCATGTCGGCGCTCATCGGTGGGTACGTCCCGCGCAAGGGCTGAGCGGGCCGCAGACGACAGCGCCCCCGCCCGGTGAACCGGGCGGGGGCGCTGGAGCTGATCAGACGATCAGAGCGGGGTGACGTTCGCAGCCTGCGGGCCCTTCTGGCCCTGCTCGATGTCGAACGCGATCCGCTGGCCTTCATCGAGCGAGCGGTACCCGCTGGACTGGATGGCCGAGTAGTGGACGAACACGTCCGGTCCGCCACCGTCAGGGGTGGCGAAGCCGAACCCCTTCTCCGCGTTGAACCACTTCACTGTTCCTTCGGGCATTGCTCGCTCCTAGCTGAGGTAGTGCATCGGGGTCCTGCCATAGCGCAGGGCCTTCCCGACGCCACAACCCTAGCCGTATCGCGACGGATGGGAACAGCCGGACGTGTCGCGGCGCGACCGGGTTGCCCGATCCGGGGCGCGCCCGATCGCTCGCGCCGTGACGAGACGTGGCCGTCCCGTATCCCGGCCCCGCCCGTCGGGGAGGATCCGGCCGGTCCGCGGAGACCTCCCGGGCGGCCGACGGCCGCGTGGACGACGGAGAGCGGACCGAGGGAGTTCCGCGATGACGCCTCCTGCCCGGTGCCGGACCCGGCCGCGCTCGACCAGCAGGGCGTTCGCGACCCTGGCCGCGCTGTTCCTCGTCGTCGCGACGGTCCAGGCCGTCGTCCTCGCGTCGCCGGCCGGCGGGGCCACGGTCGGCTTCGGGAAGAGCACGCTGGTCGGCACCGTCGCGAAGGACCGGGCGACGTCCCTCCAGTTCGGCCCGGACGGACGGCTCTACGTGCTGCACCAGGACGGCACGATCAACATCTACGGGGTCGCCCGGCGCGGCGCGAACGACTACGCCGTCACGTCGACGGCGACGACGACGTCGGTCAAGAACATCCCGAACCACGACGACGACGGTGCGCCGAGCAACCCCGCCCAGCCGGGGTCGTGCACGGCCCCCTGCCGCACGGCCACCGGCATGCTCGTCACGGGCACCGCCGCCCGGCCGGTCGTCTACGTGTCGTCGAGCGACCCGCGGTTCGGCAACGGCGCGTCGGCGGACACCAACCTCGACACGAACTCCGGCACGGTCTCGCGGCTGACGTGGAACGGGACGGCGTGGGTGCGGACGGACCTCGTGCGCGGGCTCCCGCGCTCCGAGGAGAACCACGCCGTCAACGGGATGGCGCTCGACGAGGCCACCAACACCCTCTACCTGGCCGCCGGCGGTCACACCAACCAGGGCGCGCCGGGCAACGTGTTCAAGTACCTGCCCGAGTACGCGCTCTCGGCGGCGGTGCTGTCGATCGACCTCGATGCCATCGGCGACACGACCTACGACCTGCCCACCCTGGACGACCCCTCGCGCGCGGACGACCCGAGCCGGCCGGGGTGGGACGTGGGTGACCCCTTCGGCGGGAACGACGGGAACAACCAGGCGCGGATCGTCCCCGGCGGGCCCGTCCAGGTGCACTCGCCGGGCTACCGCAACGCCTACGACCTGGAGATCGCGACGGTCGGGTCGCACGCCGGGAAGCTGTACGTCACCGACAACGGGTACAACGCCGGCCAGGGCGGTCCGCCCGTCGGGGAGGGGACGGCGAACTGCACGAACGCCCCCAACGACGCGAGCCCGGTCACCGGGTTCGACGGCCTGCACCACGTCACCGGCCCCGGGTACTACGGCGGCCATCCCAACCCGACCCGCGGCAACACCGCGAACACGTTCGCCCGGGGCCAGTCGCCCGTCCCGGCCGCCGCGGAGAACCCGGTCGAGTGCGACTTCCGGTCGTCGGCCGGCGCGGACCCGACGCCGGAACGGTCCGCCATCGGGTGGGACCCCAGTTCCACCAACGGCATCGTGGAGTACACGGCCTCGAACTTCGGCGGTGCGATGCGCGGCGACCTCGTCACGGCCGAATGGGACGGGTACGTCGACCGCTGGCAGCTGAACGCCGCGGGCACCGCCGTGACCGCCCAGTCGCGGCTGTTCTCCGACGTGAGCGTCCATCCCCTCGACGTGACGACCACCGGCGACACCGAGCCGTTCCCGGGCACGATCTGGCTCGCCGACCACGTCTCCGGGACGATCTTCGTCTTCGAGCCCGACGACTTCGGCGGCGGTGGCGGCCCCTGCACGGGCGCTGACGACCCCGCCCTCGACGAGGACGGCGACGGCTATTCGAACGCTGACGAGATCGACAACGCCACCGACCCCTGCTCGGCCGCCGACCTGCCGAGGGACTGGGACGACGACGGGATCTCCAACCTCAACGACCCGGACGACGACGGCGACTCGTTGCCCGACACGTCGGACCCCTGGGCGATCGACAGCGCGAACGGCACCTCGACGCGGCTGCCGGTGGACCACCCGTTCGACGACACCCTGGATCCGAACGCCGGCGGCCTGCTCAACCTCGGCTTCACCGGGCTCATGACGAGCGGCACCGCGAACTACGAGTCGCGGTACGACCCGACGAGGCTCACCGCCGGCGGGGCCGGGGGCGTGCTCACCGTGGACCAGATCGGACCGGGTGACGCCAGAGGTCCGGCGAACTCGCAGGCGTACGCGTTCCAGTACGGCTTCCTGCTGTCCTCGGCCCGTGGCGCCGTCTTCACGCCGCACACGCGCGTGCTGGCACCCTTCGCCGGCCGCACCCCCGCAGGGACCGAATCGATCGGGATGCAGCTGGGCACGGGAGACCAGGACAACTACGTCAAGCTCGTCGTGAGTGCCGCCGGAGGCGGTTCGATCGCGCTGCTGCTCGAGGTGGCGGGGTCGGTCACCGCAACCCGGTCGGCCGCCGTCCCGCTGCCCTCGTCCGGCCAGGTCGACCTGTTCCTCGCCGTCAACCCGCTCAACCGCACGGTGCAGCCGAGCTACCAGATCGACGACGGGACGACGACGGGGCCGCGGACGAACCTGGGTGCGCCACTGGCCCTGCCGGCCGCCTGGTTCACCCGGGCCGCGCTGGCCACCGGCGTGATCGCGACCTCCGGCGGGGCGCCGCCCTTCCCGGCCACCTGGGACATGTTCGAGATCCAGTACCCGCCCTACCGGCCCGACGCGCAGGTCCGGCTCTCCTCGGCGTCGGCGTACACGGGCAACAACGTGTACGGCACGACCGGCGGAAACCAGACGCTCACCGTGACCGCCGCCCGCGGGACGACGCGGACGTTCGTCGTGAACGTGCAGAACGACGGCGCCGCCGCCGACGGCTTCGTCCTGCGCGGGCCGGGGAGCTCGACCGGGTTCACCGTGCGGTACTTCGCCGGGACCACCGACATCACCACCGCGGTCGTGAACGGGACCTACCGGCTCTCCGGCGTCGCGGCCGGTGGCGCGAGGTCGATCCAGATGCGGGTCACGGTGGGCAGCGGCGCCGCGACCGGCGTGACCCGGTCGAGCGTCGTGACCGCGACGTCCACCCACTCCGCGGCGGCGGTCGACGCGGTCAGGACGGTCGTCAGGGTCGGCTGAGCCGACGGGCGGTCTTGCGGGTTTCCTGCGGTTTCCTCGCGGGTGCCCTGCGGACGGCGCCGGAGAGTCGGTGCTGCCGGACGGATCCGGCGCCCACCGAGCCAGGAGAAGCCGTCATGGAGACCGCCACCGCCACCGCCCTCGTCCCCGCCACGCTCGTCGGCTTCCTCGAGCGGCGGCGCGCCGGTTCGGTCCCGCCCCGCGACATGGTGTTCGTCGAGCGGCGCCGTCCGGCTCCCGTGCACGTCGTCGACGTCGAGGACCTCCACGAGGCCGATCTGCACGGCGTCCTCTCCGGCGGCCTGGACTACGGCTTCGGCGGCGCCGAGGCTCCGCTCGGTGCCGCGGCGCTGCTCGCCGGCCTGATCGCCTCCTCCGGTGCGGCCGCGCTGGCCGCCCACGACCTCCGCCCGGTCGCCGCCGAGCTCCTCGGCTGACCCCCGCCGGGGCCGGCTACAGCAGCCGGCCCGGGCCCTCCGGGAACCGCTGTCCGACCGTCCTGGTCCCGTAGTCCGGGTCCGGGACGGCCCGGACGGCGGGGGCGTCGACCGCCCGAGGCGGGGCCGTCGCCGTCCTGGTTCCCGGGCCGGCACCCGGCACCTCCCGCGTGCCCGGCCCCGTGCGCCACGACGGCACGCCGATGGGCTCGCGCGGGGCCGCGGCCGACCGGAGCTGTCGCCGTCGCCAGGCGCGGAACGCCGGCACCCAGCGCCGGCGGCCCACGTCGTAGGCGACCAGGACCGCGATCGCGACGACGACGGCGAGGAGGGTGTCGACGAGCGCCGCGGCGACGTCCAGCGGCGTGATCCGGCTCCAGTCGACGGACCCCAGGTACTGCCCGACCATCTCGAGCACGACGAACAGCACGCCGTACACGACGATGGCGAGCCTCACCCTGAGGTGGTCGGCCCCGCCGGCGGCCTCCTGGAGCCTCTCGCCCGACGAAGGGCCGCAGATCATCCGACCGGATGAACCGATCTGCTCTTCTCGCGATCGCTCAGCGAGGTGTCCTACCGCGAGAAGCCTGCACAGCGCTCGAGGCAGGTCAGTCGTGGTCCTCGGTGAGTGGGACCGGTCGGCCGGTCGAACTGTCGATGACCAGGCGGTCGCCGAGAGGGTTGGCCAGATCCACGGCTGCTGACGCGATGCGCCCCCTGAGCAAGCACGCGCGGGTACCGAACTCGAAGCGTCGATGGATCTCGACGGTGACAGTCACCACAGAGCTCGTCTCTTCCGCGCGGATCTGCGGCTCGCCGCCGCAGGTCTCGTCGGGAGCCGCGTACTCCACGTCCAGACGGCGCCCGTCGTTGCTGACCGATGCGCCTCGGATCTCCGCTGGTTCGGATGAGCCAGCGAGAACGATCGCCACCACCGTGACGAGGACGAGCGCGGAACCGGCCACGCCGAGGCGCGCCCGCGGGCGTCGGATAGGGAGACCTATCGCCACGGAGGGAGGCTATCCGGGGATTGAGCGTTGTTCTGAAGCCGACTTCAGGGTCGAATCACGTGTTTTCGCTGGTAGGCCGCTTAGCGCGGCTGGGCTGCACCCGCATCGGCTCGCCGGGCATCTTGGGGTAGTCCGGGGGATAGGGCATGTCGCCCAGGCCGTCGTCCGTCGCCTGGCGCTCGGCGAGCTCGAGCAGCGGCTCGATGCCGAACGCGTGGTCGGCCAGCCCGGCGTGCTTGTCACCCACCTCGCGGAACCGGGCCGGCATCGTCAGGACGTCGAAGTCGAACGGGGAGACGTCGGGCAGCTCGTCCCAGTCGACCGGCGCGGAGACCGGGGCGTGCGGCTTGGGCCGGATGGAGTACGCCGAGGCGATCGTGCGGTCCCGGGCCATCTGGTTGTAGTCGAGGAAGATCTTCTCGCCGCGCTCCTCCTTCCACCACGACATCGTCACCTGGTCGGG
Organism: Blastococcus jejuensis; assembly: GCF_039534705.1. Lineage (NCBI taxonomy): Bacteria > Bacillati > Actinomycetota > Actinomycetes > Geodermatophilales > Geodermatophilaceae > Blastococcus > Blastococcus jejuensis. The sequence continues at coordinate 362,012 of NZ_BAAAVV010000002.1, forward strand.
GAGCCGCCGTTCCAGCTCCCGGCCGAACGCGATGACGGCCCGTCGCACCTCCTGGAACGTCCACCGGGGCTGGATCGGCACGTAGATGTGCACGCCGCGCCCGCCGGAGGTCTTCGGCCAGCCCTGCATCCCGAACTCGGCCAGCAGCTCGCGCACGTGCGGGGCCACCGCCACCGCGTGGGTGAAGTCGGTGCCCGGCTGCGGGTCGAGGTCGATGCGGATCTGGTCGGGCGACTCGACGTCGGTCTTGGACACCGGCCACGGGTGGAAGGTGAGCGTGCCGAGGTTGGCGCACCAGGCGACGACGGCGACCGAGTCGGGCGCGATCTCGTCGGCGGTCCGCCCGCTGGGGAACGTGATGTGCGCCGTGGGCACCCACTCGGGGGCGTTCTTCGGCACCCGCTTCTGGTAGAAGGCGTCGCCGGTGTTGTCCACCCGGGTGGAGATGCGGGCGCCCTCGAACACCCCGCCCGGCCAGCGCTCCAGCGTCGTCGGCCGGTCCTCCAGGGCGAACAGGATGCCGGGACCGACCGCGATGAAGTACTCGACGACGTCGATCTTGCGGATGCCGCGGTCGGCGAAGTACGGCTTCTCCGGGTTGGAGACGCGGACCTCGTGCCCGTCGACGTCCAGGACTATTGCATCGCGACGGGCGTCCTTGCTGCTGGCCATGGGGATGTTCCTACCGCAGCCGGTGCGGGCGGAGGTCGATCACGCGGGGCAGGTCAGCCCATCGGAGGGCGCGGTCAGATCGATCAGGTAGGCGTTCACCGCGGCGGTGATGCAGTCGGTCTTCGGGTAGGCGGTGTGCCCGTCGCCCTGCCAGATCAGCAGCACGCCGGAGTCGAGCTGCTCGGCCATGTCCTCCGCACCCGGCAGCGGGGTCACCGGGTCGCCGGTGTTGCCGACCACGAGGATCGGGTCGCTGCCCTCGGCGTCGCGCTCCGGCAACGGGGTGCGCTCGGCCTCCCACGCGGAGCAGGTGTAGAGGCTGACGGCCGACCCGGCGCCGAAGAGCGGGTACTCCTGGTCCCACTCGGCGGCCAGGTCGCGGATCTCGCCCTCGTCGAACGTCTCGTCGGTGTCGGCGCAGTTGATGGCGATGTTGGCGTCGAGCAGGTTCGAGTACGTGTCGTCGTCGAGCCGGCCGGTGTAGCCGTCGGCCAGGGAGAACAGGCCCTTGGCGTCGCCGGCCACCTCGGCGGCCACGAGGGCCTGGATCAGCTGCGGCCACGAGTCGGTGTCGTACAGGGCAGCCTGGACGGCGGTGAGGACGACGCCCGGCGTCGCCCGGCGGCTCTCGCCCTCCTCGCTGCTCGGGATCGGCCCCTGCTCGGCGTGCGTCATGACGGCCTCGACGTAGCCCCGCGGGTCGTCGCCCAGGGGGCAGCCGGCCAGCAGGCCCTTGCAGTTCTCGGCGAAGACGTCGAAACCGCGCTCGAACGCGGCGGCGCTGGCCTCGGCGTCCTCGAGCTCGGTGGTGTCGGGGTCGACGGCCGCGTCGAGCACGAGCGCGCGCACCTTGTCCGGGAACAGCTCGGCGTAGGTCGAGCCGAGCGTGGTGCCGTAGGAGTAGCCGAGGTAGGTCAGCTGCTCGTCGCCGAGGGCCTCGCGCAGCCGGTCCATGTCGCGGGCGGTGTCGACGGTGTTGAAGGTGCCCAGCGCGTCGCCGTACTCCTCGGCGCAGCCGTCGGCCACCTCCTGGGCGAGGGAGAAGGCCTCGTCGAGGTCCTCGTCGGTGGTCGGGCGTGGCTCGGCGGCGATGGCCCGGTCCTTGAGCTCGTCGGGGATGCACTCCACGGGGGTCGACAGGCCGACCCCGCGCGGGTCGAAGCCGACGATGTCGAACCGGTTGAGCACGTCGTCGGGCAGCGTGAGCGCCAGGCCGATCGCGGCGTCGGCACCGGACCCGCCCGGGCCGCCGGGGTTGACCACGAGCGAGCCGATGCGCTCGGTCTGCCCCGCGGCCACGACCCGGACGAGGAACAGCGGCAGGGTGGCGCCCTCGGGCTCGTCGTAGCTGATCGGCACCTCGGTGCGACCGCACTCGAAGGCCAGGTCGCGGTCGGCACCGGGCTGCCCCTCGATCAGCCGCGTGATCTCGGCGTCGCAGTCGCTCCACTCGATGTCGGCGACGTCGGGCTCGGCCGGGGTGGTGGGCGCCGCGGTGGCGGCGGACTCGTCGGCGAGGGTGTCCGAGAACGAGGTGCAGCCGGTCAGCACCAGGCCGATGGCGAGCAGGCTCGGAAGGACGGCCGGCAGGCCGCGATGCAAGCGCATGATCCAAGAGCGTATGAGGCCGACGGCGCCGGCGCAGGCGATCACTGCCGATCGAGTGAGTCCCCGGTCTCCAGCACCTCGGCCAGGTCGTAGCGCACCGGCACCTCCAGCTGGTCGTACGTGCAGCTCAGCGGGTCCCGGTCGGGCCGCCAGCGCAGGAACTGACCGGTGTGACGAAGTCGACGACCCTCCAGCTGGTCGTACTTGATCTCCACCACCAGTTCGGGGCGCAGCGGCACCCACGACAGGTCTTTCTTCGCGTTCCACCGGCTGACCGCGCCCGGCATGCGGTTCTCACCGTTCTCGTGAACCTGTGCGTTGGCCCAGTCCTGCCACGGGTGCCCGTCGAGCGCGTCGGCCCGGTAGGGCTCGAGCTCCTCCACGAGCTCTGCCCGGCGGGCCATCGGGAAGGACGCCGCGACCCCGATGTGCTGCAGGTCGCCGGCGTCGTTGTAGAGGCCGAGCAGCAGCGACCCGACGATCGGCCCACTCTTGTGCCACCGGAACCCGGCGACGACGCAGTCCGCCGTCCGGACGTGCTTGATCTTGGTCATCAGCCGCTGGTCGGGCCCGTACGGGAGGTCGGCGGCCTTGGCGACGACGCCGTCGAGGCCGGCGCCCTCGAAGGTCTCGAACCAGCGCTGGGCGATCGCCGGGTCGCGGGTGATCCCGGTGAGGTAGACCGGTGGCCGGGTGCCCTCGAGCGCCGCCTCCAGCCGGGCCCGCCGCTGCGCGAACGGGGTCTCCAGCAGCGACTCGTCGCCGAGGGCGAGCAGATCGAAGGCGACGAAGGAGGCCGGGGTCTGCTCGGCCAGCAGCCGCACCCGGGACTCGGCGGGGTGGATGCGCTGCAGCAGCGCCTCGAAGTGCAGGCGGTCGCCCGCGGGCACCACGATCTCGCCGTCGACGACGCAGCGCTCGGGCAGGTTGGCCTTGACCGCCTCGACGACCTCGGGGAAGTAGCGGGTGAGCGGGCGCTCGTTCCGGCTGCCCAGCTCCACCTCGTCGCCGTCGCGGAAGACGATGCACCGGAAGCCGTCCCACTTGGGCTCGTAGAACAGGTCGTCGCCCGTCGGAAGCTTCGTGGCGGCCTTGGCCAGCATCGGCTTCACCGGCGGCAGCAGCGGGAGATCCATGCCGGTCAGTCAAGCAGTTGCGGCGCGCCGGAGGGCCTCGACCGAGAGCGCCCGGGTCCCTAACCTTCGCGCCGCGGGGGGCCGAGCCCAGGAGACGCCATGACCATGTACCTGACGAGGTTCAGCTACACCCCGGAGACCTGGAAACGACTGATCGCCAACCCGGAGGACCGCCGGAAGGCCGCGACCGCCTACGTCGAGTCGGTCGGCGGGAAGCTGCACGGGTTCTGGTACGCCTACGGGTCCCACGACGGGCTCACGCTCTGGGAGGCCCCGGACAACGTGTCGATGGCGGCCGTCGTGCTGGCGATCGGCAGCGGCGGGGCGGTGACCAATCTGGAGACGACCGTCCTGCTGACGGTCGAGGAGGCCATGGAGGCGATGGGCAAGGCCCAGGGGATCAGCTACCGGCCGCCGGCCGCGTCGTAGGCCAGGTCGTAGCGGGCGAACAGGACGTCGTCCTCCGCGAGCAGCTGCCGGAGCGCGAGCCGGGCCGGATCGGGCAGCGCGGACCCGCCCAGCAACCGGGCCGCGTCGCCCACGAGCGCGGGCGCGATCGACAGGTCCAGTTCGTCGACCAGACCTGCGGTCAGCGCCGATCGGAACAGCGTCGGCCCGCCCTCGCAGAGGACCTGCTCGAGCCCGCGCTCGGCCAGCCGGTCCAGGGCGAGGGCGAGATCGACGTCGTCGTCCCCGCAGACCAGCACCTCGACGCCCGCGTCGGCCACCGCCTGCCGGCGGGCGGGATCGGCGGCCGCGCAGGTGACGAGGATGGTCGAGGGAACCGCCAGCCGGTCCCCGGGGGCCAGCGACGCCCGCCGGGAGACGACGGCGATGGGGGCGGTCGGCGCCCGCCCGATCGCGGCCCGCAACCGGCCCACGGCGGAGTCCGCGGCCACGGGGCGGTACCCCTCGGCCGCCGCCGTCCCGTGCCCCACGAGGACGACGTCGGCCAGCGCGCGCAGGGTCCGGAACACGGCCTTGTCCCCCGGGGAGCCGAGCCCCGCGCTCTTCCCGTCCACCGTGATCGCCCCGTCCAGCGAGGCGATGAAGTTGACCCGCAGGTGCCGGCCGGCCGGGACCCGGTAGGCCTCGACCAGCGCGGCCTCGTCCAGCTCACCCTGGTCGGGCAACAGCCGGCGCACGGTCAGCGGGTGCTCAGCACGGCCGCGGACTCCGCGGGCAGCGTCACCGTGGCGCCGTCGAGGCCGGGCAGCTCGGCGGTCGCGAACAGGACCTCGTCCGCGCGCCGGTCCAGGTCGATCTCGCGCGACTGCTCGGCGAGGTTCACCACGACCCGCAGCGACCCGCGGTGCACGACAATCCACCGGTCGGCGTCGTCCCACTCCACCTGCACGGCGCTCAGATCCGGGTCGAGCAGGTCGGGATGTGCCCGGCGCAGCGCGAGCAGGGCGCGGTGCACGGCCAGCAGCCGCTCGTGCGGTTCCTGGGAGAGCTCCGACCAGTCGAGCTTCGACCGGGTGAAGGTCTCCGGGTCCTGCGGGTCGGGGACGACGTCGGCGTCCCAGCCGTGCTCGGCGAACTCGCCGATCCGGCCCTCCGCGGTGGCCTTGCCGAGCTCGGGCTCGGGGTGGCTGGTGAAGAACTGCCACGGCGTGCTCGCCCCCCACTCCTCGCCCATGAAGAGCATCGGGGTGAAGGGGCTGGTCAGCACCAGCGTCGCGCCGACGGCCAGCAGGCCGGGGGAGAGGGTCGCCGAGATCCGGTCGCCGACCGCCCGGTTGCCGATCTGGTCGTGGTCCTGCAGGTAGCCGAGGAACTTCCAGCCGGGCAGCGTCGCGGTGTCGACGGGCCGGCCGTGGTGCCGGCGCCGGAAGCTCGACCACGCGCCGTCGTGGAAGAACGCGCCGGTCAGCGTCTTCGCGAGGCCGGAGAGGCCGGCCTCGGCGAAGTCCGAGTAGTAGCCCTGGCCCTCGCCGGTCAGCACGGAGTGCAGCGCGTGGTGGAAGTCGTCGCTCCACTGCGCGGTCAGGCCGAGGCCGCCGGCCACCCGCGGCGTGACCATCCGCGGGTCGTTGAGGTCGCTCTCGGCGATCAGGGTCAGCGGCCGGCCGACGGCGACCGACAGCTTGTCGACCTCCTGCGCCATCTCCTCCAGCACGTGCGTGGCCCGCTCGTCGACCAGCGCGTGCACCGCGTCGAGCCGCAGCCCGTCGACGTGCATGTCGCGCAGCCACATCAGCGCGTTGTCGATGACGTAGCGGCGCACCTCGTCGGAGTCCGGGCCCGACAGGTTGATCGAGTTGCCCCAGGTGTTCGCGCCGCCCTCGGCGAAGATCGGGAAGAACTCCGGCAGGTAGTTCCCCGACGGGCCGAGGTGGTTGTAGACGACGTCCTGGATCACGCCCAGACCCTGCTGGTGGCAGGCGTCGACGAACCGCTGGTAGGCGGCCGGACCGCCGTAGGACTCCTGCACCGCGTACCAGAGCACGCCGTCGTAGCCCCAGTTGTGCGTGCCGTTGAACGCGTTGACCGGCAGCAGCTCGACGAAGTCGATCCCGAGCCGCACGAGGTGGCCGAGCCGGCCGATGGCCGCGTCGAGCGTCCCCTCCGGGGTGAACGTGCCGACGTGCAGCTCGTAGACGACCCCGCCGGCCAGCGGGCGGCCGGTCCAGGTGCTGTCGCCCCACTCGTGGGTGTCCGGGTCGAACCGCCGCGAGAGGCCGTGCACCCCGTCGGGCTGGCGGCGCGAGCGCGGGTCGGGGCGGGGACTGTCGCCGTCGCCGAGCAGGAAGCCGTAGTCGGCCTCGGGGCCGGCCTCGACCTCGGCCCGCCACCAGCCGCCCTCGCCCCGGGTCATGTCGTGCACGGCACCGTCGACCTGCACCCGCACCCGCTCGGGCAGGGGCGCCCAGACGGCGAACTCGACGGGAGCGGACATGCGGGGTGCCTCCAAGGGGAACGCGCGGAAGGTGCTGGTCAGTGACGACCGGCTCCGAGCATCATGCCCGCAGTCCCGGTGCCCAACCGCGCATGTGACACGGCCCGCGCCGGGGCGGGGGAGCGGTCATGCCGGACCGGGACGAGCACGCGCACCGAGCGGGCTGGGTCGAGCTGCGCGTCCACGGAGTCAGCGGCACCCCGCCCGAGTCGATGCTGGCGAGCGCGCACGTGTGCCAGGTGGCCGGGGACGACCGGAGCCGCTGCTTCCGGCCCACCGACGCCCAGGGGCGGGAGACCCGCGGGCCGGACGGCCAGGTCGTCGAGGCGTTCCACTGGGGCCGCTGGACGTCGGGGTCCTGGACCCAGGCGCTGTGGATCCTGCTGATCCCGTTCGGCATCGTCAACGCCGCCCAGTTCATGCTGCCCTCGCCGGGGGACCGGACCTCGTCCCGCTTCTTCCACGCGTCCAGCGGCGCGGTGCTGCGCCTGCTCGCCCTGCTGCTGACCTTGCTGTTCGCGATCGGCGTCTGCGTGATCGTCGTCGACCTGCTCGCCTGGCAGTGGCTGGCGCGGATGGACCTGCCCGGTGACGACCGGGTCGTCCTCGCGCCCGCCGTCCTCGTCGCCGTCGTCGCGGTCTACGGGCTGAGCTTCCTGGGCCGGTCGCACGCGGGCCGCCGCCGGTACGGGGCGGCGATGGAGGCCGACGGGCTGCCCGACCTGCGGGACACGGCGTTCTTCGACGGGGACCCCGACAGCCCCTCGCTGCGGCACCTGCACCGCGCCGCGGCCCTGTTCCTGGTCTCCTGGGTCGGCGTCTCGGCCGTCGCCGGGTCCCGCCCGATGCTCGCCGACCTCGGCCGGTGGACGCCGGGGATCGGGCTGGCCGTGACCGTCGTCGTCGTGGTCGTCCTCGGCGACCCCGAGCGCACCACCACCGTCGCCGGCGGGGACGGCGGCTGGCGACGCTGGTGGCACGGCATTTCCGCCGACGGCGAGGCGCGGGCAGGTGACCCGCCCAGCGAGCGGGTCGCGCGCTTCCTGCACCGGCTCGGGCTGGCGGCGGCGCTCTCGGCCGCGTTCGCGATCGCCGTGGCGCCGGTGAGCGGCACCGGCGAACTGCCCGGCGGCGCGGGGCCGCTGCCGGGCATCGAGGACGCCGCGGCGCTGGGTGGCCTGGGCGGCGCCGTGGTGGTGCTGCTGCTGTTCGTCGCCGTCCTCGGGTTGGCCCGGTCCACCCGCACGTCCCTCGGCCCGGTGCCGGCGCCGTTCGGCCGGTTCGCCGCCGGCATGACGGCGTGGCTGGCGGCATCGGTCGGGTTCTTCGTCGGCATCGGCCTGACCGCCGGCTCCGCGCTCGCGGTGCAGGGCGCCCTCAACCGGCTGCAGAACCGGCCGACGGTCGCCGCGCCGGAGGTGCTGCAGCGGGTGTCGTTCACCTGGGGGGTCACCGCGGTCGTCGTCGTCGGCCTGGGCGGGGCCGCCGTGTGGCACCTGCGCCGCCGGCGCGACCGGTTCGTGGCGGCGGCCTCGGCCGCCTACACCTTCGGGCCGGCCCCGGACGGCGAGGCCCCGCGGCCCCGGATGCACCCGCTGTGGCTGGCCCGGGTCGGCCGCGCGATGCAGATCGCGCGGCTGAAGAACCACCTCGAGCTGGTGTTCTGGATCTTCGGCGCGGTCGGCTCCGTGCTGGCCCTCGCGGCGGCCGTGGACTACCTGCTCGAGCGGCTGACCGACGGCATGGGCGGGGGAGCGCTGACGGTCGTCGACTGGTTCACCGGCAGCGCGTCGGCGGCCGGGGAGCCGGTGGTCGGCGACGACATCGTGATCGGTCTCGGCCAGATCATGCTGCTCGGACTGGCCGGTGGCGCCGTGCTCCTGGCGCGCGGGGCGATCCGCGCCGAGGGCCCGCGGCGCGCGCTCAACGTCGTCTGGGACGTGATCGCGTTCTGGCCGCGGTCGGTGCACCCGTTCGTCCCGCCGCCCTACGCCCAGGAGGTCGTGCCGGCCCTGATCCGGCGGATCTGCTGGCACCTCGGCGAACCCGACCCGTTGCCCGACACGGCCGCGCCGGGGGAGGAGCCCGCGGGCGCGGCCGCGGCCGACGGAGGTGGCTACGGCGGCGACGTGAACCCGCATCCGGTCGACCTGGTCGTCGTGGCCGCGCACAGCCAGGGGAGCCTGATCTCGCTGGCCGCGCTGCTCCGCCTGCCCCCGCACCTCCGGTCGAAGGTGCGGTGGGTGACGTTCGGCTCGCAACTGCGCCAGCAGTTCCCCCGCGCGTTCCCGCACTACGTCCGGCCCGGTGACCTGCTCACCCTCACCGAACGGCACAACTGGATCAGCCTGTACCGCGACACGGACCCGATCGCCGGACCCGTGACGAGCTGGGCGCACACCCGCGACGCGGCCGGCGTCCTCCGGTCCTGCCGCCTGGGTGGCCCGCCGGAGCCCGTGCCCGACGACGTCGACCCGTGCACCGGCCGCCGCGTGAGCGGCCGCGAGTGGCGGCTGCTGGACCCGCCGGCGTCCGACCGGCGGTTCCAGACCAGCGCCGTCGCGGGGATCCGCGGGCACAGCGACTACTGGCTCGATCCCGACTGGGACCGCGCGCTCGCCGCGGCTCGCGGGGTCCCTGCTAGTCCCGCACCAGCAGCGCCACCGGGAGACGGCTGAGCAGGGCGTCGACCGCCACCCCGGCGACGTCGGAGACGACCCGCTCGCCGGTGAGCAGGTCCCGCCACGCCCCGGTGGGCAGCTGCAGCGCGGCGTCGCCCCAGCCCTCGTCGGCCAGTGCCAGCGGGAGGCGGGTCGCGACCGTCACCGCCCCGCCGCGGTCGAAGGCGACCGCGTGGTCGGCGCCCGAGCCGGTGACCGCCACCGGCTCGTAGCCGGTGAACAGCTCCGGCCGGTCCCGCCGCGCGCGCAGGGCGCGGGAGACGACGAGCAGCTTGGCGGCGCCGGTCGCGTCGACCGCCGGCACCTCCCCGGCGTCGACCTGCGCGAGCAGCTTCCGCCGCAGCGCGTAGTCGACCGGACGGCGGTTGTCGGGATCGACCAGCGAGAAGTCCCAGAGCTCGGTGCCCTGGTAGACGTCGGGGACGCCGGGCATCGTCAGCTGCAGCAGCTTCTGGGACAGCGAGTTGGACCAGCCGAACGGTGCGATGCGGGCGACGAGGGCCTCGATCTCGCCGGCCGTCTCCGGGTCGTCGAAGGCGGCGTCGACCAGGGCGTGCAGTCGGCCCTCGAACTCCTCGTCGGGGGCGGTCCACGTGGTCGAGGTGCCCGCCTCGCGCGCCGCCTTCTCCACGTAGGCGTGCGCCCGTTCCCGGGAGAGCGGCCACGCTCCGACGAGGTTCTGCCAGACCAGGTGGGCCAGGGGCCGGTCGGGGAGCGGGTGCCGGGCCAGCCAGCCCCGCACCAGGTGCGCCCACTCGGTCGGGATCTCGGCCAGCACGGCCAGCCGGGCGCGCACGTCCTCGCTGCGCTTGGTGTCGTGCGTCGAGAGCGTCGTCATCGACTGCGGACGGCGCTGCGCCCGGCGCCGCTGCGCCGCGTGGAACTCCTCGACCGTGCTGCCGAACCGCGCCGGGTCGCCGCCGACCTCGTTGAGCGCGACGAAGCGGGCCCACCGGTAGTAGGCGCTGTCCTCGACGCCCTTGGCCATCACCGGGCCGCTGGTCTGCTCGAACCGGGTCGACGCCTCGGTGCCGGCCTGCGCGAGGACCGGGTGCAGGGCGTCGACGGCCTTGATCAGGTCGGGACGCCGGTCGCGGACGGCGGCAACCGTCGCGTCCAGGTGCTCGCGGCCGTCGGGCAGGTAGCTGCGGTAGACGGGGAAGGTCGCCAGCAGCTCGGCGAGCGCCTCGGTCTGCTCGGCGGTCTCGACACCCGGCAGGTCACCGATCACCCGCACGAGCCGGGCCACCTCCGAGCCCAACATCCCGTCGGTGACCTCGCGCTTGCAGTCGTGCACGAGCGCGGCGTAGTCCACGGCGCCGCCGGACAGCTCGGTGTCCAGCGCGGTGATCGCCGGTTCGCCGGCCCGGTCGACGAGCACCTCGTCGACCTCGGCGAGCGCGTCGTAGCCCGTCGTCCCGGCCGTGGCCCAGTCGTCGGGCAGGTCCTCCCCGGGCTCGAGGATCTTCTCCACGACCGTCCACCGGCCGCCCGATGCCTCGGCCAGCCGGTCGAGATAGCCCTTCGGGTCGGCCAGGCCGTCGGGGTGGTCGATGCGCAGCCCGTCGACGGCGCCGTCGCGCACGAGCCGGAGCACGAGGTCGTGGGTCGCGTCGAAGATCGCCGGGTCCTCGACGCGGAGGCCGGCCAGGGTGTTGATGGCGAAGAAGCGGCGGTAGTTCAGGTCGCCGTCGGCGCGCCGCCAGTCGACGAGCTCGTAGTGCTGGCGGGCGTGCACCTCCTGGGGGGTCCCGTCCCCGGTCCCGGGCGCGATCGGGAAGCGGTTGTCGTAGTAGCGCAACTCGCCGTCCGCCACCTCGAGCGCGTCGAGGTCGTCCGCCGAGCCGAGGACCGGGATGCGGAGCTTCCCGCCGCCGAACTCCCAGTCGATGTCGAACGCAGCGGCGTGCTCGCTGTCGCGCCCGTGCTGCAGCACGTCCCACCACCACGGGGCGGCCGCGGGATCGGCGACGCCCATGTGGTTGGGCACCAGGTCGAGCACCAGGCCCAGACCGTGCTCGTGCAGGGCGGCGACGAACCGGTCGAACCCGGCCGACCCGCCGCGCGCCTCGTCGATGTGCGCGTGGTCGACCGTGTCGTAGCCGTGGTTGCTGCCCTCGGCCGAGCGCAGCAGCGGCGAGGAGTAGGCGTGGGTCACCCCCAGGTCGGCCAGGTAGCCGGCCACCTCGGCGGCGTCCTCCAGCCGGAACCCGGCGTGCACCTGCAACCGGTAGGTCGCGGCCGGCACGCCCCGCTGCCGCTCGCCGCCCGGGACGACGACCGGACCCCCGTGAGCCCCCCCGTGAGCTCCCCCGTGTGCCCCGGTCACAGCGCGGGACCGCTGAAGACCACGATCGAACGACCCTCCACGGTGACCGAGTCGCCCGGCTTGAGGTCCTTCGGCTCCACGTCACCCATCGCCGACGTGTCGATCACCGGCGTCCACGCCGAGGCGTAGTCGTCGCTGGGCAGGGCGAAGTCGATCGGCTCGTGTGACGCGTTGAAGGCCAGGTAGAAGTGGTCGTCCTTGACGTACTCGCCGCGCTCGTCGGTCTCGCGGATGCCGAGCCCGTTGAGGTAGACCGCGAGCGACTTGGCGTAGCCGGCGTCCCAGTCCTCGTCGGTCATCGAGTCGCCGGAGGGCGTCAGCCAGTCGATGTCGGGCACCGGCTCGCCCTGGCCGCGGCGCACCGGCCGGCCGTGGAAGAAGCGCCGGCGGCGGAACGTCGGGTGGTCGGTGCGCAGCTTGGTCACCGCCTTGGTGAACTCCAGCAGCCCCTCGTCGACGTTCTCCCAGTCGATCCAGGTCAGCTCGGAGTCCTGGCAGTAGCCGTTGTTGTTGCCGCCCTGGCTGCGGCCCAGCTCGTCACCGTGCAGCAGCATCGGCACGCCCTGGCTGAGCATCAGCGTGGCGATGAAGTTGCGCCGCTGCTGAGCCCGGAGCTGCAGGATCTCCGGGTCGTCGGTGTCGCCCTCGACGCCACAGTTCCAGCTGCGGTTGTGGCTCTCGCCGTCGTTGTTGCCCTCGCCGTTGGCCTCGTTGTGCTTCTCGTTGTACGAGACCAGGTCGTTGAGCGTGAAGCCGTCGTGGGCGGTGACGAAGTTGATGCTGGCGAACGGGCGGCGTCCCGAGTGCTGGTACAGGTCGGCCGAGCCGGTGATCCGGCTGGCGAACTCGCCGACGGTGGCGTCCTCGCCGCGCCAGAAGTCGCGCACGGTGTCGCGGTACTTGCCGTTCCACTCGGTCCACAGCGCCGGGAAGTTGCCCACCTGGTAGCCACCCTCGCCGACGTCCCACGGCTCGGCGATGAGCTTGACCTGGCTGACCACCGGGTCCTGGTGGACGAGGTCGAAGAACGTGGAGAGGCGGTCCACGGCGTGCAGCTCGCGGGCCAGGGTGGAGGCGAGGTCGAACCGGAACCCGTCGACGTGCATCTCGGTGACCCAGTACCGCAGCGAGTCCATGATCATCTGCAGCGACTGCGGAGTCCGGACGTTGAGCGTGTTCCCCGTGCCGGTGTAGTCCATGTAGTACTGCTCGTCGCCTTCGACGAGCTTGTAGTACGTCCGGTTGTCGATGCCGCGGAACGACAGGGTCGGGCCGTTGTGGTTGCCCTCGGCGGTGTGGTTGTAGACCACGTCGAGGATGACCTCGATGCCGGCCTCGTGCAGGGCTCGCACCATGCCCTTGAACTCCTGGACGTGCTGGCCCGCCGTGGTGTCGCTGGCGTACTCGTTGTGCGGCGCGAAGAAGCCGATCGTGTTGTAGCCCCAGTAGTTGCGCAGCCCCTTCTGCTCCAGGGTGTCGTCCTGCACGAACTGGTGCACCGGCAGCAGCTCGATGGCGGTGATCCCGAGCTCGGTGAGGTACTCGATCGTCGCGGGGTGCGCGACGCCGGCGTAGGTGCCGCGCAGCTCCTCGGGGATGCGCGGGTTGGTCATCGTCAGGCCCTTGACGTGGGCCTCGTAGATGACCGTCTTGTTGTAGGGCGTCTTGGGCGGGCGGTCCACGCCCCAGTCGAAGTACGGGTTGACGACGACGGACTTCGGCATGTGCGGCGCCGAGTCGTCGTCGTTGCGCTTCTTGGTCTTGAAGTCGTAGCCGAAGCACGCCTGATCCCAGTCGATCTGACCGTCGATCGCCTTGGCGTACGGGTCGAGCAGCAGCTTGTTCGGGTTGCAGCGCAGGCCCTGCGACGGGTCGTAGGGGCCGTGCACCCGGAAGCCGTAGCGCTGGCCGGGGTGGATCCCGGGGAGGAACGCGTGCCAGACGAAGCCGTCCATCTCGGGGAGCCGGATGCGCTCCTCGTTGCCGTCGTCGTCGAACAGGCAGAGCTCGACCTTCTCGGCCACCTCGCTGAAGATCGCGAAGTTCGTGCCGGTGCCGTCGTACGTGGCCCCGAGGGGGTAGGCACTGCCGGGCCAGACCTGGGTCATCCTGGGCGTTCCTCCTGCGTGCGCCCCCGGGGTGCGGGGGCAGGTCGGGTCGGGCGTGGCTGTGCGTCGGTGCCCTGCTCCAGCTTCCCGCACACCTGGACTTCGTGTGAGACCCACCGCTGTCTCCGTGGCCGGCGGGCTCCCCACGCGACGACGATGCCCCCCGCAGCCATGGGCCGCGGGGGGCATCGTGCGCAGGGCTCCGCGCGGCCGACCTCGCCCGGGAAAGGCCCGGGTGGCGCTGGCCCGCAGCGGAACCGCTCTGCGACCAGGCACGCTAGGCCGGGACCGCCGTCGGGGACAAGTAGCCCGCGTCCCACACCCGTCCCAGCCGCGCTCGGACGCCCCGGACGGCGCAGGCACCCGTTCTGTCACAGGCGTCGTCCTGTCGGTGGTACGTCGTACCGTCGTCCCCGTGCGCGCGACCACCGACATCCGGCCGACCCAGGGGCGTTTCCAGGTCGTCAGCGACTTCGAGCCCTCGGGCGACCAGCCGGCTGCGATCAAGGATCTCGCCGAACGCGTCAACCGCGGGGAAAAGGACGTCGTCCTCCTCGGGGCCACCGGCACCGGCAAGTCGGCGACGACGGCGTGGCTGATCGAGCAGGTGCAGCGGCCGACGCTGGTCATGGCGCCGAACAAGACGCTCGCCGCGCAGCTGGCCAACGAGTTCCGCGAGCTGCTGCCGAACAACGCCGTCGAGTACTTCGTCTCCTACTACGACTACTACCAGCCCGAGGCCTACGTCCCGCAGACCGACACCTACATCGAGAAGGACTCCTCGATCAACGAGGAGGTGGAGCGGCTGCGGCACTCGGCCACGCAGGCGCTGCTCACCCGGCGCGACGTCGTCGTGGTGGCCACGGTGTCCTGCATCTACGGCCTGGGCACGCCGCAGGAGTACGTCGACCGCGCGCTGAAGATCTCGGTGGGGGAGGAGCGCGACCGCGACGAGCTGCTGCGCACCCTGGTCACCGAGCAGTACACCCGCAACGACCTCTCGTTCACCCGCGGCACCTTCCGGGTCCGGGGCGACACGATCGAGGTCTTCCCGGTCTACGAGGAGCTCGCGGTCCGGATCGAGATGTTCGGCGACGAGGTCGAGCGGCTGTACTACCTGCACCCGCTGACCGGCGAGGTCGTCCGCGAGGTGCAGGAGCTGTTCGTCTTCCCGGCCACCCACTACGTCGCCGGTCCCGAGCGCATGGAGCGGGCGATCGGCGGCATCGAGGCGGAGCTGGAGCAGCGGCTGGCCGAGCTCGAGAAGCAGGGCAAGCTGCTCGAGGCCCAGCGGCTGCGCATGCGCACGACCTACGACATCGAGATGATGCGACAGGTCGGCTTCTGCTCCGGCATCGAGAACTACTCTCGGCACATCGACGGCCGCGCCCCGGGCTCCGCAGGCTCCTGCCTCATCGACTACTTCCCCGACGACTTCCTGCTGGTCATCGACGAGTCGCACGTGACCGTGCCGCAGATCGGCGGCATGTACGAGGGCGACATGAGCCGCAAGCGCACGCTGGTCGAGCACGGCTTCCGGCTGCCGTCGGCGATGGACAACCGCCCGCTGAAGTGGGAGGAGTTCACCGACCGCATCGGCCAGACCGTCTACCTGTCCGCGACGCCGGGGCCCTACGAGCTGGGTCGCACCCAGGGTGAGTTCGTCGAGCAGGTCATCCGCCCCACCGGCCTGATCGACCCGGAGGTCGTGATCAAGCCGACCAAGGGCCAGATCGACGACCTGGTGCACGAGATCCGCATCCGCACGGAGAAGGACGAGCGCATCCTGGTCACCACGCTGACCAAGAAGATGGCCGAGGACCTCACCGACTACCTGCTCGAGCTCGGCATCAAGGTGCGCTACCTGCACTCCGAGGTCGACACCCTGCGCCGTGTCGAGCTGCTCCGGGAGCTGCGGCAGGGCGAGTACGACGTGCTGGTCGGCATCAACCTGCTGCGCGAGGGCCTCGACCTGCCCGAGGTGTCGCTGGTGGCGATCCTCGACGCCGACAAGGAGGGGTTCCTCCGGTCCGGCACGTCGCTGATCCAGACGATCGGGCGCGCGGCCCGCAACGTCTCCGGTCAGGTGCACATGTACGCCGACAAGATCACGCCGTCGATGGCGCACGCGATCGAGGAGACCAACCGGCGCCGCGAGAAGCAGATCGCCTACAACACCGAGCGCGGGCTCGACCCGCAGCCGCTGCGCAAGAAGATCGTCGACATCCTCGACGGCATCTACCGCGAGGCGGAGGACTCCGAGGCGAGCGAGCTGATCGGCGGTTCGGGCCGGCAGCAGTCCCGGGGCAAGTCGCCGGTGCCCGGCCTCTCGTCGAAGAAGGGCAAGAGCAAGGCCGGGGCGATCGACGTGCAGGGACTGCCCCGCAACGAGCTGGCCGACCTCATCACGCAGATGAACGAGCAGATGCTCGCCGCCGCCCGCGAGCTGCAGTTCGAGGTCGCCGCCCGCCTGCGCGACGAGCTGTCCGAGCTGAAGAAGGAGCTCCGCCAGCTCGACGCCGCGCACGCCTGAGCGAAAGCTCCGCCGCCCGGGGAAGTTACGCCGCCCGGGAACACAACGGCGGGTCCGGTCGTTCGAACCGGCAGGACCACGCGACCTCTCGAGGGCACGTGGTCCTGCTGTGGAGGGGAGTATCCCGCCGCGGCGCCGTCGTCAGTACGAGGTCCCCGTGGACCTCCGGCGGTGCCGGTCGTCCACCGAGGCGACGGGAGAGACCTCCGGATCTGACCCTGTGCGACGTCCCCGGGCGTCGCCGAGTCTCCGGAGGTAGTGAGCCTTGGACGTCCCTTTCTGGGTGTGGGCAGTCACGGTCGGCGCGATCGTGGCCATGCTCGTCTTCGACCTGGTCGGCCACGTGCGGACGCCGCACGCGCCGACGTTGCGCGAGTCGGCGATCTGGTCGGCCGTCTACGTCGGGATCGCCATCCTGTTCGGCTTCCTCGTCTGGTGGGGCTGGGGGGCCGGCTTCGCCGGCGAGTACTTCGCCGGCTACGTCACCGAGAAGAGCCTGTCGGTCGACAACCTCTTCGTGTTCGTGCTGATCATGGCGAGCTTCGGTGTGCCACGGGAGCTGCAGCAGAAGGTGCTCCTGTTCGGCATCACCTTCGCGCTCGCGCTCCGCACGGTCTTCATCGTCGTCGGTGCCGCCGCGATCGCGAACTTCAGCTGGGTCTTCTACCTGTTCGGCGCCATCCTCATCTACACCGCCTGGGTGCAGGCCCGCAGCGGCGGCCACGGCGACGACGAGGACTACCAGGAGAACGCCGTCCTGCGGTTCGCCCGCAAGCGGCTGCGGACCACGGACGAGTACCACTCCGACCGCATGACCGTGAAGCTCGACGGCAAGCGGTTCCTGACCCCGCTGGCCATCGCCCTGATCGCCATCGGCACCGCCGACGTCATCTTCGCCGTCGACTCGATCCCGGCGATCTTCGGGCTGACCCAGGAGACCTTCCTCGTCTTCACGGCCAATGCCTTCTCGCTGCTCGGCCTGCGGCAGCTGTTCTTCCTGATCGACGGGCTCCTCGACCGGCTGGTCTACCTCGCCTACGGCCTGGCCGTGATCCTCGGCTTCATCGGTGTCAAGCTGGTCATCCACGCCCTGCACACCAACGAGCTGCCGTTCATCAACGGCGGTGAGCACGTCACCCTCCTGCCGGAGGTGCCGACGTCGGTCTCGCTGCTGGTGATCCTCGTGACGCTCGTCGTCACCACGGTCGCCAGCCTGCTGCGGGCGCGCCGCGACGATCGGGAGCGGGTCGCCGCCGACGCCGCGGCGTCCGGCCCCACCTCACTGTCGGCCGGCGGACGAGACCCGGCCGACGCGCTCCCGGACGCCAGCGAGAACGGCGTCCGGGAAACGGGTACGGTGAGCGCCGCGAACCCAGGCCGACGCGACCACTGACGGTCACGCCGCCGGGGGGATGCGCAGGAGGGGAGTATCCCCCCGCGGCAGCGTCGTCATCACGAGGTCCCATGGCCTCCGGTGCTGCCGGTCGTAGGCCTCCGGGCCCGCGGTGGGAGAGACCTCCGGTGCTGACGACAGCCTGTCCCCGGAGGAACACGCCCGCATGGAGCTTCCCGTCTGGTTCGAGATCGCGACGTTCGTCGGACTCACCGTCCTGCTGCTCGCCGATCTCGCCATCGTCGCTCGTCGCCCGCACGAGCCCTCCATCAAGGAGGCGAGTCTCTGGGTCAGCTTCTACGTCAGCCTGGCGCTGATCTTCGGCGTCCTGTTGCTGGCGTTCACCAACACGACGTACGCCACGGAGTTCTACGCGGGCTGGCTCACCGAGTACTCGCTCTCGGTCGACAACCTGTTCGTCTTCGTGATCATCATGGCCCGCTTCCGGGTGCCCCGGCACCTGCAGCAGGAGGCCCTGATGGTCGGCATCATCATCGCCCTCGTCCTGCGCGGGATCTTCATCCTGCTCGGCGCCGTGGTCATCGAGCGGTTCGTGTGGGTCTTCTACATCTTCGGCGTCTTCCTGATCTACACGGCGTGGAACCTCGTCCGACACCGGGGCGAGGACGACGACTACGAGGAGAACGCGCTCATCCGGCGGATGCGCAAGGTGCTGCCGATCACGCAGGACTACCACGGCGCCAAGATCCGGGTGAAGCAGGACGGCAAGAAGTACTGGACGCCGATGATCATCGTCTTCCTGGCGCTCGGGACGACCGACCTGATCTTCGCGCTCGACAGCATCCCCGCGATCTTCGGCCTCACCCGCGAGCCGTTCATCGTGTTCACCGCGAACGTGTTCGCCCTGATGGGCCTGCGCCAGCTCTACTTCCTCCTGGGCGGCCTGCTCAAGCGCCTGGTCTACCTGTCGATGGGCCTGGCGGTGATCCTGGCCTTCATCGGCGTCAAGCTGATCCTGGAGGCCGTGCACGAGAACCAGCTGCCGTTCGCCGGCGAGCGGGAGCCGATCGACGCGGTGCCGCACATCCCGATCTGGCTGTCGCTGACGATCATCCTGGGCGTGCTGGTCATCGCGACCGTCGCCAGCCTGCTGAAGACGCGGGGGCAGCTGGTCGACGTCGACGAGCCGGTCGTCGACACCGACACCGCGAAGCAGATCCCCACGGGCGGGCCCGAGGCGGCGGCCGCCACCGAGGCCAAGCTCGCGGAGGAAGCCGACGAGGAGCGGACGCGGCGCTGAGCTAGCGTCGGCCCCCATGCGGCCGACCGACCTCGCCCTGCTCCGGGTCCCGGGCGTCCCGACCGTGTCGCCCGACGGTCGGATCGCGGTCGTGGCCGTGTCCCGCCCCGACCTCGAGGCCGACGAGTACCGCGGCCAGCTCTGGGCGGTGCCCACCGACGCCTCCGCCCCGGCCCGTCCGCTGACGGCCACGCAGCGGGACAGCGATCCCGCCTTCTCCCCGGACGGGCGCTGGCTGGCGTACCTGAGCAGCGAGCCGGGCGGCAAGCCGCAGATCCACGTGCTGCCGACCGCGGGAGGCGTCGGCCGGCGGCTGACCGACCACCCCCTCGGCGCCGGGGCGCCGGTCTGGTCGCCGGACTCCCGACGCGTGGCCTACACCGCCCGGGTCCCGGAGCACGGCCGGTACGGGACGGTCGAGGGAGTGACCCCCGCCGCCGAGCCGCCCCGGCTGATCACGACGCTGCAGTACCGCCGCGACGGTGTCGGCTTCCTGGTCGACCGGCGCAGCCAGGTCTTCGTGCTCGACCTCCCGCGGGACTTCGCCGACGACACCGCGCCGGTCCCGGCACCCGTGCAGGTCACCACCGGCGACGCCGACTGCGAGGACGTCACCTGGCGTCCCGACGGCGCCGCGCTGGCATTCGTCTCGGCACGGCACGACCGCGCCGACCGCGACCTGGTCCGCGACGTGTACCTGGTCGCCCCCGACGGCTCGGACCTGCGGCGGCTGACCGGATCGCGCGGCGACTGCGCCCTGCCCACCTTCGCGCCCGACGGCACGCTCTACGTCACGGCCGTCCCCGACCTCGGACCCGACGGGGTCGACTTCGTCGCGCGGCAGGCCGTGCCGTGCCGGGTCGAGGCCGCCACCGGCGCCCTGCGGCCGCTGCTCGATCCGGAGCTGCACCACCGCGGCGACGAGACGCGGGCGACGGTCGTCGTCGACGACGCCGTGCTGGTCGGCGTGCAGCGCCGCGGGGCCGTGGACCTGCTCCGGGTGCCGCTGGCCGGGGGTGAGCCGGACGTCCTGGTCGACGGGCCGTTCACCGTGCGCGGGATCGCGGCCGCCGGCGGCGTCGTGGTGGCCTGCGTCGCGCACGACCGGTCGGCGGGGGAGCTCATCGCCATCACCCCGGGGCGGCGCCGACTGCTCACCGATTTCGGCCGCGAGCTGGGCGAGACGGGCCGGGTGCACCGGATGATCGAGCGGACGGCGACGGCCCCGGACGGTCACCCGGTGCACGGGTGGGTGACGGCGCCGCCCGGGCCCGGTCCACACCCGGTGCTGCTGACCATCCACGGCGGGCCGTTCGCGCAGTACGGCTGGCAGCTGTTCGACGAGACGCAGGCCTACGTCTCGGCGGGCTACGCGGTGGTCCAGTGCAATCCCCGCGGGTCCTCCGGGTACGGGGCGGCGCACGGGCAGGCGATCCGGGGTGCGTTCGGCGACCGCGACGCCGCCGACGTGCTGGCGTTCCTCGACGCCGCGCTGGAGGACCCGTCGCTCGACGCCGACCGGGTCGGCGTGATGGGGGGCTCGTACGGGGGCTACCTGACGACGGTGCTCATCGGCCGGACCACCCGGTTCGCGGCGGCGATCAGCGAGCGCGCCTTCCTCGACCCGGTCAGCTTCGTGGGGTCCTCCGACATCGGGTGGGTCTTCTCCGACCAGTACCTCGGCACCGATCCGGCCCGGCTCGCGGCGCAGAGCGCGCTGGCCGCCGCCCCCGGCATCACCACGCCGACGCTGGTCATCCACTCCGAGGAGGACTGGCGGTGCCCGGTCGAGCAGGGCGCCCGGCTCTTCGTGGAGCTCCGGCGCCGCGGCGTGCCCTCGGAGCTGCTGCTGTTCCCGGGGGAGGGCCACGAGCTGTCCCGGTCGGGCCGGCCGCGGCATCGGCTGGCCCGGTTCGAGCACGTGCTCCGGTGGTGGGCGCGCTGGTTGCCGACCCCCGAGAACGGCGGTGAGGTGGCCGAGCTCGAGCCGGCGCCGTCGTCGGACGCCGGCGTGCCGGAAGGCGAGCCCGCCGTCGAGCCGCTCACCGTGCGGGCAACCCGGGTGGACTGAGCGTCGCGGCACTAGCGTGCTCGGGGTGGATCGCCGGGTGCCGCGCTGGTCCGAGCTGCGGGAGCTGATCCGGCCCCGCCGGCCGGTCGGGAACGCGACCGAGCGGCGGCTGGCCGGGGCCGCGACGGTCGGCGACCTCCGCGAGATCGCCCGCCGCCGGGTGCCCCGGGCCGTCTTCGACTACACCGACGGGGCGGCGGGCGAGGAGATCAGCCTCCGCCGCAGCCGGGAGGCCTTCCGCCGCGTCGAGTTCCGGCCCAGCGTGCTGCGCGACGTCTCCGCGGTGGACCCCTCGACGACGGTCCTGGGGGCGCGCTCGGCGCTGCCCCTGGCGTTCGCCCCGACGGGCTTCACCCGGCTCATGCACGTCGAGGGCGAGCTCGCCGTCGGCCGGGTGGCCGAGCGGGTCGGGATCCCGCACGCCCTGTCGACGATGGGCACCACCTCGCTGGAGGCGCTCGCCGCGGAGGCGCCCGGAGCGCGCCGGTGGTTCCAGCTGTATCTGTGGCGCGACCGCGAGGCCAGCGCCGCGCTGGTCGAGCGGGCCCGGGCGGCCGGCTACGAGGCGCTCGTCCTCACCGTCGACACCCCGGTGGCCGGGCCGCGCCTGCGGGACGTCCGCAACGGGTTCACCATCCCGCCGGCTCTCACGCTGCGCACGATGGCCAACGCGGCCCGGCACCCGCAGTGGTGGGTGGACCTGCTGACCACCGAGCCCCTGGAGTTCGCCTCGCTGCGCGCGTGGAAGGGCACGGTCGCCGAGCTCGTGGACCGCGTGTTCGAGCCGGCCGCGACGATCGCCGACGTCCGGGCACTGCGCGAGACCTGGCCGGGCGCGCTGATCGTCAAGGGCGTGCAGGGGGTGGACGACGCGCGGGCGGTCGTGGACGCCGGCGCCGACGCCGTCGTCGTCTCCAACCACGGCGGCCGCCAGCTCGACCGGGCGCCGACGCCGCTCGAGCAGCTGCCCGCGGTCGTGCAGGCCGTCGGCGACCGGGCCGAGGTCTACCTCGACGGCGGCATCCTCGACGGCGCCGATGTCGTTGCCGCCGTCGCCTTCGGGGCCCGGGGCTGCCTGATCGGCCGGGCGTACCTGTACGGCCTCATGGCCGGCGGGGAGCGCGGGGTGCAGCGGGTGGTCGACCTGATGACCCGCGAGATGACCCGCACCATGCAGCTGCTCGGGGTGGCGTCGGTCGCCGAGCTGACCCCGGACCGGGTCCGACTGCGGGCCTGAAGAGAGCCATTGCCGCCGGGACCTGCGACTTCCTAGGGTGGCTCATGGACGTCGTCGAGGTCGTGCCCACGTTCGAGCAGTACGCGTTCACCTTCGGCGGCGTCGCGCCGCTGCGCCGCATCGCACCGGGGACCGCGTTGCGGCTCTGGTCGGACGACGCGTTCTGCGGCGCCCTGCGCTCGACGAAGGACCTGTCGTCGGACAAGGTCGACCTGCGGTTCGTCAACCCGCAGACCGGGCCCTTCTACGTGGAGGGAGCCGAGCCGGGCGACACCCTCGCGCTCCACTTCGTCGCGCTGGAACCCGCCCGCGACTGGGGCGCCTCCGCCGCGATCCCGTTCTTCGGGGGCCTGACCAGCACCGACCGCGTCGCCACCCTGCAGGACCCGTTGCCCGACACCACCTGGATCTACGAGCTCGACCGGGCCCGCAACACCGTCACGTTCGCCGCGCAGCACAGCGATCTGCGGATCGACCTGCCGGTGGAGCCGATGCTCGGCACCGTCGGCGTCGCCCCCGCCGGGGGCGAGGTGCGCAGCTCGCTGGTGCCCGACCGGTTCGGCGGCAACATGGACACCCCGCAGATGCGGGCCGGCTCCACCTGCTTCCTGGGCGTCAACGTCGAGGGCGCGATGTTCTCCGTCGGCGACGGCCACTACCGGCAGGGCGAGGGGGAGGCCTGCGGCACGGCCGTCGAGGGCGCGATGACGACGACGCTGATCGTCGAGCTGATCAAGGGTGGCGCCCCGGGCTGGCCGCGGATCGAGGACGACACGCACTGGATGACCGTCGGGTCGAGCCGGCCCCTCGAGGACGCCTGGCGGATCGGCCAGACCGAGCTCGTGCACTGGTTCCGCGAGCTGTACGGCCTGCACGCGATGGACGCCTACCAGCTGCTGTCGCAGATCACCGAGGTGCCGATCGCCAACGTGGTCGACGCCAACTACAGCGCCGTCGTCAAGGCCCGCAAGGCGCTCCTCCCGCCGGCGACGGCCTTCGGCGGGCTGCACGACGACCTGCGGCGCCGCGCCGCGACCCTGCTCTGACCATCCCGCACTGACCGTCTCCCGGAGGACCCCGTCATGGATCTGCAGCTCACCGGCTCCCGCGTGCTCGTCACCGGGGGCACCCGCGGCATCGGCCGGGCGATCGTCGAGACGTTCGTCGACGAGGGCGCCGTCGTGGAGTTCTGCGCCCGGAACGCCGCGGAGATCGAGGCGACGGAGAAGGCCCTGGCCGGGCGCGCGGGCCGGGCCACGGGCGTCCAGCTCGACGTGGCCGACGGCCCGGCGCTGACCGGCTGGGTGGCCGCGGCGGCCGACCGGATGGGCGGCATCGACGCCGTCGTCGCCAACGTCAGCGCCCTCGCCGTCCCCGACACGGAGGAGAACTGGAAGGCCTCCTTCGACGTCGACCTGATGCACACCGTGCGGCTCGCGCAGGCGGCGCTGCCGCATCTGGAGGCGAGCAGCAACGGATCGATCGTCGCGATCTCGAGCGTCTCCGGGCGCGAGGCGGACTTCGCCTCGGGCCCGTACGGGACGATGAAGACGGCGATCGTCGGCTACATCTCGGGGCTGGCGTTCCAGCTGGCCGGTCGTGGCGTGCGGGCCAACGTCGTCTCGCCGGGGAACACCTACTTCGACGACGGCTTCTGGCAGGGGGCCGAGAAGGGCATGCCCGACTTGTTCTCGATGGCGCTGGGGCTGAACCCGACGGGGCGGATGGGCCGGCCGGAGGAGATGGCCCGGGCGGTGGTCTTCCTGTCCAGCCCGGTGTCCAGCTTCACGACCGGCACCAACCTCGTGGTCGACGGGGCGCTGACCCGGGGCATCCAGCTCTGACCGTCGGCGCCCCGGGCCGCTACGGTCCCCGCATGGCGCTCATCTATCCCGTGCAGGCCGATTCCCCGGAGCCGTCGGACGACGCGGCGCCGGACTTCGGCGAGCTCGCCGCCGACCTGTCGGACCAGTGGCTGGTCGAGGTCGACCTCGGCGAGGACGACGACGACGCGTGCTTCGGCCCGCTGTCGGCGCGGGAGGCCTGGGACCTGGCCGTGGAGGTGGCCGACCGGCGGCCGGAATGGGAGGTCTCGGTCGTGCCGCTGTACGCCGCGGAACCGGCCGAGGACCTCATCGCCCTGTTCGAGGAGGACTGACCCCTCACCAGCCCCGTTCGCGCCACTCGCCGAGGTGCGGGCGCTCGGTGCCGATCGTGGTGTCCTTGCCGTGGCCGGGGTAGACCCACGTCTCGTCGGGCAGCGTGCCGAACAGCCGCTCCTCGACGTCGTCGACCAGGCTGGCGAACCGCGCCGGGTCCTTCTGGGTGTTGCCCACGCCGCCGGGGAAGAGGCTGTCGCCGGTGAACACGTGCGTGCCGGCGTCGCCGCCCCGCCAGACCAGCGCGATGCTGCCGGGCGTGTGCCCGCGCAGGTGGATCACCTCGAGGGTCTGCTCGCCGACCCGCACGGTGTCGCCGTGCTCGACGGGACGCGTGACCGGGACGGGCAGGTCGCCGGTGTCGGCGGGATGGGCGACGGTGTCGGCGCCGGTCGCCGCCACCACCTCGGGCAGGGCGCGGTGGTGGTCCCAGTGCCCGTGCGTCGTGACGACCGTGCGCACACCGCCGTCGCCGATCAGCTCCAGCAGCGCCGCGGGCTCGGCCGCTGCGTCGATCAGCAGCCCCTCGCCGGTCGCCGTGCAGCGGAGCAGGTAGGCGTTGTTGGCCATCTCGCTCACGGCCAGCTTGGAGATCGTCAGCGCGGGCAGCTCGCGGACGTCGGCCGGACCGCCCACTTCGACGTCGCCGGTGTAGGTCATCGAGGACTCCGATCGGTGAGTGTCAGTGGCCGCCGATACGGTCGGCGTCATGGACGCTAGCGGAGGTCTCGACACGGCTCAGGTCGTCGGCTTGCCTGCCACGGAGATCGCCGAGCGCGTGCGCTCGGGGCGCCTCACCGCCGTGGAGGCGGTCCGGGCGCACCTGGAGCACATCGCGGCCGTCGACGCCCGGATCGGCGCGTTCCGGGTGGTCCGAACCGAGGCGGCGCTCGCCGAGGCGGCCGCCGTCGACGCCTCGCCCGACCGTTCCTCGCTGCCCCTCGCCGGCGTGCCGATCGCGGTCAAGGACAACGTCGACGTCGCCGGCGAGGTGTGCACCGACGGCTCGCCCGCCTGCCCCGAGCGCACCGCCACGGCCGACCACCCGGTGGTCGCCCGCCTCCGCGCCGCGGGGGCGGTCGTCGTCGGCATCACCCGCGCCCCCGAGCTGTGCCTGTACGCCGCCACCGACGGTCCGGGCACGGTCACGCGCAACCCCTGGGACACCGCGCGGTCGCCGGCCGGCAGCTCCGGTGGCAGCGCGGCGGCGGTCGCCTCGGGGTCGGTCCCGCTGGCGCACGGCAACGACGGCATGGGCTCGCTGCGGCTCCCCGCCGCCGCCTGCGGGCTCGTCACGCTCAAGCCGGGTCTGGGGGTCGTACCGGCCGACATCGGCTTCGACGACTGGTCCGGCATGGCGGTCAACGGCGCGCTGGCGACGACGGTGGCCGACGTCGCGGTCGCCCACGCGGTGATGGCCGGGCAGGAGCAGCCCGCTTCGCACGCCGAGGGGCCGCTGCGCATCGCCGTCAGCACGCGGTCCCCGGTGCCGGGGGTGCGCGCCGACGCCGAGACGCGCGCCGCCGTCGACGCGGTCGTGGCGCTGCTGACCGCCGCGGGGCACACCGTCGTCCGCCGCGACCCGCCGATCAGCACCGGCGCGGCCGCCGGGGCACTGGCCCGGTGGATGGCCGGTGCCGAGGACGACGCCGAGCACCTCGGCATCGACCGCGCGGCGCTGCAGCCCCGCAGCCGCACGCACGCCCGCATCGGGCGGGCGGTCCGGCGGGCCGGCCTGGTCCGCCCACGGACGGCGGAGCGGTTCCGCGAGCGCATGAGCGGCTTCTTCGACGACGTCGACCTGCTGCTGACCCCGGTGACGACCGGCCCGCCGCTGCCCGCCCGCCCGTGGCACGAGCGGTCGTTCCTGGCCAACGTGACGGCCAACGCGCGGTGGGCCCCGTGGACGGCGGCCTGGAACCTCGCCGGGCTGCCGGCCGTCGTCCTCCCCGCCGGCATGCGCCCCGAGGGGCTGCCGCTGGCGGTCCAGTTCGTCGGGCCCCCCGGCGCCGAGACGCGGCTACTCTGGATCGCCGGAGAGCTGGAGCGTCAGCAACCGTGGCGCCGTCACGCGCCTGTCTTCGACCCCCTGACACCCCAGGCCACCGCACCCCCGGCCACGGCACCCGTCTGACGCCGTCCGCCCCCTGTCACCCGGCGTGACGGGGACGACACGGCGACGCGCCGGTGTTCCGGAACAGCGCGCCCGCGCGGTTCCTTGGCCCCAGTGATGAGCATTCTCCAGCCAGCGTTCCCAGCAACAGCGACCGACAGGGATTTCATGGACCGCCTCGTCGTCCGCGGCGCCCGCGAGCACAACCTCAAGGACGTCCACCTCGACCTGCCCCGCGACGCGCTGATCGTGTTCACGGGCCTGTCCGGCTCGGGCAAGTCGAGCCTGGCGTTCGACACGATCTTCGCCGAAGGTCAGCGCCGCTACGTCGAGTCGCTGTCGGCGTACGCGCGCCAGTTCCTCGGGCAGATGGACAAGCCCGACGTCGACTTCATCGAGGGCCTGTCCCCGGCGGTGTCGATCGACCAGAAGTCGACCAACCGCAACCCGCGGTCGACCGTCGGCACCATCACCGAGGTCTACGACTACCTCCGGCTGCTATACGCGCGCGCCGGGCAGCCGCACTGCCCGAACTGTGGCAAGCCGATCTCCCGGCAGACGCCGCAGCAGATCGTCGACCAGGTGCTGTCGATGGAGGAGGGCACCCGCTTCCAGGTGCTCGCGCCGGTCGTCCGTGCCCGCAAGGGCGAGTACGTCGACCTGTTCAGCTCGCTGCAGACCCAGGGCTTCTCCCGCGTCCGCGTCGACGGTGTCGTGCACCCGCTGACCGAGCCGCCGAAGCTCAAGAAGCAGGAGAAGCACACGATCGAGGTGATCGTCGACCGGCTGACGGTCAAGGAGAGCGCCAAGCGGCGCCTGACCGACTCGGTCGAGACCGCGCTGGGGCTCGCGGGGGGCCTCGTCGTCCTCGACTTCGTCGACCTCGACGAGCACGACCCGCACCGGGAGCGCACGTACTCCGAGCACCTCGCCTGCGTCGACGACGGGCTGTCGTTCGAGGCCCTCGAGCCGCGGTCGTTCTCGTTCAACTCGCCGTTCGGCGCCTGCCCCGAGTGCACCGGCATCGGCACGCGCAAGGAGGTCGATCCCGACCTCGTCGTCCCCGATCCGGAGAAGTCGCTGGGCCAGGGCGCGGTCGCGCCGTGGGCCGGGTCGATGAGCAACGAGTACTTCACCCGGCTGCTCACGGGTCTCTCGCAGCAGCTCGGTTTCTCCATGGACACCCCGTGGGAGCGCCTCCCGGCCAAGGTGCAGAAGGCGGTCCTGCACGGGTCGCCGGACCAGGTCCACGTCCGCTACAAGAACCGGTACGGCCGCGAGCGCAGCTACTACGCCGCGTTCGAGGGCGTGCTGCCGTTCCTGGAGCGCCGGCACGAGGACACCGACAGCGACTACATGCGGGACAAGTACGAGGGCTACATGCGCGACGTGCCCTGCCCCGTGTGCCACGGCACCCGGCTGAAGCCGGAGATCCTCGCCGTCAAGCTCAACGACCGCTCGATCGCCGACATCACCGGCCTGTCGATCGGTGAGGCCTCCGAGTGGCTCGGTTCCCTGGAGCTGGGGGAGCGGGAGCGCGCGATCGCCGACCGCGTGCTCAAGGAGATCCAGGCCCGGCTGTCCTTCCTCGTCGACGTCGGCTTGGACTACCTGTCCCTCGACCGGCCCGCCGCGACGCTGGCCGGTGGGGAGGCCCAGCGCATCCGGCTGGCCACGCAGATCGGGTCCGGCCTGGTCGGCGTCCTCTACGTCCTCGACGAGCCGTCGATCGGGCTGCACCAGCGCGACAACTCGCGGCTGATCGAGACGCTCGTCCGCCTGCGCGACATGGGCAACACGTTGATCGTCGTCGAGCACGACGAGGACACGATCAAGGTCGCCGACTGGATCGTCGACATCGGTCCCGGCGCGGGTGAGCACGGCGGCGAGATCGTCGTCAGCGGCCAGCTCGAGGACCTGATGAAGAGCGAGCGGTCGCTGACCGGGGCGTACCTGTCCGGGCGCATGGCCATCGAGATCCCCAAGGAGCGGCGCGAGCCGACGCCGGGTCGCGAGCTCGTCGTCAAGGGCGCCCGGGAGCACAACCTCAAGGGCGTCGACGTCACCTTCCCGCTGGGCATGCTGGTCGCGGTCACCGGCGTCTCGGGGTCGGGCAAGTCCAGCCTGGTCAACGACATCCTCTACACGACGCTGGCCAACCAGCTGAACCGTGCGCGGATGGTCCCCGGCCGGCACCGGACGGTCACCGGTCTCGAGCACCTCGACAAGGTCGTGCACGTCGACCAGTCGCCGATCGGTCGCACCCCGCGGTCGAACCCGGCCACGTACACCGGTGTCTGGGACCACGTCCGCAAGCTGTTCGCCAGCACGACCGAGGCGAAGATGCGGGGCTACCTGCCCGGGCGGTTCTCGTTCAACGTCAAGGGCGGCCGCTGCGAGGCGTGCTCCGGCGACGGCACGCTGAAGATCGAGATGAACTTCCTGCCCGACGTGTACGTCCCCTGCGAGGTGTGCAAGGGCGCCCGGTTCAACCGGGAGACGCTCGAGGTGCACTACAAGGGCAAGACCGTCGCCGAGGTCCTCGACATGCCGATCGAGGAGGCGGCCGACTTCTTCGCCGCGATCCCGGCGATCGCCCGCTACCTGCGCACGCTCACCGAGGTCGGGCTGGGGTACGTCCGGCTGGGCCAGCCGGCGACGACCCTGTCCGGCGGCGAGGCGCAGCGGGTGAAGCTGGCCAGCGAGCTGCAGAAGCGGTCCAACGGGCGCAGTATCTACGTCCTCGACGAGCCGACGACGGGTCTGCACTTCGAGGACATCCGCAAGCTGCTGCTCGTGCTGCAGGGCCTGGTCGACAAGGGCAACTCGGTCATCGTCATCGAGCACAACCTCGACGTGATCAAGAGCGCCGACTGGCTGATCGACATGGGGCCCGAAGGCGGATTCCGCGGCGGCACCGTCGTCGCGGAGGGGCCGCCGGAGTTCCTCGCGACGGTGCCGGAGAGCCACACGGGGCGGTACTTGGTCCCGATCCTCGACCCGGAAGCCGTCGCGGCGGCCGCGGCGCCGAAGAAGCGGAGTCGCAAGAAGGCCAGCTGACCCGCTCGTGCCGGCGATGGGGTCTCCCCATCGCCGGCGCGAGCGTGAAGACGAAGCTGCGGGGCGCCCCGGAACAGGCAGCGATGGGTGCGCCGTCCACAGACGGTCCGGTCGTCCACAGATGCCTGCTGACCAGGGCGTTCGTCTTGTGGCGTGGCTTGTTCGAACGTATGATCGAACGCATGACGGAGGGGTCGGCGGGCGATTGGTACGCGGAGGCGCGCCGCCGTGCGGTGGCCTCGAGCCGACGCCGGCGGGCAGGGGCCGCATCGACCGAGTGGCCCGAGTTCGCTCCGCCGGTCGCGCTGTCGGAGGGCCCGCTGGGAGCGGTCCAGGCCGCCGACCGGGAGATCGCCCGGCTGACCTCGGTCCGGGCGCGCGCGGTGGCGGAGTTCGCGGAGTCCCGGCCGGCGACCGCCGACAGAGCGCAGGGGGAGCCGGGGGCGATGAGCGCGGCTCGGTGGGCCGCTCGTCCCGACGTGCTGCGCCCGGTGAGCGAGTGGGCGATGCAGGAGCTCGCGGTGGCGCTGTCGATCACCGCGGGGGCCGCCGAGTCGCTGCTGACCAGGTCGCTGACCCTGGTCCACCGGCTGCCCGGCACGCTGGCCGCGCTGGAGGCCGGGGCACTGCATCAAGGGCACCTGTGGCCGATGCTCGAGCACGTCGCGCCGATCGCCGACGACCGGGTGCGGGCGGAGGTCGAGGCCGAGCTGCTGCGCTGGGCGGCCGGGCGGATCACCACGCCGGCACAACTCGGCGCTAAGGCTCGCCGAGAGGTGACCCGGCGGGACTGCCGGGCCGCGTTGCGCCGGCTGCAGCGGGCGATCGCGGAGCGGGGCGTGCGCCTGCGGTCGGCGGCGACCGACGGGATGTCCTCGGTGACCTCGGACCTGACCGTTCCCGAGGCGCATGCGCTGTACCGCGCCCTGGGTGCCTACGCCGATGCGCTCCCCGACGACCCGGATGGGCCGGTGCGCACCCGGGGACAGAAGATGGCCGACTGCTTGCTCGACCTGGTGCTGCGGCCCGGTGAGCACGACCTGCCGCCGGTGCGTGTGCTGCTGACCGTGGTCGCGTCGGTCGCCGGCTTGGCCGGCGGGGACGAGCCGGCGGAGATCGACGGGCAGGTGGTGCCCGCCGAGATGGTCCGCGCCCTGCTGCGCACCCTCGCCGGCCACCGAGGCGATCAGCCGGCCACCGATCCCACGGGCATCGACGACCCCGCCGACTCCCAGCCGCCTCCGCACCGGCGCGCGGATGCGCCGACCGCGGCAGCGTCCGATGCCGAGCCGTCCTTCGTGGCCGAACTGGCCGACGATGCGGAACTGGCCGATTGGTGGGACGAGATGGAGCGGCGCGTGCTCGCCGACGAGCTCGTCGATCCCGATCCCGAGCCGCTGCCCGACGATCAGATCGGCGCCGGTCCGATCGATCCGCTCTTCCTGGCGTGGATGGCCGACGACGCGCTCCACGATGACCCACCCGGCCGCGACCCTGACGACGTGGCTAGGTCTGTCGCGCCGGCCGCTGCGGAACCGGCGAACGACCCGGCCGCAGCCGCCCAGCGAACGGCCGATCTGCCGGCCGCTGCAGAGGGGGTGAACGGCCAGCCCGTCCGCGACGGGTGGTGGGCTGCCGCGGACCGGGCCGTCGAGGAGGCAGGACTGGCGGCGCTGGAGGCCGCCCGGTCTCTCGGACGAGCCCGGCAGGCGGTGCGCACCGCGACCGCCGCCGACACGGCGGACGAGTCCGCTTGGCAGTCCGGCCCCGGGGGCCGGGTCAGCTCAGCCGTCGACGCCCTGGACGCGCTCGCCGCCGCTGAGGAGACGCAGCGTGCCTGGCTGGCCGGCCTGCTGGCTGCGACGGGCGGCGGGGGACTGGTCGACCGGCCGCGCATCGCGGTCACCGACGCGCTCACCGGTGCCCTGCTCGCCCTGACCGACCTGCCCGAACTCCGGCGCACGGCGCACTGCAGCCGGCCCGCGTGCACACGGCACCCCGACCGCTGCACCCACGACCTCACGGGTCGCCCCGGACTCGGCCCGCCCGGCCCCACCGACGGCTATCGGCCATCCGCTCCGCTCGACCGTTTCGTCCGCGCCCGTGACCGTCGCTGCCGCTTCCCCGGCTGCCGCCGCAGGGTGCCGCGCGGTGGCGAACTGGACCACAACACCCGCCACCCCCTCGGGGAGACCAGTGCGGCGAACCTGGCTGGCTACTGCACCACCGACCACCGCGGCAAGCACCAGGCTCCGGGTTGGCGCTACGAGCTCGACTCCGACGGCACGCTCACCGTCACCACTCCCACCGGGCTGACCGTCAGCACCGATCCACCGCCTTACTGACCGGCGGAGCCGGTGTCAGGAGATCGGGGGAGCGGGCTGGACCTTGCCGCGGGGCAAGGTCCTACCGTCGCCGCCATGGAGAGCGCAGGCACACGGATGACCGTCGGCCAGCTGGCCGATGCCGTCGGCGTGACCCCCAAGGCGCTGCGGCACTACGACCGCGTCGGCCTGTTCCGGCCCGACGGCGTCGACGACGGCAACGGCTACCGCTGGTACCGGGCCGACCGGCTGCGGGAGGCACGCCTCCTCGCGCGTCTGCGGTCCGTCGGCGTGCCCCTGGACGGCGTCGCCGAGTGCCTGGAGTCCGGTGGTGACCCCGAGGTCGTCGAGCGGGTGCTCCGGGCCCACCAGCGTCGGCTGGAGGCGCGGAGTGCCCGCGTGCGCGGCGACCTGCACCGGCTCACCCACCTGCTGACCGACATGGAGGCCGGCATGGAGGCCGGCATGGAGGCCAGCATGGAGGCCAGCATGGAGGCCGACGTGGAGCCCGCCACCGCACCGGCTGGCCTGCCCGCGCCGCCGCCGGACGACGGCGCTCCAGTTGCCGGCTCCGACGAGCGCACGCTCGCCGTCGACCTGTTCAACGGGGTCTGGCGGCTCATGGAGACCGAGGACCGCACGCCGGCCCAGGACGACCGGATGCTGCACATGGCCCATGCCTCGCGCTACCACTGGGAGCAGGTCGGAGCGCCGGCGAACCTGGCCCGCGGCGAGTGGCAGTGCTCCCGGGTCTATGCGGTGCTCGGCCGGGCCGAGCCGTGTCTCCACCACGCCCGGCGGGTCCTCGAGCTCTGCGAGGAGCACGGCATCGGCGACTGGGACCTGGGCTTCGCCCACGAAGCTCTCGCGCGAGCACACGCCCTGGCGGGGGACGCGGCGGCGGCGCAGGCGGAGGTCTCCCTGGCTCTCGCCGTCGACATCGCGGACGCCGACGACCGGGCGCTCCTGCTCTCCGACCTCGAGACCGTCCCGGGGATCACCCGACCGCTGTGACGCCCGTGACGGGGGAGCCGACACCTCCGCGGTCTGTCGGCACGCCGACCTAATCTGGACCCATGGCCGACCCGTCGACGTACCGCCCGGCGGTCGGCAGCATCCCCGAGTCGCCCGGCGTCTACCGGTTCCGCGACCCGAACGGGCGGGTCATCTACGTGGGCAAGGCCAAGAGCCTGCGCCAGCGGCTGAACAGCTACTTCGCCGACGTGGCCGGGCTGCACCCGCGCACGCGGCAGATGGTGACGACGGCGTCGAGCGTCGACTGGACCGTCGTCGGCACCGAGGTCGAGGCCCTCCAGCTCGAGTACAACTGGATCAAGGAGTTCGATCCGCGGTTCAACGTCCGCTACCGCGACGACAAGAGCTACCCGAGCCTCGCGGTCACGCTCAACGAGGAGTACCCGCGGCTGCAGGTGATGCGCGGGCCGAAGAAGAAGGGCGTCCGATACTTCGGGCCCTACGCGCACGCCTGGGCCATCCGCGAGACCCTCGACACCCTCACCCGCGTCTTCCCCGCCCGCACCTGCTCCAACGGCGTCTTCAAGCGGGCGAACCAGATCGGCCGGCCCTGCCTGCTCGGCTACATCGGCAAGTGCTCGGCGCCGTGCGTCGGCCGGGTCAGCGCCGAGCAGCACCGCGCGATCGTCGACGACTTCTGCGACTTCATGGCCGGTCGCACCGAGCAGATGATCCGGCGCCTGGAGCGGGAGATGGCCGCCGCCGCCGAAGCGATGGAATACGAGAAGGCCGCTCGGCTGCGCGACGACCTCGGGGCGCTCCGCCGCGCGCTGGAGAAGCAGGCCGTCGTCCTCGGTGACGGGACGGATGCCGACGTCGTCGCCTTCGCGCAGGACGAGCTGGAGGCCGCGGTCCAGGTCTTCCACGTCCGCGGCGGCCGGGTGCGCGGGCAGCGTGGCTGGATCGTCGACAAGGTCGAGGCGGTCACCACCGGCGAACTGGTCGAGCAGTTCCTGCTGCAGGTCTACGGGGGCGTCGACGAGCAGACCGGCATCGGCGAGGCGGGGGAGGCGGTGCCCAAGGAGGTGCTGGTCCCCGAGCTCCCGGACGACGCCGACGTCTACGAGGAGCTGCTCAGCGAGCTCCGCGGCAGCCGGGTGAGCCTCCGCGTCCCGCAGCGCGGCGACAAGCGCAGCCTGCTCGAGACCGTCGAGCGCAACGCCAAGGAGTCCTTCGCCCGGCACCGGGTCAAGCGAGCCAGCGACCTGACCGCCCGCTCGCTCGCCCTGAGCGAGCTCCAGGAGGCCCTCGAGCTGCCCGACGCCCCGCTGCGGATCGAGTGCATCGACGTCTCGCACGTCCAGGGCACCAACGTCGTGGCCAGCATGGTCGTGTTCGAGGACGGCCTGGCCAAGAAGTCCGACTACCGCCGGTTCTCCGTCACACACGGAACCGACGACACCGCCGCGATGGCCGAGGTGGTGCGGCGCCGGTTCGCCCGGCACCTCAAGGAGGAAGAGGACCGGCGCGACGAGCAAGGCGTCGCCGCCGAGGAGGGCCGACCGCGGCGGTTCGCCTACCCGCCGAACCTGCTCGTCGTCGACGGCGGAGCGCCCCAGGTGGCCGCGGCCAGCCGGTCGCTCGACGAGCTGGGCGTCGTCGACGTCGCCGTCTGCGGGCTGGCCAAGCGCATGGAGGAGGTCTGGCTGCCGGGGGAGAGCGACCCGGTGATCCTGCCGCGCACCTCCGAGGCGCTGTACCTGCTCCAGCGGGTCCGCGACGAGGCGCACCGGTTCGCCATCACCTATCACCGGCAGAAGCGGTCGACCAGCATGCTGGTGTCCCTGTTGGACGACGTCCCCGGCCTCGGCCAGACGCGGCGGAAGGCGCTGATGAAGCAGTTCGGATCGCTCAAGCGGCTGCGGGCCGCCACCGTCGAGGAGCTGATGGCGGTGCCCGGCATCGGCCGGCGGACGGCGGAGGCGGTCCAGGCCGCGGTCGCCGAGCCACCGACGGACCCGGTGGGGGAGAAGACGACCGCCCCCGCGGCCGGGAGGGTGGCCTCGTGAGCGGTCCGCGCCCGCCCGCGCCCTCGGTGGATCCGGCGTCCACCGAGACCCAGCCGCTCGAGGTCGTCGTCGTCACCGGACTCTCCGGTGCCGGCAAGCTCAGCGCGGGGCGGGTGCTCGAGGACCTCGGCTTCTTCGTCGTCGACAACCTGCCGCCGGGGCTGCTGCTGCCCATGGTCGAGCTGGGGGCGCGCGGTGACCTGCGGCGGTTCGCCGCCGTCGTCGACGTCCGGAGCCGGGCGTTCTCCAGCGACCTCGAGGAGGCGCTGAAGACCCTCGCGGACGCCGGTCACCGGCCGCGGCTGGTGTACGTGCACGCCCGCGACGACGTGCTGATCCGCCGCTACGAGTCCAACCGCCGCGAGCACCCGCTGCAGGGGTCCGGCCGGCTGATCGACGGCATCGAGGCCGAGCGGGCGCTGCTCACCGGGATCGCCGACGAGGCCGACCTGTGGGTCGACACCAGTGACCTCAACGTCCACCAGTTGCGGGCCACGCTCGAGAACGCGTTCGCCCGTGACGGGAAGACCGCCCCGCTGACGGCCACCGTGCTCAGCTTCGGCTTCAAGTACGGCCTGCCCCTGGACGCCGACCTCGTGGTCGACGCCCGCTTCCTGCCGAACCCGCACTGGATCCCCGAGCTCCGGCCGCACACCGGGCAGGACCCCGACGTGCGGGCCTACGTGCTCGGCCAGGCCGACGCGGCGGAGTTCCTCGACCGCTACACCGACGTGCTGCGGCTGCTGGTGCCCGGCTACCGGCGGGAGGGCAAGCGCTACCTGACCCTCGCGGTGGGCTGCACCGGCGGGAAGCACCGCAGCGTCGCGATCGCCGAGGAGTTCGCCCGCCGGCTCTCGGCCGAGGGCATCGCCGCCGTCGCCCGCCACCGCGACCTGGGCCGCGAGTAGTGGGCGGGGCAGCCCCGGTCGGGCACCCGCCCCGGGTGGTCGCCTTCGGCGGCGGGCACGGCCTGGCGGCGGCGCTGGCGGCCTGGCGGCGGATCACCCCGGACGTGACCGCCGTGGTCACCGTCGCCGACGACGGCGGCTCCTCGGGGCGCATCCGCCGGGAGATGCCGGTGCTCCCGCCCGGTGACCTGCGCATGGCACTGGCCGCGCTGGCGGGTGAGGGGGAGCGCACCCAGGCGATGGCCCGCCTGCTCCAGCACCGCCTCGGCGGCACCGGTGTGCTCGCCGGTCACCCGGTCGGCAACCTCGTGCTGACCGGTCTCGCGGAACTGCACGACGGCGACACCGTCCGCGCCCTCGACGACCTCTGCGAGCTCCTCGGGGCCCGCGGGCGGGTGCTGCCCATGGCCGACGTCCCGCTCGACCTCGTCGCCCGGGTGGAGAGCGTCGACCCCGACGACCCGTCCCGCACGCGCACGATCCGCGGGCAGGTGGCGATCGCCACCACACCGGGACGGGTGCGCGAGATCCTCGTCTCACCGCCCGACCCGCCGGTGTCTCCTGCCGTGCTCGAGGCCATCGGGCGGGCGGACGTCGTCTCCCTCGGGCCGGGATCCTGGTACACCTCTGTTCTGCCACACCTCCTGGTGCCCCAGCTGCGTGCCGCTCTGGCTGCGGCGCAGGCCAAGGTGGTCGTGGTGCTCAATCTCGAACCGCAGCCCGGCGAGACCGACGGGTTCTCCCCCGAGGAGCATCTGAATGTCCTGCAGGCGCATCTGGGCGGAGTGGCGTTGCACACCGTGATCGCGGATGCTGAATCGGTTGTTGACCGCCGTGGTCTCCTGTCTGCGGTGCACGAGTGCGGTGCCGAGCTCGTCCTGGCTCCGGTGGCCGCGCTCGACGGCACCGCGCGGCACGATCCGGCTCGTCTCGCCGCCGCTCTGGCCTCCGTGGTCGGGGCGCGGTGACAGAGGCCGGTGACAGTGGCAGTGGCGTGACGAGGTGCAGGTGTACGGCCGGGTATCGGTACCGGCAGCGGCAGTGACCGGACCGACGCAGTCGGGACGAGGGGGAAGGGGACGCCGTACATGGCGATGACCGCGATGGTCAAGGACGAGCTCTCCCGCGTGGAGTGCACGAAGACGTCGGAGCGCAAGGCGGAGATCACCGCGCTGCTGCGCTTCTCCGGCGGGCTGCACATCGTGGGCGGCCGCGTGGTGATCGAGGCCGAGCTCGATACCGGCTCGGTGGCCCGGCGGCTGCGGCGCGACATCAGCGAGGTGTACGGCTACACCAGCGGCGTGAGCGTGCTCGCCGGCGGCAACATCCGCCGCGGGGTCCGCTACCTCGTCCGGATCGCCAAGCACGGTGAGGGCCTCGCCCGGCAGACCGGGCTGGTCGACCAGCGGGGCCGGCCGGTGCGCGGCCTGCCGCCGGCGGTGGTCTCCGGCGGCATCAACGACGCCGAGGCGGCCTGGCGCGGTGCGTTCCTCGCGCACGGCTCGCTGACCGAGCCCGGGCGCTCGTCCTCGCTCGAGGTCACCTGCCCCGGCCCGGAGGCCGCCATGGCGCTGGTGGGTGCCGCCCGGCGCCTCGGCATCGCCGCCAAGGCCCGCGAGGTCCGCGGCGCCGACCGGGTCGTCGTCCGTGACGGCGACGCGATCAGCGCGCTGCTCACCCGCATGGGCGCCCACGACGCCGTCCTGGCCTGGGAGGAGCGGCGGATGCG
Source organism: Blastococcus jejuensis (assembly GCF_039534705.1). NCBI lineage: Bacteria > Bacillati > Actinomycetota > Actinomycetes > Geodermatophilales > Geodermatophilaceae > Blastococcus > Blastococcus jejuensis. Next base: position 399,280 of record NZ_BAAAVV010000002.1, read on the forward strand.
CCGCGAGGTCCGGGCCACCGCCAACCGGCTGGCGAACTTCGACGACGCCAACCTGCGCCGCTCCGCCCGTGCCGCCGTGGCCGCCAGTGCCCGCGTGGAGCGCGCGCTGGAGATCCTGGCCGGTGACGCCCCCGAGCACCTGCTGGTCGCCGGGCGGCTGCGCCTGGAGTTCGGCCAGGCGTCGCTGGAGGAGCTGGGCCAGCGCGCCGACCCGCCGATGACCAAGGACGCCGTCGCAGGCCGCATACGGCGTCTGCTGGCGATGGCCGACAAGCGGGCGAAGGATCTGGGGATCCCGGACACCGAGTCAGTCGTGACCGACGACATGCTGGCGCAGTAGCCGCTCGGACGGCCGGAGCCGACTTCCCAGGCGCCCGATAGGGTTTCCACGAGCGAGGCCGCAGGGCTCTGCGGCCCCCGATCCACACGTGGAGGTCTGCAGTGACGGTCCGGGTAGGCATCAACGGTTTCGGCCGCATCGGGCGCAACTTCTGGCGGGCCGTGGCGGCCAGCGGCCAGGACATCGAGATCGTGGCGGTGAACGACCTCACCAGCCCCGAGGCGCTGGCCCATCTGCTGAAGTACGACAGCATCCTCGGCGTCCTCAAGGAGGACATCGCCGCCGACGGCGAGGGCATCAAGATCGGCGGGGCGACCATGAAGGTCCTCTCCGAGCGCGACCCCGCCGCCCTGCCGTGGGGCGACCTGGGCGTCGACGTCGTCGTCGAGTCCACCGGCTTCTTCACCAAGGCCGCCGACGCCCGCAAGCACGTCGACGCCGGTGGCGCGAAGAAGGTCATCATCTCCGCGCCCGCCACCGACGACGACATCACGATCGTGATGGGCGTCAACGACAACCTGTACGACGGCTCGCAGACGATCATCAGCAACGCGTCCTGCACCACCAACTGCCTGGCGCCGCTGGCCAAGGTTCTCAACGACGCCTTCGGCATCGAGCGCGGCCTGATGACCACCATCCACGCGTACACCGCCGACCAGAACCTGCAGGACGGCCCGCACAAGGACCTGCGCCGCGCCCGCGCCGCCGCGCTGAACATGGTGCCGACCTCCACCGGCGCCGCCAAGGCGATCGGCCTCGTCCTGCCGGAGCTCAAGGGCAAGCTCGACGGCTACGCGATCCGTGTCCCGGTGCCCACCGGCTCGGCCACCGACCTCACCGTGCAGGTCGGCCGCGAGGCCTCGGCCGAGGAGATCGACGCCGCCTACCGCGAGGCCGCCGCCGGCCCGCTGGGCAAGTACCTGACCTACACCGACGCCCCGATCGTCTCGAGCGACATCGTCACCGACCCGTCGTCGTGCATCTACGACGCGAAGCTGACCAAGGTCTTCGGCAACATGGTCAAGGTGCTCGGCTGGTACGACAACGAGTGGGGCTACTCGAACCGCCTCGTCGACCTGACCACGCTGGTGGGTAAGTCGCTGTAATGCGCTCCCTCGACGACCTGCTGCAGCAGGGCGTCTCGGGTCGGCGCGTGCTGCTGCGCGCCGACCTGAACGTCCCGCTGGACAAGACCACCGGAAAGATCACCGACGACGGCCGCATCCGGGCCAGCCTGCCCACGCTGCAGGCGCTCCGCGACGCCGGCGCCCGCGTGATCGTCGCCGCACACCTCGGCCGCCCCAAGGGCGCGCCCGACCCGCAGTTCTCGCTCGCGCCCGTCGCGGCGCGGCTCGGGGAGCTGCTCGGGACGACCGTCCCCCTGGCCTCCGATGTGGCCGGGGACGACGCGCAGGCCAAGGCCGCCGCCCTCGGCGACGGTGACGTCCTGCTGCTGGAGAACGTCCGCTTCGAGGCCGCCGAGACGTCCAAGGACGACGCGGCGCGCGGCGAGCTGGCCGACCGGCTGGCCGCCCTCGCCGAGGTCTACGTCGACGACGCGTTCGGCGCCGTGCACCGCAAGCACGCCTCGGTGTTCGACGTCGCCCAGCGGCTGCCGCACGCGGTGGGCCGGCTGGTCCAGCGCGAGGTCGAGGTGCTGACCCGGCTGACCAGCGACCCCGAGCGCCCCTACGTGGTCGTGCTCGGCGGCTCGAAGGTCAGCGACAAGCTGGCCGTGATCGAGGCGCTGCTGCCGAAGGTCGACAAGCTCCTGGTCGGCGGCGGGATGTGCTTCACCTTCCTCGCCGCGCAGGGCCACGGGGTCGGCTCGTCCCTGCTGGAGGCCGACCAGGTCGACACCTGCCGCAGGCTGCTGGACGAGGCCGGCGACCGCATCGTGCTGCCGGTCGACGTCGTGTGCGCACCCGAGTTCAGCGCGGACGCGCCGACCACCACCGTCGCGGTGGCCGAGATCCCCGACGACCAGATGGGGCTCGACGTCGGCCCGCGCACGGTGGAGGCCTTCGCGGCAGAGCTGGCCGGTGCCCGCACCGTCTTCTGGAACGGACCGATGGGCGTGTTCGAGCTCGCGCCCTTCCAGGAGGGCACCCGGGGCGTCGCGCAGGCCGTTGCCGCGATCGACGGGCTGTCCGTCGTGGGCGGCGGGGACTCTGCGGCCGCCGTGCGGCAGCTCGGCCTCGACGAGGACGCCTACGGCCACATCAGCACCGGCGGCGGCGCGTCGCTGGAGTACCTCGAGGGCCGGGAGCTCCCGGGCATCGCGGTGCTCGCCGACGGAACGGGGCACTGACCATGGCACGCAAGGACCGCGCACCCGTCCAGCGGGAGGGGCGACGGCCGCTCATCGCCGGCAACTGGAAGATGCACATGACGCATCTGGACGCCATCGGCCTGGTCCAGAAGCTCGCGTTCTCCCTCAAGGAGACCGAGCTCGAGGCCGCCGAGGTCGTCGTCCTGCCGCCGTTCACCGCGCTGCGGAGCGTCCAGACGCTGGTCACCGGCGACAAGCTCGACGTCGGCTACGGCGCGCAGGACGTCTCGGTGCACGACTCCGGCGCCTACACCGGCGAGATCAGCGGCGCGATGCTCGCGGCGCTGGCCTGCCAGTACGTCGTCACCGGGCACTCCGAGCGCCGGGCGATGCACACCGAGGACGACGCTGTCGTGGCCGCCAAGACCACCGCGGCGCTGCGGCACGGCATCGTGCCGATCGTCTGCGTGGGGGAGGGGCTGGACGTGCGCCGCGCCGGCGAGCACGTGATCTTCTGCACCACGCAGCTCGACGCGTCCCTGGAGGGCGTCACCGCCGAGCAGGTGGCGGGGATCGTCGTCGCGTACGAGCCGGTCTGGGCGATCGGGACCGGCGAGGTGGCGACGCCGGAGGATGCGCAAGAGGTCTGCGGGGCGTTGCGGGCGCGGCTCGCCGAGCGGTTCGGGCAAGAGACGGCCGACGTCGTCCGTATCCTCTACGGAGGGTCGGTGAAGGCCGCGAACACGGCCGGGATCCTGGCCGGGCCGGACGTCGACGGTGCGCTCGTCGGCGGGGCCAGCCTGGACGCCGACGAGTTCGCGCAGATCTGTCGGATCGCCGCCGGCGGCAGCTGAGCCATCGCTGCCCGCCGGCCGCACAGGGGTGGGGGCGGAGCAGCACGCGGTGGAGAAGACACTCGAGCGGCTCTCGCAGCGGCTGCCCGGCTGGGCGCACGACTGGTCACGGCGGCGGATCATCGCCGCCGCGGCCGTCGTGGTCCTCGTCGTGGTCGTCGCGGTCAGCTGCGCCGGGGGCTCCGGCGGGCGGGCCGACGTCCCGGTCCTGGCCGACGGTGCCGACACCGGCATCACCGGCGTCCGGTCCCCGTCCGACGAGGCGGGCGGCACGCTGCGCGTCGTCGCCCCCGAGATCACCAGCCTCGACCCGCAGCGCTCCTACCAGCCCGGCGTGTGGAACCTCATGCGGCTCTACACCCGCACCCTGGTCACCTACGCCAGCGAGCCCGGCCGGACCGGCGACCTCGTCCCCGATCTCGCCACGGACCTCGGGACGCCGTCGGAGGACGGGCTGAGCTGGACGTTCACGCTCAAGACCGGCGTCACGTTCGAGGACGGCCAGCCGATCACCTCGCGCGACATCAAGTACGGCATCGAGCGCACGTTCGCCTCCGACGTCGTCGTCGGCGGCCCGACGCACGTGGTCGAGCTGCTCGACGACCCGGCCAACCCCTATGCAGGCCCCTACTTGGACGAGTCCGAGGGCCGGCTGGGTCTGGCCTCCATCGAGACCCCGGACGACGCGACGATCATCTTCCGGCTGCGCCGGCCCGCCCCCGAGCTGCCCTACGTGCTCGCGTTGCCGTCGAGCAGCCCCGTGCCGATCGCGGCCGACACGGGCGCCGCCTACGGCACCGACCCGGTGTCCAGCGGGCCCTACGCGATCACCTCGGTCGACCCGGCGACCGGCGTCGTGCTCGAGCGCAACCCGCGATGGGACCCGGCCACCGACGAGGTCCGCACCGCGCTGCCCGACCGGATCGTGGTGCGCCTGGGCATGAGCGGGCTGGAGCGCGATCAGGCCCTGCTGGCCGGCTCGGCCGACGTCGACATCTCCGGCACCGGCATCCAGCCGCAGACGACCGCCCGCCTGTCCGACGAGGACGGCGACGACGAGCTGTTGCACGACCGCCTCGACGACATCACCACCGGCGCGCTGCGGTTGCTGGCCATGCCCACCGACGTCGCGCCGATGAACGTCCCCGCGTGCCGCCAGGCCGTGGCCGCGGTCGTCGACCGGGCGGCGGTCCAGGAACGCCTCGGGGGAGCGGGCAACGCCGTCCGCACCTCGCAGCTGTGGCCCCGGGCCCTCGAGGGCGGGCCCGACGATCCCGACCCGCGCCCCGACCTCGACGCGGCGCGCGCCGCGCTGGAGGAGTGCGGCCAGCCCGACGGGTTCAGCACCGTCCTCGCGGCGCCGGACGTGCCCAGCAGCGTCGACGTGGCCAACAGCCTGGCCGACCAGCTGGCCGAGGTGGGGATCGAGGTGGAGATCCAGACGTTCGACATCGGGTCGTTCTACTCGTCGGACGTGGGCCGCCCGGACAACGTGACCGCCAACGGCTTCGGCCTGGTGCTGACCACCTGGACGGCGGACTACCCGACCCCGGGGGCCTTCCTGGTGCCGCTCGTCGACGGTCGGAGCATCCAGGGATCGGCCAACACGAACTACGCCCGGCTGAGCGTCCCGGAGATCGACGCGCTGATCGACCAGGCGCGGGCGGCCGGCGACACGCCGGAGGGCCGCGCGTTGTGGCGCGAGGTCGCGGCCGCGGCGCGGGACACCCGGGCCTACGTGCCGCTGGCCGAGACGCGCGCTCAGCTCGTCGCGGGACAGCGGTTGCGCAACGGCCTGGTGATGCAGCCCTACGGGGGCTACGACCTCGCCACCGCCGGCGTGGAATGAACGTCGGTTAGGCTCGGCGCATGATCGAGCTGGTCCTGAACGTGCTGCTGGTGGTCACCAGTGCGCTCCTCGTGGTGCTGATCCTGCTGCACCGGGGCAAGGGCGGCGGGCTGTCCTCGATGTTCGGCGGCGCGGCGTCCTCGGCGCTGTCGGGCTCCTCGGTGGTCGAGAAGAACCTGAACCGGCTCACCGTCTTCACGGCGCTCATCTGGACCGTCTGCATCGTCGGCCTGGGGATCCTCATCAAGGTCAGCTGAGGTCCGGGCGAAAACGTGACCGGAGATCGGCCCTCCAGGCCCTAGACTGCCCGCGCGGCAGAGGCCTGCCGCGCTACCCGTACGGCAGATGCAGGGGGCGTTCATGGCTGGTGGCAACGCGATCCGGGGGACCCGGGTCGGCGCAGGTCCGATGGGTGAGGCCGAACGCGGCGAGGCAGCTCCTCGGCGCCGCATCCCCTTCTGGTGCGCGAACGGCCACGACACCCGGGTCGCCTTCGCCTCCGACGCCGACGTGCCCGAGCTCTGGGACTGCCCCCGGTGCGGCCTCCCGGCCGGTCAGGACCAGGAGAACCCCCCGCCGGCGCCGCGCACCGAGCCGTACAAGACCCACCTGGCCTACGTCCGCGAGCGGCGCAGCGACGCCGACGGCGACGCCCTCCTCGAGGAGGCCCTCACCCGGCTGCGCGGGCGCCGCGGCGCCTGACGCCGGCGCCGCCCGCGGCCGGGGGTAGTTGCCTCAGTCGCCGCGGCGGGGCGTCGGGACGACGGGTTCCCGGCGCCGCCACGAGGCGGTGAAGACGTCCCAGTACTCCGTCGGCGGGCGGGTGCGGCGCTGCCGGGATCGCTCGGGCGTGCCGGTGGGGACGGGTGCGGTCATGGCCGTGCTCCTCTGGTCGGGACCTCGTCGTGCACTCCTCGTGGTGCAGAGGGTGCCGACGAGACCTTGCGCACAGCTTGCAGCCCGCTTGCGCTCCTGTCACCGGCTCCCGAGACGGCTCGCCGCGGCCTCGTCGAGCAGCCACCGCGTGGCCCTGGTGCCGTGCACCGCGCCGGCCGGGAGTTCGTCCGGGTCCGCCCCGCCGACCCCCCGCGCGACCGCGTCGGCCTTGCCCTCGCCGGACACGACCAGCCAGACCTCCTCGGCGCTGTTGATCGCCGAGAACCCGAGGCTGATCCGCGTCGGCGGCGGCTTCGGGCAGTCGTGGACGGCGAACACCGGCCGCTCGTCTCGGGCGGCCGGCGAGCCCGGGAAGATCGACGCCGTGTGCCCCTCCGGACCGATCCCCAGGAGCAGGACGTCGAAGCGGGGGCACGACCGCCCCGGGTCGGCCGCGGCGGCCAGCTGGCCGGTGTACCAGTCGGCGGCGTCCTCCGGCTCGGCGAAGCGGCCGTCGGACGGCGGCATGGCGTGGATGCGCTCCTCGGGCACCCCCACCCGGTCCAGCAGGGCCCGCCGGGCGCCCCGCTCGTTGCGCTCGTCGCTGTCGGCGGGCACGAACCGCTCGTCGCCCCACCACACGTCGACGGCGGTCCAGTCGACCCGCTCCCGGACCGGCTCCTCGGCCAGGGCGGCGACCTGCTCGAGCACGGCGATGCCGATCCCGCCCCCGGTCAGCACCACCGACGCCGTGCCGTGCACGGCCTGCGCCGCGGCCAACCGGGCGACGAGGGCCTCGCCCACGGCGCGCGCGAGCCGGTCGGCGTCGGGCTCGACGACGACGTCGGGCACCGGCGTCACTTCTCGACGACCTTCCAGCCCGCGGGCGGGTTCGTCGTCGCCTTCTTCGGCTTGTTCTCGGCCGACGGTGTCGGCTCGGTCTTGCCCTCGGTCTTCGGCTCGGCCTTGGCCGCCGCCGCCTTCGGAGCGGCCTTCGCTGCCTTCTTGGCCGGCGCCTTGCCGTTGCCGTCGGGCTCGGCCGGGTCGAACCAGATGTGCTCGCGGGTCGGCGGGCGGTCGGCGAGGTCGGTGACGCCCGTCGCGGCCTCCAGCGAGTCCCGGTACGGCTCGTCGGTGTCCAGCCGGCGCAGCTCCTCGCTGAGCAGGTCACCCAGCGAGCGCTCGGGCAGCGCCACGGTGGCGTCGGGCCGGTACGGCTGGGAGACGACCGCCCCGCCGCGGCGGTCGGCGTGCAGCTCCACCGTCTCGTCCTGGTCGAGCTGGAGGACCACCGAGTCGACGCCGCTGGGTCCGGGCGTGCGGGGGCCCGACTCGACGCTGATCGAGCAGTCGCACCGGGAGGACAGCCAGCCCGCGAGGAGCTGGGCCGTGCCGTTGTTCGGGTCGCCCTCGATCCGGCCGCCCTTCACGCGCACCGGCTCGCCGCGGCGGCCGGAGATCGCGTCGAGGCTGGAGGCGAGGATCGCCCGCCACGCGGTGGCCCGGGTCCACGCCAGGTCGGTGTCGCCGGGCGCGTAGTCGGTGGCGCGGGTGCGCAGCGCGGTCATCGGGTCGTCGGAGATCGAGCTGTCGGTGATCCGCCGGTCGGCGAAGACCGCCAGCGCGTCGGTGGCCAGCTGCTCGGGGGGAGCGGCGTGCCACCAGGTGACGACGGGGGCGTCGGCGGCCAGGAGGGGCAGGACGACCGACTCGGCGTGCAGCCCCAGCCGCCCGTACATGCGCATGACGACCGCCTCGCCCGGGCCGAGCCGCCCGCCCAGGACGACCTCGGCGTCGAGGCGGGGAGCCGGCGCGTCGAGCTGCCGGCGGACGACGATCAGCAGCCGGCAGGGGTGGGCCTCGGCGGCGTGGGTCGCCGCCTCCTCGGCCTCGGCGACCCGGCTCTCGTCGGCGACGACGACCAGGGTGAGCGCCACCCCGGAGAGCACCGCCCCGCCGGTGCGCCGCTGCGCGGCCAGCTCCTTGACGACGGCGGATCCGGTCGTGTCCCAGAGCGTGGTCATGGTCGGCGCCACCTCCTTCCCTCGGCAGCGAGCATCTCGTCGGCGGCGCGGGGGCCCCATTCGCCGGCCCGGTACGGGTGCGGGGTGGTGCCCGCCCAGAACTCCTCCAGCGGGTCGATCACCGACCAGGACGCCTCGACCTCGGCGTTGCGGGGGAACAGCGTCGCGTCGCCGAGGAGGACGTCGAGGAGGAGCCGCTCGTAGGCCTCGGGGCTGGCCTCGGTGAACTGCTCGCCGTAGAGGAAGTCCATCGCGACGTCGCGGACCTCCATCACGCTGCCCGGCACCTTCGACCCGAACTTCAGGGTCATGCCCTCGTCGGGCTGCACCCGGATGACGAGCTGGTTGTTGCCGAGCTCCTCGGTGTCGGTGTCGGCGAAGGGCAGGTGGGGCGCCCGCTTGAACACCAGCGCGATCTCGGTGACGCGCCGCGGCAGCCGCTTGCCGGCCCGCACGTAGAACGGCACCCCGGCCCAGCGCCGGGTCTCGACGCCCAGCCGCACCGCGGCGTAGGTCTCGGTGGTGGAGTCCTCGGCGACGCCGTCCTCCTGCCGGTAACCGTGCGCCCGCTGCCCGGCGAGCCAACCCTGCTCGTACTGGCCCCGGATCGCGAAGGTCTCCAGGTCGGTCGGCAGCGAGATCGCCCGCAGGATCTTGAGCTTCTCGGTGCGGATCTCCTCGGCGGAGAACTCGACGGGCTCCTCCATGGCGGTGAGCGCGAGCAGCTGCAGCAGGTGGTTCTGCAGCACGTCGCGGGCGGCGCCGGTCTTCTCGTAGAACTGCGCCCGCCCGCCGATGCCGACGTCCTCGGCCATGGTGATCTGCACCGAGTCGACGTTCTGGGCGTTCCAGATCGGCTCGAACAGCGCATTTGCGAACCGCAGCGCCAGCAGGTTCTGGACGGTCTCCTTGCCCAGGTAGTGGTCGATGCGGAAGACGTCCTCCGCCCCGAACACCGAGTCGACCAGCTCGTTGAGCTCGCGGCTCGAGGGCAGGTCCTCGCCGAACGGCTTCTCGACGACCACGCGCCGCCACCGCTCGGGCGTGGTCTCCGCCATCCCGGTCCGCTGCATCTGCTTGAGCACCGTGGGGAACATCGCCGGGGGGATCGACAGGTAGAAGGCGGCGTTGCCGCCGATGCCGTGGCTGCCCTGGAGGTCGTCGAGGGCGGTGGTCAGCTGGTCGAAGGCGTTGTCGTCGTCGAAGGAGCCCGGGACGAAGTGCACGGTGGCGGCCAGCCGCTCCCAGACCTCCTCTCGCCACGGGGTCCGGGCCGCGGCCCGGGCGGCCGAGCGGGCGAGGTCGGCGAACTCCTCGTCCCCCCAGTCGCGGCGGGCGAAGCCCAGCAGGGCGAAGTTGGTCGGCAGGAGACCGCGGTTGGCGAGGTCGTACACCGCCGGGAGCAGCTTCTTGCGTGCCAGGTCGCCGGTGATGCCGAAGACCACGAGCGCGCACGGCTCGGGCACCCGGGGCAGCCGCCGGTCCCGCGGATCCCGCAGCGGGTTGGGAATCATGGGTCCGTCCTCGAGGTCGGAGCGGGCGGTGGATCGGGCCCTCAGGCCAGCACGTCCCGGAGCTGCGCCAGACCGGCGGCGCGGTCGGTGAGGTGCAGGTGCAGGAGGGGCCGGCCGCGGTCGGCCAGCGCCTTGCGGTCGCCGGCCGCCTGGGCGGCCTGCAGGGTCGCGAAGTCGAAGTCCCTGTCGGGCACCGGGAGATCCTGGTCGACGACGCCCGTGACCTGCAGGAACGCGCCGACCTGCGGGCCGCCCTTGTGGTACTGGCCGGTCGAGTGCAGGAACCGCGGGCCCCAGCCGAAGGTGACCGCGTGCTCCGTGCGGCGGGCCAGCAGCGCCCGCAGCTCACCGGCGGCGGCGTCCTGCTCCCGGTCCAGGTAGGCCATCACGGCGAGGTAGCCGCGCGGCGGGATCGCCGACAGCAGCGCGTCCAGGGCGAGCACGACCCCGTCGTGCGCGCTCAGGTCGACCCCGTCGAGGGCGCCGCCGCTGCCGCGGATCTCGATCGCGCCGATCTTCGCCGCCGGCGGATCCACCGGCAGCCCCTCGCCCAGGATCCGGTTGGTGTTGTCCTTGCTCTCGGTGACGTTGGGCTGGTCGAACGGGTTGATCCCGAGCACGCGCCCGGCCACCGCGGTGGCGTACTCCCAGCCGAGGAACTGCGCACCGAGCGGGCCGGTGACCCCGAGCGACGGCTGCCGCGCCGGGGCGCCGTCCCCGACGACCGCCAGCAGCACGTCGTCGGCCTGCGCGCCGGGTGCGTCGGCGGACTCGAGGACGACGGGGAGGATGCCGCGGCCCTCCTTGCCCGTGGACTCGGCGATCAGCTGCTCGGCCCAGTCGCCGAAGCCCTGGATCGGGGAGCCCGAACCGTCGGCGAGGGCCAGCTTGTCGCGCCCCGCCCGGAACGCCCCGCCGAGCGCGATCCCCAGCTCCAGGGCCGGGTTGCCGGGCTCGGCCAGCCGGGCGGCCAGCTCCTCGGCCTCGTCGAGCAGCGCGCCGACGTCGACCCCGGCCAGGGCCGAGGGCACCAGGCCGAACGCCGACAGGGCGCTGTACCGGCCACCGACGTTCGGGTCGGCCAGGAACACCGCCCGCGCACCCATGGCCGCCGCCGTCTCCGAGAGCGGGGACCCGGGATCGGTGACGACGACGAAGCGCGCGCCGATCTCCTTCTCGTCGAGCCCGGCCGCGGCGAAGGCCGAGATGAAGGCCCGTCGCTGGCTGTCGGTCTCGACCGTGCCCCCGGACTTGGAGCTGACGACGACGACGGTGCGGTCCAGATCGGCCATCGCGGCCGAGACCTGGCCCGGGTCGGTGGTGTCGAGGACGACCAGGGGGACCCCCGCCGTCCGGCAGATCACCTCCGGCGCCAGCGACGAGCCGCCCATGCCGCAGAGCACGACGCGGTCCAGCCCCTCGGCGGCGAGCTCGGCCCTCAGGTCGGCCAGCCGGGCCACCACCTCGCGCGAGGTGGCCGGCAGGTCGAGCCAGCCCAGCCGGATCGCGGCCTCGCTCTCCGCCTCGGGGCCCCAGAGCGTGGCGTCCTTGGCGACCAGCCGCGCGGCGACGTCGTCGGCGGCCAGCTGGCTGCGCAGCTGATCGGGGACGTCGAGGCCGTTGGCGTCGACCGCGAAGCTCATGCCTTCTTCTCCAGCTCGCTGCGCACGCTGTCGGTGAGCTCGGTCCAGGAGTCGACGAACTTGGTGACGCCCTCCTCCTCGAGCACCCGGAACACGTCGTCGAGGTCGATGCCGGCGTCGCGCAGCGCCTGCATGTGCGCCGCGGCGTCCTCGTAGCTCTTCTCGATCGGGAGCCCCGGGGCGCCGTGGTCGGCGTAGGCCATCATCGTCTTCTCGGGCATCGTGTTGACCGTTCCCGGCGCGATGAGCTCGCTGATGTACATCGTGTCGGAGTACTCGGGGTTCTTCACGCCGGTCGAGGCCCACAGGGGGCGCTGCGGCCGGGCACCCCGCACCTCCAGCGCGCGCCAGCGGTCGGAGGCGACGACCTCCTCGTAGGCCTGGTAGGCCAGCTGGGCGTTGGCGATACCGGCCTTGCCCTTGAGCGAGGGGTCGGCGCCCAGCGCGTCCAGTCGCTTGTCGATCTCGGTGTCGACGCGGGAGACGAAGAACGACGCCACCGACTCGATGCCGTCGAAGCCCGCGCCGGTGTCGATGCACTGCTCCAGCCCGCTCATGTACGCGTCCATGACCGCCCGGTACCGCTCGGGGCTGAAGATCAGGGTCACGTTGACGCTGATGCCGCGGCCGATGGTCGTGGTGATGGCCGGGAGGCCGGCCTCGGTGGCGGGGATCTTGATGAACAGGTTGGGCCGGTTCACCAGCCACCACAGGTGCGCGGCCTCGGCGGCGGTCGCGTCGGTGTCGTGCGCCAGGTGCGGGTCGACCTCCAGCGAGACGCGCCCGTCGGTGCCGGTGCGCGCGGCCACCGGTGCGAGCAGGTCGCAGGCGTCGCGGACGTCGGACGCGGTGATCGTGCGCAGGGCCTCCTCGACACTGACCCGGCGCACCGCCAGTGCGTGCACCTGGTCGTCGTAGGAGTCCGAGCCGCTGATCGCCGCGGCGAAGATCGTCGGGTTGGTGGTGACGCCGACGACCGAGTGCTCGTCGACCAGCGACTGCAGGTTGCCGCTGCGGATGCGGTCGCGGGAGAGGTCGTCGAGCCAGACGGCGACCCCTGCGGCGGAGAGCTCGGCCAGCTTCTCGTTCTGTGCCATGACGGTGCCTTTCGGGCTGGAGGGTGTCGGTACGTCTGTCTGCTAGCGGTCGCCGGTGGCCTGTTCCAGTCCGCCGGCGGAGGCCTCGGGTCCGATCGGCGCGCTCGGCTGCGCGCCTGCCGCCTGGATGCTCTCCCGTGCCGCGGCGACGACGGCGTCGGCGGTGAGCCCGAACTCCTCGTAGAGCACGGTGTACGCGGCGCTCGCCCCGTAGTGGTTCAGGCCCACGATGCGCCCGGCGTCGCCGACGAAGTCGCGCCAGCCCATCGGCACGGCCGCCTCGACGCTCACCCGGGCGCGCACCGCGGGCGGCAGCACCTGCTCGCGGTAGGCGCGGTCCTGGTCGGCGAACCACTCGACGCAGGGCAGCGACACCACGCGGGTGGGGATGCCATCGGCCTCGAGCGCCTCGCGCGCGGCGACGGCGATCTGCACCTCGGAGCCGGTGCCCATCAGGATCACCTCGGGGCTGCCGGACGACGCCTCGGCGAGCACGTAGCCGCCGCGGGCGACGCCCTCGGCGGAGGCCATGGTGTCGCGGTCGAAGACCGGCAGGTTCTGGCGGGACAGGATGATCCCGGCCGGCCGGTCGTTGTTCTCGAGGATCGTGCGCCAGGCGACGGCGACCTCGTTGGCGTCGGCGGGCCGGACGACGTCGAGGCCCGGGATCGCGCGCAACGCGGCCAGGTGCTCGATCGGCTGGTGGGTCGGGCCGTCCTCGCCCAGGCCGATCGAGTCGTGCGTCCAGACGTAGGTGACCGGCAGCTGCATGAGCGCGGCCAGCCGCACCGCACCGCGCATGTAGTCGGAGAACGTCAGGAACGTGCCGCCGTAGACCCGGGTGCCCCCGTGCAGCGCGATGCCGTTCATGACCGCGCCCATGGCGTGCTCGCGGACGCCGAAGTGCAGCGTGCGCCCGTAGGGGCCGCCGGTCCACATCTTCGTCTGGCGGTCGGCGGGCAGGAACGAGGGCTCGCCCTTGACCGCGGTGTTGTTGCTCTCCGCGAGGTCGGCCGACCCGCCCCACAGCTCGGGGAGCGCCGGGTACAGCGCGGCCAGCACCTCGCCGGAGGCCTTGCGGGTGGCGACGCCCTTGGGGTCGGCCGGCCAGCTGGGCAGCTTCTCGGCCCAGCCGTCGGGGAGGGTACGGGTCCGCATGCGCTCGAGCAGCGCGGCGCCGTCGGGGTTGCCCTGCGTCCAGGCGTCGAAGCCCTTCTGCCACTCGGCGTGGGCCTCCTGGCCGCGGGCGACGACCTTGCGGGCGTGCTCGATGACCTCGGGCGCCACCTCGAAGGTCTGCGCCGGGTCCAGGCCGAGGACGCCCTTGGTGGCCGCGACCTCGTCGTCGCCGAGCGCGGACCCGTGGGCGGCGCCGGTGTTCTGCTTGTTCGGCGCCGGCCAGCCGATGATCGTGCGCAGCACGACGATCGAGGGGCGGCCGGTCTCGGCCTTGGCGGCCGCCAGCGCCGCGTCGACCGCGGCGAGGTCCTCGCCGTCGTCGACGTGCTGCACGTGCCAGCCGTAGGCCTCGTAGCGCTTGCCGACGTCCTCGGTGAACGCGACGTTCGTGTCGTCCTCGATGGAGATCTTGTTGTCGTCGTAGACGAGGACCAGGTTGCCCAGCTGCTGGGTGCCGGCCAGCGAAGAGGCCTCGCCGCTGACGCCCTCCTCCAGGTCGCCGTCGGAGGCGAACACCCAGATCGTGTGGTCGAACGGGCTCTCGCCCTCAGGGCTGTCGGGGTCGAGCATGCCGCGCTCGCGGCGGGCGGCCATGGCCATGCCGACGGCGTTGCCGACGCCCTGCCCCAGCGGGCCGGTCGTCGTCTCGACGCCGGGCGTGTGGTTGACCTCGGGGTGGCCCGGGGTCTTCGACCCCCAGGTACGCAGGGCCTTCAGGTCGTCGAGCTCCATGCCGTAGCCGGAGAGGTACAGCTGCACGTAGAGGGTCAGGCTCGAGTGGCCCATCGAGAGCACGAACCGGTCGCGGCCGACCCAGTTCGGGTCGCTGGGGTCGTGGCGGAGCCACTTCTGGAACAGCAGGTAGGCCGTCGGGGCCATGCTCATCGCCGTTCCGGGGTGGCCGTTGCCGACCTTCTGGACGGCGTCCATGGCCAGGACGCGGGCCGTGTCGATCGCGCGGCGGTCCAGGTCGCCGAACCCGTCCGGCAGGGTCGGCCGCGGCTGGGCCGGGCTGCCGGTGGGGGCGTCGGAGGCGGCCTCGGCGGGGGCCTCGGGCCCGGTGCTCTGCGTTCCCATGTGGTCGGTGCTCCCTCGAGTTGTGCCGTGCATTGCAGCCGAACGACCGCCCGCGTTCTGCGCAGCATCCAGCGGGAACAACCCTAGTCATCCGGGCCTGTGCCGTCCCCATGAGCGTTCCTCGCGCGGGCTACAGTGGGGCGTCCCGTCCCCGGTTCGAAAGAGGCCCGTGCTGTCCAGGTGCCCGGCGGGATCCGGCTGCTCCCGCGACGCGTCCGAGGCCCCGGTGCACGAGGTCCTCCGATGACGGCGCTCTCCGCCCGGCCGACCCCCGCGCCCACCCGCCGGCCCGGCCGTGTCCGCACCAAGGTCGGGGCGTACGTCGCGCTGACCAAGCCCCGCATCATCGAGCTGCTGCTGGTCACCACCGTGCCGGCGATGATGCTGGCCGCCGAGGGCTGGCCCTCGTGGCGGCTGCTGGCCGCGACGCTGGTCGGCGGCACCCTCGCGGCCGGGGCGGCCAACGTCTTCAACTGCTACTACGACCGCGACATCGACCGCCTGATGCACCGGACGCAGCGCCGGCCGCTGCCGATGGGCCTGGTGAGCCCGCGCGAGGCGCTGACCTTCGGGATCGTGCTGTCGGTCACGTCGATCGCCCTCCTCGCCGCGACGACGACGCTGCTGGCCGCCGCCCTCGCGGCGGGCGCGATCTTCTACTACGCCGTCCTCTACACGGTCGTGGCCAAGCGGCACACCCGGCGCAGCACCGAGCTGGGCGGGGTGCCGGGAGCGGCGCCGGTGCTGATCGGCTGGGCCGCGGTCACCGGGTCGCTCGACTGGCCCGCGGTCGTCTTCTTCGCCGTCGTCTTCTGCTGGCAGATGCCGCACTTCTGGGCGCTGGCGATGCGCTTCCGCGAGGACTACGCGCGGGCCGGCGTCCCGATGCTGCCCGTCGTCGCCCCGGCGCTGTCGGTGGGCCGGCAGACCGTCGTCTGGACGTGGGTGACCGTCGCGGTCTCGCTGACCCTGTGGCCGCTGTCGGTGGAGCAGGGGATCGCCTGGATCTACACGGTGTCGGCGGCCGTCCTCGGCGCGTGGTTCGTGCTGGAGGCGCACAAGCTGCTGCGCCGCATCGCGCGCGGCGAGAACACCCGGCCGATGCAGCTGTTCCACATCTCGATCTCGTACCTGGCGCTGCTGTCGGTCGCGATCATCGTCGACGTCTTCATCTGAGGCGTGTGCGCTACCGCGTGTGCGCCGTCCGCGCACGAGAGCCGCCGCGCAGTCGCCGAGGCCGCCCTGTAGCGCGGCTCTCGCAGCTGTCCGGCGGCTCAGCTCAGCGGGTGGCGGTGACCTGCGAGGCCGGGGTGTCCAGCGGGAGCTCGCTCGCCGGGCCG
The DNA here is from genome assembly GCF_039534705.1 of Blastococcus jejuensis. Classification (NCBI taxonomy): domain Bacteria; kingdom Bacillati; phylum Actinomycetota; class Actinomycetes; order Geodermatophilales; family Geodermatophilaceae; genus Blastococcus; species Blastococcus jejuensis. The sequence continues at coordinate 415,345 of NZ_BAAAVV010000002.1, forward strand.
TGGACGGCCCACACCAGCCGCGCGGTGTACGCGGTGATCAGGACGGCGCCGGCCATGTGCACGAGCACCAGGACGATCGGCAGGTCGGTGAAGTACTGCACGAACCCGACGACCCCCTGGGCGAGCTGCACGACCAGCAGGTCCCGGGCGGCCCGGCGCAGGCGGCCGGGGGAGTCGACGGCGTGGAGGGCGACCAGCAGCGCCACCGTGAGACCGACGAGAAGGAAGACCACGTCGGCGTGCAGCTGGCTCACCGACGCGGGGTCGAAGTCCATGCGGTCGGCGGCGTTCCGGTCGCCGCTGTGCGGTCCGGCGCCGGTGACGACGGTCCCGAGCACCAGGACGACCGCGGTCACGGCGGCGATGCCGTGGATCAGCAGCTCGAGCGGCCGGCGGAGCAGCGGCTGCCCGACCCCCGGCTCGCGGGAGCGCAGCCACAGCGTCGTGGCGACCGCGACCAGCACCATGGAGACGAGGAAGTGGGCGGCGACCGTCCACGGGTTCAGCTCGGTGAGCACGGTGATCCCGCCGAGCAGGGCCTGCGCGGGGATGCCGAGGAAGCTCACGACCGCCAGCGTCCGCAGGTCGCGGCGGGCGGAGCGCCATACGACGACGACGATCGCGATGGCGGCCGCGGTGAGGACGAACGTGAGCAGCCGGTTGCCGAACTCGATGGCGCCGTGTCCGGCCAGCTCCGGGGTCGCCACGAAGCTGTCGTCGGTGCACCGCGGCCAGGTCGGGCAGCCCAGCCCCGAGCCGGTCAGCCGAACGAGCCCCCCGGTGACGACGATGACGCCGTTGGCGACCGCGTTGGCCAGGGCGACGCGGGAGACGGCGGCGGGGGAGAAGGCGGTGGGCAGGACCGGCACGCCCCGATGCTAGGTGGTGGGACGACGGCGCCCGGCCCGGTCCCGCTCGCGCGAGCCGGTCACACAGGCTGGATCGTGATGCTGGTCAGGTGGGCGTTCTGCAGGTCGTCCGGGCTGTTGTACCAGGTGTCCAGGCCGAATCCGACGTCGTAGCCGTCCAGCCGGTAGTGCGCGGTGATGTCGATCGCACCGAACCCGCCCTCCAGCTCGACGGGCTCCCCGAGCCGGGCCACGACGTCGGGGTAACCGTCCGACCAGGCCACGCCACCGGGCAGCGCGCCGGTGTACTCGGCCATCGAGTTCTCCTGGAACGGGTAGAGGATCACGCGGGTCGCGGTCAGCGACGTGTCGAAGGCGATCTCGAACCCCAGCGACGGACATTCGAGGTTGCCCATCGCGTCGAGGTTGCTGCCGCACTGCTCGTCGAGCTGCCGGACGGCGTCACTCGACGAGTCCTGCCCGATCAGCGAGAGCAGGTAGTCGGTGGTGGGCGGGTCCTGCTGCCCGAAGTCCGTCGGGAAGACCTCCGGGGGCTCGGCCGGGCTGCCGCCCAGCGCCACGATCAGGCCGACCGCCAGCGCCAGGACGAGGAGCGCGACGCCGCCCACGACCGCCCACGGCGACCAGCGCCGCCGCGGCCTCGGACCCTGGGGTGCCCACGAGCCCGGCCCGGCCAGGGGCTGGAACTGGCCGGTCCAGCTGGTGCCGTCCCACCAGCGCTGCCCCGGCGCGCCCCCGGGATCGGGGTACCAGCCCGCCGGCGCCCGGAAGCCCTCGGTCATCTGGGTCATCGCGTTGCTCCCGGGCCTCGTCGTCGTCCTTCCCCCACGGTGCGGCCGAGCACGGACGGTCACCAGGGGCCAACGGGGGGCGATGCGGCGGGCCCTTCGTCACGGAACCGACCCCGGTGGTTGCGCGATCGTGGAGAGCCGACCGACCCCGGTGGTTGCGCGATCGTGGAGAGCCGACCGACCCCGGTGGTTGCGCGATCGTGGAAATAGGTCACACTTGTGTTGTGGAAAGCGCTGCGGTCTCGTCGCACCGCGTCCCGGCGACCGCCGAGGACGGGCGCACGCGCGACCGCGTCAGCGGGCTGCTGCTCGAGCACGGGCCGCAGACGGCCGCCGAGCTCGCCGCTCTCCTGGGCATCTCGCCCGCCGCCGTCCGCCGGCACCTCGACGCGTTGCTGGCCACCGGCCGGGTCGAGGAGCGGCTCACGCGGGACGCGCATCGTGGTCGCGGGCGCCCGGCGCGCCGGTTCCACCTGACCGACGCCGGCCGCTCGACCTTCCCGCACGCCTACGACGACCTGGCGCTGACCGCGCTCCGCTACGTCGCCGCATCGGGCGGCCCCGACGCCGTGCGCGCCGTCGCCGAGCTGCAGCTCGCCGGGCTGGAGGAGCGCTGCTCCACCGCCGTCGAGCACGCGACCCACGACGCCCACGGGGCGCCGGTCGACCGGGCACAGGTGCTCGCCGCGGCCCTCACGGCCGAGGGCTACGCTGCCACGGCCTCGGCGATCTCCAGCGGGGGGCAGCTCTGCCAGCACCACTGCCCGGTGGCGCACGTGGCCGCGGAGTTCCCCCAGCTGTGCGAGGCCGAGACCGCGGTGATCGGCCGGCTCGTGGGCACGCACGTGCAGCGGCTGGCCACGATCGCCCACGGTGACGGCATCTGCACCACCCACATTCCTGGCCCGCAACCACTCCGCACAGGGAACAGATCGACCCCCGCAGGCCCTGTACCAGGTGAGCGAGCAGCGCACCGGTCCGTGATCGGATCGCGCACCGCACCGTCCACCACCAGCACGTCCACGAGCAGCACGCCCACGAACGCCCGGGAGAGGACGCCCGCATGACCACGACGCAGCCGGTGACCAGCACGCCGCTGACGCAGGACGAGCAGATCGACCAGCTCGGCCGTTACCAGTACGGCTGGGCGGACGCCGACGTCGCCGGCGCCTCGGCCAAGCGCGGACTGAGCGAGGACGTCGTCCGTGACATCTCGGCGCGCAAGAACGAGCCCGAGTGGATGCTCGAGCGTCGTCTCAAGGCGCTGAAGATCTTCGGCAAGAAGCCCATGCCCGACTGGGGGTCGGACCTCTCCGGCATCGACTTCCAGAACATCAAGTACTTCGTGAAGTCGACCGAGGCGCAGGCCGCGTCGTGGGAGGAGCTCCCCGAGGAGATCCGCAACACCTACGACCGGCTCGGCATCCCCGAGGCGGAGAAGCAGCGCCTGGTCTCCGGTGTCGCGGCCCAGTACGAGTCCGAGGTCGTCTACCACAAGATCCGTGAGGACCTCGAGGAGCAGGGCGTCCTCTTCCTCGACACCGACACGGCCCTGCGCGAGCACGAGGACATCTTCAAGGAGTACTTCGGCTCGGTCATCCCGTCCGGCGACAACAAGTTCGCCGCGCTGAACACCGCCGTCTGGTCGGGCGGCTCGTTCATCTACGTGCCGCCGGGCGTGCACGTCGAGATCCCGCTGCAGGCCTACTTCCGGATCAACACCGAGAACATGGGCCAGTTCGAGCGCACGCTCATGATCATCGACGAGGGCGCCTACGTGCACTACGTCGAGGGCTGCACCGCGCCGATCTACAAGAGCGACTCGCTGCACTCCGCCGTCGTCGAGATCATCGTCAAGAAGAACGCGCGCTGCCGGTACACGACCATCCAGAACTGGTCGAACAACGTCTACAACCTGGTCACCAAGCGGGCCGTGGCCCACGAGGGCGCGACCATGGAGTGGGTCGACGGCAACATCGGCTCCAAGGTGACGATGAAGTACCCGGCCGTGTGGATGACCGGCGAGCACGCCAAGGGCGAGGTGCTCTCCATCGCCTTCGCCGGCGAGGGCCAGCACCAGGACGCCGGCGCCAAGATGGTGCACGCCGCGCCGCACACCTCCTCGAACATCATCAGCAAGTCGGTGGCCCGGGGTGGTGGGCGCACGTCCTACCGCGGCCTGGTCCAGATCGACGAGGGCGCCTACGGCTCGAAGTCGACGGTGAAGTGCGACGCGCTGCTCGTCGACACGATCAGCCGGTCCGACACCTACCCCTACGTCGACGTCCGCGAGGACGACGTCGCCATGGGCCACGAGGCCACGGTCTCGCGGGTCAGCGAGGACCAGCTCTTCTACCTGATGAGCCGTGGCATGTCCGAGGACGAGGCCATGGCGATGGTGGTGCGCGGGTTCGTCGAGCCGATCGCCCGCGAGCTGCCGATGGAGTACGCCCTCGAGCTCAACCGGCTCATCGAACTGCAGATGGAAGGTGCCGTCGGCTGATGTCGGCCAGTACACAGATCCAGGACCTGCCCCCGGGCGCCCATGCGCACGGCGGCCCGGCCCCGACCGGCTCGCCGGCGGAGCGCTTCACCTCGCTCGACCCGGAGGCCTTCGGCGTGCCCACCGGGCGCGAGGAGACCTGGCGCTTCACGCCCATGCGGAAGATCCGTCCGCTGCTGAACGGCGAGTCGTCGGACGCCCACCTCACCTGGACGACCGACCTGCCCGACGGCGTCGAGCTGACCAGCGTCGAGGCCGACGACCCGCTGCTCAAGGGGCTGCCCGAGCCGGTCGACCGGCTGGCCGCGCTCACCCGGCAGCGCAGCGGCGGCGCCGCCGTCGTCCGTGTGCCCGCGGAGGCGCAGCTGGACCGGCCGGTCACGCTCGGCCTGGCCGGCACCGGTTCGGACGACGTGGTGTGGGGCCAGCTCGTCGTCGAGGTCGGCGCGTTCGCGAAGGCGACCGTCGTGCTCGACCACTCGGGGCTCGGGAAGTACTCCGGCGGCGTGGCCGTGCTCGTCGGCGACGGCGCACAGGTCACGCTCGTCTCGGTGCAGGACTGGGCGGCGGGCGCGATCCACGGCGGCCAGTACGACGCCGTCGTCGGCCGGGACGCCACCTTCAAGCAGGTCGTGGTCACCCTCGGCGGCGACCTCGTCCGGCTGGTCAGCAACGTGCAGTACGCCGGCCCCGGCGGCTCGGCCGACCTGTACGGCGTCTACTTCGCCGACGAGACCCAGCACCTCGAGCACCGGCTCTGGGTCGACCACGCCGTCCCCAACTGCCGCAGCAACGTGCTCTACAAGGGCGCGCTGCAGGGCGAGGACGCGCACACGGTCTGGATCGGCGACGTCCGCATCCGGCCGGAGGCGACCGGCACCGACACCTACGAGCTCAACCGCAACCTGGTGCTCACCGACGGCGCCCGCGCCGACTCGGTGCCCAACCTGGAGATCGAGACCGGCGAGATCGTCGGCGCCGGCCACGCCAGCGCCACCGGGCGGTTCGACGACGAGCAGCTGTTCTACCTCTGTTCGCGGGGCATCGACGCCGAGACCGCCCGCCGGCTCGTCGTCCGCGGCTTCTTCGCCGACGTCGTCCAGCACGTCGGGATCCCGGAGCTCCAGGACCGGCTGATGGGCACGATCGAGGCCCGCCTCGGCGCCCTTCCGGGTCTGGAGGAGCAGGAGGTCCCCGCGTGAGCTTCGAGCGGGTCTGCGCGCTGTCCGACGTGAAGGAGCCCGGCGCGCTTCGGGTCGAGCTCGACGACATCGACATCGCCGTCGTCCGCTTCGAGGGGCAGATCTACGCCGTCGAGGACGTCTGCTCGCACGCCGAGGTCGCCCTCTCCGAGGGCGAGGTCGAGGAGTTCAAGGGCGCCCCGACGATCGAGTGCTGGCTGCACGGGTCGTGCTTCGACCTGCGCACCGGCGAGCCCACCAACCTTCCGGCCACCGAGCCGGTGTCCGTCTACCCGGTCCGGGTGGAGGGGGATGACGTCTTCGTCGACACCGAAGAAGACGGCGCCCTCCCGCTCGCGGCCAGCAACTGAGGAGCACGAGTGTCTGTCCTGGAGATCCGCGACCTGCACGTGAGCGTGGGGGAGGGTGACGACGCGAAGGAGATCCTCCGCGGAGTCACGCTGACCGTCCGCTCGGGCGAGACGCACGCGATCATGGGCCCGAACGGGTCGGGCAAGTCCACCCTGGCCTACTCGATCGCCGGCCACCCGAAGTACACGATCACCGGCGGCACGGTGACCCTCGACGGCGAGGACGTCCTCGCGATGACCGTCGACGAGCGCGCCCGCGCCGGCCTGTTCCTCGCCATGCAGTACCCGGTCGAGGTCCCCGGCGTCTCGGTGTCGAACTTCCTGCGCACCGCGGCAACCGCCGTCACCGGCCAGGCGCCGAAGCTGCGCACGTGGGTCAAGGACGTCAAGGCCGAGATGTCCTCCCTCGAGATGGACTCGGCCTTCGCCGAGCGCAACGTCAACGAGGGCTTCTCCGGTGGTGAGAAGAAGCGCCACGAGATCCTGCAGATGCGGCTGCTCAAGCCGCGCATCGCGATCCTCGACGAGACCGACTCCGGCCTCGACGTCGACGCGCTGCGGGTCGTCTCGGAGGGGGTCAACCGCAGCCGCGAGGACAGCGACGTCGGCGTCATGCTGATCACCCACTACACGCGGATCCTGCGCTACATCAAGCCCGACTTCGTGCATGTCTTCGTGGCCGGCCGGATCGTCGACGAGGGCGGGCCCGAGCTCGCCGACAAGCTCGAGAACGAGGGCTACGCCGCCTACGTCAAGGACTCGAACGAGCAGGCCAGCCTGGAGAAGGCCGCCGCGGAGGGTGCGAACGCATGACCCAGACCGTCTCGCGTCCTGCTGGGGCGCGCACGCCCCTTCCCCTGGACGTCGAGGCGATCCGGGCCGACTTCGCGATCCTGTCCCGCACGGTGCGCGACGGGAAGCGGCTGGTCTACCTCGACTCCGGGGCCACCTCGCAGAAGCCGCGCCAGGTGCTCGACGCCGAGCGCTGGTTCTACGAGAACGTCAACGCCGCGCCGCACCGGGGGGCCCACCAGCTCGCCGAGGAGGCGACCAGCGCGTACGAGGCCGCCCGCGCCACGATCGGCGCGTTCATCGGCGCCCCGGAGCGGGAGATCGTCTTCACCCGCAACAGCACCGAGGGCATCAACCTGGTGGCCTACGCGCTGTCCAACGCCGCGACGGCGAAGGAGCCCGAGCTCCGCACCTACGCGGTCGGCCAGGGCGACGAGATCGTGGTCACCGAGATGGAGCACCACGCCAACCTGCTGCCCTGGCAGCAGCTGTGCGAGCGCACCGGGGCGACCCTGCGCTGGCTCGGTCTCACCGACGACGGGCGGCTGGACCTCTCCGACCTGGACGCCGTCGTCAACGAGCGCACCAAGCTGGTCGCGGTCACGCAGCAGTCGAACATCCTCGGCACGATCAACCCGCTCGGCGAGATCATCGCCCGCGCGCACGAGGTCGGGGCCCTGGTCCTGGTCGACGGCGCCCAGTCGGTGCCGCACTCGCCGGTCGACGTCACCGAGCTCGGCGCGGACTTCCTGGTGTTCTCCGGTCACAAAATGCTCGGGCCCACCGGCGTCGGTGTGCTCTGGGGGCGCTACGAGGTGCTCGACAAGCTGCCGCCGTTCCTCACCGGCGGCTCGATGATCGAGGTCGTCCGCATGGAGGGCAGCACGTTCGCCGCCCCGCCCCAGCGGTTCGAGGCCGGCGTCCCGATGACCGCGCAGGTGATCGGCCTGGCCGCGGCCGTCGAGTACCTGCAGGCCCTCGGCATGGACAAGGTCGAGGCCCACGAGCACGCGCTCACCGGCTACGCGCTGGAGAAGCTCGCCGAGATCCCCGGCGTCACCGTGATCGGCCCGCCCGACACCGTGGCCCGCGGCGGTGCGATCTCCTTCACCGTCGACGGCATCCACCCGCACGACGTCGGGCAGGTGCTCGACGACCTCGGCATCGCCGTGCGCGTGGGGCACCACTGCGCGTGGCCGGTCGTGCGGCGCTACGGGGTCCCCGCGACCACCCGCGCGACGTTCTACGTGCACACCGGCTACGACGACATCGACGCGCTCGCGGACGGCGTCCGCGCGGCCCAGAAGTTCTTCGGGGTGAGCTGATGCAGCTGGAGTCGATGTACCAGGAGATCATCCTGGACCACTACAAGAACCCGCACGGCCGCGGCCTGCGGGAGCCGTTCGAGGCCGAGGTGCACCACGTCAACCCGACCTGCGGTGACGAGGTGACCCTGCGGGTGCACCTGGAGGGCGACACGATCGCCGACGTCTCCTACGAGGGCATGGGCTGCTCGATCAGCCAGGCCTCGGTGTCGGCGATGTACGACCTGGTCATCGGGAAGACGGTGCCGCAGGCGCTGGAGACCGGTGAGCACTTCATGACCCTGATGCAGGCCAAGGGCGACCCGTCCGTGGCCGAGAAGCTCGAGGACGAGCTGGAGGACGCCGTCGCGTTCGCCGGCGTGTCCAAGTACCCCGCGCGGATCAAGTGCGCGCTGATGAGCTGGATGGCCCTCAAGGACGCCAGCGCCCGAGCCCTGTCGACGGCTGGAGGCCAGTCATGAGCGAGACCACCGAGAACGAGACCGCTGCCGAGCTGCCGGCCTACAAGTCGGCGCTGATCGAGGACGTCGAGGAGGCCATGCGCGACGTCGTCGACCCCGAGCTGGGCGTCAACGTCGTCGACCTGGGCCTGGTCTACGGCCTCGACGTCGACGACAACAACGTCGCGATCATCGACATGACGCTGACCTCGGCAGCCTGCCCGCTGACCGACGTCATCGAGGACCAGACCCGCCAGGCGCTGACCGGCGGGCCCGGCCCCGGGCTGGTCGACGACATCCGGATCAACTGGGTCTGGATGCCGCCGTGGGGTCCCGACAAGATCACCGACGACGGCCGCGAGCAGCTGCGGGCGCTGGGCTTCCGCGTCTGACTAGCGCAGGTCGGCGAGGCGGGCGCCGAATCCGGCGACCGGGCGGCGTTCCCGGCGCGTGCCGAGGGCCAGCAGCAGGCTGCCGACGACCAGTGCGGTACCCAGCGGCCAGGGCAGCGCCCGGACGGCGAACCCGACGGCCAGCCACAGCGCGGTGAAGGCGCCGATCATCAGCGGCGCCCGCAGGCCCGTCCGGGCGCCGACCACCAGCGCGACCGAGGCGGCGATGAGCACCGCGACGGCGCGGGCGCCGTCCGAGGTCACCACGGCCAGCACGGCCGACGGCACCGCGGCGACCAGCAGCCCGGGGCCCCAGGCCGGCCACGACCGCCCGTGGGCGAGGCCCCGGCCGGCCGCGATCAGCAGCCCGGCCGCGGCCGGGAGCGAGTACCACTCGACGGCGGCCAGCCCGGCCGTGGCCGCGCCGACCCAGGCCGCCAGCACCAGCTGACCGGCGGCGACCCGCCAGGCGGCGGCCGCCAGGGGAGCGTCCCGCGCGCCCGTCCGCCACGCCCAGCCGAGCGTGAACGCGCCCTGCAGCGCGAGGTGGACGGCCAGCGCCGGCCGATCGCCCTCGGCAGCGAGCACGGCCACCGCCGCCACCCCGGCCAGGGCCGCGGCCCGCGCGGTGGCCAGCCGCGAACCGGGGTCGAGCGCCGAGCCGACGACCATCGCCACGGCGTACAGCGTGGTCAGCAGTGCCGCCGCGACCCCGGCACCGAGGATCCCGTCCGGGAGCGCCAGCAGCACCGAGGCGGCCAGGCAGCCGACCGCCGTCGGGAGCGTCACCGGCCGCTCGTCCGGCCGCCGGGCGGCGACCCCGGCCGTGGGCAGCGCCGTCAGGAGCAACAGCAGACTCAGGGCGGCCCACCGGCCGTCGACGGCCAGCTGGACGACGCAGAGCCCGCTGACGACGACGCCCGCGGTGACGGCCACCGGCTCGAAGAGACCCCGCCGCCATCCGGTGAGGACGCTCGGCGGCACCGTCGCCAGCAGCACGCCCATGAACCCGGTGACGGCGACGGGAACCGGCCCGAGCGCCGAGATCGGTCCCACGGCGGCCACCCCGGACACGACGCCGGCCACGACCGGGACCGCCCGCGGGGGGCCGAGCAGGGGGTCCAGCGGCGCCCGGAGCCGGGCGAGCAGCAGGCCGGCGGCGGCGCCCAGCACCAGCAGGACCGACAGCCAGGGGCGGACCCCCGTGTCGCTCCACGCCGACCCGATGCCGGTGACCACGCCCGCCACCCACCAGGGCGCCGTCGTCGCGATCGCGAGGCGGCCGATCAGCGGACGGGCGAACAGCGCCCCGGCGAGACCGACCAGGGCCACGGTCAGGTACGTCGCCGTGTGCAGCGCCTCCGGCACGTCGTCCAGCGTGCGGAGGACGGCGATCTGCGCGGCGGCCCAGGACGCCAGCGGCCAGGCGGCGACGCGCCGGCTGACCAGGTGGAGGCCCAGGAACACCCCGGCGAGGCCGGCGGCGGTGACCGGTTCGCCGTCGAGGGAGATCCCGGCGGACGCGCTGCCGGCCAGGGCGAGCGCGGCCGCGGTCGCGGCGAGCACCTCGGGCGCGCTGCGCAGCCGGGCGCGGGCCGCGAGCACGGAGACGGCGGCCGCCACCACGGCCAGCACCAGCAGCAGCGCGCGCGCCCACGGGCCCCCGTGGGCGGAGGCGAGCGTCGCACCGGCGCTGACCAGCAACACCGCACCGACGCCGAGCAGCACCTGCGGAGGCCGCACGCGGTAGGGCAGGGGAGGAGTGCCCACGGGTCCACCGTAGGGCCGACCCACAGCCGTCGCTCAGTGCATCTGCGCGACCCAGGCGACGGCTTCCCGGGCCTGCTGGAGGCGCCGCTCGTACGTGGCGCTGACGACGAGCAGCAGCAGCCCCGCAGCACCGAGGGTGAGCCAGCGGGGGAGCAGCGGCGTGTAGGGCGCCAGCCGGCCGACGACGACGAACGCCAGGACCACCGAGCCGACGACGAACGGGGCCTGCCGGTGCAGGAACGTGCCCGCGACGGTCAGCCCGGCGGCGGTGGCGACCACCAGCACCAGCCGCAGTGCGGTGGGGTCGGCGACGACGACCACCGCCGAGGGCACCAGCGCCACGGCGGTGGCCGCGCCCTCGGCGGCCCAGGACCGCGCCCGTGCGCGCAGCTGCGGGATCGCGATGACCAGCAGACCGAGCGCGGCGGGCAGCGTGTATGCCTCCGGCGTCTCCACCCGGGCGCCGGCGACGGCGATCCACGACGCGAGCACCAGATCGGCCACCGCCAGGACGCCCACCCACCGCCGTCCGGCGACGACGGCGTAGCAGCCCGCCGCGGCGCCGGCGATGCCGAGCTGGATGCCGACCTGGCCCCAGGCGCCGACGTCGGCGGAGGTCACCCCCGCCGCGACGCCGGCGAGGGTGCCGCCGGCGGCGCACACCCACTCCTCCCCGCGCCCGGCGCGCAGCGCGGCGAGGGCGAAGGCGGTGGCGGCCAGCAGGGCCAGCAGCAGCCCCGCGACGGTGACGGGCAGGACGCCGTCGGCCCGCGCCAGCAGGATCGACAGGCCCGGCGCGAGCAGCGCGGCGCCGGTGGCCGGACGCCGCAGCGCGGGCAGCCGGACGGCGGCGAGGGCGGCCGGGACCGTCGCGGCGAGGATCACCAGGGCGAGCGGCCGGGCGTCGCGGTCGTCGGAGAGGAACGCGGCGCCCATGAAGGCCAGGGCCGCGCCCGCGGAGGTCAGCGCCGCGCACGGCACGGGCAGGCGGACGGCGAACACGGCCAGCGTGAGCAGCACGAGGCCCAGGCCTGCGGCGACGACCGCACCGACGGTCGCGGTGAGCTCGAGCGACCCGGCCAGCGCCAGACCGGCGATCACCGCCGCGACAGCGGTCGTGGTCACCGGCGCGGGGAGCAGTCCGCCGGGGCGGGGGAACCGGGTGAGCGCGACCGCGGCCGCTCCCGCCAGGGTCAGCAGCGCCGTCGTCGCCCACGAGTCGCCCACCGGGCCCTCGACGGCCACCGTCAGGCCGCCGAACACGGCGGCAGACGTCGCCAGCCCGGCCAGGACCCATGCCACCGGCGCGAGGTAGCGGCGCAGCGACCGGGCGGCCACGGCGTCGCCGGCAGCGACGAGCAGGGCCGCCGCGACACCGGCCGGGCCGGTCAGCAGGTCTGTGGGGAGCACGAGGAACGGGAGTGGCTGGGCGGCCAGCAGGGCGACCAGCGGCCAGGTCGCCGTCGACCGGGTGAGCCGGCCCAGGACGGCGGTGACCGCCACGACGACCGCGCAGGAGATCACCCACCACCAGCGGAGTCGGACGTCCTCGAGCTCGAACAGCCCGAGCGCCCGTGCCGCGCCGAGGTCGACGGCCAGCAGGGCGGCCCCGGCGGCGGCCAGCGCCTCCTCGGTGGCCCGCAGCCCCTTCCGGGCCGTCCAGGCCGACGCACCGCAGAGCAGGCCCGTGACCAGCAGCATCACCGCGGACTGGACGACCACGCCGAGGCGGGTCCATGCGACGGCGACGAACGTGATGGAGGCGGCGACCAGCAGGAGGGCGCCCAGGCCGCCGAGCACCTGCGGGGGGCTCAGCCGGCGGCGGGGGCGCGGCGGTGGCCCGGGCGGGGGAGGCGGGGGTGGCGTCCACGGCGGTGGGGCAGGGGGCGCCGGGGCCCATGGGGCCGACGGCTGGATGGGCGGGGGAGCGGGGGCCACAGCGGGCGGAGCAGCAACGGGCGCGCCGGGCGCGGCGGCGCGCAGGGTGGCCAGCAGGGCGTCCCGGTCGCGGGTGAGCTCGGTGAGGGTGACCCCGATGCGGGCGACGACCAGCGCGGCCTGCCCGACCGCCGGCAGCCCGCACGTGCGGCACGGTCCGGGACCGGCGTCGGCCGACGGACGGCCGCAGACCGGGCACGGTGGGCTCCACGCGCCGTTCGGCGGATGCATGAGCGCAGTCTGGCGCTCCGAGCCGCTGAGCAGGGCACTCGTGCGGGTCGACACGCTCGTCCGGGTGGTGCAGCCGATCTCACCCCGAATGCGTTCGTCCGGGGGCCGGAGAGCGCCTACCCTGGGCTCAGTGATCACGACGACCGGCCTGGAGCTGCGCGCCGGCGCCCGGATCCTCATCAGCGGTGCGAGCCTGCGCGTGCAGCCCGGCGACCGCATCGGTCTGGTCGGGCGCAACGGCGCCGGCAAGACGACCACTCTCACGACGCTGGCCGGTGAGCGGCTCCCGCACGCGGGCAAGGTCGACGTCGTCGGCGAGATCGGTTACCTCCCGCAGGATCCCCGCAGCGGCGACCTCGACATCACCGCCAGCGACCGGGTGCTCTCCGGCCGCGGCCTCGACGTCCTCCGGGCGCAGCTGGTCAAGGCCCAGGTCGCCATGGCCGAGCCGGCCGACGACGCCGAGCGGGACAAGGCGGTGCGGCGCTACGGCCGGCTCGAGGACCAGTTCGCCGCGCTGGGTGGCTACGCCGCCGAGAGCGACGCCGCCCGCATCTGCACCAACCTCGGCCTGCCCGACCGCGTGCTCGCCCAGCCGCTGCGCACGCTGTCCGGTGGCCAGCGCCGCCGCGTCGAGCTCGCCCGCATCCTGTTCTCCGACGCCGAGACGCTGCTCCTCGACGAGCCCACCAACCACCTCGACGCCGACTCGATCACCTGGCTCAAGGGGTTCCTGGCGTCGCACAAGGGCGGCCTGATCGTCATCAGCCACGACGTCGAACTGCTCGACGCCGTCGTCAACAAGGTGTGGCACCTCGACGCCAACCGCGCCGAGGTCGACGTCTACAACCTCGGCTGGAAGCCCTACCTGCTGCAGCGGGAGACCGACGAGCGGCGCCGCAAGCAGGAGCGGGCCAACACCGAGCGCAAGATCGACGCCCTCTCGGCGCAGGCCGACAAGATGCGCGCCAAGGCCACCAAGGCCAAGGCCGCCAAGAGCATGGACAAGCGGGCCGAGCGGCTGGCCGCGGGCTTGGAGGCCGTGCGGGTGCAGGACCGGGTGGCGAAGCTGCGCTTCCCGACGCCGACGGCGTGCGGCCGCACCCCGCTGACGGCCGAGGGCCTGTCGAAGAGCTACGGCTCGCTCGAGGTGTTCACCGACGTCGACCTCGCCGTCGACCGGGGCGCGCGGGTCGTCGTCCTCGGGCTCAACGGCGCGGGGAAGACGACGCTGCTGCGCATGCTGGCCGGCACCGAGGTGCCCGACACGGGCGAGGTGAAGGCCGGGCACGGCCTGCGCGTCGGCTACTACGCCCAGGAGCACGAGACGATCGACCTCGACCGGTCGCTGCTCGAGGTCATGCGGTCGGCGGCGCCGGACAGCACCGACACCGAGCTGCGGCGGATCCTCGGGGCCTTCCTCTTCTCCGGCGAGGCCGTCGACCAGCGGTCGGGCACCCTCTCCGGCGGTGAGAAGACGCGGCTGGCCATGGCCACGCTCGTCGTCTCCGGGGCGAACGTGCTCCTGCTCGACGAGCCGACCAACAACCTCGACCCGGCCAGCCGCGAGCAGGTGCTGAACGCGCTGCGCACCTACACCGGCGCGATCGTGCTGGTCACCCACGACGAGGGCGCCGTCCGCGCGCTGAACCCCGACAAGGTGATCCTGCTGCCCGACGGCACCGAGGACACCTGGAGCGAGGACCTCGCCGACCTGGTCGAACTGGCGTAACCAGCCAGTTCCCGTTCGCGTCGCGGTGCGCCGCTTCGTGGGTGATCATGTCTGCACCGGCTTGCGGGTGTCGACCCGGGCCGGCCGCTGGCACGGAGGGGAGACATGGCCGACTCGAGCACTGCGGACCTGGGCAAGGGCAAGCGCATCACGGGCGGGGACCGGTCGTCGCTGGCCGACGACCTGCGCAAGCGCTACGACGGCGGCGAGAGCATCCGGTCCCTGGCCGCGTCGACGAACCGGTCCTACGGGTTCGTGCACCGGCTCCTCTCGGAGTCCGGGGCCTCCCTGCGCAGCCGCGGTGGGGCCAACCGGAATAGTAAGAAGGCGTGAGCTCCGGAGAACTCGAGAACGACGGCTGGGTCCGCACGAGCCGGGACGGTGCGGTCGTCACCGTCACCCTGGACCGGCCCGACCAGCTCAACGCCCAGACGCCCGCGACCTGGGCCGCCCTCGCCGCGGTCGGTGACGCCCTGGACGACGACGTCCGCGTGGTGGTGCTGCGGGGGGAGGGCAGGTCGTTCTCGGCGGGCCTCGACCGCAGCCTGTTCAGCCCCGAGCCCGGCGTCGCCGGTGGCCTGGGCGACCTCGGCCGGCTCTCGGCGGAGGAGGCGCAGGAGCGCATCCGCGGCTACCAGGCCGGCTTCCGCTGGCTGCGCTCGCCGGCGATCGTGTCGGTCGCGGCGGTGCAGGGGCACGCGATCGGTGCCGGCGCCCAGCTGGCGCTCGCCTGCGACCTGCGGGTCATGACCGACGACGCGCAGCTCCGGCTGCCCGAGGCCACGCTCGGCCTGGTGCCCGACCTCACCGGCACGAGCAACCTGGTCGAGCTCGTCGGCTACTCGCGGGCCATGGAGATCTGCCTGACCGGCCGAGCGGTCGGCGCGGCCGAGGCACACGCGATCGGGCTGGCGAACGTCGTCGTCCCGGCGGCCGACCTCGACGGCACGGTGGCCGACCTGGTGGCCGCGCTCGTCGCGCCCCCGGTGGGCGCGAGCCGGGAGACGGCGGCGCTGGTGCGCTCTGCCGTCCGCAACGCACCCGACGTCCAGGACGCCGCCGAGCGGGCCGCCCAGGTGCGCCGGCTGCACGAACTCGTCGGAGGTCGCTGACAGACTGCCTCCGGAACAGGCCGGTCCTCGAGCGTGTTGGCCGGTGGACAGGAAGGAGGCGGTGTGGACGTGAGCCATTCCATGACGTCCATGGCCGCGATGCGGTCCTTCCGGCGCGATCCGTCGGTCACCGGGCGGGAGCTGCCGAAGGGCACGGTCCGTCGCATCCTGGGCATCGCGCGCCCGTACCGGCGCGAGCTGATCAGCTTCCTGGTGCTCGTGGTCGCCTCGTCGGTCATCGGCGTGATCACCCCGCTGCTGGCCGGCGACATCGTCAACCGGATCGCCGGGCTCGACGGCACGGCCGGTGGCATCGTCCGGATCGCGCTGATCATCGCCGGCCTGGCGGTCGTCGACGCCGGCATCTCGCTGACCACGCGCTGGTTCTCCGCGCGGATCGGCGAGGGCGTCATCTACGACCTGCGCGGCCGCGTGTTCGAGCACGTGCAGCGGATGCCGGTGGCGTTCTTCACCCGCACCCAGACCGGCGCGCTGGTCAGCCGGCTCAACAACGACGTCATCGGGGCGCAGCAGGCGTTCACCTCGACACTGTCCGGCGTCGTCTCCAACGTGATCGGCCTGGTGCTGACCGCCGGCGTGATGCTGACGCTGTCCTGGCAGATCACCCTGCTCTCGCTGGTCATGGTGCCGCTGTTCGTGCTGCCCGCACGCCGGGTGGGCAAGCGGCTGTCGGAGATCACCCGGGAGTCCTACGGGCTCAACGCGTCGATGAACGCGACGATGACCGAGCGGTTCAACGTCGCCGGCGCCCTGCTGGTCAAGCTGTTCGGCCGGCCGTCCGCCGAGGCCGACGCCTTCCGTGGCCGGGCCGCCCGCGTCCGCGACATCGGCGTCCTCTCGGCCATGTACGGCCGGGCCTTCTTCACCGCGCTCACCCTGGTGGCGGCCCTGGCCACCGCCCTGGTCTACGGGCTCGGCGGGTGGCTGGCGTTCACCGGCTCGCTCAGCGCCGGTGACGTCGTCGCCCTGGCGCTGCTCCTGTCCCGCCTCTACGGCCCGCTGACGGCGCTGGCCAACGTCCGCGTCGACGTCATGAGCGCGATGGTCAGCTTCGACCGCGTCTTCGAGGTGCTCGACCTCGAGCCGATGATCCGCGAGGCGCCCGACGCCGTCCCCGTCCCGGCCGGCGACCGGTCGGTCGAGTTCGACGGCGTCTCGTTCAGCTACCCCTCGGCGTCCGACGTCTCGCTGCCGTCACTGGAAGAGGTCTCGCTGCCCGAGCACGGCGGCCCCGTCGACGTCCTGCACGACGTGTCCTTCCGCGTCGAGCCCGGCCACCTGGTCGCGCTGGTCGGCCACTCCGGCGCCGGCAAGTCCACGATCGCCAACCTGGTGCCGCGGCTGTACGACGTGACCGGTGGGTCGGTGCGCGTCGGCGGGGTCGACGTCCGGCGGCTCACCCTCGACTCGCTGCGCGACAGCATCGGCGTGGTCAGCCAGGACGCGCACCTGTTCCACGACTCGATCCGCGCCAACCTGCTCTACGCGCGCCCCGAGGCCACCGAGGCCGATCTCTGGACGGCGATGGAGGGCGCCCGGATCGCCGACCTGGTGCGGTCGCTGCCCGAGGGCCTGGACACCGTCGTCGGTGACCGCGGCTACCGGATGTCGGGCGGTGAGAAGCAGCGGCTGGCGATCGCCCGGGTGCTGCTGAAGGCGCCGGGCATCGTGATCCTCGACGAGGCGACCGCGCACCTCGACAGCGAGTCCGAGGTGGCTGTCCAGCACGCCCTGGACACCGCGCTCGCGGGCCGCACCTCGCTGGTGATCGCGCACCGGCTGTCCACGATCCGCGCCGCCGACCAGATCCTCGTGGTCGACGGCGGTCGCATCGCGGAGTCGGGCACTCACGAGGAGTTGCTGGCGCTCGGGGGGCGGTACGCCGACCTGTACCGGACCCAGTTCGCCGACGGCGAGCGTCGAACGGTCCCCGTCGCCTGACCACTAGCGTCACTCCTGTCCCGGTACTCGCAGAGGAGACTTGACGCGTGACATCAGCGCATCCGCACGACGCCCAGATCCGGGCCCTGTACGCCGGCTTCCTCGACGGCTGGAACAGGCGGAGCGGCGCGGCGGTGGCGGCCGGCTTCGCCGACGACGGCGACATCGTCGGGTACGACGGCACGCACCACCACGGGCGGCTGGCTATCGCCGCCGACCTCCGGCAGATCTTCACCAGCCACGAGACGGCGTCCTACGTCGCGGTGATCCGCTCCGTTCGGCCCGTCGCACCAGGCGTCGCGTTGCTGCTCGCGCACGCCGGGATGATCCCGCCGGGCGGCAACGACATCGACCCGCGCTTCCACACGCTGCACACGGTCGTCGCGGTCGACGAGGGCGGAGGCCGCTGGCGCATCTCGCTGCTGCAGGCGACGCCGGCGTCGTGGCACCAGCACCCGGAGGCCCGCGAGGCCCTGACCGCGGAACTGCGGGGCCTCCTGGCGTCGCAGTGACCGGTCGTTACAGCGACTGGAGCGTCGACGCGCCGGCGGCGTGGGAACTCATCGCCGCGGACACCAGGTAGAGCGCGCCGGAGATCAGCGGCACGGCGGTCACGAAGACCAGCAGGGTGGCGCCGCCGACGCCTCCGCCCGCGGCGAGCCCCGTCCCGACGGCGAGCCCCGTCCCGACGGCGATGAGCACCAGCAGCACCCCGGCGATCCGCGTCCGTTCGAGCCCGAGCAGCGCGACCGCGGCCGCGAGGGCCAGCACGGCGATCGCGTGCACGGGGCCGTTCTCGTCCTCGACGCGGCGCCAGAACGCGGGGTCGATCGCCAGCCACACACTCCAAGCGAGGACCAGGACGGTCAGGGCGGCCAGCAGCCAGACGCCGGCGTCCGGTCGCCACCGGACGATCGCGCAGGTGACCGCCAGGGGCACCAGCCAGGACGCGAGAAGCGCGACGGCGCGCCAGCCACCCGGATCAGTGAGCGTCTCACCGACGACGAACAGGGCGAAGAACCCCGCGACACCGACCACCAGGCCGAACCCGGCCCAGCGGAGGAAGCGGGCGGCGGCGGCGGGCTCCTGCCGCCGGGTGCCGGCGACCAGCACCACGACGACGACGAGGACGCCGACACCGACCAGCAGTCCCTGGCGCATCGATCAGCGGCCGGCGGTCGCCAGCTGGTGGACGAGGGCGGCGCCCCACGCGCGGGCGCGGTCGCGCTCGCCGTCCCGGAGCGGACCCTCGGCCTGGTCGATCAGGAAGCCCTCCTCGCCGACCATGTCGTACCCGTGCCGGTGCAGGCGGTGCGCGATGCCGCCCGCGGCACCACCGGCCAGCTTGAACTCCGCCCGGGTGTCGAACGCCGCCGCGAAGTGACCCTTCGTCGTGTCGGGCAGCTGGTGGAACCAGTCGCGCAGGCCGGGGCTCTCCGCGCCCGGCTCGATCTCGTGGACCGTCTCGGTGCCCTCGGCTGCCTTCTTCGCCTCGCCCTGGACGGCCATCTTGCGGCTCATCCCGGAGGACATGCCGTGCATGTGCGTCGGCCCGCCCACGATCAGCAGGTCGGCCGACCGCACCCGGTCGGGCACGGCGTCGCCCACCCGCAGGCACGCCACGGTCGCCTCGGGCTCGGCCTCGTGCACGCCCTCGGCGATCGCGTCGGCCACCTCGTGGGTGTTGCCGTACACGCTCTCGTACACCACTGCGATCTCCATGCCGACCTCCTCGCCCGTACCGGTCCTGCTCGTGGACCCGACTCTCGGCGGCGGGGTGCGCGCCCACCAGAGACCAAGGCCCGTCGGTAGCGGGGCGGTTCGGCGATACTTCGGTCGTGACGACGCCCGGGCCTGCCGTCCGCCCCCGCCCCGCATGGCCGGTGATCGGGGTCGCCGTCGTGGCGGGCGTCGCGCACCTGCTGGTCGGCTACGTGTACCTGGTCTCCGGGCTGGCGGTCCCGTTCTACGCGCTGTTTCCCCTGTGGGCGTGGTGGCTGGTGCTGGCCGGGGTCCTGGCGCGGCTGGCAGCCCGTCGGTCGTGGTGGACGGCGGTGGTCCCGGTCGTCGCAGCGGTCACCTGGGTGCTCGTGGTCCTCGGCGGTGGCGAGCTGCTGGGCTGGACGGCGTGACCCGCGGCGGTCAGCCGACCGCGGCGTCGTAGCGGTCGAGCAGGACGGCGGCGATCCGCTCGTCGGGCAGCAGGGGAGCGGTGACGACGTCGGCGCCCGCGCCGGCGAGCTTGTCGTGGAAGTGGCCCGGCGCCAGCAGGTAGGCGGCGACCACGACCCGCTTCGCGCCGGCCCGGCGGGCGGCCGCCACGGCGTCGGGCACGGTCGGCCGCGCGGCGGAGCCGTAGCCGGTGGTCACCGCGCCCGCCCACGAGCGCTGGAGCAGGTCGGCGGTGTCCTCGACGTCGGCCACCGAGCGGGCGTCGCTGGAGCCGGCCGCGGCGAGCACGACGGCCGTCAGCGGATCACGCGGGTCGGCCCCGGCCTCGGCCAGCCGGTCGAGCAGCACGCCCACCAGCCGGGGGTCGGGCCCCAGCGGCCGCGCGGCCACCGCCCCGGGAGCTCCGGCGACCGCGCCGGCGATGTCGACGTGCACGTGGTAGCCGCCCGACAGCAGCAGGGGGACGACGACCGCCGCCTGCCCGGCCGCTGCGAGCCCGGCCACGACGTCGACCACGGTCGGGGGCTGCACGTCGACGAACGCCGCCGTCGTCGTCAGGCCCGGCCGCTGCGCCCGGGCGGCCAGGGCGAGCTCGGCGATCAGCCGGCGGCCGGTGGGGTTGCGGGTGCCGTGGGCACAGGCGACCAGAACCGGGTTCACAGCGAACGCAGCGCGCCGCCGTCGACCGGGATCATCACTCCGGTCAGGTAGGAGGCAGCGGGGGAGAGCGCGAACGCCGCCACCCGGCCGAACTCCTCGGGGCGGCCGTAGCGGCGCAGCGGGATGGCCGCCTCCGACGCCGTGCGGGCGGCCTCGGCGTCCCCACTCCGCTCGTCGAGCTCGATGATCCGGTCGGTGGCGATCCGGCCGGGCATCAGCCCCAACACCCGGATCCCGCGGGGGCCGAGCTCGTCGGCGAGCGCCTTCGCGGTCATCGCCAACCCGGGGCGCAGGCCGTTGGAGATGGCCAGGTGGGTGATGGGCTCGCGCACGGAGGTGGAGAGCACCAGCCCGATCGCCGCGCCGTCGCCGAGGTGCGGGACGAGTGCCTTGATCAGCCGCACGGTGCCGAGGAGCACCGAGTCGACGGCGGCCCGCCAGTCATCCTCCGCCGCCTCGAGGACCGTGCCGGGAGCCGGACCGCCCACGCTGATCAGCGCGCCGTCGAGCCGGCCGAGGGCCTCCAGGCTCTCGGCGACGAGCCGACCGGCGGTTCCCCGGTCGCCGAGGTCGGCGATCGAGCCGTGGGCCGACGGCGCGCCGCCCAGCGCGTCGACGGCGGCCGACACGTCGTGCGGCTTCCGGGCGCTCAGCAGCACCCGGGCACCGTCGTCGACCAGGGCGCGGGCGGTCGCGAAGCCCAGCCCCCGGCTCGCGCCGGTGAGCAGGTAACCGCGACCGCCCAGGCCCAGGTTCATGGTGCTGTAGCCATCAGGCGGCAGAACCCCGCAGCGACCGCAGGACGTACTGCATGATCCCGCCGTTGCGGTAGTAGTTCGCCTCACCGGGGGTGTCGATGCGGACGCGGGCGTCGAACTCCACGTCCCCGGCCTTGACCTTCACCGTGCGGGGGGTGTCGCCGTCGTTCAGCGCGGTGATCCCGGTGATCGTGAACTCCTCGTCGCCGGACAGCCCGAGCGACTCGCGATTCTGGCCCTCGGGGAACTGCAGCGGCAGCACGCCCATGCCGATGAGGTTCGACCGGTGGATGCGCTCGTAGCTCTCGGCGATGACCGCCTTGACCCCGAGCAGCGCCGTCCCCTTGGCCGCCCAGTCGCGCGAGGAGCCCGAGCCGTACTCCTTGCCGGCGAGCACGACCAGCGGGATGCCGGCCTCGGCGTAGGCCTCCGACGCCTCGTAGATCGTCGTCGTCTCGCCGGTGAGGTGGTTCTTGGTGACGCCGCCCTCGGTGCCGGGCACCAGCTGGTTGCGCAGCCGGATGTTGGCGAAGGTGCCGCGGATCATCACCTCGTGGTTCCCGCGCCGGGAGCCGTAGGAGTTGAAGTCGCGGCGGTCGACGCCGTGCTCGCGCAGGTACTTCCCGGCGGGGGAGTCGGCCTTGATGGAACCGGCCGGGGAGATGTGGTCGGTGGTCACCGAGTCGCCGAGCACCGCGAGGGTGCGGGCGCCGGTGATGTCCTCGACCGGGGCGGGCTCGGCCGGCATGCCGTCGAAGTACGGGGGACGCCGGACGTAGGTGCTCTGCGCGTCCCAGTCGAAGGTGTCACCGGTGGGCGTGGGCAGGTTTTGCCACTGCTCGGTGCCGGCGAAGACGTCGGCGTAGTCCTTGCTGAACATCTCCGCGGAGACGGCGTGGTCGATGACTCGCTGGACCTCCTGCGGCGAGGGCCAGATGTCGCGCAGGAAGACGTCGTTGCCGTCGGCGTCCTGACCCAGCGGGTCGTTGTTCAGGTCGACGTCCATCGACCCGGCCAGCGCGTAGGCGATGACCAGCGGCGGCGACGCCAGGTAGTTCATCTTGACGTCGGGGTTGATCCGGCCCTCGAAGTTGCGGTTGCCCGAGAGAACCGAGACGACGGCGAGGTCGGCGTCGTTGACCGCCTTGCTGACCGGCTCGGGCAGCGGGCCCGAGTTGCCGATGCA
This sequence comes from Blastococcus jejuensis, assembly GCF_039534705.1. Lineage (NCBI taxonomy): Bacteria > Bacillati > Actinomycetota > Actinomycetes > Geodermatophilales > Geodermatophilaceae > Blastococcus > Blastococcus jejuensis. The sequence goes on from NZ_BAAAVV010000002.1 coordinate 437,530, forward strand.
GGTCGTGCAGCCGTAGCCGACCAGGTAGAAGCCCAGCTTTTCCAGGTACGGGGTGAGCTCGGCCTTCTCGTAGTAGTCCATGACGACCTTGGACCCGGGGGCCAGCGTCGTCTTCACCCACGGCTTGGACGACAGACCGCGCTCGACGGCCTTCTTGGCCAGCAGCGCCGCGCCGATCATCACCTGCGGGTTGGACGTGTTGGTGCAGGAGGTGATGGCCGCGATCACGACGTGGCCGTGGTCGATCTCGGTCTCGGTGCCGTCGTCCATGACCACGCGGGTCGGCTTGGAGGCCCGCCGGCTGCCGCCGGTGCCGGTGACCGCCTCGTGGGGCTTGCCGGCCTCGCCGTTGCCGTGCGCGAACGGGCTGGCGGGGTCGGACGCGGGGAACGTCTCCTCGACCGACTCGTCGACGCTGGAGGCGCTGGCGTCGGCCGCGGCATCCGGGTCGCCGTCCGGAGCGCCCGCGTAGGTCGGCAGGACCTCGCGGAACGCCTCCTTGGCGTCGGTGATGGCCACGCGGTCCTGGGGGCGCTTCGGGCCGGCGATGGAGGGGACGACGGTGGAGAGGTCGAGCTCGAGGTACTCGGAGAACGCCGGCTCGCGGGAGGCGTCGTGCCAGAGGCCCTGCTCCTTGGCGTAGGCCTCGACGAGCTTGACCTGCTCCGGGCTGCGGCCGGTGAGCTCCAGGTAGGTGATGGTCTCCTCGTCGATGGGGAACATCGCCGCGGTGGAGCCGAACTCGGGGCTCATGTTGCCGATGGTGGCGCGGTTGGCCAGCGGCACGGCGGAGACGCCCTCGCCGTAGAACTCGACGAACTTCCCGACCACGCCGTGCTCGCGGAGCATCTCGGTGATGGTGAGGACCAGGTCGGTGGCGGTGGCGCCGTCGGGGAGCTGGCCGGACAGCTTGAAGCCCACGACGCGCGGGATCAGCATCGACACCGGCTGCCCGAGCATGGCGGCCTCGGCCTCGATGCCGCCGACGCCCCAGCCCAGCACGCCGAGGCCGTTGACCATCGTGGTGTGGCTGTCGGTGCCCACGCAGGTGTCGGGGTAGGCGACCACGCGGTCACCCTCCTGCCGCGGGAAGACCACGCGGGCCAGGTGCTCGATGTTGACCTGGTGGACGATGCCGGTGCCCGGCGGGACGACCTTGAAGTCGCTGAAGGCGCCCTGGCCCCAGCGCAGGAACTGGTAGCGCTCGCCGTTGCGCTCGTACTCGATCTCGACGTTGCGCTGGAACGAGTCCTCGGTGCCGAAGATGTCGGCGATGACCGAGTGGTCGATGACCAGCTCGGCCGGGGCCAGCGGGTTGATCTTCTGCGGGTCGCCGCCGAGCTCGGCCATGGCCTCGCGCATCGTGGCGAGGTCGACGATGCAGGGGACGCCGGTGAAGTCCTGCATGATCACCCGCGCCGGGGTGAACTGGATCTCCTGGTCGGGCTCCGCGTGCGGGTCCCAGCCGGCGAGCGCGCGGATGTGGTCGGCGGTGATGTCCGCGCCGTCCTCGGTGCGCAGCAGGTTCTCGAGGAGGATCTTCAGGCTGAAGGGCAGCTTCTCGGAGCCCTCCACCGCGTCGAGCCGGTAGATGTCGTAGTCGGTTCCGTCGACGCTGAGCGTCGACCGGGCTCCGAAGCTGTCCTTGCTGGCTGCCACTCTTCTGCGCCTACCCCTCGCTGGTTCGTCCGCGCTGCGTCGTCTTCGTCCGCGCTGCGTCGTCCACCCCCTGATCATCCCAGCTCACCTCGGACGGCACCGGGTGGGTCGGACTCTGCCTCACCCCGTGACCTCCGTCACCCGGGGCCGGTCGGCGGGCCCGCAGACCCCACAGCCGTCCCTGCCGCACCAGAGGTGACGCCGAGGGGTGAACACGGGGCCGATGTCCTGGTGGGCGGGGCCTCGGGCGCTTAGCGTCCCCCGCCATGACCGCGGCCGAGACCACGGCGCTCCCTGCGGCGCTGCCCACCCCGCGCCGACCCGTGACGGACCCGGCGATCCCGACCGCCATGCCGCTGCCGGCCGACCTCGTCCTCGAGGGCCGGCCGTCCCGGCGACGGCTGCTCCGGCTGCCGCTGGCCGGCGCCCTGGCACTGGCCTTCGTCGTCACCTGCGCCGTCGAGGGCCTGCCCACCGACCGCGTGGTGCTGCTCGCCTGGGTGGTGGCCGGGCTCGGGGTGCACGCCGCCACCGACGGCCTGCGAAGGGTGGGCCGGCTGCTCGCCGACTGGGTGCCGCTGGGAGGGCTGCTGCTCGTGTACGACGCCAGCCGCGGCCTCGCCGACGGGCTGGGCGCCACGGTGCACGTGGCCGAGCTCGCGGCGGCCGACCGGTGGCTGGCCGGCGGCGCGCTGCCCACGGTCGTGCTGCAGCAGCAGTGGGACGCCGACTGGTGGCACGCGGTGGCCTCCCTCGTCTACGCCAGCCACTTCGTCGCGACCCCGCTGCTCCTCGGGGTGCTCTGGGTGCGCGACCGCGGCTCGTGGGCGCGGTTCGCCCGCATGGTCATCGCCCTGTCGGCGGCCGGACTGGTCACCTACGTGCTCTACCCGGCGGCGCCGCCGTGGCTGGCGGCCAAGGACGGGGTCATCGATCCCGTGCGGCGGCTCAGCGGCTCCGGCTGGGAGGTGCTCGGCCTGCCCCGCGCGGGGGCGCTGCTCGCCGACAGCCAGGGGCAGGTGAACCAGGTGGCGGCGGTGCCCTCGCTGCACACGGCGTTCGCGGTGCTCATCTGCCTCGTGCTGTTCCCGGTGGCGCGGCGGGTGTGGCAGCGCGTGGGCCTGGTCGCCTACGCGGTGCTCATGCCGCTGGTCCTGGTCTGGTCGGGGGAGCACTACGTGATCGACACCCTCCTGGGGGCCGCCTACGCCGGCGGGGTGGTGCTCGCCGCGGCGGGCCTGCGCCGCGTGTGGCGGCGACGCACGGCCGTCGTCCCTACCGTGGCGGCGTGAGCGACGGCGTCCCCGACCCCCTGCCCGACTGGCTGGCCGGCGCCCGGCGCGTCACGGTCCTGACCGGCGCGGGCATCTCCACCGACAGCGGCATCCCCGACTACCGCGGCCCGGACGGCGTCTGGACCCGCGACCCGGACGCCGAGAAGCTCGTGACCCTCGGCTACTACCTCGCCGACCCGGAGATCCGCCGCCGCTCGTGGCTGATGCGCCGGGCCCTGCACGACGCCGACCCGCAGCCCAACGCGGGGCACGGCGCGCTGGTCGACCTCGAGCGGCAGGGACGGTTGCGCGCCCTGGTCACCCAGAACATCGACGGCCTGCACCAGGCGGCCGGCTCGTCGCCGGACCGGGTGCTGGAGATCCACGGCACCGTGCACGAGGTCGTCTGCGTCGGCTGCGGCGACCGGACGGCGATGCGCGACGCGCTGGCCCGGGTGGCGGCGGGGGAGCCGGACCCGCCGTGCCGGGCCTGCGGCGACGTCCTGAAGTCGGCGACGGTGTACTTCGGCCAGATGCTCGACGAGCAGGTCGTGGCGGCCTGCACCGCGGCCGCCGCCGACTGCGACCTGTTCCTCGCCGTCGGCACGTCGCTGCAGGTGTGGCCCGCCGCGGGGCTGGCCGACGTCGCCGTCGGGGCGGGCGCGCGCCTCGTCGTCGTCAACGCCCAGCCGACGCCGTACGACGACGTCGCCGACCTCGTCGTCCGGGAGCCGATCGGCACGTCGCTCCCGCGGCTGGTCGCGCCCGCCTGAGCGCAGGTCGCAGCGAGGTTGCATCGGGGTCGTCGGCACGGGCCTCGGCCGTTAGCGTGACGGGGACCACGTTCTCCGACCCCGGGAGCCGGCATGCGCGTGCCCTTGACCACCCGCGACTTCCTCGACCGTGCCGAGCTCGTCTACGGCGACCGGGTCGGCATCGTCGACGAACCGGCCCAGCCGGCGCCCTCGCTCGGCGACGTCTCCTACCGCGAGGTCGCCCGGCGCGGGCGAGCGTTGCAGGCCGGGCTCGACGAGCTCGGCGTCGGGGAGGGCGAGCGGGTGGCGATCGTCAGCCACAACGCCGGCCGGCTGCTCGAGCTGCTGCTGTCCGTCCCGTCGTCGGGGCGGATCGCCGTCCCGATCAACTTCCGGCTCTCCCCGGAGGAGGTCACCTACATCGTCGGCCACTCGGGCGCGAAGGTCCTGCTCGTCGACCCGGAGCTCGAGACCTCGCTGAAGGGCGTGCAGGCCGAGCACCGGTTCGGCACGGGCGAGGAGTACGAGCAGCTGCTCCGCTTCGACACCGAACCGCGGCCGTGGTCGGCGCCCGACGAGGACGCCACCGCCACGATCAACTACACCAGCGGCACGACGGCGCGGCCCAAGGGCGTGCAGATGACGCACCGGAACCTGTGGGTCAACGCGGTCACCTTCGGCATGCACATGCAGGTCAGCGACCGTGACGTCTACATGCACACGCTGCCGATGTTCCACTGCAACGGCTGGGGTCTGCCGTACACGATGGCCGGGGTGGGGGCCACGCAGGTGGTGCTGCGGAAGGTCGACGGCCCGGAGATCCTCCGCCGCGTCGAGCGGCACGGGGTCACGATCATGGCCGGGGCTCCCGCCGTCTGGAACGCCGTCCTCGAGGCCGCCGCCGAGTGGGACGGCGAGATCCCGGGCCGCGACCGGGTGCGGATCATCGTCGCCGGTGCCCCGCCCCCCTCGAAGACCATCGCGCGGGTCGAGGCCGAGCTCGGCTGGGAGTTCAACCAGATCTACGGCCTCACCGAGACCGCGCCGCTGCTCACCATCAACCGGCCGCGGGCCGAGTACGACGACCTCGCGCCGGAGGACCGGGCCAAGAAGCTCTCCCGCGCGGGGGTGCCGGGGCTCGGCACCCGGCTGTCGGTGAGCGAGTCCGGTGAGGTGCTGGCGCGGAGCAACGTCGTCCTCGAGGGGTACTGGGAGAACCCCGACGCCTCGGCGGAGGCGCTGGACGGCGGCTGGTTCCACACCGGCGACGGCGGCTCGATCGACGACGGCGGCTTCCTGACGATCTCCGACCGCAAGAAGGACGTCATCATCACCGGCGGCGAGAACGTCTCCTCGATCGAGGTGGAGGACGCCGTCTTCAGCCACCCGGCCGTCGCCGAGGTCGCCGTCATCGGCGTCCCCGACGACAAGTGGGGCGAGATGGTCACCGCGCTGGTCGTGCTCGCCGAGGGCGAGACGGTCACGGGGGAGGAGATCATCGCCCACTGCCGCGGCAAGATCGCCGGCTACAAGATCCCCAAGCGGATCGAGTTCCGCGACGAGCTGGCCCGTACCGCCACCGGCAAGATCCAGAAGTTCAAGCTGCGCGAGTCGTTCTGGGCCGACTCGGAACGGCAGGTCAACTGAGGCCGAGTCCAGCGGCCGACGCCCTGATGTCGGGGCGGAGGCGTCGCTGCTCGAACGATGGGCGCTAGGCAGCAGTTGTGCAGCCCGGAACTGCCGTTCGGCGCACACCGTTCGGCCACTGAGCAGAATCGCGCGCGGTCGCCGGTCCGAGCCCCAGGACATGGCAGCAGGGCAGGATGGTTCATGGCCGATGAGGTGCTGAAACTCGCCTATGACGAGGCGCGGTCCGCTCTCCGGGAGCAGGACACGACCCTGTCGAACATCCGGAACCGAGCCACAGGCCTGTTGGCCGCTGCCGTCGTCGGGACGTCGTTCTCTGCAACGGCCGGCTTGCTCAACACCGATCCTGGACGCGGCCGGACGTTTCCGGAGTGGGCAGCCTGGCTGCTCCTCATCGTGATCATCCTGATCGCGGTCGGCGTGATGGCGGTTCTCTGGCCGATCCGCGCGTGGACCTTCGGACCGAGTCCGAGCGCACTCGCGACGAGGGTCGACGACGGCGTGGATGCAGTGCTGCGTGCGGCTATCGAAGGCATGGCTTCGGCGATAGCCTCGAATGGCCGCTTGCTGGAGCAACGCGTGGCGGTATACCGGGCGACGGTGCTGGTACTCATGCTGGAGATCGGCTTGCTCGTCGTGGCTCTGATCTTGGCCGGGAAGTGATGACCGTGACCACTGGTGACGACCAGACTGCCAGCGGCGAGCCATTGGAAATGAGGCGTGGGCCGAACTATGGCCAGCCCGGCCAGGACGGCCAGCAACCGCAGTACGGCCAGCCGGGCTACGAGCCCGGGGCTGGGGGATACGGACAGCCGCCCGCGAGCAGGAGTCGAGTTCGCTTGCTGCTGCTCGGAGGTGCACTGGCACTCGCAGTGGCGATCGTCGTCCTGCTGCTGACCCTCTAGCCGCGGCATCGGTGCGCGGATGTGCCGGTCTGCGCGCACCGTCCGGCGGTCGCGGGCCTGGGCGGATCACCCGATCGTGACCTCTCACCCCGAGGGGTGAGGCGGGGCTCAACGGGCCGCCCCATCCGACCGATCTCACCTGCAGTGGCGCCCCCCGGCGCCAGGCAGTGGAGGTCTGATCGTGGACAGCGGTACCCGGAGCACGATCGCGCGCGCCCTGGTGGCGGGCGTGCTCGCCGTCGGACTCTCGGTGGGTGTTGCCGCCGCCCCGGCCGCCGCCGCGCCCGGCAGCATCGCCGACGCGCAGCGCACCGCCGACGAGCTCGAGGCCCGCATCGGCGAGCTGAACCAGACCCTGGCCGATGCACAGGCCGCCGCGGACGCCGCGCACGCCGCATCGGCGATCGCGCTGGACGACTACCAGGCCACCCAGGCCGCTTACCAGGCCGCGCAGCAGCGGGCCGAGGTCGCCGCCGCGGACGCCGCCGCCGCCACGGCCTCCCTGGGCGTGGCCCGGGAGGACGTCGTCGCGTTCGCCCGCCGCAGCTACATGCAGGGCAGCACCTATCCCGAGGTCGCCGCGCTGCTGACCGCCGCGGACCCGTCGCAGCTGATCGAGCGCGCCGCACTCCTCGAGGCGGCCGGCAGCCACCGTTCCGACGTCCTCGACACGGTCACCGTCCTGCAGGAGCAGGCCGCCCGGGCCGACGTCGTCGCCCGGACCGCCGTGGTGGAGGCCGACCAGCTGCAGGCCGCCGCCGCCGCCGCGCTCGAGGTGGCCCAGGCCGCCGAGGTGTCGGCGCGCGACCAGGCCGCCACCGTCGCCGCCGAGCAGGCCGGGCTCGAGACCGAGCTGGCCGCCGTGCAGGAGGAACTGCGCGACCTGGTCGGCGCCCAGGAGGCCGCGGAGCGGGCCGCTGCCGTCACGCCGCCGCCGGCCGCCCCGCCCGCGGGTCCGCCGCCGGCGTCGTCCGGCGACGACACCCCGGCCGGCCCCGGCAACTCGTCGGCCGCCCAGACGGCCATCGACGCCGCCATGCGCTACCTCGGCACTCCGTACGCGTGGGGTGGTGGCGGCCGGAACGGCCCCGGCCCGGGTCTCGCCCCGGACGAGGGCGTCATCGGCTTCGACTGCAGCGGGCTGACCCAGTACGCCTACGCGCAGGCGGGCATCTCCATCCCGCGCAACAGCCGTGCCCAGTACGCCGCCCTGCCCAAGGTGTCGGCCGACGACCTGCAGCCCGGGGACCTGGTCTTCTGGGCGAGCAACCCGGGCAACCCGGCGACCATCCACCACGTCGCGATCTACCTCGGCAACGGTCGGATCGTGCAGGCGCCGGAGAGCGGCGACGTCGTGAAGGTGTCGAACATGTGGTGGGCGGGCTACGCGGGCGCGGTGCGCCCTTCCGCCTGACGACAGCCGCGGGAGCATCGCAGCGAGGAACGAGCGAGGAGCGGACCGCAGCGCGGAGTCAGGCAATGAGTAGCGCGTAAGCCTCCGCAGGCATAGAGGCGTCGGGCAGCCACGGGGGGAGCTGCCCGACGCGTGGACGAGGTTAGCAGTCACGCCTGCCTGCTGGCAGGGGGCTGCTCGCGGTTCCTAGCGAACTCACAGGTTCCCCCGACGCGTCGGCTTCGCGGGTGGCCGCCGCAGCAAGGTGTAGGACACTGGCGGCAGGGACGGACGCCACCGTTCCCCTCGACGGCAGCCCGGAGCGGCCGTGGACCGGCACGACCAGGGAGTTCCGTGAGCACTGCTGCCACCCCGATCGAGAGCACGCCGACTCCGCCGTCGGTCGACGCGGCTCGGCTCGAGCGGGTCCTGTTCGAGATCAAGCGCGTCATCGTGGGTCAGGACCGCCTGGTCGAGCGCATGCTCGTCGCCCTGCTGGCGAAGGGGCACGTGCTGCTCGAGGGTGTGCCGGGCGTCGCGAAGACCCTCGCGGTCGAGACGCTGGCGAAGGCGGTCGGCGGCACGTTCGCGCGCCTGCAGTTCACCCCCGACCTGGTGCCGGCCGACATCATCGGCACCCGTATCTACAAGGCCGGCCAGGACGCCTTCGACGTCGAGCTGGGCCCGGTCTTCGCCAACTTCGTCCTCACCGACGAGATCAACCGCGCGCCGGCCAAGGTGCAGTCGGCGCTGCTCGAGGTGATGGCCGAGCGCCAGGTCTCCATCGGCGGCGTCACCCACCCGCTGCCCGACCCGTTCCTCGTGCTGGCCACGCAGAACCCGATCGAGTCCGAGGGCGTGTACCCGCTGCCCGAGGCGCAGCGCGACCGGTTCCTCATGAAGGTGCTCGTCGACTACCCGAGCCCCGAGGAGGAGCGCGAGATCGTCTACCGGATGGGCGCCGAGCCGCCGGTCGCCGAGACGGTGCTGGGGCCCGACGAGCTGCGCCGGCTGCAGCAGACGGCGACGCGTGTCTTCGTTCACCATGCGCTGGTCGACTACGTCGTCCGGTTGGTGGTCGCCACCCGTACCCCGCGCGAGCACGGCATGGACGACGTCGCCACGTGGGTGTCCTACGGCGCGAGCCCCCGCGCCTCGCTCGGGCTGATCGCGGCCAGCCGCGCCCTGGCGCTGGTGCGCGGCCGGGACTACGTGCTGCCGCAGGACGTCCTCGACGTCACCGCTGACGTGCTGCGCCACCGGCTGGTGCTCTCCTACGACGCCATCGCCGACGGCGTCCCGGCCGACCACATCGTCAAGCGGATCGTGCAGACCGTGCCGCTGCCGCAGGTGGCTCCCCGCCAGCGGGCCGGCGGCTTCGGGCCGAGCGCGCCCGGTGGGCCCTCGGTGCCGCTGCCCCCGCAGGGAGCTCCCGGGCCCCCGCAGGGAGCCCCCGGGTACGGCCCCGGGCCGACCGGCCCGTACCCGACCGCCCCGCAGGGTCCCGGCGGCTACGGTCCCGGCCCCCAGGACGGCGGCCGGAACGGCGCTCCCGCTCCCAACGGCTTCGGGCCCCAGCGGCCGGCGTGAGCCCCCGTCGACGGGAGGCGGACCGCCCGGCGGCCGGTCCCGCCCACCCCGGACTGCTGCTGCACCCGGCCACCCCGGGGTCGGGCATCGAGCCCGGCGCCGGTGACGGCGCGCCACCACGGTTCGCCGATGGGCCGGCCGACGTGCTGCTGCGCCGCCTCGAGCTGACGGTGCGGCGGCGCCTCGACGGCCTGCTGCAGGGCGACCACCTCGGCCTCGTGCCCGGCTCGGGCTCTGAGGCCGGGGACTCGCGGACCTACCACCCGGGCGACGACGTCCGCCGGATGGACTGGCCGGTCACGGCGCGCACCCAGGTGCCGCACGTGCGGGAGACGATCGCCGACCGCGAACTCGAGTCGTGGGCCGTCGTGGACCTCTCGGCCAGCCTCGACTTCGGCACCGCCGACTGCCAGAAGCGTGACCTGGCCATCGCGGGGCTGGCCGCGGTCGGGCACCTCACCGTCCACGGGGGGAACCGGCTGGGCGCCGTCGTCACCACGGGGGAGCGGGTCGACCGCTACCCGGCGATGCCCGGCCGGCTGGCCGCCGAGCGGCTGCTGCGCTCGGTCGTCGCGACCCCTCGGGCGGCCGGTGGGCGCAGGGGCGACCTCACCGCGGCCCTGGAGACGCTCCGTCGGCCGCCGCGGCGCCGGGGCCTCGTCGTCGTCATCTCCGACTTCCTGGGCGACAGCGACTGGGAGCGGCCGCTGCGCGGCCTGTCGGCCCGGCACGAGCTGCTGGCGATCGAGGTGCTCGACCCCCGGGAGCTGGAGCTGCCCGACGTCGGGCTGCTGACCGTCGTCGATCCCGAGAGCGGGCAGACACTGGAGGTCCCCACGGGCAACGCCGAGTTCCGCACCCGGTTCGCCGAGGGTGCCGCCGCCCAGCGCGCCGAGATCGCCGCCGGGCTGCGCCGCGCCGGGGCCGGCCACCTGCAGCTGCGCACCGACCGCGACTGGCTGATGGACGTCGTGAGGTTCGTCGCCGACCGCCGCCGCGCCGGGTCCGGAGGGGCGTCGCGATGACCTTCCAGTCCCCGCTGTGGCTGCTCGCACTGCTGGCCGTCGCCGCGCTGGTCGCCGTCTACGTGGTCCTGCAGCTGCGCCGCAAGGCCTACGCCGCGCGGTTCACCAACGTCGCGCTGCTCGGTTCGATCGTGCCCAAGCGCCCCGGCTGGCGCCGGCACCTCGCGTTCGGCGTGGTCGCGCTGGGCCTGGCGACGCTCATCGTCTCGCTGGCCGTGCCCAGCAGCGAGGTGCGGGTGCCGCGGGAGCGGGCGACGGTGATCATGGCCGTCGACGTGTCGCTGTCGATGCAGGCCCGCGACATCGAGCCCAACCGCTTCGAGGCGATGCAGACCGCGGCGAAGGAGTTCGTCGACGTCCTGCCCGAGCGGATCAACCTCGGCCTGGTGTCGTTCGCCGGCACCGCCACGACGGTGGTGCCGCCGACCACCGACCGCCAGCAGGTGCGCACCGCGATCGACGGCCTGCAGCTGGCCGAGTCGACGGCGATCGGCGAGGCGGTGTTCACCTCGCTGACGGCGATCCAGAACTTCCAGACCAGCCTGGGGGAGCAGGGCGAGGAGGCGCCGCCGGCCCGGGTCGTGCTGCTGTCCGACGGCTACAACACCGTCGGCCGCGACGACACCCAGGCCGTCGACGCCGCGATCGCCGCCGGGATCCCGGTCTCCACGATCGCGTTCGGCACCGACTACGGCACCCTCGACCTCGACGGCGAGACCGTGCCCGTGCCGGTCGACCGGGCGACCCTGGAGCGGATCGCCGACGAGACCGGCGGGTCCTACAGCGAGGCCGCCAGCGCCGCGGAACTCGAGCAGGTCTACGCCGACCTCGGCAGCCAGATCGGCTACACGACCGAGCCGAAGGACATCAGCCCGTGGTTCGTGCGCGGCGGCGTCCTGGTGCTGCTGGTCGGCGCCGTCCTCAGCCTGTTCTGGACCAACCGCCTCGTCTGATCAAGCTTTCTGTACCGAAAGCTGCGGCGTCCCGCCCAGCTTTCGGTACAGAAAGCTCAACGGGCGGGGTCGAGGACGAGCTTGCCGGTGGTGCGGCGGGCGAGCAGGTCCTGGTGCGCCTCGCGGACGGCGGACATCGGGTAGCGCCCGCCGACGACCGGCTTCAGCGCGCCCTCGGCCACCATCGGGAGGAGGTCGTGCATGGCGGCGTCCATCATCTGCGGCCGCGCCATGCAGTGGGCGAGCCAGAACCCGATGACGGCGCGGCTCTTCTGCATGAGCGCCCCCGGCGGCACCGGCGCCGTCTCCTGGCGGGCGGCCATGCCGTAGGTGACCAGGCGGCCGAACGGGGCCAGCGCCGACAGCGAGCCGGTGAACACGTTGCCGCCGGTCATCTCCAGCACGATGTCGACCGGCTTGCCGCCGTTGGCCTCGCGCAGGGCGCCGGTGAAGGTCTTCGGGTCGTCGGTCGCCAGCGCCGGGTCGACGGTGGCGTGCGCGCCGAGCTCCTCCGCGAGGGCCCGCTTCTCCGGGCTGGAGGCGGTCGCGATCACCCGGCCGGCGCCCCAGCGGCGGGCCAGCTGGACCGCGAGCGACCCGACGCCGCCGGCTCCGGCGATGACGACGACGGTCTCGCCTTCGGCCAGGTGCGCGCACGTGCGCAGGAGGTGCCAGGCGGTCGACCCCTGGAGGACGACCGCGAGCGCCTGCTCGTCGCTGACCCCGTCGGGCACCGCCCAGGTGAGGAAGTCGTGCGCGACCACCCGCTCGGCGTAGCCGCCGCCGTCGAGCAGCCCGACCACGCGCTGCCCACCGCCGACCGGCGTGCCGACGAACTCGGCGCCCGGCGTGAGCGGCAGCTTCTGGGCGGAGAGGTAGGAGTTCTCGATCTGGTGGGTGTCGGCGAAGTTGATGCCGGCGGTGGAGACGTCGTAGAGCTGCTGGCCGTCGCCGGGCGCCGGTTCCGGCACATCGACGACCTTGAGGACCTCGGGCCCGCCGAACTCGGTGATCTGCACGGCTCGCATCGTCCGACCGTAGGGCACGGTGGTTCCGGTCGTCGCCGGCCGAGCTCCCGCCCGGTCCGCGAGGCTCCGGACGTCTCCATCCGGTCCGGGTTAGCCTCGCGGGGTCATGCTGACGAAGGCCCCCCGGAAACTGAGCGTCGTCGTCGCTCTGGTGCTCCTGACGATCACGGTGGCCCTCAGCTTCCTGACCTGGCAGGTCAACGCCAACAGCGAGGAGAGCCTGCTGCGCCGTCAGCTGGCGCAGGTGGGCTCGCTGCTGGGCAACCAGGCCGCGGTGCTGCAGGTCCAGCTGTCCGACATGGGGTTGGTCGCGGTCGCCACCGACGCGAATCCGAACGCGTTCGCCCGGTTCGCCGACGAGGAGCTGAACGACACCGGCCAGTCGCTGTCGTTGTGGCGGACCGCCGACGGCGGTGCGGAGATGCTGACCGTGCAGGGCGTCGAGCCGCTGCTGCCGCAGGACGGGCCGGAGTCCATCGCCGAGCTGGAGCCCACGGGCGAGCTGGTGATCCTGGGGATCCTGCCCGGGGAGCCGGACCGGCTCGCCTACGCGCTGATGCCGGCGGAGGACAACACCGACCTGGTGGTCTACGCCGAGTCGCCGCTGCCTCCGGAACGCCGGCTGACGGTGCAGGAAGGCTCGCCGCTGTACGGCCTCGATCTGGCCCTGTACCTCGGCGACGACGTGGGGCCCGGGACCCTGCTGCAGGCGACGGTGCCCACGCCCGTCCGGGGCGACACCGAGACGACGACGGTGCCGTTCGGCAACACCTCGATCACCATCGTCGGCTCCTCCCCGGAGCCCCTGACCGGTGCGCTGTCGGCGGCGCTGCCGTGGATCGTCCTCGGAGTAGGCGGCGCGCTGGCGATCGGCGGCGGTGCGACGTTCGAATTCGTGTCCCGGCGGCGGCTGGTCGCCGAGGGGCTGGCCGTGGAGAACGAGCGGCTCTACCGACAGCAGCGGGGCATCGCCGGCACCCTGCAGCACGCCCTCCTGCCCGTCGTGCCCGAGATCGGCGGCCTCGAGGTCGCGGCGCGGTACGTGGCGGGCGTCGACGAGCTGGAGGTGGGCGGCGACTGGTACGACGTCATCTCGCGCGGGCCCGGCTGCTGCGTGTTCGTCGTCGGCGACATCTCCGGCCGAGGACTGCCGGCGGCGACCACGATGGCGGCCCTGCGCTTCGCCGTCCGCGCCTACGTGTCCGAGGGGCACGACATCGAGGCCGTGCTGGCCGAGGTGCGCAAGCTGCTCGACATCGGGACCGACCACCAGTTCGCCACGGTCCTGCTGGGTGAGCTGGACACCAGCGCCGGCCGCCTGCGCCTCGTCTCCGCCGGCCACCTCCCGCCGGTGCTGATCACCGACGGCCGGGCGAGGTTGCTCGACTGCCCGATCGCGCCCCCCGTCGGCGTGCCCGATCCCGATCCCGCACCCGCCGCGGTCGTGCCGGTGGCTGGGGCCGCCACGCTGCTGGCGTTCACCGACGGTGCGGTGGAGCGCCGGGAGGAGACCATCGACACCGGTCTGGAGCGGTTGCGGACCGCCGCCGCCGTCGCCGGATCGAGGCCGCTGGACGGCATGCTCGACGACCTGGTCGAGGCACTGGCCACCGATGGCAACAAGGACGACACCGTGCTGCTGGGGTTGCGATGGGACTGACCGACGGACGGCGGGGACGCCTCGACATCATCGAGGGACCCGAGGGGCTGGTGCTCGAACTGGCCGGCGAGCTCGACCTCGCCGCGTTGCCGGACCTGGCTGGGGCGCTCGACGACCTGCTGACCCGCCCACCGCAGCCGGTGGTGCTGGAGATGGGCAACCTGACGTTCCTCGACTCCTCCGGCGTCGCGATCCTCGTCCGGATCGCCAACCACTTCGGCCAGGTGCGCACCCGCTCGGCCACCCAGCCGGTGCGCCGGGTCATCGAGGTCCTCGGGCTGGCCGGGCGTTTCGGCCTGGACGGGGCCTGACATGGCCTCCCAGGCGTTCACGGCCTGGCCGGACTCGATCCCGGCCGCGCGTCGCTACGTCAGCGACGCCCTGGACCGGGTGCCTGCCGAGCTCGGCCAGACCGCCGCACTGCTGGTCTCGGAGCTCGCCACCAACGCCGTGCGCCATGCCGGCGGTCACGAGTTCGTGGTGGAGGTGCAGGTCTCCCCGGACGAGGGGCGGGTCTGGGTCGGCGTCACCGACACCGACAGCGGACTGCCGGTCCTGCGGAACCCCGCCGTCACCGCCGAGCACGGCCGGGGCATCCGACTGGTCAGCACGCTGGCCGACCGCTGGGGCGCCCGCCGCCGTCGGCACAGCCCCGCCAAGACGGTCTGGTTCGAGCTGGACTACCCGCCCGCCGGCTGATCGGGCGGTCTCAGTCGAGCACTGTGCCGGCCGGGACCGTGTCGGCCATGCCGCGGGCCAGCTCGTCGTCCCGCGGCGGGCCCGTCCACTCGACCATGAGCAGCGAGGCGTCGTCCGACGTCCGCCCGCCGCGGCCCTGCAAGAGTGCGTGCGAGAGCAGCCGGACCGTCTCGGCGGGCGGCAGCGCCTGGACGGCGTTGTCCTCGATGAACTGCCGCAGCCGCTGTTCGCCGAACTGGACGCCGCCCTCCAGGCGCTCCTCGACCACGCCGTCGGTGAAGAAGAGCACCCGGTCGTGGGGGCGCAGCTGGACCGAGTGGATGTCGGGCTCGGCGTCCCCGAGCCCGACCGGACGGCTGACCGGTCCCGACAGCTCCTCGATCACGCGGCCCCCTCGGATGAGCAGGCCCGGCGGGTGACCGGCGTTGATCCAGGTGAGCCGACCGGAGGTCGTGTCGAGGCGACCGATGAGCGCGGTCGCGAAGCGCCCCGGGAAGGACGTGGCCATGACCGCGTCCATCTCGGCGTAAATGTCGGGCAGGTCGCTGCCGTTGAGCCGGCCGTGCCGGTAGGCGGCGATGAGCAGGGTGGCCATGGTGGCCGCCTCCACGCCGTGGCCCATGGCGTCGAACACCGCCAGGTGCAGCGTGTGCTCGTCGAGGGCGTAGTCGAAGCTGTCGCCGCCGACGTCGTAGGCCGGTTCCAGCGCCCCGGCGAGCGCGATGTCGGGCGTGGTCATGACCAGCGGTGGCAGCATCTGCCACTGCAGGTGTGCCGACAGGCTCATCGGCTTGGTCATCCGCGCGCGGGCGAAGGTGTCGGTGTAACCGGACTTCGTGACCACCAGGTCGGCGGTCAGGCCGGCGATCCGCTGGGCCAGCCGCCGGTCGTTGTCGTCGACCCGCGGGAGGGTCAGGCCCAGGACCCCGACGCGGTCGGACCCGTCGAGCATGGGCACGAACAGGCGCACGGCGCCGTCGGCCTGCGGGACCTCGCACGGGCTGTCGGTGCGGAACGCCGTCCCTGCGGGGCTGCTGTCGATCGGCTCGGGAACCCCGACGAGGCCCGGTCCCTGCAGGGGCTGGAGGAGGGCGTGCTCGAAGTTCTGGAGGTAGATGGCCACGTCGCGCCCGCCCATCGCCGCGATCTCCTGGGCGACCAGGGGACCGACCAGCCGGGGTGGCATCAGGTGGGCGCGGTCGAGGAGCGAGCCGAGGAGACGCTCGCCGAGGCTCTCCCCTCGGGACCGGCCGTCGGGGTCGGCGAAGCCGAGCCCCGTCAGTGCGCCGGTGGCCTCGCCCGGTGCATACGTCGTCGACCCCGCGTCGTCGTGCGTCATCCCTCGCCCACTGCTCGTGGCCGCGATGCCGCGACGCGTGTGAGTCTTCCTGGGCCGACTGTGCTTGACAAGCACCGGGTGCCGGCTGGCGCGGGGCGCGGGCGGAATGCAGGGCATCCGGAACCGGGACGTCCGGTCGCCCCCGCCGGGCCGCCACATCGCGCGGCGTGCATCCTGGGGAGGCGTTCGAACCGCAGGGTCCCCGACCTCGCCGCGCCCTCAAGTTCGCGGCCGGGGATGTCGATCTCGTACCGGGACCGTGGACCGGGAGGGAGACGCGCGTGCACAACGGAAAGGTCCTGGCCGCGCGCCGTCGCTGCGCCGCCGGCGCGGTCGCGGCGGCTCTGGCCGCCGTCGTGTTCGGCGTCCCCGGCGTGGCGTCGGCCGAGCCGGCGCACGTGGACGACGCCGCGCAGGCCGTCGACGCCGCCGCAGCACGGGTCCAGCAGCTGCTGGAGCAGATCGGCAGCGCACAGACCGCCGCCGACGAGGCGTCGGCACGGGCCGCCGCCGCGCGCGAGCAGCACGACGCCGAGCAACGGGCCTATGACCGGGCGCATGCCGACGCGCGGGCAGCCGGGGCCACGGCGGAGCAGGCGCAGGCGGAGCTGTCCGCCGCGCAGGAGGACCTCGCCACGTTCGCCCGGAGCAGCTACATGGCCGGCACGACCTCGCCGGCCCTGCAGAGCTTCATCACGGCAGGCAGCCCCGCGCAGATGATCGAGCGGGCCGCCCTCCTCGATGTCGTCGGGGACCACCGAACCACCGTCCTCGTCGACGTCCGGGCAGCGCGGGAGCGCGCCATCGACGCGCAGGCCGCCGCGCGGGCGGCGGTCGACGAGGCCGACCGCTCGCGCCGGGTCGCGGAGGCGGCGTGGGCGACGGCGGAGACCGCCGAGGCCGAGGCGGTGCAGCGGGCCGAGGGGCTGCAGGCCGAGCGGGACGTGGTGCAGGCCCAGCTCGACGAGGCGCGGACCACGCTCGTGGACCTGCAGACCCAGCTGCCCCCGGCCGCGCCGGCACCGCCGCCGTCCCCGCCGCCCGCCGGGGCCCCGCCGGCCGCGGGTCCGCCGGCCCCCGCGCCGTCGGCGCACGACTGGGACGCCGTGGCGATGTGCGAGTCCGGCGGCAACTGGAGCATCAACACCGGCAACGGCTACTACGGCGGCCTGCAGTTCAGCCAGCAGACATGGGCCGGCTTCGGGGGCGCGACCTACGCCCCGCGGGCCGACCTGGCCACGAGGAGCGAGCAGATCGCCGTCGCCGAGCGCGTCCTGGCGGTTCAGGGGCCGGGCGCCTGGCCGACGTGCGGCCGGAACCTCTGACGGCCCGCTGAGCCTGCTGCCCCAAGGCCTGCACCGGGTGTGACCTGCGCCCACCGGCTAGGTTCGTCGCATCCGGCACGGCGGTGAGAAGGGGTGGGCGCGGTGGCAGCGAGCGGCAGATCGGTGCTGGTGACCGGCGGCAACCGCGGCATCGGGCTGGCCATCGCCCGCGCGTTCGCCGACGCCGGGGACAAGGTCGCGGTCACCCACCGCGGCAGCGGAGCGCCCGAGGGGCTCTTCGGCGTCGAGTGCGACGTCACCGACGGGGACGCCGTCGACCGCGCCTTCACCGAGGTGGAGCAGCACCAGGGGCCGGTCGAGATCCTGGTCAGCAACGCGGGGATCACCCGCGACGGCCTGCTGATGCGGATGAAGGAAGAGGACTTCACCGACGTCGTCGACGCGAACCTCACCGCGGCCTACCGGGTGGCCAAGCGCGCTGCCGCGAAGATGGTCCGCGCCCGGAAGGGGCGGATGATCTTCATCTCGTCGGTGGTCGGGCTCAGCGGCGCGCCGGGCCAGGCGAACTACGGCGCGAGCAAGGCCGGGCTGGTCGGCCTCGCGCGGGCCATCGCCCGCGAGCTCGGCAGCCGGGGGGTGACCGCGAACGTGGTGGCACCGGGCTTCGTCGCCACCGACATGACCGCGAAGCTGTCGGAGAAGCGGACCCAGGAGATCCTGGGGCAGGTCCCGCTCGGCCGGTACGGCCAGGTGGAGGAGATCGCCGGCGTCGTCCGCTTCCTCGCGAGCGACGACGCGGGCTACATCACCGGGGCGGTCGTCCCGGTCGACGGCGGACTGGGGATGGGTCACTGATGGGCATTCTCGAGGGGAAGAAGATCCTCGTCACCGGCGTGCTGACCGAGGCGTCGATCGCCTTCGCCACGGCGCGGCTGGCCCAGGAGCAGGGCGCCACCGTCGTCCTCTCGAACTTCGGGCGGGCGCTGTCGCTGTGCCAGCGGATCGCCAAGCGGCTGCCGCAGGAGGCCGCCGTCGTGGAGCTCGACGTCACGAACACCGAGCACCTCTCCTCGCTCGCCGACCGGCTGCGCGAGCAGGGCTTCGACACCCTCGACGGCGTCGTCCACTCCATCGGCTTCGCGCCGCAGGAGGCCATGGGCGAGGGCTTCCCAGAGGTGGCGTGGGAGCACGCCGCGACGGCGTTCCAGGTCTCGGCTTGGTCCTACGCCTCGCTCACCCAGGCCTGCCGGCCGCTGCTGGGCAACCCGAGCTCCGTCGTCGGACTGACCTTCGACGCCACCGTCGCGTGGCCGGTCTACGGCTGGATGGGGGCGGCCAAGGCGGCGCTGGAGTCCACCTCCCGCTACCTGGCGCGCGAGCTCGGGTCGGACGGGGTGCGGTCCAACCTGGTCGCCGCCGGGCCGCTGCGCAGCATGGCCATGAAGTCCATCCCGGGCAGCGTGCAGTTCGAGGAGGCCTGGGAGGGCCGCGCGCCGCTCGGCTGGTCGGTCACCGACACGGAGCCCGCGGGCAAGGCCGTCGTCGCGCTCCTGTCGGACTGGTTCCCCGCCACCACCGGCGAGATCGTGCACGTCGACGGAGGGTTCCACGCCGTAGGCGTGTGAGGTCACAGAGCCACGCCGTCGGCGTGTGAACCGCATCCGCTTCCGCACCACCGAGAGAAGAACAACCGTGCCCCGCGCCAGCGACGTCGACATCCACCCCGGCCAGCGACCCGACGAGGAACCGTCGCTCGCCGTGCGCAACAACGGCGGCGTCCCGCCCTCGACCGCGCCCGCGCCGTCGCGACGGCGGGAGGCGCTGCTCGTGCTCTCGTTCGGCGGCCCCGAGGGGCCGGGCGACGTCATGCCGTTCCTCGAGAACGTCACCCGCGGTCGCGGCATCCCGCGCGAGCGGCTCGAGGCGGTGGCCGAGCACTACCACCACTTCGGCGGCGTCAGCCCGATCAACGACCAGAACAAGGCGCTGATCGCGGCCGTCGAGAAGGAGCTCGCCGGGGCCGGCATCGACCTGCCGGTCTACTGGGGCAACCGCAACTGGGCTCCGTACGTCGAGGACACCTGGCAGCAGATGGCCGACGACGGCATCGAGCACGTCTACGTCTTCGCGACGTCGGCCTACGCCTCGGCGTCAGGGTGCCGGCAGTACCACGAGGACGTCGCCCGGGCCCGAGCCGTGCTCGGGGGAGGGCCCACCGCGGAGAAGCTGCCGCACTACTTCGACGCGCCCGGCTTCGTCCGGGCCAACGCCGACGCGCTCGCCGCAGCGATCGCCGGCCTGCCGGAGGACGTCCGCGACGACGCGCGCCTGGTGGCCACCGCCCACAGCATCCCGCACGCGATGGCCGCCGTCGCCGGGCCGGAGGGGCACGCCTACGAGGCCGAGCTGACCGCCGCGGCGCAGGCCGTCGTCGACGCGGCGGCCCCCGGCCGCCCGTTCGACCTGGTCTGGCAGAGCCGCAGCGGCCCGCCGTCGGTGCCGTGGCTGGAGCCCGACGTCAACGACCACCTGAGGGCACTCGCCGCGGAGGGGGAGCGGGCGGTCGTGCTCTTCCCCGTCGGCTTCGTCAGCGACCACCTCGAGGTGATCTGGGACCTCGACAACGAGGCCCGGCAGACCGCCGAGGAGCTGGGGCTGGCCTTCGCCCGCGCCGCGACGGCCGGCACTCACCCCGCGTTCGTGGCCGCGGTGCGGGACCTGCTGGAGGAGCGCCGCGCCGGCGGGCAGCCGCGCCTGGGCACGAATTGCCCGGCCGCGTGCTGTTTCGTCGCCCGCCCGCGGCGCAGTTGACCATCGGCAGGTGGCCGCCCGACACGCTGTCGAGGGCGGCCATCTGCCGATGATCAACCCCGGGGGCGCCCGTCCCGCCAGACAGGGGCCACCTCGCGGTAGTAGGAGCGGCCGAACGTGCGGGACAGCACGAACACGACCGGCGTGGGCACGGTCGCCCGCAGGAACGAGCGCTGGGCGTCGGTCAGCCCGTCGGTGAGCCACGCGAAGAAGCGCCCCGCGATCCCGGGCGGCTGACGGCTGAGCTTCTTCTCGACGGCCTGCCACTCGGGTGTCTCGACGTGAGGTCGAAGCTGAGGCTCGAGCTCGTCCTCCTCGTGCGCGAGGTGCTGCTCGACGACCTCCCGGGTGCGGGCGACGCTCTCGCGGGCTGCCGCGGCGTCGGCCGCGGAGCCGCTCGACGCGTACCGGCTCATCGCCGTGTCCGTCTCGGCCAGCGCGGCGGACATCGCGGCGTGCTCGGACTCCATCGCGGTGAGGAGGTCGGCGGAGACGCCCTTCGTCGCGAGCATGGGCCAGATGTGGGCGTCCTCGCCCTCGTGGTGCTGGGTCAGCTGCGTGCGCAGGTTGCCGAACGCCCGTCCCAGGCCCGCGGCTCGCTCCCGGTCACCGTCGCGCACCTGCCCCAGCGCGGTGTCCAGTCGCCCCAGGTCGCGGCGTACCGCCGCATGGATCAACTGGTTCATCGTCATCGGCGCGGTCATGCCGCGGCAGGTTAGCGACCTGCGGCCCCGCGCGGGACGGCGTTGAACGCGGCGACGGTCGCCTCCCGGACGGCGTCGGCGAGCGGCCGGAGGGCGACGTCGCGGGCGGCCGCCTGGCTCTGGTTGACCGCCCCGCCGGGAGCGTCGGCCATGGCCAGGTCCAGCACCGTGGCCAGCCGCTGCGCCCGGCCGAGCACCGAGACGGCGAGCGGGTCGTGGTCGGCCGGGAGGCCCGCTGCGTCGACCGGCCGCGCCAGCCCGGCGAGCAGCGCGGGCACCTCGGGGTGCCAGCGGGCGAGGTCCAGTCCGGCGAGGGTGCGGGCGGCATCGGCGACGGCGAGGTCCAGCGCCCCCGAGACCTGACGCAGGGTGCCCTCCACCGGCGGGGGCGGCGGCGCGGCGCCGTCGAGGGGGAACGCCGTCCACTCGACCACCTCGGGGCCGGCGGCCTCCGGGACGACGGCCAGTCGCTCGCCCA
This sequence comes from Blastococcus jejuensis, assembly GCF_039534705.1. Classification (NCBI taxonomy): domain Bacteria; kingdom Bacillati; phylum Actinomycetota; class Actinomycetes; order Geodermatophilales; family Geodermatophilaceae; genus Blastococcus; species Blastococcus jejuensis. Next base: position 458,736 of record NZ_BAAAVV010000002.1, read on the forward strand.
CGGCGACCTGCCCGGCCTCCAGCGCCGCGGCGGCCAGCCCCGGCACGGCCGGCACTCCCACGACGTTGCCGGGCACGGGCAGCACCAGCCGGAACCGGCGCTCACCGAGCCCGCGCAGCGCGCTCAGCGCCGGGCCCATCGGCATCGCGCCTGCCGTCCCGGGCAGACCGGACACGCGGTGCGCGGTCTCGCCGAGCACCGCGTCCAGCGCCTCGTCGTAGGAGGTGCGGCCGGTGAGCCAGGCGGTCGCCCAGACCGCGAACCGGCCGGCGGGGAACTCGTGCATCGTGTCGAGGCTACGACGCCATGACGGCGACGCCATGACGGCGACCCGGGGATCACGACTCGGTGACTGTGACGCGACACGGCCGCCAGCCCGCCTCGGTCTGGGAGACTGCGGGGCGTGCCCGCCTGGTTGCTCTGGTTGATCGCCTCGGGGTTGTTCGCCGCCGGCGAGATGGCCAGCCTCGACCTGGTCCTGCTCATGTTCGCCGGAGGTGCGCTGGGCGGCATGACCGTCGCGCTGCTCGGCGGCGCCACCGTGCTGCAGATGATCGCCTTCATCGTGGTCTCCGGCGTCCTGCTCGCCCTGGTCCGGCCGATCGCCCAGCGGCACCTCACCGAGCGCACGCCGCTGCAGTTGGACGGCGTCGACACGCTGATCGGCCGCACCGCGAAGGTGACCCGGGCGGTCGACTCATCCGGCGGCCGCATCCGCATGGGCGCCGACGAGTGGACCGCCCGCAGCCAGCACAGCGGCGAGGCGTTCGCCATCGGCCAGACAGTGCGGATCCTGGAGGTCGACGGCGCCACCGCCGTCGTGGGCGACGCGCTCGAATGACCGCGCTGGAGTGAACCGCGCCCGAGGAGCGTGACCGCGAGGCCCGCGCGCGGGAGGATCGGCGGTGACTCCGAGGAAGGGAGCCCGCCGTGGAACCGGCCCTCATCGCGCTGATCGTGATCGCCCTGCTGGTGATCGTCGTGTTGGCCAAGAGCGTGACCATCGTGCCGCAGGCGCAGGCGAAGGTCATCGAGCGGCTCGGCCGCTACAGCCGCACGCTCGCGCCCGGCCTGAACCTGCTGGTGCCGTTCGTCGACCGGGTGCGGGCGACGATCGACCTCCGCGAACAGGTCATCTCGTTCCCGCCGCAGCCGGTGATCACCTCGGACAACCTGCAGGTCGGCATCGACACCGTCGTCTACTTCCAGGTGACCGACCCGCGGCTGGCCGTGTACGGCATCGCGAACTACATCACCGGCATGGAGCAGCTGACCACGACGACCCTGCGCAACGTGGTCGGCGGGCTGAACCTCGAGGGCGCCCTGACCGGCCGCGACGGCATCAACAGCCAGCTGCGCGAGGTCCTCGACGGCACGACCGGCCCGTGGGGGCTGCGGGTCGCGCGCGTGGAGATCAAGGCGATCGACCCGCCGCCGTCGATCCGCGACTCCATGGAGAAGCAGATGCGCGCCGACCGCGACAAGCGCGCGATCATCCTCACCGCCGAAGGCGCCCGGCAGTCGGCGATCACCACAGCCGAGGGCCAGAAGGCGGCGGCGATCCTGTCGGCCGAGGGCAAGAAGCAGGCGGCGATCCTCGAGGCGGAGGCCGAGCGGCAGAGCCGGATCCTGCGCGCCGAGGGCGAGCGGGCCGCACTGTTCCTGCAGGCGCAGGGCCAGGCGAAGTCGATCGAGACGGTCTTCCAGGCGATCCACGACGGCAAGCCCGACCAGGGGCTGCTGGCCTACCAGTACCTGCAGACGCTGCCCAAGATCGCTCAGGGCGACGCCAACAAGATGTGGATCGTGCCCAGCGAGTTCAGCAAGGCGCTGGAGGGCCTGGCCAGCCTCGGCGGTGCCGGGGGCGAGGGGTCGCGGTCGTGGCTCGACGTCGAGCCGTCGGCCAACGGCGGCACCCGCCCGACGGCCGAGATGGACACCACCGGCTGGTTCGAGTCGCAGCTGCCGCCGGCCGCCGAGCAGCCGGAGGCCCGGATCGAGCTGTCGAGCATCGCCGACGCCCCCATGCCGCCACCCCCGTCGCTGGCGCAGGCGAAGGACGAGGTCCGCGAGATCGGGAACGCCGAGCTCCCACCGCCCACGTCCTGACCCCCTGGGCAATGGATCCTCTGCCTACGTTCTGCGAGCGAGAACGCAGGCAGAGGATCCTTTGCCCGGTTCAGTCCTTGAGGAGGCCTTCGCGGAGCTTGGCGAGGGTCTGGCTGAGCAGCCGCGACACGTGCATCTGCGAGATGCCGATGTCGGCGGCGATCTGCGACTGGGTCATGTTGCCGAAGAACCGCAGGATGAGGATGCGGCGCTCGCGGGCCGGGATGGTGGCCAGCAACGGCTGCAGCGACTCGCGGTACTCCACGCCCTCGAGCGCGGCGTCCTCCTCGCCCAGGGTGGCGGCGAGGGTGGGGGAGTCGTCCTCACCGGAGAGCCGCTCGTCGAGGGAGCTGCTGCGGTAGGCGTTGGCGACGGCGAGGCCCTCCAGCACCTCCGCGCGCGGGATGCCCAGGTGCGCGGCCAGCTCCGACGGCGTCGGCGCGCGGCCGTTCTTCTGCGCCAACTCGCCGACCGCGGCGTTGAGCGACAGGTGCAGCTCCTGCAGCCGGCGCGGCACGCGCACCGACCAGCCCTGGTCGCGGAAGTGCCGCTTGATCTCGCCGGTGATCGTCGGGACGGCGAAGGAGAGGAACTCCACACCCCGGGTCGGGTCGAACCGGTCGATGGCCGCGATCAGGCCGAGGGTGCCGACCTGCAGCAGGTCGTCGAACGGCTCGCCGCGGTTGCTGAACCGGCGGGCGAAGTGCCGGACCAGCGGCAGGTGCTCCTCGACGAGGATCTCCCGCAGCCGCTCCCGGCGGGGGTCGTCCTTCTCGAGGGTCGCGAGCTCGGCGAACAGGGGCGCGGTCCGCTCGGCCCGCCGCCGGTTCTCCGAGATCGGGACGGCGTCGGCGGCGGGGGCCTCGTCCTCGGCCACCGCGGCGGGCGCCGCTTCCGGCTCGGTGACGTCGACGGGGACGTCGACGGCCTGCTCCTGGGGCGCGGGGATGTCGTCCTCCGGGGATCGGGGGATGACGGTCAGGCCCTCCGGGAGGGTGTCGTGACCGCCGGGCGTCGCACGGGTCACCGGGCTACCGAGAGGTTCTGGCCGGCCCCGTTCCCGAGCCCGCTCGGACGCTGGCCCGGCAGGAACTTGTCCATGGCGATCACCGCGACCGGCGAGGGGCTGCCGTTGCCGCCCGGGACCTCGGCCTGGGTGGCGGGTCGGCCGTCGACCGCGTCGACCAGCGTCGCGAGCACCGCCCAGCCGAAGCCGTCGCGCGGGACGTCCTGCCCGTCGGCGGTGGGCACCCACGCCTCGATGTGCAGCCCGGCGCGCGTGGTCTCGAAGACGACGGTCAGCGGGGAGTCGCCGGTCGCGATCGCGGCCAGCGTCGCGCACGCCTCGTCGACGGCGAGGCGCAGGTCCTCGACCGCGTCGAGGTCGTAGTCCATCCGCATGGCCAGGTCACCGGCCATGGCCCGTACTGCCGGCAGCTGGGTGGCCGTCGTGGGCACCCGCAGCTCCAGCCGGTCCGCGCGCCGTCCCTCCGGCGCGAGGGCACCCCTCGAGTCGACCATCCGTCGTCCGCTCCTCTACGTTCGCGCGCGCTCGCCATCGAGGCGTCGCGTTCCATCAACCCCGCCAGGCCGTTCCCGGCCCTCGTGCGGAGGCGTTGCACCATGGTCCGAACACCATGGTCCCGCAAATCGCCCGAAGGGGGCGGGTACCCCCCTCGATGACCCGGTAAACCGGTGATCACAGTCGCAGATCCGACGTCGTGGCGCGGTTGCCGGGGCGCACACCCTGGGGTTGGCTGGCCGGAGATGAGCGCCAGCCCCGGCAATGTGCCACCCCGTTCCGAGCGTGCCGAGGACGCGGGTGCCACCGTGCTGCTCGCCGCCATGGAGGACGCGCCGTCGGCGATCTTCTGCTTCACGGCGTCCGACGCGGAGCCGGTCTGGGCCAACGCACAGGCGCGGGCCCTGGCGCCGCGCTCCGAGCACCTGCCGACCATCGACGGCCGCCACGTCGCCGACGTGGTCGAACGCGTGCTGCGCTCGGGTCGCCCGGAGACCCTCAGCGGTCCGATGGGTGACGGCGGGCCGCCCGCGACCGCCGTCGTCCGCCCGCTGCGCATCGACGGCGGCCCGGCCGTCCTGCTCGTCCTGGAGCCCGATCCGCCGGCCGGGACGACGCCGGCCTGGCCGCGACGGCCCGACGTCGTCGAGCTGGCCCAGCTCTCGCTGCTCCCGCCCTCCCTGCCGCTCATGCCCGATCTCCGGCTCTCGGGCAGCTACCACCGGGCCTCGTTGGCCGGCGCGGCCGGCGGGGACTGGTACGACGCGGTGCCGCTCGGCGACGGCCGGCTCGCCCTCGTCATCGGTGACGCCGTCGGGCACGGAGTGCCCGCAGCGGGGGCCATGAGCCGGCTGCGCGGCGCGATGCGGTCCACGGCGCTGCGCGACCCCTCGCCGTCGGTCGTGCTCGCGGCCCTCGACGACTTCGCCCGGCAGATGGACGACGTCGAAGGTGCCTCGGTCTTCTACGGCGTGCTCGACGCCGGTACCGGTCGGCTCGTCTACGGCGCCGCCGGGCACCCCGCCCCGCTGATCGTCGAAGCCGACGGCCGCACGTCGTTCCTGCCCGTCGTGCCGCGACCGCCGCTGGGCAGCGTGCCCGGCGCCGAGACGCCCGTCGCCGAGACCGTCCTCGACCAGGGCGCCACCCTGGTGCTGTACTCGAACGGCGCCCTCGCCGGGGGCAGCCCGGGACCGGTGGCCGCCCTCGACCGCCTGGCCGAGGCGGCCCGCGAGGTGCTGGCCCGGCCCGACGCGCTCGACGCCGCAGGGTCGGCCGGGCTGGCCGAGGCGATCGCCGAAGGTGTCCGCCGCCCGCAGGGCTGGCTCGACGACGTCGCCGTCCTCGTCGCGCACCGGTGCGAGGACGGGCTGGAGCCGTTGCGGCTCGAACTCGTCGCCGTCCCGTCGGCGCTGCCCGGCGTCCGCCGGCGGCTCGGTGACTGGCTGGCCGGGCTCGGCATGGGCGAGCAGGACCGGGTGGGCGTGATGGTCGCCGTCGGCGAGGCGTGCGCCAACGCCGCCGAGCACGCCTACCGGGGTCGCGAGCCCGGACCGCTGACCGTGGTCGCCGCGGTCGACGTCGACGGCGTGCTCACCGTGACCGTGCAGGACCAGGGCACCTGGCGGCCGCCGGACCGCGACCCGGGTGACCGGGGGCGCGGCCTGCTGATCATGCGGCAGCTGGTCGACGCCGTCGTCCTCCAGGAGGAGCAGGGCACGACGCTCACGCTCAGCCTCCGGCTGCGCCGCACCGCCGGGGAGGAGGACGAGCGGGAGGTCGCCGTGGGCAACGCGGCCGTCTCCGTGGAGCGGTCGGGGGAGCTGCCGGTGGTCCGGGTGAGCGGCGTCGTCGACGAGGGTGCGGCCGATCAGCTCCGGATCCGGATGCTGGAGGCCAGCCGCGGCGGCACCACGCCGATCGAGCTCGACGTCACCGACGTCGGGCTGTTCAGCAGCGCCGCCGTCCGCGAGGTGCTGGCCCTGGCCCGCATCGCGCGGGACGAGGGGTGGCGGCTGGTCGCGCGGGCACCGGTGGGCGGTGTGACCCGCCACGTGCTGGAGATCAGCGGCCTCACTGAGCTGGTCGACCTCCACTGAACCGGGCCCGGTCGGGCGAGTTCCGGTCCGTCGGGGTTTGCCCGCACGCGCCGGTGCTCATCACCCCGGGGTGAGATTGCGGCGGAGCGACGTGAACGGCCCCGGGTACCGACGTCGCCGGGCGGGCCGCGGCTTCGCCTACTACGACACCGACGGCGCCCTCATCAAGGACGAGCGCGTCGACCGCATCCGCGCGCTGGCGATCCCGCCAGCGTGGAAGGACGTCTGGATCTGCCCATGGCCCCACGGCCACATCCAGGCGACCGGCGTCGACGCCGCCGGCCGGCGCCAGTACCGCTACCACGACCAGTGGCGGGCCCGCCGCGACGCGGAGAAGCACGAGCGGGTGCTGTCGATCGCCCACCAGCTGCCCGACGTCCGGGATGCTGTGGTGGCGGCCATCCGCACCCGCGGGCTGAACCGGGAGCGCGTGCTCGCCACCGCCGTCCGGCTGCTCGACCTCGGCACGTTCCGCATCGGCAGCGAGCAGTACGCCGAGGAGAACGGCACCTACGGGCTGGCCACGCTCAAGCGCGAGCACGTGCACGTGCGCGGCGAGCGGACCTTCTTCTCCTACACGGCGAAGGGCGGGCTGGAGCGCGAGGTCGAGATCACCGACCGGCCGACGGCCACCGTCGTCCGGCAGCTGCTGGAGCGTCCGGACGACGCGGGGGAGGACCTGCTCGCCTACCAGCTGGACGACGGCTCCTGGCGGGACGTGACCAGTGACGAGATCAACGTGTTCCTCAAGGAGATCAGCGACGCGGAGATCACCGCGAAGGACTTCCGGACCTGGAACGCGACGGTGCTCATGGCCGCCACCCTCGCCGAGACTCCGCCGCCGGCCTCCCGGACGGCGCGCAAGAAGGCGATCCAGGCCGCGTACGTGCGGGTCTCCGAGCACCTGGGCAACACCCCGGCGGTCTGCAAGGCCAGCTACGTCGACCCCCGGGTCGTCGACCGGTTCGAGCACGGGGAGACGGTCGCCGCCGCCCTGCAGGACGCCGCCGCGGCGGAGGGGGACCGGGACGCCCAGCGGGCGCTCGAGCAGGCGGTCTGCCGGATGCTGTCGGCCTGAGACGCGACGAGGGGCCCCGCCGGATCCGGCGGGGCCCCTCGTCGGCGGTTCAGCGGGTGGGGCTGTCGGCGATCGTGAACAGATCGATCAGACCGGTCACCTCGAGCGGGCGGGTGACCGCGCGCGTGGTCGCGATCAGCTGCAGGCCGACCTCGCGGGACCGGGCCGACTTCTGGGTCTCGACCAGCACGGCGAGACCGGCGGAGCCCAGGAACTGGACGCCGGAGAGGTCGATGATCAGCTCGGGCGGCTGCTGCTCGAGCTGGGTGTCGAGAGTCGAGCGCAGGACCGGAGCGGTGAACGTATCGACTTCGCCGACGACCGTCACCGTCACCACGCCGTCCTCACCGGTGGAGCTGGAGAGCGTGATCACGTCGTCGAAGGGTGCTTCGGTGCCCTCGGTCGACACGTCGGGCTGCCCCTCGGCAGGCAGGTCGGAAGTCGTCACGGACAGTGCTCCTCTCGGCGGTACCCGGATGGCGGACCGCCCGGACAATCTACCGCTGTGCGACGCCGGACCCCGGAGGTCCCGGTCGCCGCGGGTGGTCGAACGTGTCGGGGCAGGGTCTTGGCGGACCCGGTCCCGTGGCGGCTGACTGCTCAACCGTGATCCCAAACGTAGACAACCGATCGCAGACGCGCCAACCCGCCCCCGGGGGACGCGTGTCCCCCGGAAGCGGGTCTGGGCGGTTCCGCTGAGTGGCCGGGAGCGGGTCAGCCGTCGGTCACGTGCAGCGCGGCCTCCTCGGGGCCTCGCCCGCGGGCGGGGTCCTCGGCCGGACGGACGCCGGGCGCGTCGTCCGGGATCTCCCGGGCCAGTCGGCCGTCGAGCGACTCGCCCTCGGCCTGCTCGACCGAGGTGGTGCCGAAGTCCACGCTGGCGCCCGGTCGCTCGCCGGGCAACGGGGCGAACTCCGGGTCCTCGGCGGCGGCCATGCCGGGCGAGTCGTCCTGTGCGACCTCGGGGAGGCCCTCGGCCTCCGGGGAGACGTCGCGAGCGGTCTGGCCCTCCGGCTGCGTCATGACTGTCGTGCCTTTCGTCGGTGTGTCGTTCCGTGCTCCCGACCCGCCCTACCCGTGCCCCGCCGGTGCATGCCTGATGTGGTCCTTCCCGCGTCCGGCATGGGGGACGGTGCCCGGGGGTAGCGCGCTCCCATGGCACTCGCAGAGGACGTCCAGCGGCTCGCCCGCCCGGTGCGGCGGTGGGCCCGCACGCAGCAGCGCGAGTACACCCGGGGCGCCGAACGGCCCCTCGCCGGCGACCTCGGTGCGATGGGCGTCTACCTGGGCCTGGTGACCGCCGGCATCGCGACGGTCCGCGCCCGGGGCACGGATCTTCCCGCCCGGATCCCGCTGGGTGACCTGGCGCTGCTGACGGTGGCCACCTTCCGGCTGTCCCGCCGCATCGCCAAGGACCCCGTGACCAGCCCGCTGCGCGCGCCGTTCACGACGTTCGAGGGCCCGTCCGGCCACGCGGAGGTCGCCGAGGAGGTGCGGGAGCACGGGGGCGCCAAGCACGCCGTCGGCGAGCTGCTCACCTGCCCGTTCTGCCTGGCTCAGTGGGTGGCCACCGGGCTGGTGTTCGGGTACGCGACCGCGCCGAAGGCGACCCGGCTGGCGGCGCTGACCATGTCGATGGTCGCCGGGTCCGACGTGCTGCAGTTCGCCTACGACGCGATCCAGAAGGGCAGCCTCGACCCCGAGGACCACGACCCCGCGCCGCCGCGCTGATCGCCGGCGCGTCCTCCCTCGGGGGGACCCGGCGCACCGCCGGACCTGCCGAGACGCACTCCCCGCGCCTATCCTGCGATCTTGAGAAGGGCGCCGGGAGTCCGGCGCCGCTGGGAGGCGGGGCAGGCATGCGATCGATCTGGCGCGGGGCCGTCTCCTTCGGACTCGTCAGCATCGGCGTGAAGCTGTACTCGGCCACCGAGGACAAGGACATCCGCTTCCACCAGGTGCACGTGGCCGACGGCGGCCGCATCAAATACCGGCGGGTGTGCTCGATCGACGGCGAGGAGGTCGAGTACGGCGACATCGGCAAGGGCTACGAGCTGCCCGACGGTCAGGTCGTCGTCCTCACCGACGAGGACTTCGACGACCTCCCGCTGAGCACCCGGCGCGAGATCGAGGTGCTGCAGTTCGTCGCGCAGGACGAGATCGACCCGATCATGTTCGAGAAGACCTACTACCTCGAGCCCGACGGTCCCGCCGCGCGGCCCTACGTGCTGCTGCGCGAGGCCCTGGAGAACGCCGGCCAGGTGGCGATCACGAAGATCGCCATCCGCCAGCGGGAGTCGCTCGCGGCGCTGCGGGTCCGCGACGGCGTCCTGGTGCTGCACACGATGCGCTGGCCCGACGAGATCCGCCGTCCCGACTTCGCCTTCCTCGACGAGGACATCAGCGTCCGGCCGCAGGAGCTGAAGATGGCCGAGGCGCTGATCAGCTCGATGACCGGCGAGTTCGACGCGAGCGAGTTCAGCGACGACTACCGCGAGGCGATGACCGCGCTGCTCGAGGCCAAGCAGAGCGGCGGCGAGGTCCAGCAGGTGCCCGAGGTGGCCGACGAGGGCGCCGCCGTCGTCGACCTGATGAGCGCCCTGCGGCGCAGCGTCGAGCGGGCCCGCGGCGGTGCCGACGACTCCGCCGCGGAGGACGAGGCGCCGGCGGAGAAGCCGGCCGCGAAGAAGGCCCCGGCGAAGAAGGCGGCCGCGAAGCCGGCGGCGAAGACCGCCGCGGCGAAGAAGACGACGGCGGCGAAGAAGACGGCGACGGCGGAGAAGACGACGGCGGAGAAGCCGGCCGCGAAGAAGGCTCCCGCCAAGCGCGCCCGCCGCAGAGCCTGACGTGCCGTCCCGGCGGGAGGACCCGCTCGCCGAGTACCGCGCGAAGCGGGACCCCGGACGGACCGCCGAGCCGGTGCCGGAGGCGGGCACCCCGCTCCCGGCCGGCGACGACGACACCTTCGTCGTCCAGGAGCACCACACGCCGCGCGGGGCGGGGGAGCGGGTGCACTGGGACCTGCGCCTGGAGCGCGACGGCGTCCTGAAAAGCTGGGCGGTGCCCAAGGGGCCGCCGCTCGAGCAGGGCACCAACCGGCTGGCGGTGCCGACCGAGGACCACCCGCTCGAGTACGCGTCGTTCCGCGGCACCATCGCCGCCGGCGAGTACGGCGGCGGGCACGTCACCCTCTGGGACGCCGGCCGCTACGCCACCGAGAAGTGGGACGAGCGGCACATCATCGTCGCCTTCGACGGGCGACGGCTCGCCGGCCGCTACGCGCTGTTCCCGGTGGACGACGGTGCCTGGAACATCCGCAAGCTCGACGCCACGCGCCCGCCCGAGGCCGACGAGCCGCCGCCGGCACCCCTGCCGATGCTCGCCGCGGCGAGCGGCGACCTGCCCGAGGACGACGCCGCGTGGGGCTATGAGTTCAAGTGGGACGGCGTGCGCGCCGTCGCCGCGGTGCGCGGCGGCGACCTGGCCCTCACGTCGCGGAAGGGCACCGACATCACCGTCCGGTACCCGGAGCTCGGGCGGCTGCCGGACGCGCTGGCCGGGCACGACGCCGTCGTCGACGGCGAGATCGTGGCCATGGACGACCGGGGCCGCCCCGACTTCGGCGCCCTGCAGAACCGGATGCACCGCACCGGCCCGGAGGTGGCGCGGCTGGCCGCCGCCAACCCGGTCACCTACCTGGTGTTCGACCTGCTGTCCTGGGACGGGGAGGACCTGCTCGCCGTGCCGTACGCGCAGCGCCGGGCCCGGCTCGACGCCCTGGGGATCGCCGGGCACCGCTGGGTGGCGACGCCGTGGTTCGAGGGCAATGGCTCGGGGGTGGGCGCCGACGTGCTCGCGGCCAGCCAGGAGAACGGCCTCGAGGGCGTCGTCGCCAAGCGGCTGGACTCGGTCTACCGGCCGGGCGTGCGCGGCCCCGACTGGCGCAAGGTCAAGAACTTCCGCACCCAGTCGGTCGTCGTCGGCGGGTGGCGGCCCGGCCAGGGGCGGCGGGCCGGGGGCATCGGGTCGCTGCTGTTCGGGGTGCCCGACGACGAGGGGCGGCTGGTCTACGCCGGGCACGTGGGCACGGGTTTCAGCGACCAGGACCTCGCCGACCTGAAGCGGATGCTCACCTCGCGCGCGACCTCACCGTTCGAGGGCACGCTCCCGCGCGAGGTGACCCGCGACGCGCACTGGGTGGAGCCGGACCTGGTCGGCGAGGTCGCCTACGCCGTCTGGACGGCGGAGGGGCGGCTGCGGCACCCGTCGTGGCGCGGCGTGCGCGAGGACCTGGAACCCGACGACGTGGTGATGGAGTCGTGAGCCCGGCCAAGCAGCGGGTCGAGATCGACGGGCGGACACTGTCGGTGTCGAACCTGGACAAGGTGCTCTTCCCCGAGGTCGGGTTCACCAAGGCGCAGGTGATCGACTACTACGTCCGCGTCGCGCCGGTCCTGCTCCCGCACCTGGCCGGCCGGCCGGTCACGTTCACCCGGTGGCCCGACGGGGTCGACGGGCAGACCTTCTTCGAGAAGAACAGCGCGCGGCACGCCCCCGCCTGGGTCCGCCGGGTGACCATCCCCAGCCCCGGCAGCTCGACCGGCCGGGAGACGCTCGACATGGTCGTGCTGGAGTCGGTCGCCGACCTGGCGTGGGCGGCGAACCTCGCCGCGCTGGAGCTGCACGTGCCGCAGTGGCAGGTCGACGACGACGGCGTCCCGCAGCTGCCCGACCTGCTGGTGCTCGACCTCGACCCCGGACCGGAGACCGGTCTGGCCGAGTGCTGCGCCGTCGCCGAGCGGCTGGGGGAGCGCCTGGAGGCCGACGGGCTGGACCCGGTCGTCAAGACCTCCGGCTCGAAGGGCATGCAGGTCTACGCGCCGATCGTCTCCGCCGACCGGGAGCACGCCAGCCGGTACGCGAAGGCGCTGGCCCAGGAGCTCTCGGCGCAGACGCCCGACGACGTCGTCTGGCGCATGGAGAAGGTGCTGCGGCCGGGCAAGGTGCTCATCGACTGGAGCCAGAACAACCCGGCGAAGACCACCGTGGCGCCGTACTCGCTGCGCGCGCGGGACGGGGCGACGGTGTCGACGCCGATCGGGTGGGACGAGGTCGACGCCGTCCGCGAGGGGGCGGATCCGGCGACCTTGCGGTTCACCACCGACGAGGTGCTGGCCCGGGTCGAGGAGTACGGCGACCTGTTCGACGTCGCGGGCGCCCGGCGGGTGGAGCTGCCGGAGGCCTGATCGCGGGCAGGGGCGTCTGGGAGGATGTCCCACCGTGTCCGCGCCTGCCTCCTCCGACATCGGGCGGCTGGTCGTCCGCTGCCCCGACCGGCCCGGGATCGTCGCCGTCCTCAGCGGACTGATGGCCGAGCTCGGGGCCAACATCACCGACTCCCAGCAGCACTCGTCGGACCCGACGGGCGGCACCTTCACGCTGCGTCTGGAGTTCCTGCTGGCGGGGCTCGCGCAGCGCCGTCCCGAGCTGGAGCGGCGGCTGGCGGCACTCGGCGCCGACTGGCAGATGACCTGGCGGCTGACCGACGCCGCGCACCGCCCGACCCTCGCGGTGTTCGTCAGCAAGACCGACCACGTGCTCCAGGAGCTGATCTACCGCGTGCGCGCCGGTGACCTGCGCGCCGAGATCGCCATGGTCGTCTCCAACCACCTCGACCTGGAGCCGGTCGCCCGCGGCGCGGGGATCCCCTTCCACCACATCCCGGTGACGCCGTCGACGAAGGCCGACGCCGAGGCGCGGGCGCTGGACCTGCTCGGCGACGTCGACCTGGTGGTGCTCGCCCGCTACATGCAGATCGTCTCGGCCGACTTCTGCAGCCGGTTCCCGGAGCGGCTGATCAACATCCACCACAGCTTCCTGCCGGCGTTCGTCGGCGCGAACCCGTACCAGGCGGCCCACGACCGCGGCGTGAAGCTGATCGGCGCGACGGCGCACTACGTGACGCCCGAGCTCGACGCCGGGCCGATCATCGAGCAGGAGGTCGCCCGCGTGGACCACCGCGCCACGGTGGAGGACATGCGCCGGGTGGGCCGCTACGTGGAGCGCCAGGTGCTCGCCCAGGCCGTGACCTGGCACGTCGAGGACCGCGTGATCGTCGAGGGCCCCCGCACGATCGTCTTCGCCTGATCAATCGCGGCGGCGGTCCTGGTCGGCCAGGAAGCGCTCGAACTCCGCGCCGATCTCCTCCGCGCTGGGCACCTCGCCGGTCTCGCTCAGCAGGCCGGTGCCCTCCCGGGCGGCGGTGAACGTGTCGAACTGCTGCTCGAGCGCGGTCACGACGGCGGTGTTCTCGGGGGACGCCGCGATCTGCTCGTCGATCTCGGTCCGGTTGGCCTCGGCGGCCTCGCGCAGGGCCTCGACCGGCAGGTGCAGCCCGGTCAGCTTCGCCAGGTGCTCCAGCAGGGTCATCGACGCCGCCGGGTAGGTGGCCTGCGCGAGGTAGTGCGGGACGTGCGCCGCGACCCCGAGGGCGTCGACGCCGGCCTCACCCATGCGGAGCTCGAGCAGCGCGGCGACGCTGCCGGGGATCCGCATCTCGCTCCAGTAGACGGGATAGGGCTCTATGAGCTGGCGACGCGTCGCGTGCGCGGTCACCGTGACCGGGCGGGTGTGCGGGACCGGCATGGGGATGGCCTGCAGGGCCACCAGCGACGTGACGCCGAGCCGGTCCACCAGCCCGCGCACGGCCGCGACGAACCGCTCCCAGGCGAAGTCGGGCTCGACGCCGTGCAGCAGCAGGAACGGCTCGCCGGCGTCGTCCTCCAGCGCGTACAGCAGGATCTCCGGCGCGCTGAACGACACGTACCGGTCGCCGTTGAAGGTCATCCGCGGCCGGTGCCCGCGGTAGTCGACGAGGCTGTCGACGTCGAAGCGCGCGATCGTCTCGTGCGGAAGGCTGGCCAGCAGGTGGGCGCCGGCCATGGCGCCGGCATGGGCGGCGTCGAACTCGCCGGCGAGGTCGTGCACCAGGACCAGACCCCGGCGCTCGCTCGGCTCGCCGACGGCGGCCTCCCGGGTCAGGAAGCGCTCGGCCTCGGGGAGCAGCTCGACGAGCTCCTCCGGTCGCTGGGCCACGGTCGGTCCTCCTCGGAGAGTGGATGTGTGCGGTGCAGCCACGGCGGGAGCCGTCGCATTCCCGCCGTCCTTCGGCCGGAGGTCAGCGGGGCGCCTCGTCGCCTGCGGGCCGGTCGGGTGGCACGGCGGCCGGCTCGCGGACGAGCTCCGCCCCCGACCGGTCGCCCTCGATCCGGGCCCGCGTTCCGTCGTCCTCGACCTCCGGTGACTGGTCGTCGAGCTCGTCGCGCACGTAGCGGTAGACGACGGCGATCAGCGCGGCGATCGGGACGCTGAGGAACGCCCCGGTGATGCCGGCCAGGCTGCTGCCCGCCGTGACGGCGAGGATGACCACGGCCGCGTGCAGGTTGAAGCCCCGGCCCTGGATGATCGGCTGCAGGATGTTGCCCTCGATCTGCTGCACGAGGACGACGATCCCGAGCACGATCAACGCGGTCGTGAAGCCGTTGCTCACCAGCGCCACCAGGACCGCGAAGGCGCCGGCGACGAACGCACCGATGATCGGGACGAACCCGCCGAAGAAGGTCAGCACGGCCAGCGGGATCACCAGGGGGACGCCGAGGATCCACAGCCCGATGCCGATGAAGAACGCGTCGATGAAGCCGACCAGGGCCTGCTGGCGGATGAACTCCGAGAGCGTCGCCCAGGTCTTGTACGACAGCGCCGCGACGTGCCGGGAGGCGCGCGGGCCGGTCTGCGCCGAGAGCCACGGGACCCAGCGCGGGCCGTCCTTCAGGAAGAAGAAGACCAGCACGAGCGCCAGGATCAGGTTGATCAGGCTGTTGCCCACCGCCGAGGCGCCGGTCAGGGCGTAGCCGGCGATGTTCTGGGCGTTGCCCTGGATCGAGTTGATGACCGAGTCGACGGCATCGCCGATCTGGTCCTCGCCCAGGTTGAACGGCGGGCCCTGCAGCCACTGCTGCACGTCCTGCAGGGCCGCGGTGGCCGCGTCGGCGAGGTCGGTCACCTGGTCGGCCACCGACGGCGCGATGGCGGCGATGATGCCGGCGAAGGCGGCGATGAAGCCGAGCAGCACGGTGGTCGCGGCCAGGGCCGGGGGCCAGCGGTGGTTGCGCAGGAACCGGGTCGCCGGCCACAGCACGGTGGCGATCAGCAGGCCGAGCACGATCGGCAGCAGGATCGACCAGAGCTTGCCCAGGACCCAGAACAGCAGGTACAGCGCGGCGGCGATCAGGAGCAACTGGGCCGAGGCCATCGCCAGCGTGCGCGAGGCGCGCTGCACCTTCGGGCCGCGGCCGGTCGTCGGTGCCGGTGCCTGCGTGACCTCGGCGCCCGGCTCGAGGCCCGGCCGCGAGTCGGTGTGGTCGGGGGCGGCCTCGTTCTGAGCGGCCTGGTTCGGGGCGGCCTCGTCCGGCTGATCGGCGGAACGACCGGGAAGACGGAGCCTCATGCGGTCGATCTCAGCACACGAGCGTCCGCCGGACCGGCCGGGAAAGGATCTCCGCCCGTCGCGTCACCCATGTCGGTGGTGCGTCGTAGCGTCGTGCCATGCCGAAGACAGCGACCGCCGACCGGGTCGACCGCGACGCCCTGCTGGAGTTCCTCCGCCCCCGCCACCAGGCCGTGCTGCTCACCCGTCGGCGCGATGGCGGCGCGCAACTCTCCCCGGTGACCTGCGGCGTCGACCCGGAGGGGCGCATCGTGGTGTCGACGTATCCGCAGCGCGCCAAGGTCGCCAACGCCCGCCGCGACCCGGCGGTCTCGCTGTGCGTGCTCTCGCCCGAGTGGGACGGGCCCTGGGTGCAGGTCGACGGGGAGGCGGAGGTGCTCGACCTGCCCGAGGCGCTCGAGCCGCTCGTCGACTACTACCGCTCGATCAGCGGGGAGCACCCCGACTGGGCGGAGTACCGGGCGGCGATGAGCCGGCAGGGCAAGTCCCTCCTGCGGATCACCGTGACCCGCTGGGGGCCGGTGGCGACGGGCGGATTTCCCGCCGAGGTAGTCGACAAGCTCTGAACCTTGCTTCTGTCCATGAAAGCTGTCAGGCTTGCGGGGTGCCGTACGTGTTGACCGTCGACCAGCGGGCCAGCCGGCGTACGCCCGACCGGGTGGCCGACGTGCTCCGCGACCTGAACGCCACCGTTCCCGCGGTGCTCGGTTTCGAGCGCACCGCGGGCGACGAGTTCCAGGGCGTCCTCGCCGGCCCCGCCGAGGTGGTCGACGTCGTCCTGCGGCTGGTCCGGGTCGGCGGCTGGAGCATCGGCGTCGGGGCCGGGCCGGTGCAGACGCCGCTGCCCGCCAGTACCCGCGCCGGCGCGGGCCCGGCGTTCCTCAGTGCCCGGCGGGCGGTCGACGCGGCCAAGCAGCGGCCGACCCGGCTGGCGGTCCGTGGGGCGGTGCCGGTCGACGCCGGCGACGCCCAGGCCGTGCTCAGCGCCCTCGCGGTGGTCGTCGAACGCCGCAGCGAGCAGGCGTGGGAGGCGATCGCCCTGGTCGACGCGGGGCGCACCCAGGCCGAGGCCGCCGGCGAGCTCGGCATCTCCCGGCAGGCGGTGGGGCAGCGGCTGGCTGCCGGCCTGTGGGAGCTCGAGCGCGAGCTGCGCCCCACGGCCGCCCGGCTGCTCGCCCGCGCCGCGGGGCAGGCCGCATGAGCGCCGGCATGAACGTCGCCGTCCTGGTGGTCCTCGGTCTCACCGCGGCCGGCGGGCTGGTCCTCACCGCGCGTGGTGAACGGCTGCGCACGCCCTGGGGGGCGGTCGGGCTCGCCGCGCTCCTCGCGGTGGCCGGTGCCCTGGCGTGGGCCGGCGGGGACGCGTCCGACGGGCTCGCCGAGGGGGCCGCCGTGGCCGCCGTCCTCGCCGCGATCGCCGCCGGTGGCCCGGTCGCGACCGGGGTGCTGCGCGTGGCCGACCCCCGGGCGGTGGGGGTGACCGGTGGTCCGCAGGACCCCGACATCCTCCGCGGCGGCGCCTGGATCGGCGTGCTCGAGCGCGCCACCGTCGCGGCGGCGCTGCTGGCCGGCTCCGCGGAGGGGCTGGTCGTGCTGGCCGCGGTCAAGGGTCTCGGGCGGTACGCCGAGCTGCGTGCGCCCGCCGCCGCCGAGCGGTTCATCCTCGGCACGCTGGCCAGCGGGCTGTGGGCGGCGGCCTGCGTCGGTGTCGCCCTGCTCCTGCGCTGAGCGACGCCCGATCGGGTGGCCCCCGGACCTGCTCGTTTGCCGGTGCGGATCACCGGGAAGGGGTGCCTGCGACCCCGACCAGGAGGTACCCGTGAGCCAGAACGACGAACTGCGACCGCTCTCGCCCGAGGAGCTCGCCGCCGAGACCGGCGCGGCGCTGCCGGACAAGGAGGTCATCTCCCTGCTCGACCTCAACGCCGACCTCGACATCGCCCTCGACGCCGCGGCGCCCATCGACCTCGCGGTCGCGGCCAACGCCAACGTCGCGGCCCCGATCGACGCCGCCGTCGGCGCCAACGTGCTGTCGGTCGATTCGACCGCCCAGGCGCTCTCGGACCAGGGCGTGGTCATCGACCAGGGCATCACCGGGGCGGCGACGGCCACCGCGCCCCAGGACAGCACCATCGACCAGTCCGACGACACCGTGGGCACCGGCACCGCCGACGGCACCACCGGCAGCACCGATGCGGCGGCCGGCACGGGCACCGACGGCACGAGCACCGAGGTGGGCGCCCTGCCCACCGACACCGGCGGCATGCTCGACGGCAACCTGCTCAACGTCGACGTCGACCTCGCGGCGGACCTCGACCTGGCCTCGCCGATCGCGGGCGCCGTGGCGGCCAACGCCAACGTGGCCGCGCCGATCGACGCCGCCGTCGCGGCCAACGTGGGCTCGGTCGGTTCCGAGGCCACCGCGATCAGCCAGCAGGACGCGATCATCACGCAGGACATCGACGCGAACGCCACGGCGACGGCCGACCAGCAGTCCGACATCACCCAGTGATGCGGGCGGCCGCCGAGTGACCGCACCACCCAGTACCCCGGGGGAGGCCCCGGGTCCGGTCGTCGCCGGACCCGGGGCCGACGCCGACGTCCTCGTCCGCGCCGACGGCGTGCAGTTGCTGGGCGAGGTGCCCGGATCCGGCTACCGGCGCCCGCCCGCGCTCGCCCGCCGGGGCGACGGGCAGGTCATCTCGCTGACCCCGCTGCTGCACCAGGTGCTGCTCGCCGTCGACGACCGGCGCACCGTCGCCGAGGTCGCCGAGCAGGTGAGCACCGCGACCGGGCGCGGGGTGCGCCCGGAGGACGTGCGTCAGCTGGTCGACGCGTCCCTGCGCCCGCTGGGCCTGCTCCGCCGGGCCGACGGGACCGAGCCGGAGGTCCGGCGCTCGAACCCGCTGCTCGCCCTCAAGCTCCGCCGGGTCGTCACCGATCCCGCCGTCACCCGGCGAATCACCGCGCCGTTCGCCGTCCTGTTCAGCCCGCTGATCGTCGTCCCCGTGGTCGTGGCCTTCGTCGCCGTCTCGGCCTGGGTGCTGTTCTCGCAGGGGCTGGCGGCCGCGACGGCGCAGGCCTTCGGGAACCCGGCGCTGTTCCTGGCCGTCGTCGTCCTCACCGTCCTGTCGGCCGGCTTCCACGAGTTCGGGCACGCCGCAGCGGCCCGGTACGGCGGCTCGACCCCCGGTGCGATGGGCTTCGGCTTCTACCTCTTCTGGCCGGCCTTCTACACCGACGTCACCGACTCCTACACCCTCGGCCGGGCCGGCCGGGTGCGCACCGACCTGGGCGGCCTGTACTTCAACGCGCTGGTGGTGCTCGCCTCGTTCGGCGTCTGGTGGCTCACCGGCTGGCACGCGGTGCTGCTCCTGGTGGCAACCCAGATCCTGCAGATGATCCGCCAGCTGTTGCCGCTGCTGCGCTTCGACGGGTACCACGTGCTCGCCGACCTGACCGGCGTCCCCGATCTCTACCAGCGCATCGGCCCGATCCTGAAGGGGCTCGTCCCGGGGCACTGGCACCAGCCGGAGGCGACCGCGCTGAAGACCTGGGCGCGCGTCGTCGTGATCGCCTGGGTGCTGATCGTGGTACCGCTGATGGCGCTGTCGCTGCTGCTGGTGGTCCTGTCCCTGCCGCGGCTGCTCGGCACCGCGTGGGCCGCGCTGGGGAAGCAGGCCGACCTGCTCGGTGCCGCGTTCGACGACGGCGACGTCCTCGGCGCGCTGGCCCGCGTGCTGGCCATGGTGGCGGTCGTCGTCCCGTTCCTCGGCCTCGCCTACGTGGTGGTCCGCCTCGTCAAGGGCGCGGTGACCGGCGTGGCGCGCCGCACGGAGGGGCGTCCGGGCCGCCGGGCCCTGGCCGCCGTCCTCGCGGCAGCGCTCGTGGCGGGTCTGGCCTGGGCCTGGTGGCCGACGGACGACCGCTACCGCCCGGTGCGCGCCTGGGAGGGCGGCACGGTCCTCGACGCCGTCCCCGCGTCGAGCAGCAGCGCCCTCACCGAGGGCTCCCTCGGCTCGGCGACGACGGTCTGGCCGGCAGACGCGGGCCCGCTGCCCACCGCGGACCGCCCGGTGCTGGCGATGGTCCTCGTCCCGGCCGACCAGCAGGTCGCCGAGGGCACCGAGGGCACGACCGGCGGCGACGGCGCCGCGCCCACCTGGGTGTTCCCCTTCGACCGGCCCCCGGCGCCCGGGGAGGGCGACAACCAGGCGCTCGCGGTCAACACCGAGGACGGCTCGGTGCTCTACGACGTCACGTTCGCCCTCGTCTGGGTGGACGAGGACGACGACGCGCTCAACCGCAACGAGGCCTACGCGCTGGCCAGCTGCCGCGACTGCCAGACGGTCGCCGTCGCCTTCCAGGTCGTCCTCCTGGTCGGCTCGGTCGACGTCGTCGTCCCGCAGAACCTCTCGGCCGCGGTCAACTACGCATGCGTCGAGTGCGTGACCTACGCGCTGGCCACGCAGCTGGTCGTGAGCCTCCCGGGTGAGCTCGGTGCGGACGGTCAGCGGGCGCTCGCCGAGATCTGGGCGGATCTCCAGGAGTTCGGGGAAGGCATCGAGGGCATCCCGCTGGCCGAGCTGCGCGACCGGCTGACCGAGTTCGAGAAGCGCATCCTCGACGTCGTCCAGCAGGAGAGCACGGACGCCGGCCCGCCGGGCGAGGCCGACGACCCGGCGACGGGGGCCACCACCGACGACGGGACCATCACCGACGGCGATCCCGCCGGCCCGACCGGCTCGGACAGCGGCGGCACCACCGACGACGGCGACGGTTCGTCGGGCTCGACCGGGACCGCGACGACCACCGGCGCCGCCACGTCCACCCCGGCCCCGAGCACCTCCCCGGCGCCGACGAGCGCCCCCGCGTCGACGACGGAGGCCGGCACCCCGAGCGCGACGTCGACCGCGGAGGCGACGCCGACCGGCTGACGGGCACGCCGTCGCGGTACCGAAAGATCCGGCCCCGTGCCGGACACACTGTGCGCGTGACGGCTGTCCAGAGCGACGCGGACCGGCGGCGCCGCTTCGAGGGGGTGGTCGCGGCGGTGTACGAGCCGGTCCAGCGGTATCTGCGCCGGCGGACCGATCCCGCCACCGCCGACGACGTGCTCGGTGACGTGCTGCTGGTGCTCTGGCGGCGCCTCGACGACGTGCCGGCCGAGCTGCCCCTGCCCTACGCCTACGGGGTGGCCCGCGGGTGCCTGGCGAACAGCCGGCGCAGCGCCGTCCGACAGGAGCGGGTGGTGCAGCGCCTGGCGCAGCAGCACCGGCCGGGGGACGACGCCGACGACGACGACGGCGACGACGACGCCGCCCTGGCCGAGGCGCTCGAAGCGCTGCCCGACGCCGACCGGGAGCTGCTGCGGTTGTGGGCCTGGGAGCAGCTCGCACCACGCGAGCTGGCGCTGGTGCTCGGCATCAGCGCGAACGCGGTGAGCATCCGGCTGCACCGGGCCAAGCAGAAGCTGAGGGATGTGGTGGCCGCGCGAAAGGACGACGACCCGTCCGGACAGAACCAGGCGAGACGGGGAGGTGGCGCGCGATGAGCGGCATGTCGGACGACGAGCTGCGCGCCCGCCTGGCCCGGATCGACCCGGCGCCCGCCGGGAGTCCCGTCGACCCCGTCACGAGCCCGCGGGCTCAGGAACTGGTGGAGCGCGCCATGAACGCACCCGAGCTGCAGACCCTCGACACCGACGCCCCGACCGACGAGCTGGCCGCCCGCCGGCGCCGCCGGTGGCTGCTCCCGGCCGCGGCGGCGGCCGTGCTCGTCGCCGCGCTGGTGGGCGCCGTCGTGGTACTGACCGGCAGCGACCGCGTCGGGGTCGTCCCCGGCCAGGACCAGGACCCGACCGTCCTCGCGCTGTCCTTGCCCCCGTCGGACGTGGCCGGCTCCTGCATGATGTTCGACGTCGCGTTCCTCGCCCAGATGCCGGTCGCGTTCGCCGGGTCGGTGACCGCGATCGACGCCGACCAGGTGACCCTCGACGTGGACCGCTGGTACCGCGGTGGCGACGCGGACCTGGTCACCGTGGCCGTGCCCCCGCAGCAGACCTCGGCCGCGCTCGACGGTGTCGACTTCCGGCAGGGCGAGCGCTACCTCGTCACCGCGACCGACGGCACCGTCAACGGGTGCGGGTTCAGCGGCCCGGCGGAGCCGCAGCTCGAGCAGGCGTTCGAGCAGGCCTTCGGCGGCTGACCGCGTCCCGAGCGGCCCGGGGCCGGGCCGGGGAGAATGGCGGTCGTCCCGTCGTCGTCCTCCTGGAGGCCCTGTGTCCGAGTCGCCCGCAGCCGGTGACCTCCGCAATCCCGATCTGCTGGGCGTCTACTGCAACGACCACCTCGCCGCCGCCACCGGTGGCATCGAGCTGGTCGGCCGCATGCTCGGCCGGCACCGGGGGAGCCCGTTCGAGGCCCGCCTGGAGGAGCTGCTGGGGGAGCTCCGCGAGGAGCGTGCCGCCCTGCGGCAGTCCATGGCGGCGCTGGGCATCCCGGTCCGCCAGTACAAGCAGGTGGCCTCCTGGATCGGGGAGAAGCTCGCCCGGGCGAAGCTCAACGGGCACCTGATCTCCCGGTCCCCGCTCAGCGACCTGGTGGAGTTCGAGTTCATCGCCACCGCGGTGCTGGCCAAGCGGGCCGGCTTCGAGACGCTGCGGGTGGTCGCCACCGTCGAGCCCCGCCTCGAGGAGCCGCTGCTCGAGCGGCTGATCGCGCAGGCCGACAAGCAGCACCAGTGGCTGGCCGACGCCCGGCGGGAGGTCGCCGCCGGGGTCTTCGGTGGCTCTCCCGGGCCGGCCGACGCCGCCGCCGACAGCTGAGCGTCGGGGGGCGGCCGCCGGTCGCCGTCGCCGGGTCCGCCCGGTAGAACGAGGGCATGTGCCACGACCATGACAGCCGGCCGCCCGCCCCGCCGCGCAGCGGGGACGTCGCCGAGCGCGGCGTCCTCACCCTGACCTCGGCCGACGGCACCGAGTTCACCGCCGCCTACGCCGCACCGTCCGGGACGCCGCGCGTCGGTGTCGTCGTGCTGCCCGACGTCCGTGGGCTGCATCCGTACTACGTGGCCCTCGCCGAGCGCTTCGCCGAGACCGGGGCGGCGACGGTGGCCATCGACTACTTCGGCCGGACGGCGGGCGTCGCCGAGGGCGGCGTCCGGGGCGAGGACTTCGTGTTCCGGCCGCACGTCGAGGCCCTCCAACCCGAGCAGGTCGACATCGACCTCGCCGCAGCAATCGAGTACCTGCGGGGGCGCACCGAGCCGGACCTGCCCGTGGTCACCGTCGGGTTCTGCCTCGGGGGCAGCATGTCGTGGCGGCAGAGCGGCGGCGACCTCGACCTGGCCGGCTGCGCGGGCTTCTACGGCAAGCCGGGCGTCGTCGGGACGGCGGCGGAGCGCGCCCACCTGCCCACCGTGATGCTCATCGCCGGCGCCGACGCGGCCACCCCGGTCGCCGACCAGCTCGCCCTCGCCGAGACCATGCGCGGTGCCGGCGCCGAGGTCGACGCGGTGGTCTACGACGGCGCGCCGCACTCCTTCTTCGACCGCGCGTACGGCGACTGGGCGCAGGCCTGCGCCGACGCGTGGGAGCACGTGCTGGCGCTCACCGACCGGGTCGCCCGAGGGTGACCGGCACGACGCGGCGCCGCGCCTAGGCTGGCGAGGTGACCGGTGCACCGATCGACCCCGGCGTCATCGAGCTGGCCGGGCGGGTCTTCGACCTCGCCCGCGGCGGTGCCACCGACGAGCTCGCCGCCTACGTCGACGCCGGCGTGCCGGTGAACCTGACCAACGACAAGGGCGACACGCTGCTGATCCTGGCCGCGTACCACGGGCACCCCGACACCGTCGGCGCGCTGCTCGACCGGGGCGCGGACCACGCTCGGGTCAACGACCGGGGCCAGACCGCGCTGGCCGCGGCGGTGTTCCGCCAGTCGACCGGAACGGTCACGCGGCTGCTGGCGGCGGGCGCGGATCCCGACGCCGGGGGACCCAGTGCCCGCGCGACGGCGGAGTTCTTCGGGCTGCCGGTCATGACCGAACTGCTGGACGGGCGCGCGACAGCGGGCTGACCGCGCGGACGCCGCGCACGGCACCGACCGGACGGGTGTAGGACGGGCCAGCACGGGGGAGGGGGACGAGCATGGCGGTGCGACCGGACGTGCCGGGAGCCGGGCAGACCGGTCCCCGCCCGCTCGCGCGTCCGCAGCCTGCCGTCGCGACCGCCGACGGCGAGCCCGTTGCCGAGCCGGTGAGCCCCGCCCCGTCCCCGTCCCCGGATTCGGGGGCGACGGCGCTGTCGCCGGGTCTGGCCGGCCAGCCGGCCGGCGGGCTGCCGCGGTGGCTGCTCCTGCTCGTCGGCTTGGCCACCGCCACCATCGCCGTCGCGGGCCTGCGCGAGATCGCCTGGCTGGTCGCCCCCGTGTTCCTGGCCCTCGTCGTGGTCATCGCGCTCGCGCCGGTGCAGGGCTGGCTGCGCCGGAAGGGCGTGCCCCGGTGGCTGGCCACCACCGTGCTGCTCGTCCTGGTGTGGACGGTCCTGCTGGGCTTCGTCGCGCTGCTGGTCGCATCGGTCGCGCAGATGGCGGCGCTGCTGCCCGACTACGCCGGACCGGCCGAGGAACTGATCAACTCGGTGGTCAACGACCTCAACGACGCCGGGCTGGTCTCCGGTCAGCTGTCGGACCTGGTCTCGCAGATCGATTACAGCCAGGTCGTCGGAGTGGCCACCGGGCTGCTGGCCAGCCTCACCGACGCCGCGAGCACGCTCGTGCTGCTGCTCGTGGCCCTGATCTTCATCACGATCGAGTCCAGCGGGTTCGGACGGCGCATGGCGCTGGTGGGCGACGAGCGCCCGCACCTGCCGGTCGCGCTGACGCTGTTCGCGCAGGGCACGCGCAGCTACCTGCTGGTCAGCACGGTGTTCGGCGCCATCGTCGCCGTCGGTGACTGGATCGCCCTGGAGATCATCGGCATCCCGGCCGCGGCGCTGTGGGGCCTGCTGTCCTTCATCACGAACTACGTGCCCAACATCGGGTTCGTCCTCGGGCTGCTGCCTCCGGCGCTGCTCGGCCTGCTGGCCGGTGGCTGGGGCGAACTGCTCGCCGTCGTCATCGTCTATTCGGTGCTCAACTTCGTCGTCCAGACGCTGATCCAGCCGCGGTTCGTCGGCGACTCGGTGGGCCTGTCGATGACCGTCACGTTCGTCGCCCTGCTGTTCTGGGGCTGGGTGCTCGGCGCGCTCGGCGCGCTGCTGGCCATCCCGCTCACCCTGCTGGTGAAGGCGCTCATCGTCGACGTCGACCCGCGGGGGCACTGGCTCGACGCCCTCCTCCGCGAGGAGCCGCGGGCCCCCCGCACCATGCGGGCCCGCCGCCGGATGCATGCCCGCCGGGCGGCGCTGGCGTCGGTCCGCCGGCTGCACCACCCGCGGCGGGGCGGTGAGCACGGTGAGACCGGGCACGGGGAGCGCGGGCACGGGGAGCGTGACCACGGGGACGCCGGGGCCGACCAGCACTGACGCAGAGCGGCGGAGTGACGAGCGGGCGTCGCGTGCTGTAGACCTTGCACGGCCGTCAGACCACGAAACGCCCGTTCACGCCCGCCGCCCCTGGAGGTCCTCCCGTGCTGGAGAGCATCGGTTACGCCGTCGCCTACACGGGGGTGGGCATCGCCCTGCTCACGCTGGGCTTCTTCGCCCTCGACCTGCTCACGCCGGGGCACCTGGGCCGGCAGATCCACGAGCAGCGCTCGATCAACGCGGGCCTCGTGCTGGCGGCCGGCTTCCTCGGCCAGGGCGCGATCATCTTCGCCAGCATCTGGACCAACGCGACCAGCGCCTTCGGCGAGGCGCTGCTCTACACGGTGGTGTTCGGCGTCCTCGGGGTGCTGCTCCAGGCGGCCGCCTTCGTGGTGCTCGACCTGATCACCCCCGGGAAGCTGGGCTCGCACGTGACCGAGGTCGCGTTCCACCCGGCGAGCCTGGTCCTCGCTGCTGTGCAGCTCGCCGTCGCGCTGATCATCGTGGCGTCGATCTGGCCCTGAGCCCCGGCCGCCCGGCCGCGTGACGGCCGTCGGCTACTCGCCCGTAACGTGTCGGGCGAGGTGCGCGAGCACCACCGGACTCTGTGGGAAGGGAAGACCATGACCGAGGCAAGCGCCCGCGTGGCCATCGTGACCGGAGCGGCCCGCGGCATCGGCGCCGCCACCGCCGTGCGGCTGGCCCAGGACGGCTTCGCCGTTGCCGTCCTCGACCTGGACGAGTCGTCGGCGAAGGGCACCGTGGAGACCATCGAGGCCGCCGGCGGCCGGGCGCTGGCCGTCGGCGCCGACGTCAGCGACGCCGGTCAGGTCGAGGCCGCCGTGGAGCGGATCGCCGCCGAGCTCGGCGCGCCCACCGTGCTGGTCAACAACGCCGGCGTCACCCGCGACAACATGCTGTTCAAGATGACCGAGTCCGACTGGGACACGGTCATGAACGTGCACCTGCGCGGGGCGTTCCTCATGAGCCGCGCCGCTCAGAAGCACATGATCGACGCGAAGTTCGGCCGGATCGTCAACCTGTCCAGCGTCTCCGCCCTGGGCAACCGCGGGCAGGCCAACTACTCGACCGCCAAGGCCGGTCTGCAGGGGTTCACCAAGACCCTCGCCATCGAGCTGGGCAAGTTCGGCGTCACCGCGAACGCGATCGCTCCGGGCTTCATCCAGACCGAGATGACCAAGGCGACCGCCGAGCGCATGGGCATCGCGTTCGACGACTTCATCGCGTTCGCGGCCAAGGAGATCCCGGTGCAGCGCGTGGGCCAGCCCGAGGACATCGCGCACCTGGTCTCGTTCCTCGTCAGCGAGGGGGCCGGGTTCGTCTCCGGTCAGGTGATCTACGCCGCCGGCGGCCCGAAGGCCTAGTCGCACCGGGCCGGGCGACCGACCGGTTGCCCGGCCCGCCACCACACACCCCAGGAGGGCACGTGCCGGACGAGGTCGCAGCCGACGAGGTCCTGGTCGAGCGCCGCGGTGCGGTGCAGGTCATCACGATCAACCGCCCGCAGGCGAAGAACGCGCTGAACGCCGCGGTCGCCGAGCAGGTGGCGGCGGCCGTCGACGAGCTCGACGCATCCGACGAGCTGCGGGCCGGCGTGCTCACCGGGGCCGGCGGGTTCTTCTCCGCCGGCATGGACCTCAAGGCGTTCCTCCGCGGGGAGACCCCGGCGATCGAGGGCCGCGGGCTGTGCGGCATCACCGTCACCCCGCCCCGGAAGCCGGTGGTGGCCGCCGTCGAGGGGGGCGCACTGGCCGGCGGATTCGAGCTCGTGCTGGCCTGCGACCTGGTCGTCGCCGGGCGCTCGGCGCGGATGGGCGTCCCCGAGGTGAAGCGGTCCCTCGTCGCCGCCGGGGGCGGGGCACTGCTGCTCGCCCAGCGGGTACCCCGGGCACTCGCGCTGGAGATGCTGCTGACCGGCGACCCGGTCGACGCCGAGCGGGCGGCGGCGATGGGGCTGGTGAACCGGGTCGTCGACGACGGCGGCGCCCTCGAGGCGGCCGTGGAGCTGGCGACGGCGATCGCGGCCAACGGTCCGCTCGCCCTCGCCGCCACCAAGCGGATCGTGCAGGAGGCGCCGAGCTGGGCGCCGGCCGAGGCATGGGACCGCCAGCAGGAGATCATCGGACCGGTGTTCGTCTCGGAGGACGCGCGGGAGGGGTCGGTGGCGTTCGCCGAGCGGCGCGCGCCGGTCTGGAAGGGCCGCTGAGCCCCGCGCGTTGCACGGGGCGTGACCCCACTGCGTTTCGTCGTCCTCGGTGACTCCATCGCCCACGGCACCGGTGCGCACCGGGTCGAGGACACCCTCGGACGACGCCTCGCCGCCGCGCTGACCGACGAGGGGTTCGCGGTGGACCTGCACGTCGTCGCCGTCCCCGGGGCGGTCTCGGCCCACCTGTCGGCGCAGGTGCGCCGGGCCGAGCCGCTGGCCGCAGACCTCGTCCTCGTGCTGATCGGCGCCAACGACCTCGCCCGCTTCGTCCCCGCCGACGCCGCGGCCGCCGACCTCGGGTCCGCCGTCAGCGCGCTGCGGCGCGGTGGCGCGGACGTGGTCGTGGTGCCGGCCCCGGACATGTCGGCGGTGCCGTTCGTCCCGCCAGCCTTCCGTCCGGCGGTGCAGGCGGCCTGCGCGCTCCTCCAGCAGCGGCAGGCGCGGGCCGCCGAGGCCGCGGGCGCCCGGGTCGCCGACGTCGGCGGGCTGATCGGCCGGGCGTTCGCCGACGACCTGGCGCTGTTCTCCGCGGACCGGTTCCACCCCTCGTCGGCCGGCTACGCCCGCATCGCCGGGGCGCTGGTCCCGCACGTCGTGGCCGCTGCGATCGCCCGCCGCGACGGCGACGCGGCGGCCTAGGGGATGACGGCGGGCCGGAAGCGGGTCGTCAGCGGATCGACGAACCGGGTCAGCAGCGGCCCGGTGACGGCGAGCAGGAGCACGTAGCCGGTCGCGAGCGGGCCCACCTCCGGGATGCCGGCGGCGACGGCCAGGCCGGCGATCACGATCGAGAACTCGCCCCGCGCCACGAGCGCCGTGCCCGCGCGCAGCCGGCCGGGGACCGCCACGCCCTCGCGCCGTGCGGCGTACCAGCCGGTGCCGATCTTCGTGCCGGTCGTGACCAGGGCCAGCGCGATCGCGGCGGGCAGCACCGGCAGGATCGCGCCCGGATCGGTGCTCAGGCCGAACGCGACGAAGAACGTGGCCGCGAACAGGTCGCGCAGCGGGCCGAGGATCGTCCGCGCCCGGTCGGCGAAGGACGCGGGCAGGGCCAGCCCGACGAGGAACGCGCCGACCGCTGCCGAGGCCCCGACCGACTGCGCCAGCCCCGCCACGAGCAGGGTCAGACCCACCAGGCGGAGGAGCACCTGCTCGTCGTCGTCGTGGGTGAGCAGCCGGCCCAGCCGGTGCCCGTGCCGTTGCGCGGCGACCAGCACCAGCACCACCGCGCCGACGGCCAGCGCGACGCCGCCGGCCGCCGAGATCGGTCCCCCTCCCGCGAGGGCGACGACGAGCAGCGGCAGGAACAGGGCCATCGCGAGGTCCTCGAGGACGAGCACCGAGAGGACGGCGGGGGTCTCGCGGTTGGCCAGCCGGCCGAGGTCGCCCAGCAGCCGCGCGACGATCCCGGACGACGAGATCCAGGTGATCCCGGCCAGCGCCAGCGCCCCCTCCCACGGCAGCCCCAGGAGCAGCCCGGCGGCGAACCCGGGCGGCGCGTTCAGCACCAGGTCGACCACCCCCGAGGGCGCGTGCCGGCGAAACGAGCCGAACAGCTCGTCGGCGGAGAACTCCAGGCCCAGAGTCAGCAGGAGCAGGACGACGCCGATCTCGGCGGCCGCCGTGAGGAACGGTTCGGCCGTGGTCAGCGGCACCAGACCGCCGTCGCCGAGGGTGAGCGCGGCGACGAGCACGAACGGGATCGGCGAGAGCCCGAGCCGGCGGGCGAGCAGCCCGAGCACCGACAGGCCGAGGAAGAGCAGGCCCAGCTCGACCAGCAGCGCGGCGACGTGGCTCACGCCGGGGGCGCCTCGTCCTCGCCGGACAGTCGCCGGTCCAGCTGCTCGAGACCGCGGCCGGAGCCGATCGCCACGAGGACGTCACCGGCGCGCAGCACGTCGGCCGGGGTGGGGGAGGGGACGACGTCGGCGTCGCGCACGATCGCCACGATCGAGCAGCCGGTCAGCGTGCGGGCCCGGGTGTCGCCGAGCAGGCGGTCGGCGAACGGCGACCCGGGGCGGATCGGGAACCGGGCCGACTGCAGCCCCGGCACCTCGCGCGAGAGGTCGGCGAACCGCTGGGTGAGCCGGGGCGCGCCCAGCACCTCGGCGATCGCGTCGGCCTCCTCGGGGTTGAGCCGGAAGACGCCGAGCGCGCGGTCGGGGTCGCGCCGGTCGTAGGCCACGATCTCCGCGCCGCCCTCGCGCTGCACGACGATGCCGATGACCTGCCCGGCGCGCGTGGTCAGTTCGTACCGGACGCCCACCCCGGGCAGCAGTGTCTCCTCGAGCTCCACCTCCGCATCGTGGCAGACCACCCCCGGGCGAGATCTGCACACTGGCCCGTTTCGGGGCGCTGAAGGGGGCGAGTGTGCAGATCTCGCCGGTCAGGGGAGGCGGGCGGCCAGGAGTTCGGCGAGGTGCTGTCCCTGCCGGTCGGACAGCTGGTCGAGCTGGGTGCGGCAGGAGAAGCCGTCGGCCAGGACGACCGCACCGGGCCCGAGGTCCTGCACCGCCGGGAGCAGCTGCTGCTCGGCGATCGCGACCGAGACGTCGTGGTGCCCGCGCTCCACGCCCCAGTTGCCGGCCAGCCCGCAGCAGCCGCCGAGCCGGGTCACCGACGCACCCGCCCGGGCCAGCAGCGCGGCGTCGGCCGACCAGCCCAGCACCGAGGCGTGGTGGCAGTGCGGCTGGGCGACGATCTCGACGCCGGTCAGGTCCGGCGGCGTCCACCCCGGGGTGGCGGTGAGCAGCTCGGCCAGCGTGCGCGTCGCGGCCGCCACCCGCTCGGCGGCCGGCCCGCCGACCAGGTCCAGGGCCTCACCGCGCAGGACGGCGGTGCACGACGGTTCCACGCCGACGATCGGCCACCCGGCGTCGGCGGCGGCGACCAGCGACTCGACGGTGCCGGACAGGATCCGCCGCGCGGCATCGAGCTGGCCGGTCGTGATCCACGTCAGCCCGCAGCAGGTGTCGGCGCCGGGCACGTGCACGCGGTAGCCGGCCGCCTCGAGCACCCGGGCCGCCGCCCAGGCGACGTGCGGGGCGAAGTGGTCGGTGAACGAGTCGACCCACAGCGCCACCGGGGCCCCGCCGGCCGGGAACGACGGCCGGGCCGCCCACTCCTCGCGGAACGTGCGGGCGGCGAAGCGCGGCACCTCGCGGCGCCGGTCGATGCCGGCCCCGGCCTTGGCCAGCCGGCCGCCGAGCGCCGAACCCAGCACCCGGTTGACCAGCTTCGGGGCGCGGGCGGCGAGGTCCGACCAGAACGGCAGCCGGCCCAGCGTGTAGTGCGACAGCGGCCGCAGCCGCCGGCGGTACGACTGGTGCAGCACCTCCGCCTTGTAGGTCGCCATGTCGACACCGGTCGGGCAGTCCCGCGAGCAGCCCTTGCAGGACAGGCAGAGGTCGAGGGCGTCGTGCACCTCGGGTGCCCGCCACCCGTTCACCGGCCCGCCGGGCGCGAGCATCTCCTGCAGCACGCGGGCCCGGCCGCGGGTGGAGTCCTTCTCCTCGCGGGTGGCCACCCAGGAGGGGCACATCACGCCACCGGAGCTCTGCAGGTCGGCCCGGCACTTGCCGACGCCGGTGCACCGGTGGACGGCGGCGGAGAAGTCCCCGCCGTCGTGCGGGTAGGCCAGCGCGAGCCGCTCGCGGTGACGCGGCGCGGCAGCGACCCGCACGTCGGCGTCCAGCGGCGCGGGCCGCACCAGCACCCCGGGGTTGAGAACGTCGTCCGGGTCGAGCAGGGCCTTCACCTGCGCGAAGGCCCCGATCGCGGCGGGGGAGTACATGAACGGCAGCAGCTCGCTGCGCGCCCGGCCGTCGCCGTGCTCACCCGACAGCGAGCCGCCGTAGCGCGCGACCAGCCGGGCGGCGTCCTCCACGAACGACCGGTAGGCGGCCCGGCCGCCGTCGGGGGCATCGACCCCGAACGGGAAGTCGATGCGGACGTGGATGCAGCCGTCGCCGAAGTGCCCGTACGGCACGCCCTGCAGCCCGTGCCCGGCCAGCAGCACCTCGAACTCGCGCAGGTAGGCGCCGAGCTGCTCCACCGGGACGGCGGCGTCCTCCCAGCCGGCGTGCGCGGGGCGCCCGTCGCTGGTGCGCGCGGCCAGGCCCGCGCCGTCCTCACGGATCCGCCAGATCGCCGCGGCCTGGGCCACGTCGGTGACCACCAGCGAGTCCAGCGCCCCGGCGTCGGCGAGCACACCCTGCGCCTTCGCCGTCACCTCGGCGACGCTGTCGCCGGTCAGCTCGACGATCAGCCAGCCCTCGCCGCGGGGCAGGTCGGGCACCGTCGCCGCCGGCACGTCGCGCAGCCGCTGCACGATGCGCGAGTCCAGGCCCTCGACCGCGGTCGGGCCGTGGGGGAGCAGGCCGGGGGTGGCGTCGGCCGCGTCGGCCATCGTCGGGTAGCCGAGCACCACCAGCCCCCGGAACGGGGCGTCGGCGACCAGCCGCACCGTCGCGCCGAGCACCAGGGCGAGCGTGCCCTCGCTGCCCACCAGCGCCCGGGCGACGTCGAACCCGCGCTCGGGCAGCAGGTGCTCCAGCGAGTAGCCCGACACCTGGCGGCCGAAGCGGCCCAGCTCGGTGCGGATGGTCGAGAGCTCGCGTCCGACCAGGGCGCGCAGGTCGTCGAGCGTGCCGGCCGGCGGGGGGCCGTCGAGCCGCAGCCGCTGCCCGGTGCCGGTGACGACGTCGAGGCCGACCACGTTGTCCGACGTCCGGCCGTACCCCAGGGCCCGCGAGCCGCAGGCGTTGTTGCCGATCATCCCGCCGATCGTGCAGCGGTTGTGCGTGCTCGGGTCGGGGCCGAACCGCAGGCCGTGCGGCCGGGCCGCGGTCTGCAGGGCCGCCTGCACGAGGCCGGGTTCGACCGTCGCCGTGCGGGCCTCGGCGTCGATCCGGAGCACCCGGTGCAGGTGCCGGCTGGTGTCGACGACGACGCCGGGGCCGACCGCGTTGCCGGCGATCGACGTCCCCGCCCCGCGCGCGGTGAGCGGCACACCCAGGGAGCGGCAGACCTCGAGGGTCGCGACGATCTCGTCGGTGTGCCGGGGCCGGACCACGGCGCGCGGCAGCACCCGGTACAGCGAGGCGTCGGAGGAGTACAGCGCCCGGGCCAGGCCCGAGTCGTCGACGTCCGCGATCCCGGCGCGGCGCAGCGCGTCCACCAGGTCTCGGCTCTGGCCGCCGCCGGCGGGAACGGTGCGGGACGGCGCAGCGGTCATGGTCACGAGTCTGGCGTCCCCGTTCCCGGCCGCGGGCAACCGGGGGTCGGTGCGTGCCATGCTCGGCGGCGTGGACCGCGCGGACGCCGCCCGCACCGTGCCGGCCGGGCTTCCCCCCGACGTGGCGCGGGACTGGGTGCGCCTGGGCGAGGGCGGCGGGCAGCCGGCGGTGTTCGGTTCCGCGGCCGTGTCGGGTCTGCCGGAGCCCGTGCGCCTGTGGCTGATGCACGCGATCGCCGAGGGCGCACCGCTGGCCCGGTCGGTGGAGCTGCGCATGAGCGGGGAGATCAAGCTCGGCCGGTGGTCGCCGTTCACCGGCGTCGAGCGCCTGTCGGCCGGCGGTGGCTTCGTGTGGGCGGCGACCGCGCGGCCGCTCGGCCTGCCGGTCCGCGGCTTCGACCGGTGGACCCGGGGCTCGGGTGAGATGCGCTGGCGGCTGTTCGGGCGGGTCCCGGTCCTCCGGGGCAGCGGGGCCGACGTGACCCGCAGCGCGGCCGGCCGGCACGCCGGGGAGCTGCTCCTGCTGCTGCCGACCGCCGCCCTCGGTCCGGAGGTCAGCTGGCGCTCGCACGACACGCACAGCGCCGTCGCGACCGTGCAGACCGGCACGGACCGGCACGAGGTGACCGTCACCGTCGGTCCCGACGGCGCGCTCACCGAACTGGTGCTGCAGCGCTGGGGGCCGCTGGGCCACGGCGCCTACGGCCCGCAGCCCTTCGGCGTGACCGTGCACGGCGAGCTCGAGGTCGACGGCGTGCGCATCCCGCGCAGGATCACGGCCGGCTGGCACTACGGCACCGACCGCTGGCGCAGGGGCAGTTCATCCGCTGGACGGTCGAGGAGGCCCGCTTCGGCTGACGCAGCGGGGCACCGCCCGGGCCTGCGGCACCGGCTAGCGTGCGGCAGATGCGGAGGAAGTCAGCGCAGGACGGCCCGCTCACCGACGACGAACTGACGGCGCTCGACGCCTGGTGGCGGGCGGCCAACTACCTGTCGGTGGGCCAGATCTACCTGATGGGCAACCCGCTGCTGCGGGAGCCGCTGCTCCCCGAGCACATTAAGCCCCGGCTGCTGGGCCACTGGGGGACGACGCCCGGGCTGAACTTCGTCTACGCGCACCTCAACCGGGTCATCGCCGCGCGCGACCTGGACATGATCTACGTGATGGGCCCCGGGCACGGCGGCCCCGGTCCCGTCGCGGCCTCCTGGCTGGAGGGCAGCTACAGCACGACCTACCCCGACGTCTCGCAGGACGAGGCAGGGATGCGACGGCTGTTCACCCAGTTCTCCTTCCCCGGCGGCATCCCCAGCCACGTGGCCCCGGAGACGCCCGGCTCCATCCACGAGGGCGGGGAGCTGGGCTACTCCCTCTCGCACGCCTACGGGGCGGCCCTCGACAACCCGGACCTCGTCGTGGCGGCGGTCGTCGGCGACGGGGAGGCCGAGACCGGCCCGCTGGCCGCCGGCTGGCACTCGAACAAGTTCCTCGACCCGCGGACCGACGGCGCGGTCCTGCCGATCCTGCACCTCAACGGCTACAAGATCGCCAACCCGACGGTGCTGGCCCGCATCCCTCGCGAGGAGCTGCTGGACCTGCTGCGCGGCTACGGCCACACGCCCTACCTGGTCGAGGGCGACGACCCGCAGACGATGCACCAGCAGTTCGCGGCCGTGCTCGACCGCTGCCTCGACGAGATCGCCGAGGCCCAGCGCCGCGCCCGGGAGGACGGCGTCATCGAGCGGCCGCGCTGGCCGATGATCGTGCTCGCCTCCCCGAAGGGCTGGACCGGTCCGGGGGTGGTCGACGGCGTCCAGGTGGAGGGCACCTGGCGCGCGCACCAGGTGCCGTTCAAGAACGCCCGGGAGGACGACGGGCACCGGAAGGTGCTCGAGGAGTGGCTGCGCAGCTACCGCCCCGAGGAGCTCTTCGACGCCGAGGGCCGCCCGGTGCCCGCCGTCCGCGACCTGCACCCGGCGGGGGACCGGCGGATGAGCGCCAACCCGCACGCCAACGGCGGCAAGCTGCTCACCCCCCTGCGGATGCCCGACTTCCGCGAGCACGCCGTGCCGGTCCCGTCGCCGGGCGCCGGTGCGGTGGAGGCGACCCGCGTGCTCGGCACGTTCCTGCGCGACGTGATGCGCGAGAACATGGCGACCTTCCGGGTCTTCGCCCCCGACGAGAACAACTCCAACCGGCTCGGCGCCGTCCTGGAGGTCACCGACCGGGCGTGGACGGCCGAGCGGCTGCCCGGCGACGACCACCTGGCGCCCGACGGGCGGGTCATGGAGATCCTGTCCGAGCACACCTGCCAGGGCTGGCTCGAGGGCTACCTGCTCACCGGCCGGCACGGGTTCTTCTCCTGCTACGAGGCGTTCATCCACGTCGTCGACTCGATGTTCAACCAGCACGCCAAGTGGCTGAAGACGACCAACGGCATCCCGTGGCGGCGGCCGATCGCGTCGCTGAACTACCTGCTGACCTCACACGTCTGGCGGCAGGACCACAACGGCTTCTCCCACCAGGACCCGGGCTTCATCGACCACGTGGTCAACAAGAAGGCCGACGTCATCCGGGTCTACCTGCCGCCGGACGCGAACACGCTGCTGTCGGTCGCCGACCACTGCCTGCGCACCCAGCAGTACGTGAACGTGATCGTGGCGGGCAAGCAGCCGGCGCTGCAGTACCTGGCGATCGACGAGGCCGTCGAGCACTGCACCAAGGGCATCGGGATCTGGCCGTGGGCGAGCACCGACGACGGCGTCGAGCCCGACCTGGTGCTCGGCTGCGCCGGCGACGTGCCGACGATGGAGACGCTCGCGGCGGTCGAGATCCTCCGCGGGTACTTCCCCGACCTGCGGATCCGGTTCGTGAACGTGGTCGACCTGATGCGGCTCCAGGACGACCGGGAGCACCCGCACGGCCTGTCCGACGCCGAGTTCGACTCCTACTTCACCCGCGACAAGCCGGTGATCTTCGCCTACCACGGCTACCCGTGGCTGATCCACCGGCTGACCTACCGGCGCACCAACCACGACAACTTCCACGTGCGCGGGTACGTGGAGGAGGGCACGACGACGACGCCCTTCGACATCTGCGTGATGAACCGGATCGACCGCTACAACCTGGCCATCGACGTCATCGACCGGGTGCCGCGGCTGCGCACGATCGGCGCCCACGCCCGCGACCGGCTGCGCGACCAGATCACCGAGCACCGCCAGTACGTGCGCACGCACGGGGAGGACCTGCCGGAGATCCGGGGTTGGGTGTGGTCGGGTGGGAGTGGACAGTCGGGGCAGGCCGGTCCGGTCACCGCCGGGGCGGACCCGCTGCGGGAGCCGGAGGCGTGAGGGTCCTCGTCGTCAACACGGGGTCCAGCAGCCTGAAGCTCACCCGCACCGACGCCGACGGTTCGGTCACCGCCGCCACCACCGTGGACCACTGGCAGGGCGAGGGGCAGCTGGGCCCGCTGGAGGAGTTGCTCGCCGCGTGCGGCCCGGTCGACGCCGTCGGGCACCGGGTGGTGCACGGCGGCCCGCGGCACACCGAGGCCGCGCTCGTCGACGACCTGCTCGTCGCCTACCTCTACTCGATCAGCCACCTCGCGCCGCTGCACAACCCGCGGGCGCTGGCCGGCATCCGGGCTGTGCGCGACCTGCTGCCCGGCGTGCCGACCGTGGCCGCCTTCGACACCGCCTTCCACGCGGCCCTGCCGCCGGCCGCCCGCACCTACGCGCTGCCCCGCGAGTGGAACGAGCGGTGGGGCCTGCGGCGGTACGGGTTCCACGGCCTGTCCCACGCCCACGCGGTGCGCCGGGCCGCCGAGATCGTGGGCCGGCCGCCGGCCGAGCTGCGCATCGTCTCGGCGCACCTCGGGGCCGGGGCGTCGCTGACCGCCGTCCGGGGCGGGGTCTCGGTCGACACCACCATGGGCTTCACCCCGCTGGCCGGGCTGGTCATGAACACCCGGCCCGGCACCGTCGACCCGGGCCTCGTGCTCTGGCTGCTGGAGCACGGGCACGTGCCGGAGCCGGAGCTCGCCGACGTCCTCGAGCACCACGCCGGGCTCAAGGGGCTCTCGGGCACTTCCGGCGATCTGCGCGAGGTGCTGGCCGGCCGGGCGCGCGGGGACGTCGACTGCGCGCTGGCGTTCGACGTCTACGTGCACCGCCTGGTCCGGGAGATCGCGGCCATGACCGCCGCCACCGGCGGGATCGACCTGCTCGTCATGACCGGGGGAGTCGGGGAGCACTCGTGGCAGCTGCGCGAGGCCGCGGTCGCGGAGCTGGCCCACCTCGGCCTGGCGGTCGACCCGGAGCGCAACCGGGCCACCACCGCCGACGGCGACATCACCGCCCCCGGCGCGGAGGCGCGCACCGTCGTCGTCACCGCCCGGGAGGACGTCGAGATCCGCCGCCAGGTGCTGGCGGTTCTCGGAGCGGCGTGACCCCCGGCCGACCGCAGCCGTTCCCGCTGGGGCCGGGCCAGCCGCCGTCGCAGGTCAGGGAGGCCCCGTCCCCGCCGCGAGGACGTGCCACGGCTCCGTCGTCCACGGTTGCCGGTTGTACTCCAGGCGCAGCCGACCCGGCGCGGCCTCGATGAGCTCACCGAAGACGGTGCCGAACACCAGACCGTCCAGCTCGTGGCGGACCACGAGTGCGGCCGGGTCGTCCTTCGGATCACCACTCTGGACGAGCCCGCGCCACCCGTGCGGGTAGCCGGACTCTGCGAAGGCCTGGAGGTGCAGATCCGCCTTGCGGTTCTCGGCCCCGCCGGAGGTCAGCATGTGGACTCCCTCCGGGTGCTCCGTCGTCACCAGGTCCTGGCCGTCGAAGTCCCAGGTGGTGACCCGGTGCGGCGTCGCCAGGAGCAGAGCGAAGCTCGCCATGCCGCCGAGTTCGACGTGGCTGAGCCAGTCCGCCCCGTGCTCGACCGCGAGCAGCGGGAGAACGCCCCGGCTCGGCGCCCCGGGGTCGGCGAGCTGCTTGTGCGGCCGGTTGACCACCAGCGCGGTCGCCCCGGTACCGATGGACGTGGCGCACCACGTACCGCCTGCGACGCGGTCCCGACCGCCGACGACGTCCGGCAGCTCAGGCCACCACCGTCCGGGGTCGTCGAACTCACGCGTGAGCAACTCGTCGCGCAGGGCCAGGATCTGCGGTGGCCGGCCGTCGGACCAGCGCACGACGACGGTGCACACGAGCCCATGGTGGCAGCCGGCGCACCCGCCGCGCCGGTTCACGCCAGGGCGGCGGCGACCTCCTCCGTCCAGGCACGGACGGCTTCCCAGTCGCGGAAATCACCCAGCGGCGCGCGCATCGCGGTGACCATGGCCCGCTCGCCGAAGCTCAGCACCGTCGGGTCGAGGCGGCCCGGGAACACCGCGTGGCCGCGGGCGCCGACGAGGTCGCCGAGCGGGCGCACGTCGTGCGGCTCGTCGGGCGGGTACGGCGGCTCGCCGATCGGGCCGCTGGAGAACAGCCAGACCTTCCGCTCGCGCAGCGCGGCGGCGTGGGCGGCGACGTACTCGCGGGCGGGCTCGAGCCACCGGCCGGCGTAGACGGCGCTGCCGACCAGGACGGCGTCGAACGAGGACGGATCCGACGCATGCTCGATCGCCTGGCTCACCGCGGAGAGCCCGAGCTGGCGTCCGGCGGCGGTCTCGGGCAGCCACCGGGCGATCGAGTCGCCGATCTCCCGCGTGGCGCCGTGCCGGCTCGCCACGGCCACCAGCACGTGCGGGCCGCCGACGGTCATGGGTGCTCCCTCCCGGCCGTGGGGGCCGTCAGTCGGGCGCACGGTTGTGCGCCGGCACCGATCTTGGCAGCCTCTCCGGGGAACGGGCCGGTGAGGGGCGAGGGAGCGGACGTGGGCATGCCGACGGGGACGGGCGACGGGCTGGCCGGCGGGCGGGTGGTCGTGGGGGTCGACGGATCACCCGGCGGTCGCGCCGCGCTGGTGTGGGCCCTGGCGGCCGCAGCCCGGGCGGGGGCGTCGCTGCGCGTCGTGGCGGCCTTCCCGGTGGAGGTGTACTGGGGCGATCCCGTCCTGATCGACCCCCAGCACATCGAAGCCGTCCACGCCGACACCGAGGCCCGGGCCGGGGCGGTGCTCGACGAGGTGCGCGGCGAGCTTCCCGCCGGCAGCGACGTGGCGGTGGAGGTGGTCGCCATGCCCGGCCGCGCGGGGCGGGAGCTGGTGCTCGCGTCGGAGGACGCCGACCTGCTCGTCGTCGGCAACCGCGGCCGGGGCGCGGTGCGCAGCACCGTATTCGGCTCGGTGGCGCTGCACTGCGTGACCCACGCCCGCTGCCCGGTCGTCGTGGTGCGGCCCCGGTCGGAGGCCGCGCTGACCCCGCCGCGAGTCGTCGTCGGACTCGACGGGTCGGAGACGTCGCAGCACGCCCTGGAGCGGGCGCTGCTCGAGGCCGGGCGGCTCGGCGCCGCGGTCACCGCCGTCGCGGCGTACTCGCCGGAGAGCTACTGGAGCGACGCGTACGAGGTGTTCATCCCGC
Organism: Blastococcus jejuensis; assembly: GCF_039534705.1. Lineage (NCBI taxonomy): Bacteria > Bacillati > Actinomycetota > Actinomycetes > Geodermatophilales > Geodermatophilaceae > Blastococcus > Blastococcus jejuensis. Next base: position 497,554 of record NZ_BAAAVV010000002.1, read on the forward strand.
CGGTCGAGCAGCTGCGGGAGGACGCGCAGCGGGGGGCGGAGGAGGAGGTGGCCCGGGCGCGGGAGGCCGCGGGCCCGGGCGCGCCGGCCGTCGATGTGCAGGCCGTCGAGGGCGTGGCCGGGGAGGTGCTCGTGCGCCAGGCCGAGGGGGCCGAGCTGCTCGTGGTGGGCGGGCGCGGGCACGGCGCCGTCCGGGAGCTGCTGCTCGGCTCGATCGCGCTGCACTGCGTGCTGCACGCGCCCTGCCCGGTGATGGTCGTCCCGACAGGCCGCTGACGAGCCGGAACCGCCGTCGCGCGACGGCGGCCCGGCCCGGACGCCTCAGCTGGTCGGGGGCTCGTCCTTGCCTTCCTCCTCCAGCCGGTCGGCCTCCTCCTTGGTCTTGTGCACCGCGCCGTCGGCGTGCTCCGGCGGGCCGTAGACGGTGTAGAGGATGAGCGGGTTCTCGCCGGTGTTGACGAAGTTGTGCTTCTTCCCCGCCGGCACCACGACCAGGTCGCCCTGCGCGACGACCTTCTCGGCGCCCGAGACGATCGCCTTCCCGGTGCCGCTGACGAAGGTGAGGATCTGGTCGGTGTCGGGGTGCACCTCCTCGCCGATCTCCCCACCCGGCGGGATCGTCATGATCACCAGCTGGGTGTACTCGCCGGTCCAGAGCACCCGGCGGAAGTCGGGGCTCTTCTCGGCCTCGGTGGCGATCGTGTAGTTGATGACGGACGCCATGGACGGCGCTCCTCTCGTCGGGGGACGGGCTCGATCAGGGTCCTGCCCGCGGGGGATGCCGGCTAGTCGTCGATCTCGATCACAGTCCCCGGCCGGGTGACCGTCCCAGCAGGCCCAGCCGGACCAGGCCCACGACGACCACGAGGGCCGCGAGCGCCCCCGCGACGAGCACGGGCGTCAGGACGGCGAGGTGCCCGGCGGCGGCGAGCGCGCCGACGACCACCACTTCCGCGCCGGCCGCCGTCCACACCAGAAGGACCGCGGCGCGGTCCGCGGCCGCGATGCCCGAGTAGAGCAGCAGCTGGGCCAGCGCCAGCAGCGTGCCGAGCGCGGCGAACAGCCACGACGCCGACCCGAGCGCCTCGCCGTACGCCTCCCCGCCGACCAGAGGCAGCGCGTGCGGCCCCAGTGCGGCGGTGGCCAGGGTGAGCAGGGCGCCGGCCGCCGCCACGACCGCCAGCGCCCGCGCGAGCCGGCGACGGCGGTGCTCGGCGTCGGCCAGCCGGGGGAGCAGCACGACTCCGATGCCCTGGGGCAGCCAGAAGGCCACCTTGGCGAAGATCGCGGCCACGGCGTACTCGCCGGCCAGCGGCCCGGGCAGGTGGTGCCGGGCCAGCAGCACGTCGAGGTTGAGCAGCAGGACGAAGCCGAGCAGGGCGCCGGAGGCGCGCAGCGCGGCGCGGGCGGGGGCCGCGACGCCGCGGGCCAGGCCGGGGCGGCCGCACAGGGTCCAGCCGAGCAGGGCGCCCGCGGTCGCGCCCAGGGCCATACCGGCCAGCGCGGTGGTCGGCGAGCCGCCGAGGACCAGGCCGGCGGTGCCGCCGACGAGCTTGGCGGCCCCGAAGCAGGCGGTCACGACGGCCAGCCGGCCGTACCGGCCGCTGCCCTGCAGCACGCCGTCGTACCCGCCGACGACCGTGTGCGGCACGAGCAGGGCCACCAGCCAGCCGACGGCGGCCGGCTCGGGCAGGTGCAGCAGGTGCACGATCGGCGCGGTCGCCGCGATCCCCAGCGCGCCGACCGCGAGCGCCGCGAGCAGCGCCGTCGTGTGCAGCGCCCGCACGTCCGCCTCCCGCAGGGCGCCAGCGGCGCCGCGGCGGGCGCCCAGGTGCAGCGCGGCGGCGGTCTGCAGACCGGTGGCCGGGACGACGCCGACGAGCAGCACGCCCATGAGCGCGGCGAGCTCGCCGTACGCCGCCGGGGCCAGGAGCCGCGCGGCCAGCATCGTGAAGACATAGGCCAGCGCGTTGGTGCCCAGGAGGGTGACCGACAGCACCGCAGCGGGCGCGATCCTCGCCCGGACGGGGGACGGCGGCGCGGCCGTGGGCGGCACGGTGACCGGTTCTGCCACGGCGTCCACCTACGCTTCCGTCGCCCGACGGTGCCGCTGTGCCACCGAGGGGTCCGCGGGCGAGGGGAGGGCGAGGTGGCACGGTCGGTGGCTGCCGGGGTGGCTGCCGGGGCGGCGCAGGCCCCCCGCACGCCGCGCTGGTCCGCGCCCGAGCCCGCGCCGTGGCCGATGCGCGCGCTCGCCCTGGTGGTGGCGCTGGTCGTGACGGGCCCGGCGCTGGCGCCGGGATACGTCCTGCTCCGCGACATGGTGTTCGTGCCCCGGCAGGACCTCGACCTCGACGCCCTCGGCCTCGGCGGCACCCTGCCGCGGGCCGTGCCGGTGGACGCGGTGATGGGTGTGCTCACCGCGGTCGTGCCCGGCCAGTTGCTGCAGAAGGCCGTGCTCCTGGCGCTGGTCTACGCCGCCGTCCTGGGTGCGGCCCGGCTCGTGCCGCCGGCAGCCGACGGACGGCGCGGGGCGGCCGCGGCGGTCGCCGGCCTGGTCTACGGCTGGAGCCCGTACCTCGCCGAGCGCCTGCTGCTCGGCCACTGGACGCACCTGCTGGCCTTCGCGGCCCTGCCCTGGATCGCCCGCGCCGCGCTGCGGGTGCGCGACGGCGTGCCCCGGGCGCTGCCGGCCCTCGTGCTGGCGCTCGCGCCGGCCGCCCTCTCGCCGACCGGGTCGCTGCTGGCCGCCGGGGTGGTGCTGGCGGTGCTCGGCCGGCGCGCGGGGCGGGCGCTGGTCGCCGTCCTCGTGCTCTCCCTGCCGTGGCTGGCCGCCGGCCTGCTGCACCCGTCCGGTGGTGGGTCCGATCCCACCGGGGTCGCGGCGTTCGCGGCCCGCGCCGAGCACTGGGGCGGGAGCGTGCTGTCGGTGCTCGGCACCGGCGGCATCTGGAACGCCGGCGCCGTCCCCCCGAGCCGCGCGTCGGTCATGGCGCCGGTGCTGACCGTCGCGCTCGTGGCCCTGGCCGTCGCGGGCTGGGCGGCCACCCGGCCGCTGCGCGGACCGGCCCGTGGACTGCTCGTGCTCGGCGGCGTCGGCGTGCTGCTGGGCTGTGCGGGGACGCTGCCGGGCCTCGCGGGCCTGCTCGAGGTCACCGTCGCGCACGTGCCGGGTGGCGGCCTGCTCCGCGACGGGCAGAAGTGGGTCGCCTGGTGGGCGCTGCCGCTCGCGGTCGGCGCCGGGCTCGGGGTGCGCTCGCTCGGCGCCCTGGCCCGGGAGCGCGCCGGACGCGGCGCGGCGGCCGGCGTCGTCGTCGCCGGGCTGCTGCTGCCGCTGCTGGCGGTGCCCGACCTGGCCTGGGGAGTGGGCGGCCGGCTGCAGCCGGTGACCTACCCGGACGACTGGGCCCGGGTGCGCGCGGCCGTCGCCGCCGATCCGCAGCCCGGCGACGTCCTCGTGCTGCCGCTGGGCGCCTACCGCGCCTTCGCCTGGAACGACGACCGCACCGTGCTCGACCCGGCGGCGCGCTGGCTGCCGCGGCCGGTGGTCACCGACGACACCCTCGTCGTCGGCGAGCTGACCGTCGCCGGCGAGGACCGGCGCGCCCGGGCGGCCCGGGCCGCCGTCGACGACCCGGCCGCGCTGGCCCGGCTGGGCGTCGGCTGGGTGCTCGTCGAGCGCGGCACCCCCGGTCCGGCGGTGCCCCCCGAGATCGCCGCGCTGCCCGCCGTCGTGACCGGTCCGGACCTGGTCCTGCACCGCGTCCCGGGGGCGGTCGACGCCGCCGGCCCGGCACCCGTTCGGGTGACAGCGGTGGTGCTCGCTCACGCTCTGGCCGCCGGTGCGGTGGTGGGTTCGGCGTTGTGGATCATGAGATCGGCGTCTACGGTTCCCGCTCGTCGTCGCCCTCGAGGAAAGCGGGTCAAGGAATGAAGTCGCTCATGGGAGCGCTGGTCGCCCTCGCCGTCGGTGCCGTGCTCGGCGTCGCGGCGGTCGCCGGGGCCTCGGCCATCGCCGACCCGGACAACGCGCTCGAGCAGAGCAGCAGCACCACCGACACCGGCACCGCGCCCCTCGAGGTGCTCCGGTACGGCAACCGCGGCTGAGCCCCGCAGGGTCGGCAGCACCGTCGACGCGAACGCCTCGACGCTCGCCGGCCACGTGAGCGAGGCGGCGTGCCGTTCCGCCGCCTCGCCCATCGCCTCCCGGCCGGCCGGATCGCCCAGCAGGCGCTCCACGGCCGCGGTCAGCTCGTCGAGGTCGTCGACGAGCACGCCGGTCCGGCCGTCCAGCACCGATTCGCGCAGCCCGCCCGCCGCCCGGTAGCCCACCGTGGGGACGCCGTGGCTGCCGGCCTCGCTGACGGCCAGACCCCAGCCCTCCTTCACCGACGGGCACAGGTGCACCCAGGCGCGGGCCAGGAGCCCGTGCTTGACCGGCTCGTCGACGTAGCCGTGGAAGGTCACGGCGTCGACGACGCCGAGCTCGGCGACCTGCTCCCGCAGTCGCTCGTCCCACCAGCCCTCGCCGACGACGTCGAGCCGCAGCTCCGGCCAGCGCGGGCGCAGCCGAGCGAGCACCTCGACCGCGTGCTCCACCCGCTTGTGCGGCACGAGCCGCCCGAGCACCACCAGGCGCGGCGTCGCCGACCGGCCGTGGGCGACCTCGGGGGCCGGCTCCACGCCGTTCGGCACGATGGCGATGCGGTCCCGCCCGACCCCGAGCTCGACCAGTTCGTCGGCGGTGGAGCCCGAGACGGTCACGTAGCGGCACCGGCGGTAGAGCCGCGGCGAGAGCACCGACTCGATCCACCAGCCGATCGCGCCGCCGATGCGGCCGAACACGATCGGCCACTGCTCGCGGTGCACGTGGTGGACGAGGACGACCACCGACCGGGACACCAGCCGGCTGAAGAACGGCAGGCCGTTCTGCACGTCGACGACGACGCCGGGCCGCCGCAGGGCCACGCGGATCAGGGCGCGGGCGTACACGCCGAGCCGGCCGCCGCGGCGCACGACGCGGACGCCGCGGACGGTCTCCTCGGCCGGGGCGCGGTCGTGGGCGGCGCAGAACAGCTCCACGCGGAGACCGCGGGCGGCCAGTCCCTCGGCCATCCGGTGCACGTAGCGCTCGGAGCCGCCGCCCTCGGGGTGCGAGGCGTCCCGCCAGCTCAGGAAGAGGACGTCGATCGCCGGGGGCCGAATGGGCATCGCGGGAGAGTACCGCCGGGTACCGAGATGCCCGGAAATCATTCACCCGTTCGGGAAATGCTCGATCACCGAGCGAAGTCACCGCTGGTCAGCCGCGAGTTCCGGTACCGGAACCAGTCGGATCCGAGCGGGAGGCGGAATTCACCCATTCGTGGTACCGATCGGTACCGGACATTGTTTGCGCGGCGCCTACTCGCCAGTAAGGTGTCGGGGCCGCGACGCCGCAGAAGCCGTCGCGCACGACTTCGAGGAGCAACTCCGCATGCGTGGACGCACCGTCAGCTTCGTCCTGCTGGGCCTGGGTGCGTTCGCCCTCGTCGCCGCCCTCGCCGTGCGCCTGGTGCTGGCGCCGTCGCTGGTGAAGCTGCCCCTGGACCAGTCGGCGTATCCCGAGGCCGACGGCACCGGCATCACGATGTTCGACTTCGGGACCATGTCCGAGGTCGACGGCGTGACCGGCACCGTGTACCAGACCGTGGAAGGCCAGCCGGGGCACCCGGACGCCGACGACGACACAGCCGTGTGGAACTTCGGCTCGGTCATCGAGGACGACGAGGGCACGATCCTCAACGAGGGCAGCTACCGCGCCTGCATCGACCGCGGCACCGCCGAGTCCGCGCCCGACTGCTCGGCGGCCTTCGTCGACAAGTACCCCGAGGCCCGGATCGAGGGGCTCACCCTCACCTTCCCGTTCCACACCGAACAGCGCGACTACGAGCTGTTCAACCTCAGCGCGGCCGCGTCGTTCACCGCCGAGTTCGTCGCCGTCGAGGAGATCGACGGCCTCGAGGTGTACCGCTTCGAGCAGACGATCCCCGAGACCGTCGTGCGCGAGGAGGAGATCCCCGGCGCCATGGCCGGTGAGCCCGACGAGACCTCCGTGGCCGGCGAGTTCGTGTACAGCAACGTCCGCACTCTCTGGGTCGAGCCGACCAGTGGTGTGATCGTCACCGCCGAGGAGCGGCCGGTCACCGTGCTCCGTGGGCCGGCGGGGAACACCGGCGTCACCTGGCTGTCCGGCACCTTCACGGCCACCGCGGAGACCACCCGCGAGGGTGTCGAGCGGGCGGAGGACACCCGGTCGCAGATCGTGCTGATCGAGACGACCGTGCCGCTCTCGCTCGCGGGTCTTGGCGTGCTCCTGGTGATCGGCGGCGTCCTGGTGGGTCGCCGGGCAGGAGCCGGTGACACCGACCGCCCGGCCGCCGGCGCGTCCGCACGGCAGCCGGTGCCGGTCTCCTGACCACAGCGCTCCTCCCCGCCCGCGCGCCGGCCGCGCCGCCCCCCGCACCGGGGGGCGGCGCGGCCGACGTGCGTCCGGAGCCGGCCGGTCCGGCCGTCCCCGCGGCGTACCGCGCGCGGCTGGCCGCCGTCTGCCTCGGCTTCCTGGCGCTGACGCTCGTCCAGGCGCCGGGCCGGGTCGTGGCCGACACCAAGCTCGACCTGACCGTCGACCCGTGGGGCTTCCTGGGCCGGGCGCTGCAGATGTGGGAGCCGCTGGGGTTCGCCGGCCAGGTGCAGAACCAGGCCTACGGCTACCTGTTCCCGATGGGGCCCTTCTTCGGGCTCGGGCAGTCGGCGGGCCTGCCCGCGTGGGTGGTCCAGCGGCTCTGGATGGCGCTGATCCTCTGCGTCGCGTTCCTCGGTTTCGTGGCGCTCGCCCGGCGGCTGGGCATCGGAACGCCCGGCACGTGGCTGCTCGGCGGCGTGGCCTACGCGCTGGCCCCGCGCATGCTCACCGGCCTCGGCGCGGTGTCGATCGAGGTCTGGCCGATGGCCGTGGCCCCCTGGGTCCTCGTCCCGCTGGTGACGGGCGCCCGCCGCGGGTCGCCGCGCCGCGCGGCGGCCCTGTCCGGGCTGGCCGTCCTCTGCATCGGCGGCGTGAACGCCGTCGCCACGGCCGCGGTGCTGCCCCTGGCCGGGCTCTGGCTCCTCACCCGGCCCGCCGGCCCGCGTCGGCGCCGGCTGATCGGCTGGTGGACGGCGTCGGTCGCGCTGGCCACCGCCTGGTGGGCCGGGCCGCTGCTGCTGCTCGGCCGCTACAGCCCACCGTTCCTCGACCACATCGAGTCGGCCGCGACCACGACGGCCGAGACCGAGCTCGTGCAGGCCCTGCGCGGCACCTCGCACTGGGTGGCGTTCCTCGGCACCCCCACCGGGCCGAAGTGGCCGGCCGGCTGGGCGCTGGCCTACGAGACCCTGCCGGTGCTCGCCACCGTGGTCCTCGCCGCCGCCGGCCTGGGCGCGCTCGCCCTGCGCGGCCTGCCGCACCGGCGCTGGCTCGTGCTCGGGCTGCTGGCCGGGCTGGGCCTGGTCACCGCCGGCCACGTCGCGACGGTCGAGGGCCTGCTCGCCGACCCGGTCAACGCGGCCCTGGACGGCGTCCTCGCGCCGTTGCGCAACGTACACAAGTTCGACCCCGTCCTGCGGATCCCGCTGACCCTGGCGCTGACCCACCTCGCGGCCCTCCTGGTCCGGCGTGCCCGGGACGCCCGCCCCCTGACACAGGGTTCGGCCCGGGCCGGCGGTGCCGTCCTGGCCGTCGCTCTGCTCGCGGGGGTCGCACCGGCGGCCGGGCAGCTGCTGCCGCCGAACTCCTACGAGGCCGTCCCGGGGTACTGGCAGGAGGCGGCCGACTGGCTGGCCGGCACCGAGCCCGACGGCCGCGCCCTCCTGCTGCCGGCGTCGGCCTTCGGCACCTACGCGTGGGGGAGCACCGGCGACGAGCCGATGCAGGCGATGGCGAGCAGCCCGTGGGAGGTGCGCAACGCCGTCCCCTTCACGCCGACCGGGCACGTGCGCATGCTCGACGCCGTCGAGGAGCAGCTCTCGCAGGGCGCCGGATCGGCGGGCCTGACCCGGTTCCTCGCCCGCTCGGGCATCTCGCACGTCGTCGTCCGCAACGACCTCGACGCGGGGGTCGCCGGGGCGACCCGTCCGCTGCTGGTGCACCGCGCGCTGCAGGACTCGCCCGGCCTCACGCGGGTCGCCACGTTCGGCCCGGTCTTCCCGGCGGCGACCTCGCTGTTCGACGTGGCCCTGGACTCCTACCTCACCCCGCAGCTGCCCGCGGTCGAGATCTTCGCGGTCGAGGACGTCGCCCCGCGGGCGTGGACCTCGCCGCTCGCCGACGCCGTCACCGTGGCCGGCGGCCCCGACGGCGTCCTGGCCCTCGAGGAGCGTGGCCTGCTCACCGGGCGGCCGGCGCTCCTGGCCGGGGACGACGAGCCGCAGGCCACGGCGATGGTGAGCGATGCGCTGGTGCGGCGGGAACGCACCGTCGGGCGCATCTCCGGTGCCGAGTCCGCCGGGCTGACCGCCGATGCCCCGCTCACCCTCGACGTGCCGGCCCGCGACTACCTGCTCGACGCCCAGGACGCGGCCGAGAGCGTGGTCCGGTTCGACGGCGGATCGGTCACCGCCTCGAGCTCGGGCGCCGACGCCGACAACGTCGTCGCGATCCGGCCCGACCAGCAGCCGTTCGCCGCCCTCGACGGCGACGCCTCGACCGCGTGGCGGCCGGCGACCCGGCCGGGGGACCGGTCGGCACCGTGGTGGCAGGTCGACTCGGACGCCGTCCTGGAGGTCCGCTCGATCGCGGTCGTACCCGCCGCCGGCGACGAACCGGTGCGCGTGCGGGTGCGGACCGACGCGGGGGAGCGCACCGCCGTCCTGCGGGGATGGGGCGGGCCGCAGGCGGTGGCCCTGCCGTCGGGACCGACGCGGACGGTGCGGCTGACCCTGGACCCCGGCAGCACGGCCGGCCTGGCCGAGGTCCGGGTCCCGGGGCTGGAGCTGCGGCGGTCGGTCGTGGCGCCGGCCATGCCCGGTTCGGTCGAGGCCTACGCATTCGACGCGGCCAACCCCGCGGGGTCGGGATGCGTCGCCGACGAGAACGGCTCGCCTCGCTGCGGGTCGGCGCTGGTCACCGGGGCGGAGGAGGCCACCGGGCTCGACCGGACCTTCACCGTCGGCGTCCCCGGGCGCTACGACCTCGCCGTCACCGCGGTGCCCCGGCCCGGGCCGGCCCTCGACCGGCTGCTCGCCACGACCGCCGGCCCGGAGTCGGTCACCGGTCTGCGCGTCACGGCCAGCAGCGCGGCCGTGCCAGACCCGCGCGCCGGCGCGCAGGCCGCCGTCGACCGGGACGCGGCGACCACCTGGACGGCCGCGGCCGACGACCCCTCGCCGTCACTGACAATGCGGTGGCCCGGGCTGCAGGTCCTCGACACGGTGCGCGTCATGACCTCGCCCGGCGCGGCGGCGTCGGTGCCCCGCGCGGTGCGGCTGCACGCCGGCTGGCTGGAGCAGACGCTCGTCCTGGACGAGGAGGGCATCGCGACCTTCCCGCCGATCGTGACCGACGAGCTCACCGTCTCCTTCCCGTTCCCGGCGGAGTTCTCCTCCTTCGACCCCTGGACGCGGGCCTTCTCGACGTTGGGGGTCGGCGTCACCGAACTGGTCGTGCCGGGCGCCGTGCCGCTCGACCCGTTCGCCGCGGTCGACCTGCCGTGCGGCGAGGGTCCGGTGGTCACCGTCGACGGCGAGGCCCGCGGCACCCGGCTGCGGACGACGGTGGGCGAGCTGCGGGCCCTGCGGCCGGTGCCGGTCGAGCTCTGCGGCGGGACGTCGACGGGGGTGCTCGCTGCGGGCGAACACCGGCTGGTCGTGGCAGCTACCGACGCCTTCGCCGTCGACGCCGCGACCCTCGAGAGGTCGACCGGTGCGGGCGGGGCGGGCCGCCGGGAGGCGGCCGGGATCAGCCGCTGGGACGCCGAGCACCGCGTCGTCGAGGTCGGGGCCCGCAGCGAGCCGGCCCTGCTGGTGGTGCCGGAGAACGCCAACGCCGGCTGGGTGGCCACGCTCGACGGTGCCGTGCTGGAGCCCCGGACGGTCGACGGCTGGCAGCAGGGGTACGTCGTCCCGGCGGGGGCGGCCGGTGCGGTGCACCTGGACTTCGCGCCCGGCACCGCCTACCGGTGGGCGCTGCTCGCGGGCCTGGTGGCGGTCCTCGTGCTCGTCGGGCTGGCGGTCCTCCCCGTCCGGCGGGCCGTGCCGGCGACGGGTGCCCGGCCCGGCGGCCGGGCGTGGGTCGTCGCGGCGGCGGTGGGGGGCGTGGTGCTCGTCGGCGGCCTGGTGGGCGCGGTCGCCGTGGTGGCGGTGCTCGCGGTGACCGTCGTCGGGCGGCTGACCCGGGGACGGGCCACGGGGGCGCTCGGGGTGGTGGCCGCGCTCGCGGTGCTGGCCTCGGGCCCGCTGCTGGTGCTCGCCCCCGGCGCGGCGGGCGAGCCGGCGCGTCAGACGCTGATTCTGGTCGCGCTCTCCGCCGTCGTCGTCTCGCTGCTGTCCGACCGCGGGCGCTCCGGGACCACCGTGCGCCACCGGCGCATCGGGCGCTCGAGCAGCACGTAGACCAGACCGCCGAGCAGCACGCCGCCGAGCCAGGTGCCGGTGAAGACCAGCACCAGGTCGCCGCTGAACTCCGGCATGCCGAGCGCGGGGTAGCCGGCGACCAGCACCAGCACGTGGAAGAGGAAGAGCCCGTAGGAGATCTCCCCGAGGCGCACCACGGGCCGGCTGGACAGCACGCGTCGCGCGCGGCCGGCGTGCTGGTCGCCGAAGACGAGCGGCCAGACCAGCAGGGCCCCGACGCCGAGGTAGAGCAGGTGGCCGGTGACCGCCTCGGCGGGGGTGGACGGCGCCAGCCCCGGCGGGCCGGTGACCGGGGTCGCGGCGATCAGGAACAGCGCGGCGGCCGCGGCCCAGCAGGTCCACAGGTCGGCGCCGATCTCGTGCGCCCGGCGGGCCACGGCCCACTCCCGGTCGGAGACGCTGACGACGGCCATCGCCATGCCCGCGGCGAACCAGCCGAGGTGGGCCGGCAGCCACAGCTCGGCCGCCCCGCCACCGGCCGCCGACGCCCACCAGACCCAGGCCAGTCCGGCCGCCGACACGACCCCGAGCAGGGCGAGGACCCGGCCCGGACGCCAGACACCCCGCCCGGCCAGCCGCAGCAGCGCCGCGACGAGCAGGGGGAGGACCAGGTAGAAGGCCACCTCGGTGGCCAGGCTCCAGGTGTGCGACAAGCCCTCGGCGAACCGGCCGTCGTAGACCTGGACCATCGTCAGGTGGCGGAGCCAGTCGCCGGCCGTGGCGTCCGCGTTGCCGGGCAGCAGGAGCAGCGCGGCGACGACGACCAGCCAGTACGCGGGCAGGATCCGCAGTGCCCGCCGCCAGAGGTAGGCCGCGGCCCGGGGCGCGTCGCGTCCCTCGGCCGCGGCGCGGAACATCGGGCGGGACAGCAGGAACCCGGAGAGCACGAAGAAGATGGCGACGCCGACCTCGGCGCGGTTGAGCACCCGGCCCAGCAGGTCGGGCGTGTAGTTGCCGGTCCAGAAGCCGGCGTGGGTGAGCACGACCGCGGAGGCGGCGATCGCCCGCGCGCCGTCGAGGCACGGGAAGGACCGCATCGGGCCTGCTCGGGGGCGGCCCTCCGGTCCGCCCTCGGGCCCGGCTGATGCGGTCACTCGTACTCCCTCGGGTGGACAAACCCCCGGGAGCCTAGATGCGCCGGTTACCGGCCGGTAGCGTCCGCCCTCGAACAGGTGAGGGGTGTTGCGCGGCACATGGGTTCCGACCGGACGAGCTTCGAGCAGGTGCGACAGGACTGGACGCGGCTGGGCGCCGCGGACCCGCTGTGGGCGGTCCTGGTCGAGGAGGACAAGCGCGGCGGTCGCTGGGACGCCGAGGAGTTCCTCGCCCTCGGACGGCGCGACGTCGAGCGCTCCCGGGAGCACCTGGCCCGGTTGGGCCTGCCGACCACCTGGGACCGCGCGCTCGACTTCGGCTGCGGGGCGGGCCGGCTCAGCCAGGCCCTCGCGCAGCACGCCGACGAGGTGATCGGCCTGGACGTCTCGGCCCCGATGCTCGACACCGCGCGCAGCCTCGACCGCAGCGAGGGGCGGTGCTCCTTCCGACTCTCGGCCGACCCCGACCTGCGTGCGTTCCCCGACGGCAGCTTCGACCTCGTCTACACCGAGCGGGTGCTCCAGCACCTGCCGCGGCCGGTGCTCGAGACCTACCTCGCCGAGTTCGTGCGCGTGCTCCGGCCCGGCGGGGTGGCTCTCCTGCACTGCACGACGCGGCCGCTGTGGAGCGTGCGCGGGATGATCTGGCGCTTCGCGCCGTCCTGGCTGGTCTGCTGGGCGCAGCGGACGGTGCTGCACTACCCGGCGCCGATGCGCATGACGGCGCTGCCCGAGGACCGGGTGCGCGAGATCGTCACCGCCGCGGGCGGCGAGGTGCTCGACAGCGTGGCCGTGGACGAGCCGGAGACGCACTGGGCGGCGCGGCGCTACGTCGTCCGCGCCACCGGCTGATCCCTCAGCGCCGTTCGAGCAACCCGATCAGCACGTCCGCGGCGACGCCGGCGTCCTCCGGCAGCCGCTCGGCCTCGCCGCGCTCCACCCGGGCCAGCATCAGCTCGTTGATGCCGCCGACGGCCGCGAGGACCAGGTCCCGCGAGATCGGCCGCACCTCGTCCGGGTACTGCCGGGCGAGCTCGGCGGCGACCTCGGTGAGCAGGTCGACGTAGCGGTCGATGACCTCGCGCCGCAGCGTCAGCGCCGAGCGACCGGCTGCCTGCACCTCGACGAGGGCCGCCCACGCGACGGCCGGCCCCCCGGCCAGGGTGTCCAGGTAGGCGGTGATCACCACCCGCAGCCGGTCCCGCCACGGCAGCTCCGCGGCGTCGGCCTGGGCCGCGTGCACCGTCTCCAGGACGCGGTCGGTGGCGCGCGAGTACAGCTCGAGGAGGCAGTGCTCCTTGTCGCGGAAGTGCGTGTAGACGACGGTCTTCGACACCCGGGCGGCGCGGGCGATGTCGGCGATCGTGGTGGCCTGGTAGCCCTTCTCGGCCATGCACCCGGCGAGCGCCCAGAGGATCCGGCCGCGACGGGGTCCGTCGTCCACGGCTGGATCGGCGGCGGGGTCGACCAGGTTCTGCATCAGCGGCGACTGTAGCCGCCCGACCGCCCTCGGTGAGAGAACTCACGGCCGCGGAGGGAAGCCCGGGCGCCGCTGCGGTGTCGTCCTCCGTGTGAGGCAGCGGGGGAGCGAGCGGTCCGGGAGCCGAGAGTCCGGCGTCCGCCCCTCGGGCCGCGCCTACGCCGTGTGGGGCGTCGCGTTGTTCGCCTACGGGGTGGCGGTGTTCCACCGCGCCTCGCTGGGGGTCGCGGCGGTCGAGGCGCAGGACCGGTTCTCCGCGGGGGCGTCGGCGATCTCGCTGTTCCTCGTGCTCCAGCTCGCCGTCTACGCCGCGCTGCAGGTGCCGGTCGGGGTCGCGGTCGACCGGCTGGGCTCCCGCCGGATGATCCTCGCCGGGGCGCTCACGATGGCCGCCGGGCAGCTGATGCTCGCCCTGGCCACCGACGTCCCCACCGCGATCGCCGCGCGCGTCCTCGTCGGTGCCGGCGACGCCATGACCTTCATCAGCGTGCTGCGGGTCATCTCGTTCTGGTTCCCCGGCCCCGCGGTCCCGCTGATCACCCAGCTCACCGGGCTCTTCGGCCAGGTGGGGTCGATCGCCGCCGCGTACCCGCTCGTGACGCTGCTGCACGCGACCTCGTGGCGGACGACGTTCCTCGGCGCGGCCGGCGTCGGCGTGCTCGTCGTCGTGCTGGTGGCGGTGGCCCTGCGGGACGCGCCCCGCGGCACCGCCCCACCACCGGCCGCGGACCTCGCCGAGGTGCGCCGGCGCCTGGTCGACACCTGGCGCGAGCCGGGCACGCGCATCGGTCTCTACACGCACCTGGTCACCCAGTTCTCCGGCACGGTGTTCGCGCTGCTGTGGGGCTACCCGTTCCTGGTCGTCGGCCAGGGGCTGGCCCCGGGGACGGCGGCGGGGCTGCTCACCCTGCTCGTCGTGGTCGGCATGGCGGTGGGGCCGCTGCTGGGCCGGTTGTGCGCGCGGTGGCCGCTGCGGCGCTCGACGCTGGTCTTCACGATCCTGGCCGCGACCGCCGTGGCCTGGACCGTCGTGCTGGCGTGGCCGGGGCGGGCGCCGCTGCCGGTGCTGGTCGGACTGGTCGTCGTCCTGGGCACCAACGGCCCGGGCTCGATGATCGGGTTCGACTTCGCGCGCACGTGGAACCCGGCCGAGCGCATGGGCAGCGCCAGCGGTGTGGTCAACGTGGGCGGGTTCCTCGCCTCGCTGCTGACCATCCTCGCGATCGGCGCCGTCCTCGACGTCCTCACGCCCGGCTCCTCGACCGCCTACGACCTCGGCGCGTTCAAGGCCGCGTTCGCGGTGCAGTACGTGTTCTGGGCGCTCGGGCTGGTCGGCGTGGTCCGGCACCGGCGCGAGCTGCGCAGCCGGCTGGCGCGCGACGGCGTCGTCCTCGCCCCGCTGTACCACGCGGTGCGGGCCCGGCTCCGCGGCACCTCCGCCTACCGCTGACCGGTCGGCGCCGAGAGGGTCAGCGCTGCAGCTCGGCGACGACGACCGCGTGCGCGGTGTAGAGCAGCCAGTCGTAGGCCACGCCCCACACGTCGTCGAGCGGCACCTGCTCCCAGCGGTTGTCGCGGCCGGTCCGGCGCAGCGCCGTGCGCCGGGTGAAGCCGAGGCGGTCGGTGCGCAGCGCCTCGTCCAGCGCCGGGTTGTAGCCGACCGGGAAGGTGCAGAACAGCCGGCCGCCGGGCGCCAGCAGCGAGGTCAGCACGGCCACCGCAGCGGCCGGCTTGCCCGGGTCCTTCGGCTCCTCGTCGAAGCCGACGTGCTCGAGGGTGCTCAGCGCCAGCACCAGGTCGAACGGGCCGGTGGTGGCGGGGTCGAGATCGACGACGTCGACGTTGCGCACGCCCGGGGCCTGCTCGTACTTGTCGACGACGGTGTGCGTCACCGGGCGGTAGTGACCGAGCACGTTGCCCACCTCGAGCACCCGCGCCGGGTCGTGCCCCGCCAGCACCACCTCGTCGAGCACGGTCTCGGCCAGCGGGACCTCGACGGCCCGCTCGTTGAGCCACGTGTAGTGGTAGGGGTGCCGGAAGTAGGGCCGCTCGACGCCCTCGTGGGTGAACGTGGCGGGCGAAGGGCGGCCGGCACCCGGCCGCCCGGCCGCCCACCGCAGGCCCCAGGAGGCGCAGTCGGCGAGCACGGGCAGCACGCCGCGGGCGCGCGTGTGGTCCTGCACGCGGCGGGCGATCGTCGAGACGGGCACGGCGGGGGAGTCTAGGTCGGGCCTGGGGCGGCGTCCCGGCCCGGCGCGGAAGATCACCTGCACGGGGCGGACGGCGGCGGGGCCTCCGACCTGCGGAACGCGGACGTCCGCCCCTCCGCGGCGCATCCGCCGGCTGGTCGACTCGCCCGATGGGTACTGATCTGGCACCGGTGAGGTCCGGCTCGGCCATGGCGCGGTGGGCCGGGCGCCGGCCGCTCCTGGCGTTCGTCGTCCTCGCGTACGCGATCTCGTGGACGCTGTGGTTGCCGGGCGTGCTCGGCGTCGGGGGCGCCCCGGGCTACGCGTTGCTCGTGGCGGGTGCGTTCGGTCCCGCGCTGGCGGCGGCGCTGGTGATCCGGTGGACCGGGGGCTCGGTGCGCGGCTGGTTCCGCTCGCTCTGGCGCGTCCGGGTCCCGCTGCGCTTCTACGCCTACGCGATCGGCCTCCCGGTCCTCCTCTTCGGCTCGCTGAACCTCGTGCTGGCCGCACTGGGCGAGTCGGTCCACCTCGACCGGGCCGGCGACGCGGCGCTGTCGTTCCTCGGCACGTTCGTCGTCGTCGGCCTGATCGGGGGCGGGCAGGAGGAGCCGGGCTGGCGCGGGTTCGCCCTCGACCGGTTCCAGGAGCGGCACTCGCCGCTGGCCGCGACGGCGCTGCTCGGGGTGGTGTGGGGGCTCTGGCACCTGCCCCTCTACGGGATCGGCTTCGTCGGTCCGATGCTCTTCGTGGTCTTCTACACCTGGCTCTGGAACCGCACCGGCAGCATCCTCCTGTGCGTGCTGCTGCACGCCGCGTTCACGCCGTCGCTGGAGCACCTGCTGCTCGTCGACGACAACCTGACCGTCGACCTGGTCATCCTGGGCGGACTGCTCGCCGCTGCCGCCGTGCTCGTCCTCCTCACGCGCGGCCGGCTGGGGTACGACCACCGCCCGGCCGGCCTGCGGTGAGGGTGCCCGCTCCGCGCCGGGCGGCCACGGGCCTGGCCGTCGCGGTCCTCGGCGTGCTCGCCACCGGGGTCGGCGTGGGAGTCGGCATCCGGCACGCGCAGAAGGTCGGGCTGTCCGTGCCGACCGTCGTCGGGCTGGCCCTGCTGGTCACGGGCGTCCTGCTGCTGGGCGCGGCGGTCGCCGGGTTCTGGCAGCGGGTGCACGGGCTGCGCCGGCTGTGGCTGCTGCCGGCCGCGCTCCTCGCGCTCGTCGGCCTGTACGTCGTCGCCGTCCCGGTGGCGGTGACCGTCGTCCCGCCGACCGCGCACCCGGCGGGGAGCACGCCGGCGGCGCGTGGCCTGGACGCCGAGGAGGTCGAGTTCACCACCGCCGACGACGTGCGGCTCTCGGCCTGGTGGGTCGCGTCGGAGAACGGCGCCGCCGTGGTGCTCCTGCACGGGGCGGGGGAGACGCGCGCGGCCACGGTGCCGCAGGCCGACGTGCTGGCGGCGCACGGGTACGGCGTGCTCCTGGTCGACGCCCGCGGGCACGGGGACAGCGACGGCCGGGGCATGGATCTCGGCTGGCACGGGGACGCCGACGTCGGGGCAGCGGTGGACTTCCTCGAGGGCCGCGACGACGTCGACCCCGACCGGATCGGGGTGCTCGGCCTGTCGATGGGCGGTGAGGAGGCGATCGGTGCGGCCGCCGCCGACCCGCGCATCCGGGCCGTCGTCGCCGAGGGGGCGACCGGGCGCACCGCCGCGGACAAGGACACCTGGCTCCCCGGCGGGGTGAGCGGCGCCGTGCAGCGGGTCCTGGACCGGCTCAGCTACGCCGTCGTGGACCTGCTCACGGCGGGCTCCCCGCCGCGGTCGCTGCGCGAGGCCGTCACCGACTCGGGGGCCCCGTTCCTGCTGATCACCGCCGGCACGGTGCCCGACGAGGAGCGCGCCGCCGAGGTGCTCCGCGACGCGGCGCCGCAGCGGGTCCAGGTCTGGACGGTCGACGGCGCCACGCACACGCACGCCCTGTCCGCCGAGCCCGACGAGTGGGAGGAGCGGGTCACGAGCTTCCTCGACGGGGCGCTCTGATCCAGGGCGTTCTGAAACCCTCGGGCTGTTCGGCCCGCCGCGGCAGGGCCCCGCGACCCCTGGTGGAGTGGCCACGGGCCCGCGAAGCTGGCCTGCGTCCCCCCGTCGCCTGCGTACAGGAGCGTGTTCATGGCCGCCGTCGAAGTCGAAGGGCTGCGCAAGCAGTACGGGGAGCTGACCGCGGTCGACGGGCTGTCCTTCACCATCGAGGAGGGCGAGGTCTTCGCGCTGGTCGGCCCCAACGGCGCCGGCAAGACCACGACCGTGGAGATCCTGGAGGGTCACCGGCACCGGTCAGGCGGCGAGGTGCGGGTCCTCGGCTTCGACCCCGAGCACGGCGGGCGCGACTTCCGGGAGCGGATCGGCATCGTGCTGCAGGACGCCGGCTTCGACGAGGATTTCACCGTCGCCGAGCTGGTCGGGCTCTACCGCGGGCTCTACCCCCGCAGCCTCGACGCCGACGCGGTCATCGACCAGGTGGGGCTGGCCGACAAGCGGGACGCGCGGGTGAAGACCCTCTCGGGCGGCCAGCGGCGGCGGCTGGACCTGGCGCTGGGCCTGGTGGGGGACCCCGACCTGCTGTTCCTCGACGAGCCGACCACCGGGTTCGACCCCTCCGCGCGCCGGCGGGCGTGGGAGCTCGTCGACGGCCTGAAGGCGCTCGGGAAGACGATCCTGCTCACGACGCACTACATGGACGAGGCCGAGCACCTGGCCGACCGGGTGGGGGTCGTGGTCCGCGGCCGGCTGGTCGCGCTGGGCACCCCGGCCGAGCTCGGCGCCGGGCAGCACGAGGCGGTCGTGAGCTTCCGGTTGCCCGCGGGGGTCGACGTCGCCGACCTGCCCCCGCTCGACGGGCGCCCGGTCGCCCAGGGCCTGGAGTGGGAGCTGACCACCGCCCACCCCACCGCCGCGCTGCACACGCTGACCGGGTGGGCCCTCGAGCGCGGTGTCGACGTCCCGGCCCTCTCGGTGCGCCGGCCCTCGCTGGAGGACGTCTACCTGGCCCTGGTCGGGGACCAGACCGCGGCGGAGGGCATCGACGAACCGGTCCGGAGCGCCCCGTGACCCGAGCCGGGACGACGGCTCCGGTCGCGCACCGCCCGGGCGCCGGGTCGCTCCTGCTGGCGCAGCTGCGCTACTCGGTGGTGGGGCTCTGGCGGGTGCGGGTCGTGCTGATCTTCACGTTCGTGCTGCCCCTGGTGTGGCTGCTGGTCGTGGGGGCGATCGCGGGCAACGAGACGATCGACTCGGCCAGCGGCGTGCGCGTGATGCAGTTCGTGACGCCCGTCGCGCTCTCCATGGGGGTGCTCTACGCGGCGTACCCGACGGTGGCGATCTCGCTGGCCGAGGCCCGCGAGCTCGGCATCCTCAAGCGGCTGCGCGGCACGCCGCTGCCGGCCTGGACCTACCTGGCGGGGCGCATCGGGGGTGCGCTGGTCTTCGCGCTGGGCTCGGTGGCGGCCAGCCTCGCGGTCGGCGTGCTCGGTTTCGGCGTCCAGATCGTCTGGCGCACCCTGCTGGCCACCGTGGTCACCCTGGTGGTCGGGATCGCCTGCTTCGCCGCGCTCGGGCTGGCCGTCGCCGCGCTGGCCCCCTCCCAGTCCTTCGCCCAGGGGGCCTCGATCGGCACCGCCGTAGGGCTGACCTTCGTCTCCGGCCTGTTCAGCTTCGGGGGGTCGGTGCCCGCATGGTTGTCGACCATCGGCGACGTCTTCCCGCTCAAGCCGTTCAACGAGCTGCTGCAGAGCCAGTTCAACCCGTTCCATCCCGGGGCGGGCTGGGACTGGGGCAAGCTCGCCGTCGTCGCGGCCTGGGCCGTGGCCGCCGCGCTGGTCGCCGTCCGGTTCTTCCGCTGGGACGCCGGGCTGCGGGGCGGGGGCGGTCCTGCGCCGGCGGTGCCACCCCCGCCGGCGCCCACACCGGTGGCGGCCCCGCGCGCGCAGACGCGGCGCCCCCCGTCGGCGGCGGCGATGGTGCTCGCCCAGGCCCGGTTCGCCCTCCGCGCGGCCTGGCGCGACCCCGGCTCGATCTTCTTCGCCCTCGTGATGCCGGTCGGCCTGTACGCGCTGATCCTGGCCACCCAGGGGCAGGACGCCGGCGACGTGAGCGGCGTGCCCTTCCCGGTCTTCTACGCGGCGAGCATGGTCGCCTACGGCGCCGGCGTGGCGGTGTTCCTGAACCTGCCGGAGGCGGTGATGGTGGCCCGCGACCGCGGTGTGCTCAAGCGGCTGCGCGGCACGCCCCTGCAGACCTGGCAGTACCTGGCCGGTCGCACGCTGGCCGGGCTCGCGCTCACGGTGGTCATCGCCGCGGCGGTGCTGGCCGTGGGGGTGGCCTTCTACGACGTGACGGTCACCGCGGCCGGGCTGCTGGTCGGGCTGGTCGTCCTCCAGGTCGGCGCGCTGACCATGACGGCCTGCGGCTTCGCGGTGGCCTCGCGCGTCCCCAACGCGAAGTCGGTCGGGGCGGTGGGGCTGGTCATCCTGCTGCCGCTGTCGTTCTTCTCCGACGTGTTCGTCGTCGGCGGGCCGGAGTGGATGCGGACGGTGGGCTCGTTCTTCCCGCTGCTGCACGTCCAGCGGGTGCTCAAGGCCGCCTGGGACCCCGGCGGGGCCGAGATCGCGTGGGCCTCGCTGGGTGTCCTGCTGCTCTGGCTGGTCGTCGCCGGTGCGGTGGCCGTCCGGTTCTTCCGCTGGGAGACCCGCGCGGGTCAGTGACCGCCGCGGAGCAGCTCCTCGAAGGACGGCGTGCCGCCGAACGGGCCCTCGTACGGGTCGGCCGGGGCGGCGGGCGGGCGGCCGGCGACCACGTCGGCGAGCTCCCCGGCGGCCCGCACGATGCGCTCGGCGAGGCCGCCGGTCGTGCCGTCGCCGCCGGCCCAGTCCTCCGACGCCGCGAACACCGCCGTCGGCACCGTCACCGCCCGGAGGTAGGCGAACAGCGGCCGCATCGCGTGCTCGAGCACGAGCGAGTGGCGGGCCGTGCCCGCCGTCGCCCCGAGCAGGACCGGCGTGCCGGTCAGCGCGTCGGTGTCCAGGACGTCGAAGAACGTCTTGAACAGCCCGCTGTAGGACGCGGAGAAGATCGGCGTGACGGCGATCAGCGCGTCGGCGCCGACGACGGTGTCGACCGCTGCCCGCAGCGGCTCGTTCGCGAAGCCGGTCAGCAGGTTGTCGGCCAGGTCGCGGGCGTGCTCGCGCAGCTCGACGATCTCGACGGTCGCGGTGATCCCGCGGTCGGCCAGCGCCGCGACGGTGGCCGCGGTGAGCCGGTCGGCCAGCAGCCGGGTCGACGACGGGTTGGACAGGCCCGCGCTGACGACGGCGAGCGTGCGGGTGGCGCCGGCGCTCATCGGGCCTCCACCTCCTCGCGGGACTGGCCCGTCACGTCGTCGGCGGGCGCGTACACGGTGGCGTCCTTCGTGCCGCCGGCGGCCGCGACCAGCGACGCGTGGGTGGGCGCCTCGGGCACGTGCGCGGGCTTGAGCGCGGCGAACTCGCGGCGCAGCACCGGCACGACCTCCTCGCCGAGCAGGTCGAGCTGCTCGAGCACCGTCTTCAGCGGCAGCCCGGCGTGGTCGATCAGGAACAGCTGCCGCTGGTAGTCACCCACGTAGTCGCGGAAGCCCAGCGTCGCCTCGATGACCTGCTGCGGGCTGCCCACGGTCAGGGGCGTCTGAGAAGAGAACTCCTCCAGCGACGGGCCGTGGCCGTACACCGGGGCGACGTCGAAGTAGGGGCGGAACTCGTTCACGGCGTCCTGGCTGTTCTTGCGCATGAACACCTGCCCGCCGAGCCCCACGATGGCCTGGTCGGCGGCGCCGTGGCCGTAGTGCTCGAACCGACGCCGGTAGAACTCGACCATCCGCTGGGTGTGCTCGGGCGGCCAGAAGATGTGGTTGGAGAAGAACCCGTCGCCGTAGTAGGCCGCCTGCTCGGCGATCTGCGGGCTGCGGATCGAGCCGTGCCACACGAACGGCGGGACGCCGTCCAGCGGGCGGGGCGTCGAGGTGAAGCCCTGCAGCGGGGTGCGGTGCTTGCCCTCCCAGTCGACGACGTCCTCGCGCCACAGCCGGCGGAGCAGGGCGTAGTTCTCGACGGCGAGCTCGATGCCGTTGCGGATGTCCTGCCCGAACCACGGATAGACCGGCCCGGTGTTGCCGCGGCCCATCATCAGGTCGACCCGGCCGTCGGCCAGGTGCTGCAGCATCGCGTAGTCCTCGGCGATCTTCACCGGGTCGTTGGTGGTGATCAGCGTGGTGGACGTCGAGAGCTGGATCGTCGACGTCTTCGCGGCGATCCACCCCAGCGTGGTGGTGGGGGAGGAGGAGAAGAACGGCGGGTTGTGGTGCTCGCCCAGGGCGAAGACGTCGAGGCCGACCTCCTCGGCCTTCAGCGCGATGGCCTGCACGGCCTTGATCCGCTCGCCCTCGGTGGGTGTGCGGCCGGTCGTCGGGTCCTGCGTGACGTCGCTGACGGTGAAGATCCCGAACTGCATGACGACCATCCTAGCTAGTTGAAAGTGCAACTAATCGCCCCAACGCAGCACCCCCGCCGTCGATTCCCGGGGCCGGCCGCGGGATCAGGGAGAACGGCGACCCCAGCGGTACCAGGAGATCGGCCCGACCCAGTTGACCGCGATCACCGCCGCCCACACGTCCTTGCGCCCGTTCACCTGGCCGGCCGGGGTGCGCAGGAGGTCGACCCACGCGCTGACGGCGAGGGTGAACTGCGCCGCGCCGAGCGCCACGACGGCGGCCCGCTGCGCCGGCGTCAGGTCCGACCAGTGCTTGGTGGCCATGGCTCCTCCTCCGTGTTCCCCCTCGATCCGGTCCGGGCACAGCCTCGCATCACGGAACGGTCACGGGCCAGGGTCGAGCGCCTACACCCGGTGACAGGACCCGCACAGGGAGGCGCACTACGCCGGGGGGCACTGTCGGCCCCGCGGGTCCGGTCGCCTCGGGGGCCGCGGGTCTGGCAGCGTCCGGATCCTCCGCACGCTTCCCAGGGAGAGGTGGTCGCGCATGCTCCAGCGAGTCGACGTCGGAACGGGCAGCTCCGAGCAGGAGAGGAACGACGACGTCGGGTCGTCGCTGCGGTCGCTGAACCTCTCCGGCGACCTCGACGAGCTCCTGGACACCCGGCCGGTCTTCCGCCCCCGGCTGCACGGCTACGACCAGCTGCAGGTCGACAACTACGTGAGCTGGGCCGAGGACGAGCTCGCCGCGGCCCGGCGCGCTGCCGACCAGCTGCTCCGCCGGCTCGCCGCGTGCGCGGCCGAGCTCGCCGAGTACCGCCGGCAGCCGCCGCCTCCACCGGCGCCGGCGCCGCACAACCTCGACCTCGCCGCGGTCTCCGAGCGGGTGCGGGAGATCCTGCAGCTCGCGTCCGCGGAGGCCGACGACATCCTCGACGCCGCCGCCGAGGAGGCCGACCGGATCGTCGCCGACGCCGAGACCGAGGCCGAGGCGCGACTGCAGAAGACCCAGCAGATCAAGGAGGCGGCGATCGGGGCCGTCGACCGGCTGCAGGAACGGGCCCAGCACGACCGTCGGGAGGCGGCCACGGTGCTCGAGCGGGCGCGCCGCGAGGCCGAGGAGCTGCTGCGGGCGGCCGCCGAGGAGCGGGACCGGCTGGCCGCCGAGGCCGCGGAGCAGCGGGTGCGGGACGACGAGCGGGCGCGTCAGGACCAGGACGCCGCGGCCGCGGTCGCCGCCGGTCGGCTGCTCGCCGTCCAGGAGCAGGTCGACGACCTGCGCCGGCAGCGCGACCAGGCGCAGCAGGCGCTGCGGCGGCTCACCGACCAGATCGGGGAGGCGCTGCTGGCGGTCGGTGTGGAGATCGACGAGCCGAACATCGTCCGCGACGACGCGCGGGAGCCGGTCGCGACCTGAGCGGCCCGGTCACGCCCGCTGGACCGGGAACGAGACGACGGTGCGCGGCTCGGGCACCTCGGGGCCGTCGAGGTAGGCCTCCCACGGCGCTCCCGTGGGCGTCCAGCCGTGCTCGCCCATCCAGACCGTGACGGCGTCGTAGGCCGCCCCGACCCCGCCGTACTCCCCGCGGTACAGCGTCGTGGCGACCGGGCCGCCGGGCAGCGTCGTGGCCACCACCCGGCCCGACGGCGCGACCTCGCCCGAGCTCGGGAAGCCGGCCTCGACCGCGAACCCGCCGTCGACGGGGCGGTAGCGCGCGAAGGGCGGCCCGGCGGGACTCAGCCCGCCGGCCGAGAGCGCCCCGATGACCTCGCCGAACGCCCCGCCGAGGAACGCCGGGATCTCCTCGACGGGGAGTTCGGTGCGCACCACGGCGGCGGGCTGGGCCGGGTGGTCCTGGACGGTGATCTCGGAGGTGCTCATCCGGGGTGCTCCTCAGGTCGGTCCGGTGCTCGTCGGGTGCTCGGTCCGGCGGTCCGGACCGCGGAGGGCGGCGTGCTGCACGGCCCGGCTGATGTCGGTGGGGGTGACGATCCCGACCAGCTCGCCGTCGGCCAGCACCAGGGCCCGGCCGTCGCCGGCCGGTCCCAGCCGGGCCACCAGGTCGGGCACGCGGTCGTCGGGCGCGGCCACGGCGATCTCGGCGAGCGGCCAGGCGATGTCGCGGAGCGGTGTGGTCGCGCGGTCGGCGGCGGGCACGGCCTTGACCCGCGCCAGGGTCAGCAGCCCGACGGGCCGCCCATCGTCGACGACCGGGAACGAGCTGTGCCGGCGGCTGAACAGGTACTCGTCGACGAACGCGGCGACGGTCAGGCCGGCCGGGACGACGTCGGGGCGCGGGGTCATGACCGCGGCCACGCGGAGGTCGGCGAGCAGCCCGCCCACCTGTGCCTGCATCTCCTCCGCGCCGGCGGCACCCATCACGAACCAGCCGATCATGGCCAGCCAGAGGCCGGAGAACAGGCCGGTCGCGAGGAACTGGGCGACCCCGAGCGCCACGAGGACCAGGCCGAGCACCCGGCCGGCCCGCGCCGCCGTGACCGCCGCCCAGACGCGGTCGCCGCGCCACATCCACAGCGCGGCCCGGAGCAGCCGGCCGCCGTCGAGGGGGGCGCCGGGCAGCACGTTGAAGACGGCCAGCAGGACGTTCATCGCGGCGAGCCAGCCCAGGGCGGCGAGCGGGGGGCCCGAGAGCCCCAGGGCGGCGGCGCCGACGGCGACCAGGTAGCAGGCCACGCCGAGGAGCAGGCTGACCAGCGGCCCGACGCCGGCGATGCGCAGATCGGCGCGGGCGGTCGGGGCCTCGCCGCGCAGGCGGGCCACGCCGCCGAACAGCCACAGCGTGATGCCCTCGACGGCGACGCCGTGGTGCCGGGCGACGACGGCGTGCGACACCTCGTGCGCCAGCAGGCCCAGCACGAAAGCGATCGCGGTGCACGCGCCGGTGACCACGTAGACCCACGCCGGCTCGCCGGGATCGGCGGCGGGCAGCACCTCGGCCGACAGGGCCCACGCGATGAGGCCGACGATGGCCAGGACGCTCCAGTGCACCGCGACGCGGACCCCGGCGATCCGCCCGACGGGGAAGGTCCCCCGCCCGGCGGTGTCTGCTCCGGCCGGCCGGCCGGCCCCTGCGCGATCAGCCAACGGGGCCGCCCCTCCGTGCCGCCTCGAGCAGCACGCGGCGCTCGGCGGCGGCCAGCGCACGCCGGGTCGCGGGCACGGCGGTGGGCTCCACCGACACCGAGGTGATCCCGGCGCGGACCAGGTGCTCGACGAAGGCCGGCCGGTTCGAGGGCGCCTGGCCGCACAACGACGAGGGGATGCCCATGCGCCGCGCCGTCCCGATCACCGAGTCGATCACCGCCAGCACCGCGGGGTCGGCCTCGTCGAACAGCTCGGCGAGGTCCGCGGAGTCCCGGTCGACGCCCAGCACGAGCTGGGTGAGGTCGTTGCTGCCGATGGAGACGCCGTCGACGCCCAGGCCGATGTACTCCGGCAGCCAGTGGGCGACCGAGGGGACCTCGGCCATCACCCACCGCTTCAGCCCGCGCTGGCGGCCCAGCGGGGAGTCGTCGATCAGCGCGAGGCAGGCCTCGAGTTCCCACTTGGTGCGGACGAACGGGATCATCACCGCCAGGCCCGGGAACTGCTCCCGCACCCGCGCGAGCGCGTCCAGCTCGAGCCGGAAGAACGACGGGTCGTGCACGTACCGGTAGCAGCCGCGGTAGCCGATCATCGGGTTGTCCTCGACCGGCTCGTGCTCCTCGCCGCCGGCCAGCCCGCGGAACTCGTTGCTGCGCAGGTCGGCCGTGCGGTAGACCACGGGCCGGGGGTGGAAGGCGCCGGCGATCGTCCCGATGCCCTCGGCCAGGTCGGCCACCACCCGCTCGGACTCCCCGGCCGCGATGAGCGCGGAGGGGTGCCGCCCGGACAGCGCCCGGGTCAGCAGCAGCTCGGCCCGCAGCAGGCCGACCCCGTCGACCGCCATCGCCGCGACGCCGGCTGCCTGGGCGGGGTCGGCGAGGTTGACGTAGAGCGTCGTGCCCAGGACCTCCGGGGTCGCTGCCGGCGCCCCGCCCTCGGCGGTCGCACGCGGCGCCGGCGCGGACGCCGGCGCCGCCGGGTGGCCGGCGAGGACCTGGCCGGTGGCCCCGTCGACGGTCACCTCGTCGCCGTCGACCAGGGTGCGCGTGCCGCTGCGGGTGCCGACGACGGCCGGGACGCCGAGCTCCCGGGCGACGATCGCCGCGTGGCAGGTGATCCCGCCGGTGTCGGTGACAAGGGCGGCGGCCCGTCGGACCGCGGGCATCCAGTCGGGGTTGGTCAGTGGGGCCACCAGGACCTCGCCGTCGCGCATCCGGACGCCCTCGGCGGGGGAGTGCAGCACCCGGACCCGGCCGGTGGCGCGGCCGGGGGAGGCGCCCAGCCCCTTCAGGAGGACGGTCGCCGGGCCGGTCGCGGGGGACTCGGTCGCCGACGGGCCGGCGGACAGGGTCGTGATCGGCCGGGTCTGGACCAGGGAGAGCTCGCCGTCGGTGAGCACCCACTCGGTGTCCTGCGGCGTCCCGTAGTGGGCCTGCACCCGCAGGACCATTTCGGCGATCCGCTCGGCCTCCTCCCGGCTGAGCACCGGGCCGGCCTCCGCCGCGTCGACCGGCAGGACACGGTCCCCGCCGCCTGGTGCGGCGACGATCTTCTGCGTCTGGGCGCCCCGGTGCGCCTCGAGCAGCCGGGGACCGTCGGCGTCGAGCACGTAGGTGTCGGGTTCGGTGCGGCCGCTGACGACCACCTCGCCCTGGCCCCAGGCGGCCTCGACGACGACGCGGTCCCGCCGGCCGCTGACCGGGTCGGCGGTGAACGCCACCCCGGCCTTCTCCGCCGGTGCCATGCGCTGCACGACGACGGCGATGTCGGGGAGGTCGTCCTTGCCGTGCTCGGCGCGGTAGGCCAGCACGCGGGGGGTGAACGCCGACGCCCAGCACTCGACGACGGCGGCGAGCAGCGCGTCGCCCCCGCGCACGTTGGTGAAGGTGGCGTTCATCCCCGCGTAGGAGGTGTCGCTGCTGTCCTCGCCCACCGCGGAGGACCGGACCGCCACCGGGGTGTCGGGGCCGAGGAGGTCGTACGCCGCCCGCACGTCGGCGGCGACGGTGCCGGGCATCCCGGCCCGCCGGACGGCGTCCTGGAGCCGCCGGCAGGCGACGGCGAGGACGTCCTCCGTGGCCCCGGACGCCCTCTCCCGCGCCGCGCCCAGGGCTGCGTCGTTCAGCTCGGCCACCTCGGTCCGGGTGGCGGCGATCGCCGTCCGGAAGGACTCGGCGAGCACCACGAAGCCGCCGGGCACCGGGAACCCCGCGCGCACCATCTCGCCGAGGTTCGCGCCCTTGCCGCCGGCCCGGTCCACGTCGTCGGCGCCCAGGTGCGCCAGGTCCGCCACCAGGTCGGGTGCGGGGCCGGCTGCAGCGCCGGGAGCGGCCGCCGGAGCGTCCAGCTGATCGGTCGGGTGCGGCATGGGAGTGCTCCTCGGCTCGGGGACTTCCCCGAGCCTCGAACACCAGGTGGGGCCCGCGCCGGGGCCACCGGTCCCCGCCTGTGCGGACCAACGGCCCTGCGGTCCAGCCTCCGGGCGGGGGCACGCTCGGGAACATGCGGCGCCCTGGCGACATTAGATACCCCCGGGGGCATACACTCGGTGTGCCTGTCGAGGAGGAGAGCGCGATGAGCACCAGGGCACTGACCAAGGACGACTTCCAGGACGTCGTCACCGGCGAGGGCATCGTCCTCGTGGACTTCTGGGCCGCCTGGTGCGGCCCCTGCCGGATGTTCGCGCCGGTGTTCGAGGCCGCGTCGGAGCGGCACCCCGACGTCGTCTTCGGCAAGGTCGACACCGAGGCGCAGCCCGAGCTGTCCGCCGCGGCGGGCATCCGCTCCATCCCGACGCTCATGGTCTTCCGCGACGGCGTGCTGGTGTTCTCGCAGCCCGGCGCGGTGCCCGACGACGCGCTCGACCAGGTGATCGCGGCCGTGCGGGGGCTGGACATGGACGCCGTCCGCGCCGAGCTGGAAGCCGCTCCGCGGTGATGGACTACGGCGGGGGCATGGGGGGCTGGGGCTGGCTCTTCGGTGCGCTGGTCCTCGTCGGCGTCGTACTGCTCGTCGTCGTGGCCGTGCGGCTCCTCGGCGGCGGGAGCGGCGGTGGAGCCGGCGGTGTAGCCGGCGGTGGGGCCCCCGGCCCCGCCCCGCGGGAGGATCCCCGAGCGCGGGCCCGAGCCCTGCTCGACGAGCGGTATGCCCGCGGCGAGATCGACACCGACGAGTACCGCGAGCGCCGTCAGGCGCTGGACGAGGGCAGCTAGTGCGCCCGCTCTCCCGGCGGGCGGCGCTGCAACTGGGAGGCGCGGGCCTGCTCAGCGTCCTGGTCGGCGGCGCCGGCCTCACGTGGCAGCTGACCTCCGGCCCGGGGGCGTCGATCGCCGGCGGGGGAGAGCGGCTCGCGGAGCCCGCCACGCTGCGCAGCGCGGACGGCCTGCTCGAGGTCGAGCTCACCGCGGCCCGGGGGAGCGTGCCGGTCGCCGGCCGGCAGGCGACCGTGCTGGCGTACTCGGGAGGGCTGCCCGGCCCGACGCTCCGGCTCCGGCCCGGTGACGTGCTGCGCGTCCGGCTCGTCAACGAGCTCGCCGAGCCCACCAACCTGCACGTCCACGGACTGGTGGTCTCGCCGCGCGCGCCCGGGGACGACGTCTTCGTCTCCGTCGGCCCCGGCGAGACCTACGACTACGAGTACCACCTGCCCGACGACCACCCCCCGGGCGTGTACTGGTACCACCCGCACGTCCACCACGCCGTCGCCGACCAGGTGTTCGGCGGGCTGTACGGCGCGATCCTCGTCGAGGAGCCCGAGCCGCTGCCGGTCAGCCGCGAGCGGGTGCTCGTGGTCTCCGACATCACGCTCGACGCCGCCGGCCGGGTGGCCGGCGTGTCGGCGGCCGACCGGATGGCCGGGCGCGAGGGGGAACTCGTGCTGGTCGACGGCGCGCTGCGGCCCGCGCTCACCGCCCGGCCCGGGGAGCGGGAGCGGTGGCGGATCGTCAACGCCTGCACGTCCCGCTACCTCCGGCTGCGCCTCGACGGCCAGCGCCTGGACCTCCTCGGCGTCGACTCGGGCCGGTTCGCGTCGCCGCGCGAGATCGAGGAGTTCGTCCTCGCCCCCGGCAACCGCGCCGACCTCCTGGTGACGGCGGCGGAAGGGACGAGCACCCTCGAGGCCGGCGCCGTCGACCGCGGCGGCATGGCCGGCATGGGCGGCATGGGGGCGCCCGGCACCGGCGCAGCCGCCGGCACGCTGCTGACGTTCGACGTCAGCGGATCGCCCGTTCTCGAGCTGCCGGCCCTGCCGGCGCAGCCGAGCCCGCGGGACCTCCGGACGGCCACTCCCGACCGGGCACGCCGGGTCGCCTTCGGGATGGGCATGGGCGGCGGGATGGGTGGCGGCATGGGCGGGATGAGCTTCGTCATCGACGGCCGCACGTTCGACCCGGCGCGCACCGACCAGGTCGTGGCAGCGGGCGCGGTGGAGGAGTGGACCATCACCAACGCGACGCCGATGAACCACCCCCTGCACCTGCACGTCTGGCCGATGCAGGTGGTCGCCCGCGACGGGAGACCGGTCGACGGCGTGGAGTGGCAGGACGTCGTCGACGTCCCCGCCCGGGGCGAGGTGACCGTCCGGATCGCGTTCGACCGGCACACCGGCCGGACGGTCTACCACTGCCACATCCTCGACCACGAGGACCTCGGCATGATGGGCGTGATCGAGGTCGCCTGACCGGGCCCGCCAGCGTGCTATCCGTGCCTGCGCTGCAGGGGGATCTCCAGGCTGCCCCGCGGGTCGAGCCGGTACTCGGCCTCCCGGATCCGCACCGGCAGGACCGCGGCGCGCTGCCGGCTCCCGCCGACCGTCAGCCGATCGTGGTTGATCGTCACCTCCACCTCCGGGTGGTGCCGGTAGCGGATGCGGAACCGCATGCTCGCCAGGAGGTCGGGCAGGTACGGGTCGAGCCACAGCGCGTCCTTGCGCGTCTCCAGGCCGGTGAACCCCCGCTGCAGCAGGTCGATCGTGCCGGCCATGGCGCCCAGGTGGATGCCCTCGCCGGTCGTGCCGCCCTGCACGTCGGCGATGTCGCTGTCGAGCGCGTCGAGGAAGTAGCCCCACGCCTTGTCCCGGTTGCTGCGGGCCAGCACCCAGGAGTGCACGACCTTCGACAGCGTCGACCCGTGGCAGGTCCGGTCGAGGTAGTAGCCGATCGTGCGCGGGATCGACTCCGGGTCGTGCCGGTAGTCGAGCCGGTCGAGGACGGCGTAGAGCTCGTCGGCCGTGAGGAGCTGGAACAGCATGAGCACGTCGGCCTGCTTGGAGACCTTGTACCGGTTGGTGCTGTCGCCCTCGGCCTCGAGGATGCGGTCGAGCCGGCTGATGTCGCCGTACCGGTCGCGGTAGCCCGCCCAGTCGAACTCCTCGAGGTCCTCGTAGCCGCGGAACTGGCTGAGGATGCCGTCGCCGTGCCAGCACAGCCGCAGCTTCCGGCTGACGTGCCCCCAGCGCTCCAGGTCGAGCTGGCCGAGGTCCAGGAGATCCATCAGCTCGTGCCGGCGCTGCTCGGTCAGGATGTCGAGGCAGTCCAGGGCCCGGCCGAGCGTCCACGCGGCCAGCACGTTGGTGTAGGCGTTGTCGTCGAGCCCGGGCTCCTCCCGGCCGGGCAGCGCGTCGTGGTACTCGTCGGGCCCCATGACCCCGCAGATGTCGTAGCGGTCGTCGGCCGGGTCGTAGGTGGCCAGGTCGGCGAAGAAGGTGGCGACGTCGAGGATGACCTCGGCCCCGTACTGGGCGAGGAACCCGACGTCGCCGGTGGCCTCGTAGTACCGCCAGGTGTTGTAGGCGACCGCGAGCCCGATGTGCCGCTGCCGCGCCGAGTTGTCCGGCAGCCAGCGCCCGGACTTCGGGTTGAGGTGCCGGGTCTGCGACTCCTCCCGGCCGCTGGCCCCGCTCTGCCAGGGGAACATCGCGCCGCGGCGCCCGATGGCCCGGGCGGCCGCCCGCGCCTGGGGCAACCGCCGCCAGCGGTACAGCAGCATCGCCCGCGCGACCTCGGGCAGACGGAGGTTGTAGAACGGCAGCACGAACATCTCGTCCCAGAACACGTGCCCGCGGTAGGCCTCGCCGTGCAGCCCCCGGGCCGGGATGCCGACGTCGAGGTCGATGCTGTGGTGGGAGATCGTCTGCAGCAGGTGGAACACGTGCAGCCGCAGCGTGACCGAGGCGCGGCCCTGAGGGTCCATCTGGACGTCGCACCGGCGCCAGAGATAGCTCCAGGTCAGCTCGTGCCGGGCCAGCACGGTGTCGAAGTCCCCGGCGCGGGCGATCTCGTCGACGGCCGCCTCCCCGGGCTCGCCGATCCCGCGGTCGCGCGAGGTGCACAGGCCGATCAGTTTCTGCACGGTCGCCACCTGGCCCGCAGCGAGATCGACGGTGAGGTCGACCGCGACGAAGCCGGGCTCGTCCACGCGGGCGGCCGGGACGTCCACCGGCGCGCCGTCGACCAGCACCCGCTGCCGGGCGGCCAGGGCGATCCGCATCCTCGACTGGCTGGTCTCGGTGACCAGCGTCAGGACGCCGTCGTCGCCCAGGCCGGTCTCCGCCGGCAGGAGGTGCCGGCCGCTGAGCCCGCGGTAGCGGGCGACCCCGCAGTTGGTCACCCGGCCGTCGAGTCCGGACCGGACGGTGACCGGGCCGGACCAGTTGACCGCCTCGATCGTGCAGTCCAGCGCGGCCAGGCACGGGGCGGCCATCGACACCAGCCGCCGCTGGCCGACCTTGGTCCGGCGTCCCTGCCCGTCCTCCACGACGAACCGGCGGGTGAGCACGCCGCGCCGCAGGTCGAGCTCCTGGACGTAATCGCAGACGGTGAGCGCCGAGAGGTCCAGCCAGTCGCCGCCGTCGAGGCGGAACGTCAGGGACTGCCAGTCGGGCAGGTTGACGATGCTCTCGTTCTCGATCCGGTGCCCGTCGATCTCGTCGACGAGGCGGTTCACCACGCCGGCGACGTAAGTGCCGGGGTAGTGGACGCCGTCGGCGCGGGACTCGGGCGCCGCGGCCCGGGTGACGAAGCGCCCGTTGCCGAGGGCGCAGAGCGCCTCCCGGAGCTGCTCCTGCGCCGGGTCGAACCCGTCGTAGCGCAGCAGCCACCGCGTCATCGGCCCTCCCGTTCAGCAGCCCTGGTCGGCTGCTCGATCGTGGCGCCGGGCCCGCGGGGCGGGAACGGACCTTGGACCCGCACGACCCGGCCGATGGGTGGTGTCCGGGAGCGCGCGGGGCAGGTGGACTCGGGCTTCCGACATGGAGGCGAGCGATGAAGGCACTGGTGTTCCACGGTCCCGGCAAGCGGTCCTGGGACGAGGTCCCCGATCCCCGGGTCGCCGATCCGGAGGACGCCGTCGTGCAGGTGGATGCCTTCACGATCTGTGGCACCGACCTGCACATCCTGCGCGGCGACGTACCGGAGGTCCCCGTCGGGACGGTGCTCGGGCACGAAGCCGTCGGCACCGTGCTCGAGGTCGGGCCGGGGGTGCGCACGGTGCGGCCGGGGGACCGGGTGCTGATGTCGTGCATCAGCTCCTGCGGACGCTGCCGGTTCTGCCGCGAGGGCCGCTACGGCCAGTGCCAGGGCGGGGGCGGCTGGGTGCTCGGTCACACCATCGACGGCGTCCAGGCCGAGGCGGTCCGCATCCCCTTCGCAGACGGGTCGGTGCACCGGTTGCCGGCCGAGGTGCCGGACGAGGCGGCGTTGATGCTCGCCGACATCCTGCCCACGTCCTACGAGGTCGGGGCGCTGAACGGCGCCGTCCGCCCCGGCGACACCGTGGTCATCATCGGTGCCGGGCCCATCGGACTGGCCGCGATCCTGAGCGCCGGCCTGTACAGCCCGCTGACGACCGTCGTGGTCGACCCCGTGCCGGGCCGACGGGACGCAGCCGCGGCCCTCGGGGCCGACCTCGTGCTCTCCCCGGACGACGACGTGGCGGCTGCCGTGCGCGAGCGGACCGGCGGGCTCGGCGCCGACGTGACGATCGAGGCCGTCGGCGTCCCGGACAGCTTCGACCTGGCGGTCTCCCTGGTCCGCCCCGGCGGCCGCGTGGCCAACGTCGGCGTCCACGGGAAGCCGACGACGCTGCACCTCGAGGAGCTGTGGATCAAGGACGTCACCATCACCACCGGCCTGGTCGACACGACCTCGACGCCGATGCTGCTGCGCATGCTCGCCGCCGGACGGATCGACGTCAGCCGGCTGGTGACGCACCGTTTCGGCTTCGACCAGGTGCCCGAGGCCTACGAGGTGTTCGACGACCCGAAGGGGTCCGGGGCGCTCAAGGTCGCCGTCCTCCGCCGCTGACGCGGACGGGGCGGCCGGCGCGGGGTGGGTGGTTGCTCAGCCCGCCCGTTCGGCGGCCTCGCGCAGCCAGCCGTCGACCTCGTCGTCGACCTCGGCCACCCGCCGGATCTCCAGGTGGTGGATCCAGTGCGCCGACGCGGGGTGCGCGACCTCCTTCCACCGGGGCGAGCGATCGCGTCGGCCGAGCGCGACCGACAGCACCACCTCGGCGGTCGGACGGGCCAGGTACCGGCCCGGGAGCCACAACCAGGCCAGCCCGCGGCGGCGCCGGAACGCCACCTGGCTCCTCGACACCCGCACCGCGCTGTCCGGCCACGTGGCGAGCACCGGCCAGACACGGTCGAAGACCTGCTCGCCGAGCGGATGGCCGGCGAAGAACTCCGCGACCAGGCCTCGATCGACGCGGCCGCCCGGCGGAGCGCTCACCCGCCGGCCCCGACCCGCAGCGCGTTGAGCGTCACCATCTGGTCGGGGACGGTGCCCCAGTCCAGGACCTCACCGCCGGAGACCGACGGCCCCGGGGGATGCCACCAGCGCCGCGCCGCCCGCCAGCCGCCGTCGGCGCGGCGGCGCCCGCGCAGCAGGTCCCGCGCCCGGGCGGTGCGGGGGTCGTGACCGTGCCCGGCCCGGTGCAGGACGAGCAGGGCCTGCAGGAGGTCGTAGTGCCAGTACGGCGGGTAGTGGGGCACCGCCATCGAGGGGTCGATCGGCCGGCCGGTGCGACGGGAGAACAGCACCTCACGACCCAGCAGCACCTCCGCCGCGCGACCGGCCGCCGCGCGCGCCCGGGGGTCGCCGGTGGCCGCCGCGTACTCGTGGAGGCCCCACAGGGCCGGCAGCGTCTCGTGGACCGACGAGTGCTCCGCCACGGGACGGGGATCGCAGTTCCAGCCGCCGTCGGGCCACTGCCAACCGGCGAGGTGCGCGGCCAGCGCCGCGGCGCGGTCGTCGCCGGCGAGGCCCAGCCGGCAGGCGACGGCGAGCGCGTTGCCCTCCTGCGACGCGCAGCGGCGGGCTCGACCGTCGACGACCGGCACGGCGGCCAGCCGGCGTGGCTGGGCCCAGTGGTCGAGCAACTGGTCGCAGGCGGCGACGCCGACCGGGTGCCCGGGCGGCAGGCCGAGCTCCACCAACGAGACCAGCCGCCAGTGGGCGCCGCGCCACTTGGCGTAGGGGGACCGCGTGGAGGCCGGTTCCAGGAGGCCGTCGAGCAGTGCCCGGACGACCGGACTGGCCAGTGCGGCCTCAGGGGGGACGGCCTCGTGCAGGAGGTCGCGGTGCGCCAGCGCGCGCACGGCCGGGTCGGCGGACGGGCCCAGGAGCGCCGGCAGAACCGCCTCCTGCTGCCGTGCCCGGTCCGCCGTCGACGTCATGCCCGGCTGCTGCTCAGGTCGTTCCACATGTCCAGGACGACGTCGACGCGGTCCCAGCAGGCCCGCAGCCGCGCGCGGCCCGCCGCGTCGTCCCTCCTCAGCAGCGCCCGCTCGGCCTCCAGGAGGTCGCGGCAGGCCACCTCGAAGTCGAGATGGAGGGATTCGCTGATGGTGTCGGCGGCGCTCATGATCGGCTCCAGGGGTCTCCGGATGCCGCGATCCTCGCGCTCCGGCGCCCCGCTGGACAGGGGGAGAAGGGCTCCGCCGAGCAGGGCCGCCGGTCGCCTGTGGCAACCGCGGCCTCAGACGTGCGCGCGCTGGGCCGCGCGGACGAGTTCGGCCAGCCCGTCCTGGATTCCCTCCGCCAGGGTCGCCACGTCGGCGGCGCCCGACCAGTCGCCGGTGACGCCGAAGGTCACCTGCCCGCAGTAGCTGAAGATCGAGACCCCGGTGCGCAGCCGGGAGGCGATCGGCACGAACGGGATCACCTCCTCCAGCTTCCGGCCGAAGGCGTACAGCGGCTCCCGCGGACCGGGCACGTTGGTGGTGACGGTGACGATCGTGCGCTGCGGCAGGTGCCAGCCGGCGCGCACGGGGGAGGCCACCGCGGGGAACCAGCCGTAGCCGGCCGCCTCCACGACCGTGGCGCCCGCCTCGGCCTCGTGCTCGCCCTTGCGCAGTTCGACCTCGCGCCGGACGGCGGCCAGCCGCTCGACGGGGTCGGCCAGGTGCACCGGCAGGTCCCCCAGCAGCAGCGACACCTCGTTGCCCCGCACGCTCTCGGTGCCCGGCGGCCGCACAGACACCGGGATCAGCGTGCGGACCACGTGCGCGCCCGGGGTCTCCCCGCGCTCCTGGAGCAGGCGCCGGAAGCCTGCGGTGACGGCGGCGAGGACGACGTCGTTGAACGTGCCGCCGAGCGCCGCCCGGACGGTGCCGATGTCGGCGACGGTGCCCCGCGAGAAGGCGAAGCGACGCTGCCCCGTGATGGGTCCCGACAGCGACGACCGGGCGGCCGGCCACAGCGCGCCGGCGAGGGCGCCGAGGCCGCGCACCGTCGCGCCGGCGCGGCGCGCGAGCGCCGCAGGGTCGCGCACCAGGCCGGCCAGCGCCCGGGCCTGCGCCAGGGGGAGGCGGACGAGGTCGGTCGCCGACGCGGCCGCGAGCCCGAGGTTCGAGGGCTCCCGGGCGGCGCGCCAGTCGTCGTCGACGGGCGGTCGCTGCTCGGGCGTCGGGTCGAGGACGACGTTGTAGAGGTCGGTCCCGGAGATCCCGTCGACCATGCAGTGGTGGACCTTGGAGATCCACGCCCACCGGCCGTTCGCGAGCCCCTCGACCACGTAGTACTCCCACAGCGGGCGGCTGCGGTCCAGACGCGTGGACATGACCCGGCCCATCAGCGCCGCGAGCTCCTCGTCACCGCCCGGCGCCGGGAGCGCGGTCCGGCGCAGGTGGTACTCCAGGTCGAACTCGGGGTCGTCCACCCAGACCGGTGGGCCGAGGTCCAGCGGCACCTCGCGGGCCTTCTGCCGGTACCGCGGGATGAGCGCCAGCCGGCCGGCGATCAGCGTGGTGAACTCCTCCGGCGTCGGCGGGGGGCCCTCGAACACCGCGATCGAGGCGATGGCCAGGGAGATCCCCGGCTCCTCGTCCTCGGCCTGGAGGAAGGCGGCGTCCAGCGGGGTCATGCGGTCCATGCCGGTCACAGCTCCCGCTTGAGAATCTTCCCGGTGGCGTTCATCGGGAGGTGGTCCCGGAACTCGACCGAGCGCGGGTACTTGTAGGAGGCGACCCGCTCGCGCACGTACTCGACCAGCTCGGCCTCGGTCGCCTGCTTGCCGGGCCGCAGCGCCACCACGGCCTTCACCTCCTGGCCCAGCCGGTCGTCGGGCACGCCGACCACGGCGGCCTCGGCCACGGCCGGGTGCGTGTAGAGCACGTCCTCGACCTCCCGCGGGTAGACGTTGTAGCCGCCGCGGATGATGAGGTCCTTCTGGCGGTCCACGACGAAGAAGAAGCCGTCCTCGTCGACGTAGCCGAGGTCGCCGGTGTGGAACCAGCCGCCGGCCATCGCCTCCGCGGTCGCCTCCGGGTGCCCGTGGTAGCCGCGCATCACGTTGACGCCGCGCACCACCAGTTCCCCGACGTGCTCCCGCCCGGGCGGCAGGACCTGGCCCTGCACGTCCCGGATCTGCACCTCGACGCCGTAGATCGGCTTGCCGACGCTGTAGATCCGCCGCTCCTCGGCGCTGACGTTGAACGTCGTCGTCGAGGCGGTCTCCGACAGGCCGTACCCCTCGAGGATCACGATGCCGAAGCGGCGCTCGAACTCGTCGATCACCTCGCCGGGGATCGGGGCCCCGCCCGACACGCCGACCCGCATCGACGAGACGTCGAAGCGGTCGAGATCGGGGTGGTTGAGCAGGGCGATGAACATCGTCGGCACGCCCTCGAACACCGTCACCCGGTCGCGCGCGATCGTCTCGAGCACCGTTCCCGCCTCGAAGCGCGGCACCAGGGTCATGGTCGCGGCGAAGCGCACGCAGAGGTTCAGGATGCTGGAGAGCCCGAAGACGTGGAACAGCGGCAGCACGGTGAGGACGACGTCGTCGTCGCGGATGCCGAAGAGCCGCCCGGGGGTGTCGGCGTTCATGAACAGCTGGAAGTGGCTGAGCTCGGCGCCCTTGGGGCGGCCCGTCGTGCCGGCGGTGTAGACGATGACGGCGGTGTCGCCCGGGTCGGCCTGGTGCAGCGGCGGGGGGCCGGACGGGGCGGCCGCCAGCAGCTGCTCGAACGGCCGGCCCACGCCGACGTGCGGGACGCCGGGGGTGTCCAGCACGAACAGCTCGGTGATGCCCGCGTCGGCGGCGCCCTTCGCCGCCTCCTCGGCGGCGCCGGCCCAGGTGACGAGCAGCCGGGCGCCGGCGTCGGCGAGGACGTAGCCTGCCTCGCCGGCCTTGAAGAGCACGTTCATCGGCACGACGACGCAGCCGGCCTTGAGGATGCCGAAGTAGGCGATGACGAACTGCGGCACGTTCGGCAGCTGCAGGCCGACCGCGTCACCGGGCTGCATCCCGCGGGCGAGCAGGCCGGTCGCGAAGCGGTCGGAGAGCACGTCCAGCTCGGCGTAGGAGACGCTCGTGCCGCCGATCATCACGGCAGGCTTCTGCGGATGGCTGCGGGCGGACTCGCGCAGGATGACGGCCAGGTTCAGGGACACAGGAACTCCAACGGCGGGGCGGGCAGGGACGAACGGGCGGGTGAGCGCAGCGGGGCGCCGGCTCGGAGGACCGGCTCGGAGGACCGGCTCAGAGGACGAGGTGCGCCGGCTCGCCGCTGGCCTGCTCGACGTCGTCGGTGGCCACGCCGAGCAGCCGCCGGCTCAGGTCGGCCAGGGCGCGGGCGACCGCGATCTCGTCGCCGATCTCGGGGACGTCGCGGTCGGCGGGATTGAGGCGGGCGAAGCCGGTGCCGACGAGCGAATCGGTGTCGCGGGCGTGCAGCCGGGCGACGGCGCGCGTGTGCCCGTCGTGCTCGCCGATGTCGATGGTCACGGTCCACTGCGATGTCGCGTCCATGGGAACCCCCTCGGTCGGTCGGACGACCGACCATGGCGCGCCGGGACGGTGGCGCGCACCCGTCGAAGGCCGCACCGGCGCGGGACCTCGGTCCCTGCTCGACGGGCCGGGGGGACGGCGAGGGTGTGCGGATGAGCGACAGCGCCGCCGGGCGGGCGACCCGCGTCCTCCTCTCCGACGGGCAGCCGGCCCTGGTCGCGGCGCTCGGGCCCGACGACGTCGACGAGCTCACCGGCCTGTTCGAGCGCCTGTCCGACCGCGACCGGTACTTCCGCTTCCAGTCGATGCACCCGTCGCGGCTCCGGGAGTACGTCGCCCGGACCCTGGCGGGTGAGCACGGCGAGGTCACGCTCGGCGCCCGTGTCCGCGGGGAGCTGGTCGGGGCGGTGACCCTCGTGCCGCTGGGGGGCGACGTCGGGGAGGTGTCGGCGGCCGTCGACTCGGACTGGCACCACCACGGGGTGGGCACGGTGCTGCTCGAGGAGCTCGCCCTGCTCGCCGTCCGCGCCGGCGTCCTGCGGCTGGTCGCCGAGATGCTGGCCGAGAACCGCGCCATGGTGCGGGTGCTCTCGGACCTGGGGCTGCCGGTCCAGTTGCACCGCGACTCGTCGAGCGTGCGGATCGAGGTGACCCTGCACGGCGACGAGCGCTACGCCGCCTCGGCGGAGGACCGCCGCCGCCGGGCCGCGGCCGCCAGCCTCCGGCCGGTGCTGCGGCCGGAGACCGTCGTCGTCATCGGCGCCGGCCGGGCCGAGACCTCGATCGGCCGGGCGGTGCTGCGCAGCCTGGCGACGGCGGGCTTCGACGGCGCGGTCATGGCCGTCAACCCGAACGCGCAGCAGATCGAGGGCGTGCCGTGCTGGCCGTCGGTCGCCGACCTGCCCAGCACGATCGACCTCGCCGTCGTGACCGTGCCGGCCGAGTCGGTCTCCGCCGTCGTCGAGGAGTGCGGGAAGCACGGGGTGCGCGCCGTTCTGCTCATCACCGCCGGCCTCGGCCGGGTACCCGACCTGCCCGCCCGGGTGCGGGAACTGGCCGACCGGTACGGGATGCGCGTGGTCGGCCCCAACACCGTCGGCGTCGTGGGCCCGGGGGATCGCGGACGCCTCGACACCACGTTCACCGCGGAGGTGGCGCCGGCGGGCGACATCGGCCTGGTCGCCCAGTCCGGCGGCATCGCGATCGCCACCGTCAGCGCCTGGCGCCGGCTGGGCCTGGGGCTGTCGGCGATGGTCGCGATCGGCGACGCCCTCGACGTGGGTGCCCGGGACGTGTTCGCCTGGTTCGACGAGGACCCCGGCACGGCCCTCGTCGTCCTCTACGCCGAGTCCGAGCCGGACCTGCGCGGCCTGGTCCGCACCGCGGCGCACCTGTCGTCCCGGGTGCCGGTGCTCGCCCTCGAACCGGGCAGCTCCACCGCCGGCCGGCGGGCGGCGGCCTCCCACACCGCCCGCGCGGCCACGCCGCAGGCGCTCCGCCAGGCGGCCTACGCCTCCGGCGGCATCCAGTCGGTCGCCGACCTCACCGGCATGGGCGCCACCATCGGGCTGCTCCGGGGGCAGCCGCTGCCGCCGTCGTCGTCGGTCGCCGTCCTGACCAACGTCGGCGGGGGCGGGGTGCTGGCCGCCGACGCCTGCGTGGCCGAGGGGCTCGCCGTCGACCCGTTCCCCGACGACCTGCGCGACCGGCTCCGCGAGCTGCTGCCACCGCTGGCGACCACGGTCAACCCCGTCGACGGCGGGGCGGCGGTGAGCGCGGAGGACTTCGCCGCGGCGCTCACCTGCCTGCTCGAGCACCCGGCCGTCGGCGCCGTCCTCACCGTCACCGCCCCGACCGCCGTGAGCGACCCGGCGACGGGCGTGGTGGTGGCTGCCGCGGCGGCCGCCGCCCGTGGCTGCCCGACGCCGGTGATCGACGTCGCGCTCGTCCGGCCGACGAGCGTCGAACGGGTGGTGCTGCCCGGCGCGCCGCCTGGCCGGTTCCTCGTCTCGGTCAACGAGCCCGGGACCGCCGCCCGCGCGCTCGCCGTGGCCGCCCGCCGGCGGGCCTGGCTGTCCCGGACCCCCGGTCCGCCGGTCGTCCCCCCGGGCGTCGACGTGCGCGCCGCCCGCGCCGCCGTCACCGCTGCCCTGGCCCGGCAGCCGGCCGGCGGATGGTTGCTGCCGCCGGAGGTGGAGGCGTTGTGCAGCGCCGGGGGGCTGCGCCTCGTCCCGAGCGCGTGGGCGACGACCGCCGCGGAGGCCGCGGCCGCCGCGGCGGGGATCGGGGGCGCGGTGGCGGTGAAGGGCTACGTCAGCGGGGTCGTGCACAAGGGGGACGCCGGACTGCTGCGGCTGCCGGTGGCCGACCCCGCCGAGGTGGGGCGGACGGTCGACGAGTGGGCGGAGCGGGCCGGCACCTCCTGGCTGGGTGTGGTCGTCCAGCCGATGGTGACGCCCGGCGACGAGCTGCTCGTCGGGGCCGTGCGCGACTCCTCCGCCGGACCCGTCGTCGCCGTCGGGCCCGGGGGGCGCGCCACCGACGCCCTCGGCCATCGGGTGCACCGGCTCGCGCCGCTCAGTGCCGCCGACGTCGAGGACCTGCTCGACGGCACGGGCCTGTTCGTCACCGGGCACGGGGCGGCGCTGGACCGGACCGGCATCGGGGACTGCGCGCTGCGGGTGGGCTGGCTGGCCGACGTGCTGCCCGAGGTCGCCGAGATCGACGTCAACCCGCTGGTGGTGACCGAGGCCGGTGCGCTGGCCCTCGACGTGAGGATCAGGATCGGGCCTCCTCGGCCCTGAGGGCGGATCCGGCGCGGTCGCCCGAGGGGATCGGCACGACCAGGACCGGGCAGGTCGCGGTGTGCAGCACCGCGGTGGCCACCGAGCCCAGCCCGTGACCGCCCCGCGGTCGGTGCCCGACCACCAGCAGCTCCGCGGCGAGACCGGCCGCGATCAGCGCGGGCGCCGCCCGGCCCCGCTCGACGACGCGGCGCACCGGGACCTCGGGACGGTGCTCCATCGGTGCGGCCAGGGCGTCGTCGAGCACCGCCTCCTCGCGGGTTCGCGCGCTGTCCTCGTCGACGAACGGGTCGAACAGGAGGTGGGCCGGTCCCGGCACCGTGTGCTGCCAGCAGTGCACGGCCACGACCTCCGTCGACCGGCGCGCCGCCGCCGCGAACGCGGCCTCCAGCACCGACTCGTCACCCGGCTCCCCGTCGACCCCGACGACGACCCCGCTCCGCCCACGGACCGAGGCCCGCGCATCGGCCCGCACCACGAGGACCGGGCACCGGGCGGAGCGGGCGACGCCGGCGGCCACCGCTCCCAGCAGGAGGTCGCCGACCAGCCCGCCGCTGCGCGAGCCCAGGCAGAGCAGCGCGGCGCCCCCGGACTCGGCGAGCAGCACGTCGGTGGCGCGGCCCTCGACGAGGCGGGTGCGCACCGTCAGGCCCGGCGCCGCCTCCCGGGCGGCGTGCGCCGTCGACTCCAGCAGGAGGGAACCCATGCTCCGCACGACCCCGGCCAGGTCCACGCCGCCCGCGTCCTCGGCCGGCGGCAGCTCGCGCCACGGCAGGGCCAGCACGAGGTCCAGCGGTACACCCCGGTCCCGCGCCTCGACCGCACCGAGGCGGGCCGCGGCCAGCGCCTCCGGCGAGCCGTCGACGCCCGCCACGACCGGCGCGTCGGCACCGTCCACGTCCGGTTCCCCCGTCCTACCCGACGGCGTCGGGCACGACGACCGCCCGGCCGCTGACCGTGCCCGCCCGCACCGCGGCGTAGGCCTCGGTCGCGCGGCTCAGCGGCCACGTGGTGGTCTCGGTGACGAGGTCGCCCCGCGCGGCCAGCGCGAGCACGCGGTGCAGCTCGGGCCGGGTGCCCCAGAAGCTGGTCGACACCCGCGCCCCGTAGGGCACCCCCAGGAAGGACACCGGCAGCGAGCCCCCGCCGACTCCGACGACGACGACGTGCCCGTCGCGGGCGACCACCGAGGCCGCTAGCGACAGCGTGGAGTCGATCCCCACGATGTCGAGCACCGCGTCGGCGCCCTGCCCGTCGGTCAGGTCGCGGATCGCCGCGGCGGTGTCCTCGCCGCCGTCGAGGACCACGTCCGCGCCGACCTGCTCGGCCAGCTTCCGGGCCTCGGGCTTCTGGTCGACGGCGACGACGCGCGTGGCCGTCGTCGCGCGCAGGATCTGCACCGCGAGGTGGCCCAGGCCGCCGACGCCGACCACGACCGTGGTCGAGCCGGGGACGAGGAGTTCGCGCACCCGCTCGACGGCGTGGAAGGGGGTCAGCCCCGCGTCGGTGAGCGGCGCGGCCTGCAACGGCGTCAGCGAGCCCGGCAGCGGGACCAGGTGACGCGCCGAGGGGACCAGGAAGTGCTCGGCCATCCCGCCGTCGCGACCCAGCCCCGGATACGCGGCGCCCGGGGGCATCCGGCGGCAGTAGTTCTCCGCCCCGGCGGCGCAGGCGGCGCAGCTGCCGCAGCCCCACGGCCCGTACAGGGCCACGGGTTGCCCGACCTCGAGGCCGGTGACCCCGGCGCCGAGCTCGGCGACCCAGCCGGCGTTCTCGTGGCCGAGGGTGAAGGGCAGCTCCCACGGGAAGATCCCGGCCGGGAACTCGTGCAGCACGTGCATGTCGGAGTGGCAGACCCCCGCGGCTCCGGTGCGCACGAGCACCTCGCCGGGTCCGGGTCGCGGATCGGGCACCTCGCGCAGCTCGGGGTCGGACTGCCAGGCGGTCATCTGGAGGGCGTGCACGGGTTCTCCTCGGGGTTCCGGGTGTCGAGCGGGAGTTGCCTCGCGGCCGCGCGCCTCGCTGTCACGGCCACGGGGTCTCGAACGGATCGATGGTGTCGTCGACCGGCCGCCGACCGGTGGGTGGCACCGGGTCCGCGCTGATCGGTGCCCAGCCCAGGCGCAGCAGGACCTGCGGCTCGCCGTCGCCCCCGAGCACCGCGGCGCGCAGCCCGGCCCGGGTGGTCGGCACCTCGAGCGGCTGGCTGATGGGGTCGGTGGCCAGCCCGATGCGGGTCGCGGTGAGCAGGGCGGCGCTCAGGGCCTCTCCGGCGCGCAGCCGGTCGACCGGTCCGTCGTGCTCGGTGCTCAGCAGGGCCAGCACGGTGCCGTCGGTCTCGTCGCGGCCCAGGTCGATCTGGGGCTGCTCGGCCGCGGCGAAGTGCCGAACGGGCACGGCGCCGTCCGGGGCGGCCGGCACGTTGCCGGCGGGCACGCCCTCGGCCGAGCCGCGCGTCCGTCCGGTCCACGCGGCGACCTCCTGGGCGAGGTCGGGGGTGAGCGCCTGCTCGACGGCGGCGTGCTCGACCAGCCCGGCCACCGACATCCGCTCGGAGTCGCGGGTCAGGAACTGCAGGCGGGCGCCCTCCGCGGCGGCGGCCGCGGCGACGACGGCCAGCAGCTCCGGCGGCACGGGCCAGGCGGAGAACATCCGCCGGTCGCTGCGCCGGGCCTCCACGGCGACGGCGAGCGCCAGGTCGTCGGGCATGGGCCGGGCCGGCGTCAGCTCCACCGCGGCCAGGTGCGCGGGGTGGGCGGGGTCGGGCAGGCGGTGCACGTCGGCCCGCAGGCCGGCCGCCAGCAGCGCGACCCGGAGGTGGTGCAGGGCGGCGCCGCAGCTGAGCAGCAGGTCGCGCCCCTCCGGGTCGGTGCGGGGGAGGGC
This sequence comes from Blastococcus jejuensis, assembly GCF_039534705.1. Classification (NCBI taxonomy): domain Bacteria; kingdom Bacillati; phylum Actinomycetota; class Actinomycetes; order Geodermatophilales; family Geodermatophilaceae; genus Blastococcus; species Blastococcus jejuensis. Next base: position 541,506 of record NZ_BAAAVV010000002.1, read on the forward strand.
CCGTGCGGGGTCGGCGAACAGGTGGATCGACGACGCGCCGATCCGCCATCGCCACGGCTGGGAGTTGTGCACCGAGGGAGCCCGGTTGGCCAGCGCGACCGCGGCGCGCGCGGTCGTCACGTCCAGATCGGTGGTGAGCACGGCATCTCCTCGGCAGTCAGGCCGGGTCGGGGGGCGTGGTGGCGCGGGCGCGGAGCACGCCGGCGATCTGCCGGGCCCAGGCCTCGATCGCCGGCCAGTCGCGGCGGTCGCCGGGGCGCCCGCCGACGGCCCGGGCCAGGATGCGGCCCCACAGGGGCAGGCCCGCGGTGACGACGACGCCCGCGAACACCCGGTGGTCGCGGACGTCGAGGTCGGCGGGGAACCCGCGGGCCACCTTCTCGGCCTCCATGCCGACCACGCTGTGCGCGATGCGGCCGGACGGGTTCGTGCCGCCGACGCTGAACACCCAGACCGGGGCGCCGTCGGTGGGCACCCGGCGGAGGAAGTCCAGGGCCGGGGGCAGCCACGCCATGGAGTGCACCGCGCTGCCGACGACGACGGCGTCGAAGCCGTCCGGGTCGAGGTCGGGCCCCACCGGGCGGCAGGTCACCTGTGCCCCGTCCGAGCGGAGCACCTCGGCGATCCGCTCGGCGATGCCGGCGGTCGATCCGGCTGCCGTGGCATACGCGACCAGTACCCGCGGGGTGTCGTCCATGGACTCACCGTGCCGGGCGGCGGGAGCGCCGATGAGGGTCGGACGGCCCCTGGTCGAGGGACCGACGTCGCACCGGTCGTCATCGGGACGAAAGACCCTGACCACCGTGCCGATCCGAGGACATAACCTCCTGCGCGTGAGCAGCGACGTGCAGACACCGATCACGGTCTTCCTCCTCGACGACCACGAGGTCGTCCGGCGCGGGGTCGCCGACGTCCTCGAGAGCGACCCGGGCATCAGCGTGATCGGGGAGGCGAAGAACGCCTCCGAGGCCCTGGCCCGGGTGCCGGCGCTGCGGCCCGCCGTCGCCGTGCTCGACGTGCGGCTCCCCGACGGCGACGGCGTGAGCGTCTGCCGCGAGCTGCGCTCGAAGATGCCGGAGCTCAAGGTCGTCATGCTGACCAGCTACAGCGACGACGAGGCCCTCTTCGAGGCGATCATGGCGGGTGCGTCGGGCTACCTGCTCAAGCAGATCCTCGGCCAGGACCTGGTCAGCGCGGTCAAGACCGTGGCCGCGGGCGGGTCGCTGCTCGACCCGGCCGCCACCACCGCCGTCCTCGAGCGCATGCGCCGGGCCGCCGAGCCTGCGGGCCCGCTGGCCAAGCTCAGCGACCAGGAGCGCACGGTGCTGGAGCTCATCGGCGAGGGGCTGACCAACCGGCAGATCGGCGAGCGCATGTTCCTCGCCGAGAAGACCGTGAAGAACTACGTCTCGCACCTGCTGGCCAAGCTCGGCATGGAGCGGCGCACCCAGGCGGCCGTGCTCGCCACCGAGCTGCGCGCGACACCGCCGTCCTCCCGCTGAGTCCGTCCGGCTGAGGCGCCCGCGCCTCAGCGGAGGGGGGCGAACCAGCGCAGCCGCGTGCCGCCGTCGGGCAGCCGCTCGACCTCGGCGTCCCCGCCGCGCCGGCGGGCCCGCTCCTGGACGTTGTGCAGGCCGCTGCGGGCGACCCGCTCGTCGATGCCGATCCCGTCGTCGATGACCTCGACGACCACCTCGTCGCCGACGTCGAGGGTCACCGTGACGTGGCGCGCCCTCGCGTGCCGGGCCACGTTGCTCACCGCCTCGCGGACGACGGCCTCCACGTCGGCGGCGAGCTCACCGGTGAGCAGGCTGTCGACGGCTCCGGACATGCGCACCGTGGGCGCGACGGTCTCGCCGGCGGTCTCGGTGACCACGTCGAGGACCCGGCGCCGGACGCTGTCACCTTGCCCTGCCGTGTCGGTGGTGTGCAGGTCGAAGATCGTCGTCCGGATGTCGCGGACGGTGTCGTCGAGCTGGCCGATCACGCCCTGGACGCGGCGCCGGGCGTCGGCGTCGGCCACGCGGGGGAGCACCGCCTGCAGCGCCAGCCCGGCCGCGAACACCCGCTGGATGACCAGGTCGTGCAGGTCGCGGGCGATGCGGTCGCGGTCCTCGTAGACGTCGAGCTGGCGCGCCAGCCGCTGGCGCGCGGCCTTGTCCAGCGCCGCGGTCGCCTGGTCGGCGAAGGCGGCGACCAGCGGTGCCACCGAGTCGGAGAACGGGGTCCCCCCGGCGCGGCGGGCGACGACGACGACCGAGTCGGGCGCGTGCGCGCCGCGCAGCGCGATGCCCAGGCACGGCCCCCAGGGGATGCCGGACGGCGTCTCGTAGGTCACCGAGCTCAGGTCCAGCGTGACGACCCCGTCCTGGCCCTCCTTCTCGACGGCCTCGAGCACCGGGCTGTCCGAGGGGAACTGGCGGGTGCCGACGATGTCGGCCAGGCCCTCGCCGCTCTGCGCGGTCACCACGTAGCCGCCGTCGGCCGGCTCGGGGCCGGTCATGAGCCAGGTGGCGTCCGCCTCGGTGAGCGAGGCGACCCGCTCGGCGATCAGCAGCAGCGCCTCGTCGGAGGACACGGCGTCGAGCAGCGCCGCCCGCACGTCGGACACCGCCGCCACCCAGCGCCGGCGGATCTCGCCCTCCTCGTAGAGGCGGGCGTTGTCGATCGCGATGCCGGCGGCCCCGGCCAGCGCGGTCAGCACCGCCTCGTCCTCGGTGGTGAACTCCGCGCCGTTGGCCTTCTCGGTCAGGTAGAGGTTGCCGAAGACCTCGCCGCGGACGAGCACGGGGACGCCGAGGAAGCTGTGCATCGTCGGGTGGTGCGGCGGGAACCCGACCGACGACGGGTGCTGGCTGAGGTCGGCGATCCGCAGCGGGTAGGGCTCGGTGATCAGCTGGCCGAGCACGCCCTTGCCCTCGGGCAGGTGCCCCATCTTCGCGGCGAGCTCCTCGTCGATGCCCACGTGGATGAACGCGACCAGGCCTCCGCCGTCCTCGCCGAGGACGCCGAGCGCGCCGTACCGGGCGTCGACGAGCCCCACCGCCGCCTCGACGATGCGACGCAGGGTCGTGTCGAGGTCGAGGCCGGTGGAGACGCTGAGGAAGGCGTCGAGCAGATGCTGCACGCGGGTCTGCGTGCGGGCCACCGCGGCGAGCCGGTCCTGGACCTCGTCGAGAAGTTCGGTCAGGCGCATTCCGGAGAGCGCCGAGGGCGCCGGTTGCTGGGCGCCTGCTCCCTCCGCCGGTGCGGAGCTCATCGCGGTACCACCCCCTCGCCGTCACGAATCTCGCACGCATGCCGACGATGCGATAGGGGTCGATGCGGGACGGGGTGGTGAACTCCGGTGGCGCTCGTCACCCGGCGGCTGTCACCCGGCGGCGGAGTGTGCCGCCCAGGTGCTGTCGTGGCCGTCCCACGGCGGGCCCATGCGCCAGCCCCGCAGGAGCCCTGGCTGGACCGAGATGTAGCAGCGGCTGGGAGCCGGCGGGCCCAGGGCCAGCCCGCCCGCGTCGATCGCCGCGATGGCGCGGGGGTCGGTGATGACCCGAGACGGCCCGACGGCCGAGACGCTCCAGCCGGAGCGGCTGACCGGGTCCAGGACGCCGACCTCGAAGACGACGACGGCCCGGCGCACGGCGGCGACCACGGGGTTGCGCTGGTCGGCCGGGATCAGCACGTCGTCGCCCCGCAGGAAGTACGAGACGGGGATGATCGCCGGGAGCGCACCGTCGCTGAAGCCGAGGCGTCCCACACCCTGGCCGGCCAGCAGGCGCCGGCAGTCGGCGTCGTCCAGGACCAGCAGGGTGCGGTCCTCGTCGAGGGTGGCCACGCGAACTCCCCGTGATCGGTGGGCCGGCGGCGGCTGTGCTCCGTTCCGGCGGCCGGCGGGGCGCGCCGGCGCCCCCCGAGTCTCGGCGGGCACGGGCGGGCGCCCGCAGAGACGTTGGTCCCGGATGCGACGATCGTTGTCCCTCTCGTCACGCCGTCGGCGCGGCGGGAGCAGATCGGGAGTCCCGGCCGTTGAGAGCGTGACCGGCCGGGAACGAGGCGAGGAGGGCACAGGGTGGACGACGTCCGGGAGACCGTGGAGTTCGACGGGGGGATCCTGGTCGGGCACGACGGCTCGGAGTGCGCCCAGGAGGCGGTCCGGTGGGCGGCCGCGCTGGCCCGCCGGGCGGGGCTCGACCTGCACGTCCTGCGCGCCTGGAGCATGACGACGGCGCCGCGCCCGGCCACGCAGGAGCCGGGCTACGTGCCCCCGCTGACCGACTTCGAGCAGGCGGTCCACGACGAGCTGTCCCGGCACGTCGCGAAGATCGGCATCGACCCGTCGGTCGACGTCACCTGCCACGTGGTGCACCGCCCGCCGGCCCGGGGCCTGATCGAGGCGGCGGCCCACGCGCAGCTGCTCGTCGTCGGGGCTCGCGGCCGGGGAGGTTTCCGGGGCCTGCTGCTGGGCTCGGTCAGCGACCAGTGCGTGCACCACGCGCCCTGCCCGGTGACCGTTGTCCGCACCGGCGCCGCCACCCCGCTGCCGGCCGAGCTGGACGAGGAGCCGGCGGCCACCGCTCCCTGAGCGCGCCTCAGGCGACCGGGCTGGCCGCGCCGATCTCGACGGCGAGGGCCGCGGCCCAGGCCCGCGCCGCGGCCGGGTCCCGGAAGTCGCCGACCGGTGCCCGCATCGCGGTCGCCATCGCGCGCTCCCCGAACGAGAGCCGGGTGGGGTCGAGCCGGCCGGGGAACGTGCGGTGCCCGCGGGCACCGGTCAGCGCGGTCAGCGGCGCGACGTCGTGCGGCTCGTCGGGCGGGTACGGGGGCTCGCCGATCGGGCCGCTGGAGAACAGCCACACCGGCCGCAACCGCAGCTGGGCCGCGTGCGTGGCCGCGTACTCGCGGGCCGGCTCGAGCCAGCGTCCGGCGTAGATGGCGCTGCCGAGCACGACCGCGTCGAAGGACGCCGGGTCGGGCTGCTGCGCGACGGGCACCACGACCGCGCTCACCCCCGGGGCCCCGCCGAGGGCCGCGGCCAGGTCGGCGGCGATGCCGGCCGTGCCGCCGTGCCGGCTCGCGACCGCCACCAGCACGCGCCTCACCGCCGTGCTCACCGCGGACCACCTCCCTGGCCCACCGGCACGACCGCGACCGGGCAAGTGGCCCGGTGGACGACGCCGTGCGTGGCCGAGCCGAGCGTCCGGTGGGCGTGCCGCCCGACGACCAGCAGCTGGGCGGTGAGGGCGGCGGCGACCAGCGCCCGAGCGGGCCGGTCGCGGACGACGGCCTCGCGCACGGTGACGTCGGGTTCCTTCTCCCGCCAGCCGGCCACGGCCTCGCTGAGCAGCCGTTCCTCGTCGGCGAGGACCCCGGCCCAGTCCACGAGGGGGCCGACGGACTGGAAGGCCGCGCCCAGGACGACGTCCTGCCAGGCGTGCACCGCCAGCACGTCCGTCTCGCGCGCGATCGCCTCGGCGACGGCGAAGGCGAGCACCTCCTCGTCCTCCGGGTGGCCCTCCACGCCGACGACGACCGACCGGCGGTCCCGCACGAGCGCGGCGGTCTCGTCGGGGAGGACGACGACGGGGCAGTCGGCGTGGGCGACCACGCCGGACGCGGTCGAGCCCAGCAGCAGCCCGGCGACGCCGCCGGACCCGCGGCTGCCCACGACCAGCAGCTGGGCGTCGGCAGCGGCGGTGAGCAGCACCGCGGTCGCGCCGCCGTCGGCCACCTCGGCGGTGATCCGGTCGGCCGGCAGCAGGTCGGCGACGGACTCGGCGGCGGCCTGGACCACGGCGTCGGCCCCCGACCGCAGCAGCCCGGTGCCCTCGACGTCCGGCCACGGCTCGGTCGTCCGGTCGAACGGCCACCGGACGGCGTGCACGATCCGCAGCGGGGCCGAGCGCAGGCGCGCCTCCTCGGCCGCGAACCGCACGGCGTGCATCGCGGCGTCGGACGCGTCCACGCCGACGACGACGGGGCGCCCGGTCACGCCGAGGATCCGGCGTCCAGCGGGGCGGCGGGCAGCAGGCGGACCCCGACCACCCCGGCCACGGTGTGCGCCAGGGCGCGCAGGGCACGCTCCTCCACCCCGGGCGGGCCGTCGGGGGTTCCCGAGAGCCGGCGGATGGTCGCCATCCCCTCGGTGACCTCGACCTCCCAGACCCCCTCCTCCCCGGTGTAGTCCTCCACGAGCCGCAGCAGGTCGGTGCGCAGCACGTCGTCGGAGCGCACCAGGACGCGCAGCAGGTCGCGCCGGCTCACGATGCCGACGAGCCGGTCGTGCTCGAGCACCGGGACGCTGCGCAGGCGGTCGTCGACGAACAGCCGCGCGACGTCGGAGACGTCGGCGCCGGCCTCGACCGATCGGACCTCGGCGGTCATCACGCCGCGCACGAGCAGCGGCGGGGGATGGTCGACACCCTCGGTGGCCCCGCCGTCCCGGCGCAGGTGCAGCCGCGGGTCGGGGGGCATGCGGTCGGCGAGGACGTCGGCCTCGGCCACGATCCCCACCAGCCGCTGGTCGTCGTCCACCACGGGCACGGCGGCGAACCCGCGCTCGGCCATGATCTCGGCGGCGTACTTGGCCGAGGTGTCGGGGCCGACGGTGACCACCTCGCGGGTCATGACGTCTCTGGCCTGCACGGTCGCTCCTCCAGGGGTCGGGAGGCCGACGCTAGGGGCGAGGTCCGCGCCTCCCCAGGGTCTCCGGACGGACCGGCCCGGGACTTCGGTCCCTGCTGGGTGGCGGCCCTCGGGGCAGACAGTCGCACCAGCGCCCGGCGTCCGGCCGGGCAGTCACCCAGGAGCTCCAGATGGACACCACCCCCGAGCAGGCCGGCAGCGCAGCCGTACCGGACGGCGGCGGGTCGCGCCCGCGGGTCGTCGTCGGTGTCGACGGGTCGCCCGGCTCCCGGGCAGCACTGGTGCACGCGCTGATCACCGCCGCCCGGCGCGGCGCCGATCTCGACGTCGTCTCCAGCTACGCGATCGAGCTGTACTACCTCGGCGGCGCGCCCCTCGACGTGCCCGACCTCACCGGCGTCCGCGACGACACCCACGACCGGGTCACCGACCTGGTCGAGGAGGTGCGCGCCGAGTCGGCCGTGGCGTCGGTCCCCGGCATCGCCGACGTCACCGTCCGGCTGGTCGTGTCGGAGGGCCCGGCGGTCCAGGCGCTGGTCGACCGGGCCGAGGGCGCCGAGCTGCTGGTGATCGGCAGCCGCGGCCGCGGTGCGATGCGCAGCGCGCTGCTCGGGTCGGTCGCCCTGCACTGCGCCACCCATGCCCCCTGCCCCGTGCTGGTGGTCCACCCCGTGCCGGCCGGCAGCACCCCGTCGGGACGCGTCGTGGTGGGGGTCGACGGCTCCCCGGCCTCCCGCGAGGCCCTGGCCGCCGCCGTCGCCGAGGCGGGCCGGACCGGCGCCGAGGTGGAGGCCGTCGCGAGCTACGCCATCGCCGACACCTGGACCGATATGGGCAGCATGATCCAGCCGACCGCCGAGCGCGTCCGCGACGAGCTCCGGGCGCGCACGGAGCAGGCGGTGGCCGAGGTCCTCGCCGCGCGTCCCGCGGATGCCGGCCCGACGCCGAAGGTGCGCACCGAGGTGATCGAGGGCCCGGCCGCGAACGTGCTGGTGACCGCGGCCCGCGGGGCCGACCTGCTCGTCGTCGGCAGCCGGGGGCGCGGTGCCCTGCGCGGGCTGCTGCTCGGCTCGGTGGCCCTGCACTGCGCCATGCACGCGCCCTGCCCGGTCCTCGTGGTGCATCCCGACGGTGCGCGGCCGATCGGCCCGCCCACCGCGCGCTGAGCCGGGTCCCGGTGGCGGCTCGGTGGGGCCGGGCCGCCGCCGACGTCGTCCTGGGCGGTGCGCAGGTCGCCGTCGTGCTGCTGCTCTCCCCGCTGCTCCGGCGGCGCTACAACCGGTGGGGGGCGACCGATGCCGAGGTGGCCGCCGCGCTCCCCGGCGACGACCTCGTCGCCGGGCCGCGGCTGGGCTACACGCGGGCGGTCACCGTCGACGCCGCGCCGGACGCGGTGTGGCCGTGGCTGGCGCAGATCGGGCAGGGCAGGGGAGGGCTCTACAGCTACGACGGCCTGGAGAACCTGGTCGGCTGCCGGATCTCCAGCGCCGCCGTCGTCCTGCCCGAGCACCAGGACGTCCGGCCCGGGGACCTGATCCGGCTGGGGCCCGAGGGCTATCCGTGCTTCCGGGTGCACCAGGTGGAGCCCCCGACGACGCTCGTGCTGCTGGGCGCGGACCCGCGACCGCCGCACGCCGCCGGCTCGGGGACGGGCGAGCAGGCGCCGATGGCGACCTGGCAGTGGCAGCTGCGCCCTGTCGACGGCGGCCGGCGGACCCGGCTGGTCGTGCGGCAGCGGCTGGCGTGCCCCCGCCCGCAGCGCCTGCTGTGGCGGGTCGTCGAGCCGATCGGGTTCGTCATGGAGCGGCGCATGCTGCACGGCCTGCGCCGGCGGGCCGAGCGGAGCGGCCGCCGGTAGACCGTCACACCCAGGTGGTGCCGCCCCGCCCGTCGGGCACGGGGCGGCGCGCGGTCGGCTCCTGCGGGGGGACCGCAGGGACCTGCTCGGGCCGCCGGCTGTTGACGACGACGTCGCTGCGCGGCCGGCGCGGCGTGCGGGCCGTGGGCGCCGCCTTGCCGATCCGCAGCAGCATCTGCGGGTGGGCGTCCCAGGTGAGGGCGGCGCGCAGCTGCGTGCGGGTCAGCGGGACCTCGATGGGCTGGGTCAGCGGCCCGGCCACCCAGTCGGACGCGGTGAGCTCCAGGAGCACCCGCTCGAGGGCCTCCCCGGCCCGCAGCCAGGCCAGCCGGTCGTCGGTGCGGGTCGAGAGCAGCACCATGGTCTGATCCGCCGAGGAGTGCGTCTCGGGCGAGAGCGCCCCGGCGCCGGCGGTGTCGAAGTCGCGGATCGGGACGTCGTCCTGCTGCAGGCCGTCGACGTGCGGAACGGCCACCGGCGGCACCCCGTCGCCGGCCTCCGGCGGACGGTTCGTCCACGTCCGCAGCTCCGCCCGGTAGGCGGGATCGGCGTTCTGGATCCTGTCGGCCTGCTGGGTCGCGCGGGCGATCAGCTGCCGGTGCGCGGCGGTGAGGACGGGTACCAGCAGCGCGCCCTCCGCCTCGGAGGACGACGCCAGCCCCTGGATGACCGCGTCGGGCACCGGCGCCGAGAGGAAGGCCCGTCGGTTGGTCCGCCGCCGGTCGATGGCCGGGGCGAGCGCGGCGAGGACGGCGTCGGGCGGCCCCGCGACCGGGCGGACGACGGCGAGCAGGTCGGGGTCGCCGGGATCCGGGAGGCGGTCGACCTCCACCGCCCAGCCCGACGCGGCCAGGGACACCCGGATGTTGAACAGGGCGGCCCCCACGCTCTGGACGAGTTCGCGGCCCTGCGGGTCGAGCACCTTCAGCTGCCGGCTCGGGTCGTCGCGCAGGACCAGGTGGTCGGGCTGCAACTCGATCCGCCACGGCTGGGTGTTGTGCACCGAGGGAGCGCGAGCGGCCCGGTCGGCCGCCTGCTCCAGGGCGCGCGCGAGATCGTGCGACACGGTGTCGGGCATGGCGGGCTCCCTCGATCGGCGGTTCGGGCCGAGCCTGCGCCACCCCTCCCGGGGGCGCCGGTGCCTCCGGTCCTCACCCCGGCAGACCTTCGTCACGGGAACGGTGCGGGCCCGGAGCAGCCGGTGCCGGCGGGGCTTCGGACCGGCGGGGTCCGCCGAAGGTCCGTGCCGGACTGCCGACCTAGGTCCGTGTCGCCGCCCCCGCCGGGCCGCGAGGCTGGCACGAGCCCCGGTGGACGGCGTCACGACGGTCGTGGCCGCCCCCGCCACGAGGAGGTCCTGGTGACCGAGAACCGCAGTCCCTATCCCGTGCGGGTGGACGCCGCGCTCGATGCGCCGCTGTCGCGCGGGTTGTGGCTGGTGAAGTGGCTGCTGATCGTCCCGCACATCGTGGTGCTCGTCTTCCTGTGGGTGGCGTTCACCGTGCTGAGCGTGGTGGCCTTCTTCGCCATCCTGTTCACCGGCCGGTACCCCCGCCCCCTGTTCGACTTCAACCTCGGCGTGCTGCGGTGGACCTGGCGGGTGCAGTACTACGCCTACGGCGCGCTGGGCACCGACCGCTACCCGCCGTTCACGCTCGCCGACGTGCCGGACTACCCCGCGCGCCTCGACGTCCCCTATCCCGAGAAGCTCTCCCGGGGCCTGGTGCTGGTGAAGTGGTGGCTGCTCGCCATCCCGCACTACCTGGTCCTCGCGGTGTTCGTCGGCGGCGGCATCTGGCTCGGCACCGGCGGCTGGGACGACGACGGTGCCTGGGACTCCAGCTGGGGTGCGGGCGGGCTGGTCGGCCTGCTCGTCCTCGTCGCCGCGATCGTCCTGCTCTTCACCGGCCGGTACCCCCGCTCGATCTACGACTTCGTCCTCGGCATGGACCGCTGGTCCCTGCGCGTCGCCGCCTACGTCGGGCTGATGACCGACGCCTACCCGCCGTTCCGGCTGGACATGGGCGGCACCGACCCGGGCTCGGTGCCCGCGGGCCCGACGGCGCCCCCGCCGCTTGCCCCCACCGTCGCGGCCCCGGCCGGACCGGTCGGGGCGGGCAGCCCGCCTGCGTCGCGCTGGTCGACCGGCCGGATCGTGACCGTCGTGATCGGCGCGGTGCTGCTGTTCCTGTCCACGGGGCTGCTCGCGGCCGGCGGTGGCCTGCTGTGGGCCGACCAGACGCAGCGGGACGCCGACGGCTACCTGTGGAGCCCGGACGCGGAGCTCTCGACCGACCGGTACGCCCTCACCAGCGACGGGTTCGCGCTCGACACCCAGGGCGCGGAGTGGGTGATCGACGACTTCCTCGGCACCGCGCAGCTGGAGGTGACCCCGCTCGACGGGGGCACCGAGGTGTTCGTCGGGATCGCCCCGACCCGCGACGTGAACGCCTACCTCGGCGACGTCGGCCACCACGAGATCGGTGACCTCGGCCCGCGGTGGGACAACCGGCGGTTCGGCCCCGGCATGATGCGCGGCTTCAGCGGCGGCGCCCCCGACGTGCCGCCGACCGAGATCGACATCTGGGTCGCCGAGGCCAGCGGCACCGGCACCCAGGTGCTCGACTGGAGGCCGCAGGACGGCAACTGGACGATCGTGGTCATGCGCGCCGACGGCTCCGCCGGTGTGGACGTCGAGGCACGGGCCGGCGCCACGGTGCCCGGTCTGACCTGGATCTCCGTCGGCCTCCTCGTGACCGGCGGTGTGCTGGCCCTGGTCGGCGCCGTCCTCGTCGCCGTCGCCGTCCACCGGGCGCAGCACGGCCCGCCGGCCCCGGGCACCCCGGCGGAGCACCTGCCGCCGCCGGGCCCGCAGGGGACCGGGGCACCCGATCCGGTGCTCGTCACCGGACCCGCACCCGAGCGCTGACGGCAAGCAGCATCGATGCAGGCGTGGGTGGTGGAGCGCCCGGGGCCGATCGGCTCCGGGCCGCTCCGCCGTCTGGACCGGCCGCTGCCGGAGCCGGGACCGGGCGAGGTCCGGGTGCGGGTGTCCTGCTGCGGGGTCTGCCGGACCGATCTGCACCTGGCCGAGGGCGATCTGCCGCCGCGCCGCCCGTCGGTCACGCCGGGGCACGAGGTCGTGGGCACCGTCGAGGCGACCGGCCCCGGGGCGGCGCGGTTCGCCGTCGGCGAGCGGGTCGGCGTCGCGTGGCTGGGGCGCACCGACGGCTCGTGCCGCTACTGCCGGCGGGGCGACGAGAACCTGTGCACCGGTCCTGCGTTCACCGGCTGGGACACCGACGGCGGGTACGCCGACGCCTGCGTCGTCGACGAGCGGTACGCCTACCGCCTGCCCGAGGGCCTCCCCGACGAGCAGGCGGCCCCGCTGCTGTGCGCGGGGATCATCGGCTACCGCGCGCTGCGCTGCGCCGCCGTCCCGCCCGGTGGCCGGCTGGGCATCTACGGCTTCGGCGGCAGCGCGCACCTCGCGGCGCAGGTCGCCCTCGCCCAGGGGATGCGGGTGCACGTGTTCACCCGCGGCGAGCACAACCGGGCGCTGGCCGCCGAGCTCGGCGCCGACTCGGTCGGCGGAGCGGCCGACCCCGCGCCCGAGCCACTGGACGGCGCCATCCTCTTCGCCCCGGCCGGGGATCTCGTGCCGGTCGCGCTGCGGGCCCTGGACCGGGGCGCCACCCTCGCCGTTGCCGGCATCTGGCTGTCGCAGATCCCCGCCCTCGACTACGCCGCCGAGCTGTTCGAGGAGCGGCGGCTGCGCAGCGTCACCGCCAACACCCGCCAGGACGGCGAGGAGTTCCTCCGCCTGGCCGGGCGGCTCGGCGTGCGCGCGACGACGGTGGCCTACCCGATGGCCGAGGCCCCGGCGGCGTTGGCCGACCTCGCCGCCGGCCGGTTCGGCGGGGCGGCCGTGCTGCACAACGACCCGGTCAGCGCCTCCGCGCCGCCCACCGCTTGACGGCGGCGTCGGCGAGCACGACGGCGGGGATCGCCCCGAGCGCGACGGCCAGCCCCAGCAGCGACGGCGGGCGGTGCCCCAGCAGCCGGGCCAGCGGGGGGATCGTCAGCATTCCCACCAGGATCAGCAGCTCGACCGACACGGCGCCGACCAGCAGCGGGTTGCTGCGCCAGCCCAGCCGCCACACCGGCCGGCTCGTGCTGCGGCAGGCGAAGGCGGTCGCGAACTGGCCCAGCACCACGGCGGTGAAGGCCGCGCCGGACGCCGTGGCCAGGACCCGCGCCGGCGGCTCGTCGCCGTACGACCAGCCGGAGGCGACGAGCACCGCGAGGAACGCGGCCATCGCCAGCGTCGCCTCCACCGGCCCGAGGACGGCGAACGCGCGGCGCAGCAGCGGGCCGTCGATGAGCCTGCGGCGCGGGGGCGGGCCGTCGAGCACCCGTGGGGAGGAGGGCTCCGCGCCCAGGGCGAGCGCGGGCAGCAGATCGGTGGCGATGTCGAGGCTGAGAACCTGGAGCACGCCGATCGCGAGCGGCACCGAGCCGCCGGTCACCGAGAAGACGACGAACGGGGTGAGCTCGGCGACGTTGTCGGTCAGGTGGTAGGTGAGGAACCGGCGGATGTTGGCGAACGTCGTCCGCCCCTGGCGCACGGCCGCGACGATCGTGGCGAAGTCGTCGTCGAGGAGCACCAGGTCGGCGGCCTGCCGGGCGACGTCGGTGCCGCCGGCGCCCATGGCCACGCCGATGTCGGCCGCCCGCAGCGCCGGCCCGTCGTTGACGCCGTCACCGGTCATGGCGACGACGTGGCCGCGGGCGCGCAGCGCCTGGGCGATCCGGAGCTTGTCCTCCGGCGCCACCCGGCACACCACGACGCCGTCCCGGTCGAGCAGCTCGCCGAGCTCGGCCTCGTCCGCGGGCAGGTCACGGCCCGCCACGACGAGACCGCCATTGCGCAGCAGGCCGACCTCCCGGCCGATCGCCGCGGCGGTCGGGCCGGAGTCGCCGGTGACCATCGCGACCCGGATGCCCGCCCGGCGGCACTCGGCCAGCGCGTCGCCGACCCCGGCCCGGGGCGGGTCCTCGAGGCCGACCAGGCCGAGCAGCTCCAGCTCCCGCTCGGCGTCGTCGGCGCTCCCGCCCTCGGGCAGCGGGCCGCGCCGGCGGGCGACCGCCAGCACGCGCAGCCCCCGTGCCGACATCGCCGTCGCGGCCTCGTGCGCGCCGGTCGTGTCGAGGCAGCGGGGGAGCACGGTGTCGGGGGCGCCCTTGACCGACAGCACGCCGTTCTCCCAGACCGACATGCGCCGGCGGCGCGGGTCGAAGGGGAAGCGCCGCTCGCCCCGCAGAGTCCCCGCGTGCACCGCCCCGGCGCCCGTGCGCTGCGCCAGGGCGTCGAGGGCCGCCTCCATCGGGTCGCCCAGGGCGGTCCACGTGTCGCCGTCGCGCCGGATCCGCCCGGTGGAGCACAGCACCGCCGCGCCGGCCAGCTCACGGGTGCCCTCCACCGCCACGGCGGAACCGTGGATCTCGGCGACGGGCTCGTACCCCTCCCCGGTGAGGGTGACCGTGCCCCGCGGCGTCCAGACCTCGACCGCCGCCATCCGGTTCTGCGTGAGCGTCCCGGTCTTGTCCGTGCAGATGAACGTCGTCGAGCCCAGCGTCTCGACCGACTCCAGGCGGCGGACCAGCCCGTTGCGCCGGGCCAGCAGCTGCGCGCTGCGCGCCAGCGAGAGGGTGACCGTGGGGAGCAGGCCCTCGGGGACGAGCGCGACGGTCACGCCGACGGCGAACAGGAAGCCCTCGCCCGCGGGCAGGCCCAGGAGCAGGCCGAGGCCGAAGCTGACCACCCCGAGCCCGACGGCCAGCACGGTGACCGTGCGCACCACCCGGTGCAGCTCGCGGGCCAGCGGCGTCCTGGCCCGCACGACCGCCCGGGTCATCGTGGCGATCGACGCCAGCCGCGTGTCGCCGCCGATCGCGGTGACCGACGCCGATGCCTCGCCCTCCACGACGAAGCAGCCGGCGTGCACCGGGTCGCCGGGTGCCTTCCCGACGGGTTCGCTCTCGCCGGTGAGCGTCGCCTCGTCCACCCGCAGGCCGTGCACGTCGACGACGGCGAGGTCCGCGGCGATCCGGTCGCCGGCCTCCAGCAGAACCAGGTCGCCGACGACGACGTCGACGGCGTCGATCTCCTGGCGGATCCCGTCGCGCACGACGGTGACACGGTGCGGCACGAGGTCGCGCAGCGCCTCGGCGGCCCGGTCGGCGCGGTACTCCTGGACGAAGGCGAACACGCCGTTGAGGACCACGACAATCGCGATCGCGACCCCGAGCTGGGGGAGACCCCCGAGAAACGCGAGCGCGGCCGCGGCCCACAGCAGGACGGCGAAGAAGTGGACCAGTTGCGCGACCAGCAGCCGCAGCGGTGAGGGCGGCTTCTCCGCCGGCAGCCGGTTGCCGCCGGGCGGGCGCCGTGCGCGCGCCTCCTCGGTGGTCAGCCCGGCGGGGGGCCGGAGGCGTTCGGCGCCGCGGGTCACGACGGGCCGGGCGGTGTCCGCCCGGGGATCGTCGTCTCGGTGACCATCCGGCTGGCCGGCCCGTAGGCCCACCAGGAATGCAGGTGCACCAGCAGGCCCCAGCCGGCGAGGGACAGCAGCGGCCAGGGGAACCAGGCGCCGGTCACCAGCCCGACCGCGGACCAGACGACGACGGCGAGCGCGTTCCCGACGGCGTAGGCGAGCAGGTGGCGGGCGAACCACCGCCGGCGGGCCAGGACCGTGGCCGCCGGCGGGTGCCATCTCCTCATCGCTTCTCCCGGCGCGTGCGTGTCCGAGCACCGGCACGGCCGCCGGTCGCCGTCCAGCATGCCGCCCGAGGGTCGACGCCGTCCCGTCCGGACGGCGCCGATCCCGACGGCCTCCGGCCCCCCGACGCCACGACCTCCGGCCCTGGTGCGCCCGGCGACGGCGGAGAGCATGGCGTCATGCCTCCGCACTGCGACTCCCTCGACGGTCCGGTCGTCACCGCTGCCCGGCGTGCGCTCGCCGACAACGATCCCGGTGTCGTGCTGCCCTACGTTTCCGTGGTCGCCGAGGACGAGGTCCGACGGACCTTCGAGATGGCCGCGCGCGCCCGCGATCACGGACCGGAGGCCGCCGAGGTCGCCGATCGGTGGTTCTTCGAGACCGTCGTCCGCCTCCACCGGGCCGGCGAGGGGGCTCCGTTCACCGGCCTCAAGCCGGCGGGCCTCGACGTCGGACCGGCGATCCCCGAGGCGGAACGGGCGCTGGAGACCGGGTCGGCCGACCGGCTGGCCGATGTCCTCTGTGCGCTGGTCCGCGAGCAGGCGGTCTCCCGTCTGGCGGCTGCCCGCGCGCTCCGCGCGAAGGCCGGCGACGACGGCGTGGCCGCCGCCCGGGAGTCCGTGGAGGCGGCGCTGGGCCTGCAGGTGTGGGCGCACGGTGTCTACCGGCAGGTGACCGGTCCGGCGCACGGCCACGGCGCGGCGCACGGCTCCGCCGCCGAGGAGTGAGCGCGGGCGGCCCGGCTGGGCTCAGGAGCCGAGGAGGGCGTCGAGGGTGACGAAGCCGTAGCCGGCCGCGCGGATGCGGTCGATCATCTGCGGGAGCGCGTCGGCGTCGAAGGTCGTGCCGTCGTCGGGGTTGGACCCGACGTGCATGAGCACGATCTCGCCGGGTTGCAGTGCCGCGAGCACCCGGTCGGCGACGGACTGGGCGCTCCGCCCGCCGGCGGTGCCCTGCCAGCCGAGCGTGTCGACCGTCCACCGCACCGCGACGTAGCCGAGGTCGTTCACCGCGGCGATGGTGCGGTCGTCCCGGTCCCCGAACGGGAACCGGAACAGCGGCCGGGGGTCGGCGCCGGCGGCCCGGATCGCCTCCTGCGCGCCGACCACCTCGTCCCGCAGCGCCGCGTCGGACAGCGCCGGCAGGTGCGGGTGGGTCATCGAGTGGTTGCCCACCCGGTGGCCGCCGGCCCTGATGGCGGCGACCCCGTCCGGGTTGGCCGCAGCCCAGTCGCCGGTCAGGAAGAAGGTCGCTTCGACGTCCTCTTCGGCGAGGGTGGCCAGGATGCTCGGCAGCCCGGCGCTGCTGGCACCGGCGTCGAACGTCAGCGCGACCACCGGCTGGTCGGTCGGGATCGTCTCGACGTCGACGCCGAGGAGCCCCGCCGGCACGGCGGGCGGCACGGTGGGCGCAGGCGTGGAGGTGCTCGAGGGCGCGGCGCTCGAGGGTGCTGTGCTCGACGGCGCCGAGGACTCGGGAGCCGACGTCGGTGTCGTCGACGTCGCGGTGGGTGTGGCCGCCGGGCCCTCCGGCCGGTCGTCGCCCCGGGTGACCACCACGATGACCACCACGGCGGCCACGAGCAGCAGGGCCGCGGCGGCCAGCAGCCACCGGGCCCGCCGTGTCGTCGTCCTGATCACTCCTCCTCCTTCCGCTCCGGCAGCACAGCACAGCCGACCGTCACCGCGCGAGGCAGTGGCGCGCGGCAGCCGGTCAGCCGGGCCGCTCCGGAACGCCGACGGCGAGGTTGAGCAGGGCGCCGACGAGAAGGCCCGCGGCCGCACCGCCGACGACGTCGAGCGGCGCGTGGCCCCCGAGGTACACCCGCGCCACGGAGTTCAGCACCGCCAGCACGACCACCAGCACCTGCCAGCGCCGCCGCAGGTAGGGGAGGAGCAGCGCGACGATCCCGAAGGCGATGATCGCGTGGCCCGACGGGAACGACTCGCCCGCCGACGGGACGTCGCGCAGCATCGCGCCCGGGATCGTGGTGCCCGGGCGCTCCCGCTGGACCGAGGCCTTGAGCACCTCGTGCTCGATGCCGAGCTTCAGCGGGACCAGCGCGACCAGGGCAGCGGCCAGGCGCCACCGCCGCAGCAGGAGCGCCGCTCCCGCCACGACCAGGGGCATGCCGAGCACCCCGAGGGTCTGGAAGATCCACAGCGGCCAGCGCCACGCGTCGGGCCAGCCGTTGACGAACCGGAACACCGCCCGTTCCGGACCGTCGACCGTGCCGTCGGAGACCACCCAGGCCGATACCACGGTCACCGCGCTCGCGACGGCCGCCGTCCATACATCCGCCCAGCGCCGGCGCACGGTTCAGCCCACCGCGGGCACGGTGCCGGCGACCGGGGGCGCCTGCCCGGCGCCCCGCCGCCACGCCAGCCAGGCGGCCACCCCCAGCGGGATGGGCACGAACCAGGTCAGGAACCGGAACAGCAGGACGGCGCCGGCGGCCGCGTCGGCCCCGACGCCGACGGCGGTCAGCCCGGCGACGTAGCTGAGCTCGGCCACGCCCAGGGCGCCGGGGGTGATCGGCACGATCGTCACCAGGCGGGTGACGGAGAAGACGGCCAGCACCAGCAGCCACGGGGCGTCGGAGCCGTCGCCGTCGACGGTACGCAGGCAGACCAGCAGGACGAGGAACAGCGCGAGGTGGCTGGCGACCGCGGCGGCGCTCAGGTGCGGCCAGCGGTGCCGGAGGACCTCCAGCGAGTCGGCCCGGAAACGGTCGGTGCGCGCCACCCAGCCCGTGGGACGGGGCCGCCCGAGCCCGCCGGCCACGGCGCGGACGGCGCGCTCCGCCGCGGCGGCCAGGGCGACCGCGGCTGCCCGGTGCGTGAGCACCAGGACGAGTGCGACGACCGCGAGCAGCAGGACGGCGCTGCCGAGCACCGCGGCCACGGCCAGCGCGGCGGTCACGTCGGCGACCAACAGGACGCCGACCAACGCGAGGGCGGGCATCGCCAGCTTGACCAGGTTGTTCCAGACCCCGGCCAGCCCGATCGCCCGGGTGATCGCCCCCGCCGGGAAGCCGAACGAGTGGTACATCGCCACGGTGGTGCCGACGCCGAACGCGAAACCGACCGGCACCGTGTTGGAGATCGTCGTCGAGGCCAGGTCGCTCAGCAGGGCCTGCCGCAGGCGCAGTCCCGGCAGGGCAGCGGTCCAGAGCGGGGCGTAGGAGACGATGTTCGCGGCGGCGACGACCCCGACCAGCACCGCTTCCGGCCAGGTCAGCGACCGGACCAGCTGCCACGCCTCCGAGTAGTCGGCGATCTGCGGCAGCACGCCGGCGAAGACGGCCACGACGACGGCCACGGACAGGACGGTCCGGCCGACCGGACCGGTGAGGGCACGGCGCAGCCGGGGGCTCACGTCACGAAGCGGTGCTCGAACCGGCCCGAGAGCAGCGCACCGAGCGCGGCGGGGATCCAGAAGGTCAGCAGCCGGAAGGTGACGACCCCGGCGACGGCGGCCGCCAGCGGCGCACCCAGGGCGGTGAGGGCGAGCAGCAGGGCCACGTCGGCTGCCCCGGGCGCGCCGGTCACCGGCACCGCCGACCAGAGCAGGTGCAGGGCGGCGTACACCGTGGCCGTGGCCAGCACCGGCACCTGCCCGCCGACACCGTGCAGGGCCGCCGCGAGGGTGGCCCCCTCCAGGACGACGGCCGTCGCCGCCCACGCGAACTGGGCCCCGCGCCGCCACGGGTCCGAGCCGTGCCCGGCGTCGGGGGTGCGGGCCAGGGCCCGGCGCACCGCCTGGGTGACCAGCCGGGCCGGCGCCGGCGACCCCGGCTGCGTGGCCGCGGCGTGCCGGGCGGCCAGCCACTGCCCGGTGAGCACCAGCACCCAGGCACCGGCGCCCAGCAGGACGGCGGGCACCGCGGCCTCCGGCGCCCCCCACTGGCTGATCTCCCCCTCGACGACGGCGAGGACGAGCGTGACCAGGGCGACGAAGACAGCGGCCAGGATGGCGCCCGCGGAGAACCGGTCCATGGCCCGCCGGGCGGCGTCGGGCAGGACGCCGGCCCGCTCCAGGTACCGAACCGCCGCACGGCGCCAGCCGGTGTGGCCGTGCAGCAGGGAGGCGCCGTCGGCGACCATCGAGGCGCCGTAGGTCCGGCCCAGGGCGAGGCGCCGCTCGACGGTGAAGAGCCCGGCGGCCGCGGTGGCCGCCCGGGCGACGACGGCGAGCGCGAACGCCGCACCGAGCCACCGCCACCCGTTGTGCTCCACGGTCTCGAGGAGGGAGGCCGAGTCGGCGAGCAGGGGCACACCCACGAGCACCAGCGCGGCGCCGACGGTCACGGCGGCGACGGCCACCCGTCCCGCGGGGGCGAACTCGTACCGGTCGGGGTCGGGGAGGTCGAGCCGCGCGCGCACCGCGCGACGGAGCGCGCTCAGCCGCCCGGGCTGCTCCCGCTCCTCGTGGCGGGTCGCCGCGGACAGGGTCAGGGGCATCAGCCCGGTCAGGGCCTCGGCGACGACATCGGGGCCGAGCGCGTCGACGGCGGAGTCGGCCACGACGACGGGGTCCAGCCGCATGGCCAGCGAGGCCATGAGCTCGGCGACGTCGCCGGCCAGGTCGTCGTCGTCGGCGCCGGTCACGGCGTTGCCGAAGTCGACGAGCCACGGCTTGCCGTCGGCGTCGACGAGGACGCTGGAGGCCACGAGGTCGTGGTGGGCGATCCGCGCACCGCGCATCAGGGCCAGCTGGTGCCACACCTCCGCGAGCAGCCCGGGGGTCACGTCGTCGGGGAGGAACTCGTCGAGCGGCGTCCCCACCCGGTACTCCTGGACGAGGACGGCGCCCTTCTGGTTGCCGCGGGCGAGCAGCACCGGCGGCACCCGGACGCCGCGCTCCCGGGCGGTCATGGCCGCGACCGCCTCGTGCTCGGCCTGCTGGCCGAGCGGGGCCACGGCGTCGGCGTCCTTGATGTCCCGGACCGCGACGACCCGGTAGAGGCGGTAGAGCCAGTCCCGCTCGAACCGGTCGGGGTCGAGGACCTTCACGTAGACCCGGCGTCCGGTCTCGTCCACGGCCTCGAACGGGTGCGAGCTCCGTGCGACCACCGTGGACCGGCGGAGATCCCGCACGGGCAGGCCGTACCGCGCCAGCAGCGCGCCCACTCGCCGGGCCGACGGTTCCCAGCGGGGCAGGCCGAAGGCCCAGTGCACGAGCGAGCCGATCGCCCACCCCGCCGCGGCGCCGCCGATGATGTCCAGCGGCAGGTGGGCGCCCACGTAGATCCGGCTGATCGCGACCGCCGCGGCCACTCCCCACGCGACGCGGCGGGTGCGCCGGGTGAGGTAGGGCGCGGCGGCGGTGGCCAGCGCCGCGGCCACCGCGGCGTGCCCGGAGATGAAGCCGAGGCCCTCGATCGGTCCCTCGGGGAAGAACGGGTCGACCGCGAAACCGCCCGGCCGCTCTCGCCGGACCAGGCTCTTGATCAGGTCGGCGGCGACGTAGGCGAGCAGCCCGGAGACCAGCAGGTCACGGGCCATGCGGAACCGCCGGGCGAGCGCCGCGACGGCGGCCAGGATCGGGACGGCCACGACGTTCCCGAGCTGCATCACCGCCCAGACGACCGGGAAGAACAACGGCGGCAGGTCGTTGATGATCTGGAACACGTCGCGCTCGAACACCGACAGCTGGCCGCGCTGCGCGATGAGCAGGCCGATGCCGACGATCGCCAGGCCCAGGCCCACCCGCACGAGGTCCACCGGGTAGCGGTGGACGACCGATCGCCGCCCGCGGGCCGGCTGCCCCGGCTCGACGGCAGCCTGGCTCGCCGCGACCCGTGTCGTCATGCGACCAGTTCACTCGGGGGCGCAAGCCCCGCGTCAGGGTCTTCGGGCCCGGGCGGGCGGGCCCGCCGTCCCCTCGGGTCCTCCGCCGGTCCGGCCGGGCCGTTCGCCCCTGCCCGCCGGCGCGGCCGCCCGCGACGGTGGCAGCGTCCATGCCGCCCAGGAGAGGGTTCGCCATGTCGGGGGCGCGGCTCACCCGTGACCAGGCCACGCAGCTCGCCGTCGCGGCGACGGTCTACGCGGGCCTCACCGGTCTGGCGTTCGCGCGACCGGCAGCGGGGCGGCGCGCGCTGGGCCTGTTCTTCGCGCTCATGGGTCTCGGGGTCAACGGCGTCCTCACGCTGCGGCCCCCCGCGCAGTTCGCCGCGCTGGCCGACGGGGCGCCGTGGGGCTGGTACCGGGCGGTGGGCCGTGGGCTGACCGTGCCGGCGCCGCGGGTCTTCGGTGCGGTCATGGCCGCCGGCGAGTCCGCACTGGCCGCCGCGATCCTGAGCCCGGATCCGGCGGCGCGGGTGGGATTGCTCGGTGCGGCCGCGTTCGCGGTCGGGATCACGCCGCTGGGCGCCGCCACCGCGGCCAACCCGGTGCTGGCGGCGGGAGCCCTGCACCTCGCTCGCCGGGAGTGGGACCGGGCGGCGTTCGCGCGCTCCCGGCCCTCGATCGCATGAGTTCCCGCGGGGTCGGGCAGGCTCCGGTCGGGCAGGCTCCGGTCATGGCCGCATCCGGGACGGGGGAGGGCGGGCCCGGCCGGCCCGCCCGGATCGGCCGCCTGCGCCGGCCGTCGCCGGCCTCGGAGTTCCGGCGGCCGTCGGGCCGGGACCGCTCGCTGCGGGCCCGTGTGCCGCGACGGGCGTGGTGGTGGGCGGGTGCTCTGGTCGCCTCCCTCCTCGGCCTGGTCCTGGTGACCCTGCTGACCCGTGGCCGCGGGCTGACCGAACTCGACCACCACCTCGACGACCTCATCCGGTCGGTGGGCGCGCGGGAGCAGCTGGAGGACGTGCAGACGGCCGCCGTGGACACCGGCTACCGGGTCATCTGGGTTCCGACGGTGATCGTGCTCGCCTGGTTCGCCCGGTGGCGGCACCTGCTGGTCTACGGGGGCACGATCTCCCTGATCGCGGCCGTCGCCCAGGTGGGCGCGGGGGAGAGCGCCCTGGCTCGCGTCGTGCGCTCCGGCGTCACCGGCTCGGAGGAGCAGCTGTACCTACCCGCGTGGCCGGTGCTGGTCCTCGCCTCCGTCGCGGCCGGCAGCGTGCTCGCGCTGTCCCCGGCCGGCCGGGCCCGCCGATGGGGGTGGGCCGTGGTCTCCGTGCTGCTCGTCCTGTACATCGTGCTGCGCGGGGCGGTCGACCTGGACCCGGTGGCCGTCGGCGGGCTGAGCGCGCTCGCCGGCACCAGCCTGGTCGCGCTCGCCTTCCTGCTCCTGGCCCCGGAGCGGGACTTCCCGGTGGTCTACCACCGGGAGGTCAAGGCCCACCTGCGGCTGGAGGGCGAGCGCACCGAACGCGTCCGCGCAGCCGTCCTCGACCAGCTCGGCCTGGATCTCGCCGCCCTGGAGCCGTACCGGCTCGACGGGTCCGCGGGCTCCACCCCGTGCCGGCTCCGGTTGGCCACCGGTCCGCCCGAGTTCCTGTTCGGGAAGCTCTACGCGAGCAACCACCTCCGGTCGGACCGTTGGTACAAGTACGTCCGCGTGCTGCGGTACGGCCGGCTCGAGGACGAGGCGCCGTTCTCCTCCGTCCGCCGGCTGGTCGAGCGCGAGGACTACTTCCTGCGACTGCTCCGCGACGGCGGGGTGCGGGTGCCCGACCCGGTCGGGGTGGTCGAGGTCGTGCCGGGTCAGGAGTACCTGCTCGTGTGCGAGCTCGTGCCCGACGCGGTCGAGATCCTCGACGGCCGTGGTCCCGACGGACAGCTGACGGACGTGGTGATCGACGACGCCCTCGTCCAGATCCGGCTGATGTGGGCGGCCGGCGTCGCGCACCGCGACATCAAGCCCTCGAACGTGCTCGTACAGGGGAACCGCGTGTACCTCGTGGACGTCTCGTTCGGCGAGACCCGGCCCTCGCGCTGGCGGCAGTCGGTCGACCTCGCCAACATGCTGCTCATCCTCGCCCTGGGCGCGACGCCGGAGCGGGTGGTGCAGCGGTCCGCGGAGCTGTTCGACCCCGAGGAGGTGGCCGAGGCCTTCGCGGCCACGGGGTCGGTCACCCTGCCCCGCCAGCTGCGCCGGCTCGTCGACACCGGGGATCGCGACCTCGTCGAGGAGTTCCGCGCGCTGCTCCCTCCGGTGCGGCCGGTCCGGATCCAGCGGTGGAGCACCCGCCGGGTGCTCCTGGCGCTGGCCACCGCCGGCGGCCTGCTGCTCGCCGCAGCCGTCGTCGTGCTCAACCTGCGCGCCGGCGGGTTGCTGTAGCTCCGGGTCCGCGTCCCGGAGCCGGCTGCCGTTCGGGCCGGATCGCCGTTCTCGCCTGATGCTTCTGGCGTGTTCTTCGTGCTCCGGGGGTCCTGCAGAACTGCTGGAGCAGGAGGAACACCCCAGGAGTGAGGTGTTGCTGAACCCCCTGGTCGACGCGGTGAAACTGTCGTACCCCCGCCATACCGTGTCGGTGTGTCTCGGATCTCGGGCTCCTCGACTTTCGAGGGCGTGCTGATCGACTGGTCGCTGGGCCAGCCGGTCGAGCCGCCGCAGCTGCCGGTGGAGTTGCTGTCGAAGCGGCAGGCGGCCGCGGAGCTGGCCCGGCGGCAGCGGCGGCAGGCGATGGACGCCGCCTACGAGGCGGAGCTGATCCTGCGGCTGGCCGAGCTGACCCCCGACGATGACGACCCGCAGCCCGGCGCGACGACGAGGCTTCCGGGGTGAGTGAGTTCTTCGCCGGGGAGCTGGCGCTGGTGCTCAACCGCGGCCGCGGTACCGCGAGGCATCTGCATCACCGGGCGTTGGCGTGGCGGGAGAACCTGCCCGCCACCTACGCGGCGCTGGCCGCCGGCGACCTGGACGTGGCGCGTGCGGGCGCGCTGGCCGACGTGCTCGGCTCCACCCGCCCCGAGCTGGCCCGGGCGGTCGAGGCCCGGCTGCTGCCCGAGGCGGTGGACCTGTCGGTGGCCCGGCTGCGGGCCCGCGCCCTGGAGCTGCTGGCCGAGCTGGACGCCGCGGCCGCCGACCAGCGGCGCGAGCAGGCCGAGCGCCGCGCGGACGTGTTTCTGCAGCCCGGGGCCGACGGCATGGCCACCCTGGGCGCGGAACTGTCGGCCGACGAGGCCGCGGAGGCCTACGCGGTCATCGATCAGCTCGCCCGGCTGGCGAAGGCCGACGGCGACCCCCGGCCGATCGCCCAGGTCCGCACCGAGCTGTTCTCGCTGCTGCTGCGCCGCCCCGGCGGGCCCGGCCAGCCCGGCGTGGCCGCGCAGCTGACCATCACCGCCACCCTCGATTCCCTGGCCGGCGCCGCCACGACCGCCGGCACCGTGAACGGGCTGGCGATCACCGCCGCACACGCCCGCGAGCTGCTCACCCGCATCGGCGCCCTCGGCCTGCACGCCCCCGACGGCGGCAGCCTCACCTTCGCGGTCACCGACGCCGACGGCCGGCTGCTGGCCACCACCACCGTGGCCGAGCTGCTACGGGTGGCCACGACGGGCTGCGCCGAACACCCCGGGGCGGACTGCGGCTGCCCGGTGCTGGGCGCGCCCGCCGCCACCCACGGCTACCAGCCCACCGACCGGCAGCAGACCTTCACCCGCACCCGGGACCGCACCTGCCGGATGCCCAACTGCGGGCAGCGGGTCGGCTGGGCCGACCTGGACCACGTCGTCGCGCACTCCTGCGGCGGGCCGACCACCTGCACCAACCTGTGCTGCCTGTGCCGCTCCCACCACCGGCTCAAGACCTTCGCCCCCGGCTGGCACTTCGTCATGGAGCCCGACGGCACCCTGCACGTCACCACCCCGACGGGCATCACCCGCACCACCCGGCCACCGGGCCTGCGCAGACCCCCACCCGAACCACCACCGGACCAACCCGACGACGACCCACCGCCGTTCTAGCTGCCGCTCGGAGCGGAGCTCCCGTAGATGGCACCGAGCCAGACGTCGAGGAGGACGGTCACGACGTCGGACTCCGCGACCGCGGGTCCGTCGCCGCTGAAGGTCGCGTACAGCACCCGCTCGTTCATGGAGTTCAGCGCGACGGCGAGGTCCCGGGCGGGCACGCCGGCACGGGCGGCGCCCCGGGCACGCTCGCTCTCGATGGCGGCCGCGCACCGGTCCACCCAGCCGTCGAAGACGCGCGCCCACAGCTCCCGCACCTCGGCGTTCGTCGACCGGGCCTCGGCCCAGGCCAGCGTCAGGCCCCGGTGGGCGCGGAACGTCTCGTAGTACGCGGTGATCGCCCGCCGCCACCCCTCGCGGGCATCGCCCGCCGGGGAGTCGAACGCCGCGCGGGTGGCGGCGTCGGCCTCGGCGACCACGCGGTCCAGCAGCGTCAGCAGGACAGCGTCCTTGGACGCGAAGTAGAAGTAGAAGGTCGGCCGCGAGATGCCCGCACCGCGCGCCAGGTCGTCCACCGACACCGCGGACAGCGGCCGGGCCGCGAGCAGCCGCTCGGCGGTGGCGAGGATCGCGAGCTCGCGGTCGTCACCGGAGGGACGGGCGGCTCGGCGCCCACGAGCGGCAGCTGGGGACCGGCCGGCGGGCATCGGCACGTGACCGAGATTACCGTCGTCGTGCCCGTCTCTCAACACCACGTTGACTCGTTCGACAGGACGTCGATACCGTCGCCGGGGGACGCTTCCGCAGCCCCCGCTACTTCTTGGAGTGCACCGTGGAGCATGTCGACGTGCTGATCGTCGGCGCCGGGTTGTCCGGCATCGGCGCCGCCTGCCACCTGCAGGAGGAGTGCCCCGACAAGAGCTACGCGATCCTCGAGTCGCGCGGCGCGGTCGGCGGCACCTGGGACCTCTTCCGCTACCCCGGCGTCCGATCGGACTCCGACATGTTCACCCTCGGCTACGCCTTCCGGCCCTGGAAGGACAGCAAGGCGATCGCCGACGGCCCGGCGATCCGCCGCTACATCGAGGAGACCGCGGCCGAGTACGGGGTGACCGACAGGATCCGGTTCCACCACCGGGTGCAGTCGGCCGAGTGGTCCAGCGACGAGGCCCGCTGGACGGTCACCGCCGCCCGCTCCGACACCGGTGAGACGGTGCGGTTCACCTGCTCGTGGCTGTCCCTGTGCTCCGGCTACTACCGCTACGACGAGGGCTTCCGGCCGAGCTTCCCGGGCGAGGAGCGCTTCGCCGGGCAGTTCGTGCACCCGCAGCACTGGCCGGAGGACCTCGACGTCACCGGCAAGAAGGTCGTCGTCATCGGCAGCGGCGCGACCGCGGTGACGCTGGTGCCCACCCTCGCCGACCGAGCCGAGCACGTCACCATGCTGCAGCGCACGCCGAGCTACATCCTGTCGCTGCCCGGCCGCGACCCGCTGGCGCAGGCCCTGCGCAGCCGGCTCCCCGCGCGCCTTGCCTATCCCATCGTGCGGTGGAAGAACGTGCTGCTCTCGACCGCGTTCTTCCAGTTCAGCCGGCGGTGGCCCACGGCCGCCCGGAAGGTCATCCGCCGCCTCACCCAGAAGCAGCTGCCGAACATCGACGTCGACACGCACTTCAACCCGCCCTACGACCCCTGGGACCAGCGGCTGTGCCTGGTGCCCGACGGCGACCTGTTCCGCGCTCTCCGCCGGGGGACGGCGTCCATCGCGACCGACCGGATCGCGACGTTCACCGAGAAGGGCATCGAGCTGGAGTCCGGAGCGCACCTCGACGCCGACGTCGTCATCACCGCGACCGGGCTCAACCTGCTCCCGATGGGCGGGATGTCGCTGACCGTCGACGGCAAGCCGGTCGACGTCTCCGGGCGGGTCTCCTACAAGGGCATGATGCTGTCCGGGGTCCCGAACCTGGCGATGGTGATCGGCTACACGAACGCCTCCTGGACGCTCAAGGCCGACCTGGTCAACCGCTACGTCTGCCGCCTGCTGCGACACCTCGACGAGCACGGCTACGTCTCGGCCACGCCGGTGGCCCCGCCCGAGGGTGGCGACGAGCCCTTCCTCGACCTCGCGTCCGGGTACGTGCAGCGCAGCCTCGGCGCCCTGCCCAAGCAGGGCTCGCGCAAGCCCTGGAAGCTGCACCAGAACTACCTGCGCGACGTCGCCCTCATGCGCCGTGGCCCGCTCGACGACGAGGGCATGACCTTCCAGCGCGCGGCGGCGCCGGCCCGGCGGGCCGCCTGATGGGCCCCTACCGCTTCGGGGGCGGCACGGCCGTGGTCACCGGCGCGGCCAGCGGCATCGGCGAGGCGCTGGCCGAGCAGCTGGCGACGCGCGGCAGCG
Organism: Blastococcus jejuensis; assembly: GCF_039534705.1. NCBI lineage: Bacteria > Bacillati > Actinomycetota > Actinomycetes > Geodermatophilales > Geodermatophilaceae > Blastococcus > Blastococcus jejuensis. The sequence goes on from NZ_BAAAVV010000002.1 coordinate 568,986, forward strand.
ACCTGGTGCTGCTCGACCGGGACGCCGAGCGGCTGGCCGCCGTTGCCGGCCGGATCCGGGCGGCGCACCCGTCGCTCGCCGTCGCCACCACCGTCGTCGACCTGGCCGACGACGACGCCACGGTCCGGGTGGCGGCCGACCTCGCTGCGGCGCACCCCGACGTGACCCTGCTGGTCAACAACGCGGGCGTGGCGCTCGGCGGCCGGTTCGACCAGGTGACCGCCGACGAGTTCGACTGGCTGATGTCGATCAACTTCCGCGCCGTCGTCACGCTGACCCGCGCGTTCCTGCCGGCGCTGAAGGCCCGTCCCGGGTCGCACCTGGTGAACGTGTCGAGCATCTTCGGGATCTTCGCCCCGCCCGGGCAGGCGGCGTACGCGGCGAGCAAGTTCGCCGTCCGGGGATTCAGCGAGGCGCTGCGGCACGAGCTCGCCGAGAACGGCGTCGGCGTCACCGTCGTCCACCCCGGCGGCATCAAGACGCGGATCGCCGAGACCGTCCGCGTCGGCTCGGGGGTGTCGGCCGAGGAGTACGAGCAGGGGCGCGCGCAGTTCGCCAAGCTGCTGACGATGCCCCCGGAGAAGGCGGCGGCCCAGATCGTGGCGGCGATCGAGCGGCGCCGCCCGCGGCTGCTGATCGGATGGAGCGCCAAGGTCCCCGACGTGCTGGTCCGGCTGCTGCCCGGCTCCTACTGGCGGCTGATCGCGCGACGTGCCGGCCGGCAGGTCGGCCCTCCCGCGCGAGACTGAGCAGGTGTCGAGCCACGTTCCCGCCGACTTCGTCCGCCGGTACACCCGGCTCGAGCGGTCCGCTCTCGTGCCGGAGGTCCGGCTGCACGTCGCCGCCGACGTCGTCGCGCTGTGGGAGGCGATGGAGAGCGAGCAGGTGGGGCCGGCCGAGGAACCCCCCTTCTGGGCCGCCGCCTGGCCCGGCGGCCAGGCGCTGGCCCGCTACGTCCTCGACCACCCCGAGGTGGTGGCCGGGCGCAGCGTGCTCGACCTCGGGGCGGGCAGCGGCCTCGTCGCCGTGGCCGCGGCGCTGGCCGGCGCCCGCGCGGTGCTCGCCAGCGATCCCGACCCCTACAGCGCCACCGCGGTCGCGGTGAACGCAGAGGCCAACGGGGTCGCCCCGATCGCCGTCGTGGGCGACGTCCTCGACGCGGAACCGCCGGACGTGGACGTCATCCTGGCCGGTGACGTCTGCTACGACCGGGCGATGACCGAGCGCGTGCTGCCGTTCCTGGGGCGCGCCTGGCTCGGCGGGGCCGTGGTCCTCCTCGGGGACCCGGGGCGGCCCTACGTCCCGCGCGAGGGGCTGGTCGCCGCGGCCACGTACGACGTCCCCGACACCGAAGGCCCGCTCGTGCGCCGGACGACGGTGTGGCGGCTGCCCTGACGCACCGACGCGATCCTCGTCACGCCGGGAATTCGACGTTTCGATTGTCACGGTGCGGTAACGGCGGTTACGTTGGGGCGGTCCGGCCGGTCGTCGTGTCCCCACCCGGGGAGATCCGCGCTGGACGCCGCTGAGTCGCCGACCCTCCGGGGAAGGCGAGCCGGGGACCCACCGCAGTACTGGGGTGAATCCAGCCCGCGAGCGTCAGCTCGGGGCCGGTAGGGCTGCTTCCCGCCCGAACCCGTCAGCTAACTCGGTAGGCGGCTACACGGAAGAACGCGTCGCAGGGGCACTGCCTGCCTGGCATGCCGTCCTGTCGCGCCCTGACGCCCTCGGAGTCGTCCCACCCCATGAACCTCCGCACCATGATCCGTCCGCATGCCCGCAGTGAGCGCGGTACCGGAGCGCACCGTCGCCCGCCGAACACCGCCCGTCGTCCCGCGCTCTACCTCAGCGTCGCCGCCGCCGGCGCGCTGATGGTCAACGTGCTCGCCTCCGGCGAGCCCGCCGCCCAGGCCGACGGCGCGCAGCTGGAGTCGGTCAGCATCGCCGAGCAGCTCGGCATCCAGGGCGGGGGCGGCACCGACGCCGGCTCGGCCGTCATCGGCGAGGACGCCGCCCACTCGCTCGGGCAGCTCGCGGCCAGCCGGGCCGAGCGCAGTGCCGAGCAGACCGCGGCCGCGCAGGCCCAGGCCGCCGCCGACCTGGCCGAGCAGCAGCGGCTCGCGGCCGAGCAGGCCGCCGCCGAGGAGGCCGCGCGCGTGGCCGCCGAGGAAGCCGCCCGGGCCGCGGCCGAGGAGGCCGCGGCGGCGGAGGCCGCGCCGGCCGCGACCGCTCCGGCCGGCTCCTTCCAGGACTACGCGCTCGCGCAGCTCGGTGGCGACGCCAACCAGTTCTCCTGCCTGGAGAGCCTGTGGGGCAAGGAGAGCGGCTGGAACCCGAACGCGCAGAACCCGACGAGCACCGCGTACGGGATCCCGCAGTTCCTCGACTCCACCTGGGCCGGCACGGGGATCGCCAAAACCTCCGACGGCTACCGGCAGATCGACGCCGGGCTGATCTACATCGAGCAGCGGTACGGCTCGCCCTGCAGTGCCTGGGGGCACTCGCAGGCCAACAACTGGTACTGAGCCGCCCCCCAGAACCACGCACGACGACGCCCCCGGTCCGCGGACCGGGGGGGTCGTCGCGTCTGCGAGCGGGGTCGTCGCGTCTGCGAGCGGGGTCGTCGCGTCTGCGAGCGGAGTCACAGCGGATTGACGAGTTGACGGGTTCATCAAGCCATTAGAGTCGGAGTGTGCCCTTCACCCCCGGCCGGCCCATCGCGGAGGCCAAGGCCGATCTGTTCAAGGCGCTCGCCCATCCGGCCCGGGTCCGCGTGCTCGAGCTGCTGGCCGAGCGCGAGCACACGGTCGGCGAGCTGGCCGAGGCGACCGGCCTCGAGCTCTCGCACCTCTCCCAGCAGGTCTCGGTGCTCCGCCGCGCCGGGATCGTCGACAGCCGCCGGGTGCGCAGCAACGTGATCTGCGCGCTGCGCGACCAGCAGACCGCCGAGCTGCTCGGGGTCGCCCGCCGCCTGCTGAGCCGGAACCTGCGCGACGGCCAGGCGCTGCTCGCCGCCCTCGACGACGCCGACGACGCCGTCGCGTCGGCCGGATCGGCCCGAGCGTGAGCGCGGCCGCGGTTCCGGTGACCGTCCCGCCGGTCGCCGCCGGTTCCCTCCGCCGGCTGCTGCCGCGCCGGGCCGACTACACCGGCCTGCGCCGCTCGTGGCCGCGTGACCTGGCCGCGGGGGTCACAGTCGCCATCGTCGCCCTGCCCCTCGCGCTCGCCTTCGGCGTCGCCACCGGTGTCGGGGCGGCGGTCGGGCTGGTGACCGCCGTGATCGCCGGCGCGGTCGCGGCAGTGTTCGGCGGCTCCTCGCTGCAGGTGTCGGGGCCGACCGGCGCCATGACCGTCGTGCTCGTCCCGCTGGTGGCCGAGCGCGGGCCGGCCGTCGTCTACCCGGTCGCCGTCCTGGCCGGGGGAATCGTGATCGCGGCGGCGCTGCTGCGGGCGGGGCGGCTGCTCGGCTACGTCCCGTGGCCGCTGATCGAGGGCTTCACGGTCGGCATCGCCGTCGTCATCGCCGCCCAGCAGGTACCCGCTGCGCTGGGCGTGGACCGGCCGGAGGTCGAGAACGCCGCCGCCGGGGCTGCCCTCGCCCTCGGCCGGTTCGTGACGGCCCCGCACTGGATCGTCGTCGGGCTGCTCCTGCTCGCCGTCGTCCTGACCGCCGGGCTGCCGCGGCTGCACCGGTCGCTGCCCGGCAGCCTCGTGGCCGTCGCGGTCGTGACCGTCGTCGCCGGGGTCACCGGCGCCGACGTCGCGACGATCGGGTCGTTGCCCTCCGGGCTCCCGGTCCCGGCCCTGCCCGACCTCGGCGGGCTCGGCGGGCTGATCGGGCCGGCCCTCGCGGTCGCCTTCCTGGCCGCGCTGGAGAGCCTGCTGTCGGCCAGGGTGGCCGACGGGATGACCGACGCCCCGCGCAGCGACGCCGACCGGGAGCTGCTCGGGCAGGGGCTGGCGAACCTGGCGTCGGGGATCTGCGGGGGGATGCCCGCCACCGGGGCCATCGCGCGCACGGCCGTCAACGCCCGCGCCGGGGCCCGCACCCGCGTCGCCGCCCTGACGCACGCGGTGCTGCTGGCCGGTGTCGTCTACGGCGCCGCGGGCCTGGTGGGCCACATCCCGCTGGTGGCCCTGGCCGGTGTCCTGCTCGTCACCGCCTGGCGCATGGTCGAGCGGCACACCGTGCGCGCCGTGCTCACCTCCACGCGCGGCGACGCCCTGGTCTTCGCCCTCACCGCGGTCGCCACCGTCGCCCTCGACCTGGTCATCGCCGTCGCGGTCGGCATGGCGCTGGCCGTCGTCGTCGCCGTGGCACGGATGGCGGCGACCACCCGGACGGTGCCGGTGGAGGTCAGCAGTCCGGAGGTCGACGGCGACGTCGAGCACGACCTGCTGACCCGGCACGTGCTGGCCTACCGGATCGACGGCCCGCTGTTCTTCGCGACGGTGTCCCGGTTCCTCGCCGAGGTCACCGCGACCGCCGACGTCCGGGTCGTCATCCTGCGGCTGAGCGCCGTCGCCCTGCTCGACGCCAGCGGCGCGCGGGCGCTGGGCGAGGTGGTGGAGGACCTGGCCGAGCGCGGCATCACGGTGCTGGTGAAGGGCGCCAGCCCCGAGCACCTGCGGCTGCTGGACGCCGTCGGCACACTGCAGCCGCTGGTCGACCGCGGGCACGTGTTCGCCGACCTGCCGGCCGCCGTCGCCCACGCACTGCACCACGTGTCGACGACCGCGGTCCGCTGAAGCCGCTTTCTGTACCGAAAGCTGAGCGCGCCCGCTGAGCTTTCGGTACAGAAAGCTCACAGGAGGCCGGCGCGGGCCTTGGCGAGCAGCGCCGTCCGGACGGCGTCGTCGACCACCGCCGCGAACTCCGGGTCGGCGTTGGCCCGCGCGAGGACCGCCTCGACCATCGGCTCCAGGTCCGACGGCTGCAGGCTGAGGACGAGCGTGCCCCCGGCCGCGAGGAAGCGGACCGCGCGGTCGCCCACGGCCACGTTCGACACGGCCTCGGCGTTGCCCAGGTCGTCGGAGATGACGACGCCGTCGAACCCGAGCTGCTCCCGCAGCACGTCGGTGAGCACGACGGGGGAGAACATGGCCTGCGTCGACGGGTCGATGCGGTCGTAGATCGCCGACGACGCCATCACGAAGGGCGCGGCGGGGGAGTCGGCGAGGGTGGTGAAGACCGCCAGCTGCGGGTCGTCGGCCGTCGTCACCCCGTCGTGGACGACGGCGGTGTCGTCGGTGTTGCCGGTGACCCGGCCCAGCCCCGGGAAGTGCTTGAGCGTGGCCGTCACGCCGGCGTCGGCCAGGCCCGCCACGATCGTCCCGGCGGCCGCGACCACCTCCTCGGGGGTGCTGCCGTACTGCCGGCCGTAGGCGCCGATCGGCGCGTTGCCCGCCTCCGTGCCGGCCGGGACGACGTCGGCGACGGGGGCCAGGTCGAGGTTGATCCCGGCCGCGTCCAGCGACGTCCCGAGATCCGCGGCGAGCGCGGTCAGCTCGCCGGCCGGCAGCCGGCCCTGCTCCTGCGCGGTCGGCAACCGCTCGAAGCCCTCACCCGAGAGCGTCTGCACGGCACCGCCCTCCTGGTCCACGGCCACCCACAACGCCGGGCCGGGTGCCGCCGACTGCCAGCCCTCGGTGACGGCGCGGAGGTCCTCCGCCGGGGTCTGCGAGCGGCCGGCCAGGAACAGTCCACCGACGCCCGCGTCGACCAGGGCGTCGCCGCTGCCGAGGTCGTCGAGCCGTACCCCGATCACGAACAGCTGGGCCACCTGCTCGCGCCGGTCGAGGCCCGCGAGCGCAGCGTCCACCCGCTGCTCCTCCGTCGAGGGCGGGGCGGCCTGCGACGACGTCGGGCCCGTCGTGGTGACCGAAGCGGACGTGCCGTCCGCCCGGTTCCCGGCACCGGCGGCGCAGGCGGTCAGCAGCACGCACAGCACGGCGGCCGGAAGGAGGGCACTCCGCCGGACCGGGACGCGCGGGACCGCCATGCCCGCATCCTGACGCATCGGGGCGCGCCGCTCCCGCGCAGGCACTTCGCAAGGATCGACAAGGCGTAGCGTTCCGGCCGATCCGACGACCGAGGGAGTCCACCGCCGTGCCTGCTGCACTGACCGCGCGGGCCGACGTCCGCACCGAGACGCCGGAGCGCTACGCGAAGCAGCTCGTCGAGCACCTGGGGCACCGGGTGTCGTTCACCACCGAGGGGGCGACCTCGACCGCCGAGATCGCCGGCGGCATCGGCTCGGTCGAGGTGGGGGAGGGCGTGCTGGTCCTGCGGGCCGAGGCCGGCGACCAGGAGACGCTGGACCGGGTGCAGGACGTGCTGGGCCGCCACCTCGTGCGGTTCGGCCGGCGTGCCGAGCTCGACGTGGTCTGGGCGCCCGCAGCCGCGGGCTGACGCGCGGGTCCGGGGAGTCGCCTCCGGCGGCCGGCGGCTCTACGGTCGGAGCATGGCGAGCGAGCAGGAGCGGCCCGGACCCGACCAGGAACCCGAGCCCGGGGCCACGAGCATGGTCGGGCGGTCCATCGAGGAGTTCGTCCACCAGCTGCGGGGCTTCACCGACCGCGCGCGGTCGGTGGCCGGAGCGGTCCCGTCCCGGCTGTCCCTGCCCGCCCTCCCGAGCCCCCCGGGGGCGTTGTCGGCCGCCCAGCTGCGCGCCGTGGCGCAGACCGTGCGCGCCCAGCGCCAGTCGATCGCGGCGATGCGGGGCCAGCTCGACGCCTTCGACCAGCAGCTCGGCGTGTTCGAGCGGATCCTCGACCCGCTGGTCGAGTGGAGCTCCACCTGGGCCCGCCTGGAGGAGGCCGTCGGTGACTTCGTGCGCCGCGACGGTGGCGACCGGTCGGCGGGGGAGCACGGCGGTCAGACGGGGCCGTAACCGTCGTCCGTCTCGTCCCGGGGACGGCGGCGCAGCAGCCCGGTGACCGACCCGACCCGCGTCTGGGCCTGCCGGAGACCGTGGATGAGCGGCATGAGGTCCTCGTGGATGCGCCGCAGGGTGTCGGGCACCGTGTCGACGGCCGGGTCGTCGAGGACCTTGCCGACCCGCTCGAGCCCGGGCCGCAGGGCCCGCACGGGTTCCTCGAGCTCCTCGACGAGGTCCTCGAGGCGCTCGGCGATCCGCTGGGCCGACTCGATGGTCTCCCGCGCCATCGTCGTCGCCTGGGTGAGCTCGCGAACCGTCCCGTTGAGGTCGCTCAGGGTGCGGGGGAGCTGGGCCAAGGCCTCGGTCTGCGTCTGCAGCAGCGACAGCAGCTCGGAGAGACCGGGGATGCGGGGCATCCCGAGCCCACGGAAGGGATCCACGTCCGCAACCGTCGGTGTCGGCGGTTCCCCGCGCAACCGGGGGCGCCCAGCGCCGCGGACAGCCGCCTACAGCCAGGTGAAGATGCGCACGGTCGTGCCCTGCTCGGAGGACCGGACCTGCACCAGGTCGCACAGCTGGTGCACGAGGAACAGGCCGCGCCCGCCCTCCTGCTCGAGCGTCGGGGTGAGGCGGCCGGTCAGCGGGTCGGTGAGGCGGCCGTCGTCGCTGAACTCGACGACGGCGGCGCCGTTCTCCACCCACATGGCCACGGTGCCGCTGCCGCCGCCGTACCGGATGCTGTTGGTCGCCAGCTCCGACGCGGCCAGTTCGAGGATCTCCACCTGCTCCTCGTCGAGCCCGCACGTCCGCGCGTACTGGGCGACGGTGCGGCGGGTCGCCGGGATGTCCCTGGCGCGGTAGACGCCGCGCAGGACCGCGTCCCGCGGCCGGGGGAGCGGTGCGGCGAAGGCGGCGGCGTCACCGTCCGGCAGGTAGTGGCCGCTCGGCCGGCGGTCGGCCGACGTGGACCGGACCGGATGCGCCTCCAGGGCGCCGTGGCACACCGACCGGGGGAGGCGCTGCTCGTCGTAGGGGCAGAGCAGCCGCCAGGCCGGGCCGTCGTCGAAGGCGCGGTTGAGCAGCAGCTCGTGCAGCTGGCACTCGACCAGCTCGGCGGCGCGCCGGCCGTGCCAGGCGGGCTCGCCCACGCCGCGCAGCGTCCGGCCGGCGGCGGTCTGCTCCTCGAGCGCGGCCGCCCAGGCCCCGATGATCCGGGCCGGGTTGCCGCCGATCTCCTCCATCTCGAGGAAACTCACGGCTTCGGCGTCGTCGCCGAGGGCGTCGCGCAGCAGGGCCAGCCGGGTTCGGGGCTCGGCCACCAGCACCGCCTCGTCGCGGTCCAGGCCGGCGCGGACGAACGGCACGACGCCGGCGAGGAAGTCCTCGTCGCCCCGGTAGAACAGGGCCTCGTGCTCGAAGCCGCCGGGGGCCCGCTCGTCGGGCAGCACGGTCACGCCACGGACTCCCGGGACGAGACCTCCGGCTGCGCTGGTCGGTGTTCGTGCACGCACCCACGGTAGGCCGGTTCACCGGCGGAGGACAGGACCGCGGGCCGACGGGTCACAGCGCGCGCAGGATGTCCTCCACCCGTTCCCGGGCGTCGCCGAACAGCATCTGGCTGTTCTCCCGGAAGAACAGCGGGTTCTGCACGCCGGCGTACCCGGTGTTCATCGACCGCTTGAACACCACGACGTGCCCGGCCTCCCACACCTTGAGCACCGGCATGCCGGCGATGGGACTGCCCGGGTCCTCGGTCGCGGCCGGGTTGACCGTGTCGTTGGCCCCGATGACCAGGACGACGTCGGTGTCGGCGAGGTCGTCGTTGATCTCGTCCATCTCCAGGACGATGTCGTAGGGCACCTTGGCCTCGGCCAGCAGCACGTTCATGTGACCGGGCAGCCGACCGGCCACCGGGTGGATGCCGAACCGCACGTCGACGCCCTTGTCGCGCAGGTGCCGGGTGAGCTCGGCGACGGCGCTCTGCGCCTGCGCCACGGCCATGCCGTAGCCGGGGGTGATGACGACGGAGCTCGCCGACCCCAGCAGTTCGGCCACGCCGGCGGCGGTGATCTCGCGGTGCTCGCCGTAGTCCTTGTCGACGGCGGCGGCGCCCTCGTTGCCGAAACCGCCGGCGATGACCGACAGGAACGACCGGTTCATGGCCCGGCACATGATGTAGGACAGGTAGGCACCGGAGGAGCCCACGAGGGCGCCGGTGATGATCAGCAGGTCGTTGCCCAGCAGGAAGCCGGATGCGGCGGCGGCCCAGCCCGAGTAGCTGTTGAGCATCGACACCACGACCGGCATGTCGCCGCCGCCGATGGAGGCGACCAGGTGCCAGCCCAGCGCCAGGGCGATGGCGGTGACGACGGCCAGCAGGAGCAGGCTCGGCTCGATCACGAAGAGCACGGTGAGGACGGCGAAGGCGACCAGCGCACCGAGGTTGAGCCAGTTGCGGCCGGGCAGCATCAGCGGGTTGCTCTTGATCCGCGCCGACAGCTTGAGGAAGGCCACGATCGACCCGGTGAAGGTGACCGCGCCGATGAAGACGCCGATGACGACCTCGGCCGAGTGGATGCCGAGCAGGTTGTCGGCGACCTCGGTCTGCTCGCCGGCGTTGCCCTCGACCGACAGGTAGCCGTTCCAGCCCACGAGCACGGCGGCGAGACCGACGAAGCTGTGCAGCATCGCGATCAGCTCGGGCATGCCGGTCATCTCGACCCGCCGGGCCCGCCACAGGCCGATGACGGCGCCGATGACCACGGCGGTCGCCATCAGGGTCAGCCCCGTGGCGGTGATGCTGCGGGAGGCCAGCCCGACGGTGGCGGCCAGCGCGATCGCCATGCCGGCCATGCCGTAGGCGTTGCCGGCCTTCGCCGTCTCGTGCTTGGACAGCCCGGCCAGGCTGAGGATGAACAGCAGGCCGGCGACGATGTAGGCCGCGGACGCGGCAGCCACGGCGCTCATCGGGAGGCCTTGGGTGCGGGCCCGCGGGTGAACATGCCCAGCATCCGCCGTGTCACGGCGAAGCCGCCGAACACGTTGATGCTGGCCAGCAGGATCGCGACGAACGCGAGCACGGTGACCGCGGTCGAGTCGTGCCCGATCTGCAGCAAGGCGCCGACCACGATGATCCCGGAGATCGCGTTCGTGACCGACATCAGCGGGGTGTGCAGCGCGTGGTGCACGTGCCCGATCACGTAGAAGCCGACCACGACCGCGAGCGCGAACACCGTCACGTGCTGGATCAGCTCGTTCGGCGAGAACGCCGTGATCAGGAAGAGCACCGCGGCGGCCAGTCCCACCAGCGCGAAGCGCCGGCCGGCCGACGCCGGCTCCGGTGGGGGAGCGGGTCGTTTCGGGGCCGGTGCCGCGGCCGCTGCGGTGACCGGCGCGGCCGACACCTGCACCGGCGGCGGCGGCCAGGTCTTCTCCCCGTCGCGGACGACGGTGATCGTCCGCTGCACGACGTCGTCGAAGTCGAGGACGAGCCGGCCGTCCTTGCCCGGGGTGAGCAGCTTGAGCAGGTTGACCAGGTTCGTGCCGTAGAGCTGGGAGGCCTGAGTCGGCAGCCGTGCGGCGAGGTCGGTGTAGCCGATGATCGAGACGCCGTTGTCGGTGACGACGAGCTCGTCGGCGACCGAACCGGCGACGTTGCCGCCCTGGCCGGCGGCCATGTCGACGATGACGCTGCCCGACCGCATGCTCGCCACCATCTCTTCGGTGATCAGCCGGGGGGCGGGCCGGCCGGGAATGAGCGCGGTGGTGATCACGATGTCGACGTCGGGCACCTGCCCGGCGTACATCTCCGCGGCGCGGCGGTTGAAGTCCTCGCCCATCTCCCGCGCGTAGCCGTCGGAACTCACCTCGGTCTCCCCGGCGGGCACCGCGACGTACTCACCACCCAGGGAGCGCACCTGCTCGGCGACCTCGGGCCGGACGTCGGTGGCGCGGACGATCGCGCCCAGGCTGCTGGCCGCGCCGATCGCGGCCAGGCCGGCCACCCCGGCACCGGCGACGAGCACCTTCGCCGGGGGCACCTTGCCCGCCGCGGTGACCTGGCCGGTGAAGAACCGGCCGAACGTGTGCGCGGCCTCGATCACGGCCCGGTACCCGGCGATGTTGGCCATCGACGACAGCACGTCCATCGACTGCGCGCGCGAGATGCGCGGGACGGCGTCCATCGCGAGGACGGTGATGGGACGTCGCGCCAGCGCCTCGACCAGGTCGGGGTCCAGCCCGGGGCTGATCAAGCCGATCAGCGTGGCGCCCTCGCGGAGCAGCCCGATCTCCTCCCGCGACGGGGCATCGACCTTCAGGACGACGTCGGAGGCCCACGCCTCCCCGGCCGGGGCGACGCGCGCGCCGGCCGCGGCGAAGGCCTCGTCGGGGAAGCTGGCGCCGGCGCCGGCCCCCGCCTCGACGACGACCTCGTAGCCGAGGGCGACCAGCTGGGTCACCGTCGCCGGGGTGGCGGCCACCCGGGTCTCACGGGGGCGGGACTCGCGCGGAACTCCGATACGCAACGGTGCGCTCCAAAGGGTCGCCGGGCAGGCCTCGTCGCCTGCCCGGGTGGCCGGGTCGTTCGCGGTGCGGGCTGATCCCTGCGGATCATGCCTGGTAACCGATCGGGCCATGGATAGGCTCCGCAGATGTGACCGGTCACACAGAGAATTCTCTCGGCGCCTCTCTGGAACTGCAGGCACGGCAGCCGGCCGTCGACGAGGGCCGTCCGCCGTTGCTGTTCGTGCACGGGCTGGGGCACGGCGCCTGGTGCTGGGAGCACTGGCTGGCCGCGGCCGCCGAGGCCGGTCACCCGGCGTACGCCGTGTCGCTCCGGGGGCACGGCGGCAGCCCGGGGCGCCTGCGCACGGCGCGCCTGGGGCAGTACGTCGACGACGTCGTCGCGACGGCGGAGTCGCTGCCGCGGCCGCCGGTGCTCGTCGGGCACTCGATGGGTGGCCTCGTGGTGCAGCAGGCGCTAGCCCGCTACGCCGCGCGTGCCGCCGTCCTCGTCGCCCCGATCCCGGCGACGCCCGCGGTGCCGTCGCTGCTGGAGATCGCCCGCCGGCACCCGCTGGACGCCCTGCGGATCGTCGGCGGCGGCTCGTTGCCGCTGCGCGCGGAGTACCTGTTCCGGGAGCTCGGCGACGACGACGCGCGGCGGCACACCGACCGGTGCCACGGGGAGTCGGCGATCGTGCAGTACCAGTTGCTGTTCCACCGGCCGGCCGGGCCGCCCCTGGGCGACCCGCCCGTCCTCGTCCTGGCCACGCCCGACGACGCCCTCATCCCGCTCCGGGGCATCCGCGCGACCGCGAACCGGTACGGCGCCACCCTCGAGGAATTCCCCGGGATGGGGCACGACCTGATGCTCGACGCCCGCTGGCGCGAGCCGCTCGACGTGATGCTCGGCTGGCTGCGCACCGCCCTCTGACGGCGTCCACGCCCGCCGCGGGCGGGATACGGCTCGGTACCGGTCCCTCCCCCCAACGAGGGGGGAGACGCACGTTCAGGTGAAGTCAGCCCCCTCCGCACGCCGAAGTAGGCCGTGAAGCAGTGAACGGCGCGCCGCACGGATGCGGCACCGCCTGGAGCACGGCACCACGGAGGGAGGATCGTGTCCGTCACCGTCAGCGTGCCCGACGACGACCTCGTGGCACCGGAGATCGTCTCCACGATCTTCTACAGCGCCTCGGTCAGCGATGCCCTGGCCATCCTCGTCGCCGAGACCGTCGGCAGCGACCAGCGGCTCACCTGGGGCAACGCCGGCGCCCTGCACCTGCTCGGCTACGGCCTCGCCGACCTGCGGTCGCTGCCGGTGAAGCACCTCTTCCCGACCCTCGGTGCGGGTGAGCTGAAGCTGCTGCTGCGCCGCGAGCGCTCGGCCCGCATGACGCTCCCCGTCCGTACCGCCAGCGGGGCCTCGCTCGACTCCACGGTCCTCGCCACCCCCTCGCCGGGCGGCCGCATGTGGACCATCCGGATCTCGGCCACCGCCACCGAGCAGGACCGGGCGCTGCGCGCGACCGCCGACGCCCACGAGCGCCGCTTCTCCGCGCTGACCGAGCGTTCGCCGATCCCGACGCTGCTCTCCGAGCAGGGCATGCGCCTCGCGCACGTCAACGACGCGTTCTGCAGCCTCGTCGGCCTCCGCGCCGAGCAGCTGCTCGGTACCGGCTGGATCGACGCGATCCACCCCGACGACCTCGACCCGGTGATCGAGCAGGTCTCGGCGGCCCTCGACGGCGGCGAGGTGGAGACCCAGGCGCGGCTGGTGCGCGACGATGGCACGATCCGCACCACGGTCATCCGCTTCTCCCACCTGTTCACCCCCGGCGTGGGCGCCGGCTTCGTCGGCACCATCGAGGACATCACCGACCGCCTGGCGTTCGAGGCGAAGCTGGCCCACCAGGCCAACCACGACCCGCTGACCGGGCTGCCCAACCGGACCCTGCTCTCCCAGTACGTGAGCGGACGGTTCGTGGCCGGCAGCGGCGACCTCGCCTGCCTGTTCCTCGACCTGGACAACTTCAAGGTCGTCAACGACTCTCTCGGCCACACCGCCGGTGACGAGCTGCTGGTCGAGGTGGCCGAGCGGCTGCGCGCCACGGTGCGGCCCGGTGACCTGGTCGCGCGCTTCGGTGGCGACGAGTTCGTCGTCGTCTGCGAGAACGTGGGCGAGGCCGACGCGGTCGCGCTCGCCGAGCGCGTCTCGGTCGCCCTCGCCCGGCCGATGCGCCTGGGCGGGGTCGACATCCGCCCCTACGCCAGCGTCGGCGTCACCGTCCAGACCGACGAGCACCACGTGGCCGAGGACCTGATCCGCGACTGCGACATCGCGATGTACCAGGCCAAGGCCGGCGGCAAGGGCCGCATCACCGTGCTCGACCAGCAGGCGCGCGCCGAGGCCCGCGACAAGCTGCGCCTGGTCGCCGAGCTCCGCGACGCCATCGAGCGTCGCGAGATCACGCTGCTCTACCAGCCGATCTTCGACACCCGCGACCGCACGGCCGTGGCCGTCGAGTCGCTGGCCCGGTGGCAGCACGCCGAGCGCGGGGCGATCAGCCCCACGACGTTCGTGCCGCTGGCGGAGGAGAGCGGCCTGATCGCCGGGCTCGGCCTGCTCGTGCTGGACGAGACCTGCCGCCAGATCGCGGAGTGGGACCAGCTGCTGGGCGACGCGGCGCCGCCACGGGCCAACGTCAACGTCTCGGCGCTGCAGCTCGACGACAACCTGCCCGCGCAGGTCGCCGCGGCGCTGCGCCGGCACGGCCTCACGCCGGCACGGATCTCGGTGGAGATCACCGAGTCGGCCCTGATGAAGGACCCGGAGTCGGCCCGCGAGGTGCTCGAGCAGCTGCGGGAGGTCGGCGTGGAGCTGGCCATCGACGACTTCGGCACCGGTTACTCGTCGCTGGCCTACCTGCGGCACCTGCCCGTGGACTGCCTGAAGGTCGACCGGTCGTTCGTCGCCGAGATGGCCGACGGGCACCCGGAGATCGCCTCCGCCGTCATCGCGCTCGCGCACACCCTGAACCTGAGCACCGTCGCAGAAGGAGTCGAGACCGTGGACCAGGCGGTTGAACTGACCAGGCTGGGAGCCAACTTCCTGCAGGGGTTCGGCCTGGCCAAGCCGATGACCGGCGGCCACGCGGCTGCCTGGTTCGCCGCCCGGGCAGAGGCGGACCGATGACCGTCACGCCGTTCCCGGGCTACAGCGGCCCGGCGGTGCCGATGTTCGACATCGAGTCGATCCTCGCCAGCATCGACACGATGGCCGCCCAGCGGCCGGTCGCCGCCCAGATCGTCTCCGTGGCCAACGGCGAGGACACCAGCGCCAAGGAGCTCTCCCGCATCCTGGCCTCCGACGTGGCGCTGGCCAGCCGGGTCATGAAGCTGGCCAACTCGGCCTACTTCGGCATGCGCGGCCGGGTGTCCTCGCTGCAGTTCGCCGTCACCGTCGTCGGGTTCACCACCGTGCGCACCATGGCGACGGTCGCGCTGACCGACCTCGACGACGAGTCGCGGCTGCCGGAGGACTTCTGGCTGGTCACGACCAGCCTGGCACTGGCCGCCTCGACCCTGGCCCCCCGGTTCGGCGAACGTCCCCAGGACGCGCTGTGCATCGGGCTGCTCGCCCAGATGGGCGCGGCGCTGCTGCACCACAACGACCCCGACGGCTACGCGGAGATCGTCGCGGCCGAGCCGACCTACACCGGCCGCCGCGCGGCGGAGTCCCGCCGGTACGGGCTCAACAGCCTGCGACTGACCGCGGTCGCCCTCGAGCAGTGGGGCTTCCCGGCCTCGATGACCGCCCGGCTCAACCACGTCGACGACTACCACTCGATCGAGGGCGGCCTGCTGCGGGCCGCGTTCGAGATCGCGTCCCGGCTCACCACCGAGGACTACGACACGGTGCCGATCGTCCGGCTGACCTGCGGCCAGCTCCGCGAGGACGACGTCGTGCCGGTGCTCGACCAGGTCCGCGCCGACGCCGACGAGCTCCGCCGCGCGATGCTCGGCGACGACTGAAAGAGGACCTCCCTGCCCCCCACCGCTCGCAGGCTCGCGGCGGGCCCCTGCAGGGAGGCCACCGCCGTGCGGTAGGAGTTACCCGTGCACACGGGTAGCTCGACCGGCAGCGTCCTCGTCACCGGCGCCGCCCGGGGGATCGGCCTGGCGATCGCCGACCGCTTCCTGGCCGGGGGCTGGCGGGTCGGCATGGTCGACGTCGACGGGGCCGCGGTGACGGAGGCGGCCCGCGGTCGGGCGGGCGCGGAGCCCGGCGTCCTCGACGTCCGCGACGCCGACCAGTGGCGGGCGACCCTCTCGCGCTTCTGCGGGGACGGGCGCCTCGACGTCCTGGTCAACAACGCCGGCGTCCTGGCCTCCGGCCCCTTCGCGGACACCGACGTCGAGGCGCACCGGCGGATGGTCGACATCAACCTGACGGGCGTGGTGCACGGCGCCGCACTCGGCTTCCCCTACCTCCGGCGCGCCGACCGGGGTCTGCTGCTCAACCTGTGCTCGGCGTCGGCGCTCTACGGCCAGCCCGCGCTGGCCACCTACGGCGCCACGAAGGCCGCCGTCAAGTCGCTCACCGAGGCGCTCGAGCTCGAGTGGCGCGCAGACGGCGTGCGCGTGCGCAGCCTGATCCCGCTGTTCGTCGCCACCGACATGGCCGCCGTCGTCGCCCAGGGTGCGGCGAGCGTGGGCCGCCTCGGCGTCCGGCTGACCCCGCAGGACGTCGCGGCCGCGGCCTGGCGCGTCGTGCACGAGCGGCGGGTGCCGCTGCGCGGGCCGCACCGGGCGGTCGGCCGGCAGACCAAGGTGCTCACCGCGGCGGCCGCCGTCACCCCCGACTGGGCCAACCGACTGGTCAACGCCCGCCTCGCCCGCTGAGGCCCAGCTTTCGGTACGGAAAGCGCGAGGCCCCGTCCCGCTTTCGGTACAGAAAGCGGGACGGGGCCTCGGTGTGCCCTCGGGTCAGGCGTACGGGGCGCCGAGGGGGTCGACCGTGGGGGAGTCGCCGACCGTCCTCGCCAGGCGGGCCAGCGCCCAGTCGCCGTCGCCCAGCACGTGGTCGATCGCGGTCAGCCGACTGGTGTAGTGGCCGACGCTGTACTCGGCGGTGACCCCGATGCCGCCGTGCAGCTGGATGGCCTCCTCGCCGATGTGCCGGCCGGCGCGGCTGGTGACCAGCCGGGCGCGGTCGGCGGCGGCGGCGACGTCGCCACCGGCGTCCTGCACCATCGACGCCCACAGCGCGACGCTGCGGGCCAGCTCGATCGACACGTACATGTCCGCGGCGCGGAAGGTGAGCGCCTGGAACTTGTTGAGCGTGACGCCGAACTGCTTGCGGGTCTTCAGGTACTCGGACGTGATCCGCAGCGCCGTGTCCATCGCGCCGATCGCCTCGTGGCTGTAGGCGATGCGGGCGGTGGCCAGCGCCGTCTCGATCGCCGCGGTCGCGTCGCCGCCCTCCCCGAGCGCGACGGCGGGCGTGCCGGCGAACTCGACGTGCGCGGCGCGGCCGCCGTCGTGGGTGCGGTACCCGGTGCGGGTCAGGCCCTCGGCGTCCCCCTGGACGAGGAAGAGCCCCGTGCGAGCCGTCGGATCGTCCCCGGCCAGCACCGCGCTGACGACGAGCACGTCGGCCCGCGCGCCGTGGGGGACCGGCTCCTTGACGCCGGTCAGCGTCCAGCCCTCGCCGGCCTTCGTGGCGGTGACGGCGGATGCCGACGCGCTCCACCGGGTGCGCGGCTCGGCGTGGGCGAACGCGGGCAGCAGGCCGCCCTCGGCCAGCCCGCCGAGCACCTCGCTGCGCTGCTCGGCGCTGCCGACGGCGGCGACGAGCCCGCCGGCCAGCACCACGGCCTCGACGAAGGGCTCGGGCGCGATGACCCGGCCGATCTCCTCGGCCACGATGGCGACCTCGACCGGGCCGGCGCCCATGCCGCCGTCGTCCTCGGCGAAGGGCAGCCCGAGGATGCCCATCTCGGCCAGCCGCGACCAGGTCTTCTCGTCGAAGCCCGGGTCGGTCTCGGCGATCTTCCGGCGCGCCTCGCTGTCGCCGTAGGCACGGGCCAGCAGGCCGCGGACGGCCTCCCGGAGGTCGTTCTGCTCGCTGTCGTAGGTGAAGTTCACGGCTATCTCACAACCCCAGGATCGAGCCGGCGATGATGGTGCGCTGCACCTCGTTGGAGCCTCCGTAGATGGAGACCTTGCGGTAGTTCAGGTAGTGCGGCGTCGTCACCCGGGCCCAGTCGGGCACGTCGGACCCCTCGCCGGCGAACGAGGCCAGCGACAGCGGGCCGGCGATGTCGACCATCAGCTCGGTGGCCCGCTGCTGCAGCTCCGAGCCGCGCAGCTTCAGCACCGACGACGCGGGGTTCTGCTTGCCGCCGGAGGAGTCGGCGACCACGCGCAGCGCGGTGAGCTCCAGCGCCACCAGGTCGTTCTCCAGCTCGGCGATCCGCGCCGCCATGAACGGGTCGTCCAGCAGGGGCCGGCCGTCGACGGTGATGTCCCGAGCGTGCTCCTTGGCCTGGGCCAGCATCCGCTTGGTCGACCCGATGCGCGCGATGCCGACCCGCTCGTTGCCCAGCAGGAACTTGGCGATCGTCCAGCCGCCGTTCTCCTCGCCGATCAGGTTCTCGGCCGGCACGCGCACGTCCTCGAAGAAGACCTCGTTGACCTCGTGCCCGCCGTCGATGAGCTGGATGGGCCGCAACGTGACACCGGGGGTGTCCATGGGGAAGACGAGCATCGAGATGCCGCGCTGCTTCTTCTCCGCGCCCGGGTCGGTGCGGACCAGGCAGAAGATCCAGTCGGCGTGCTGGCCCAGCGTCGTCCAGGTCTTCTGCCCGTTGACCACCCAGTCGTCGCCGTCGCGGACGGCGGTGGTGCGCAGCGAGGCCAGGTCGGAGCCGGCGTCGGGCTCGGAGAAGCCCTGGCACCACCAGATGTCGAGGTTCGCCGTCTTCGGCAGGAAGCGCTCCTTCTGCTCCTGGTTGCCGAACGCGGCGAGGACCGGGCCGATCATGCTGGCGTTGAACGGCAGCGGCTCCGGGACGTCGGCCAGCTGCATCTCCTCGCGCCAGATGTGGCGCTGCAGCGGCGTCCAGTCCTTCCCGCCCCACTCCACCGGCCAGTGCGGCACGGCGAGCCCGGCGGCGTTGAGCGCGCGCATGGCACCGACGTACTGCTCCTTGGACAGGGGCCGGTGGGCCGCGACCGTATCGCGGATCTCCTGCGGGACCTGCGTGGTGAAGAAGGTCCGCATCTCCTCCCGGAAGGCCTGGAGCTCCGGGGACAGCTGCAACCGCATCGGTCCTCATTCCTGACGGCGGCGCCGCCGTCACGTTCATCGTGGTCGCTTGCGACGATCCCACACTTCCTACCCGCCGGTAGCCCGGGCCCGGGGCGGACGGCGAGATCCGCCCCGGACTGTCCGCCGGGGGGCTCAGCGGGCGAGGAAGTGGACGCCGATCCAGGACCAGGCCAGCAGGACGGCGACCCGGCCGGATGCCGTGCGCATGGCGGCGGCCACGGCCTCGGGAAGGGGCGCGATCCGTCGCCGCGGCGCCGGGACGACCCGCAGGGTCAGCGCGGGTCGGCGGACCAGCCAGGCGCCGGCGGCCAGCCAGCAGAGGGTGGCCGCCGCCCGGACGGCCGGCTGGGCGAGCACGGGGTCGAGCAGATCGCTGAGGGTCGGTGTGCGGTCGTCGGCGAGGGCGACGGCCTCCCAGGCCGCCGGTGCCGCCAGCCAGGCCAGCCACGGGAGTCCCGCGCGGCCGACCGGCCGGGCCGCCGCCCCGGCCCGCCGCCGCAGGCCGATGGTGACGACGACGGCGGCGGCGATCCCGACCGCGACCAGCGCCCCGGCCGACAGCTCGCCGGCGATGCCGACGACGACGCCGCAGAGGACGGCGCAGCCGACGGCAACGGCGCGGGCCCAGGCGGGCGCCGCGGACGCGGCCACAGCGCGGCTCCGGCGCGAGGATGGCACCCGTGCATGGTCGCCCCCCGACGCGCCGGACGGCCGGCTCGCTGACCGGCCTGCTCGTCGCCGTGCTGGCCACCTGGAACAACCTGCTCGTGCCGCGGCTGGGGGATCGGCCGGGGCGGTACGCGGCGGTCAACGGGGCAGCGACCGCCGTGCTGCTCGCGGCCGCCCGGGCGTCGGGCCTGTCCGCCGCCGAGCTCGACGGCGCACGAGCGCGGGCGGGGTTGCGCCGGGGTGCCGGACCGTCGCTCGTGCTGGCCGCCGGGTACGCGACCGCGCTCGCCGTCCCGGCGCTGCGCCCGCTGCTGCGCGACGCGCGCGTGGCGGAGCTCGACCGCCGGGCGGTGGTGCGGCGGGCGCTGGTCGGCATCCCGGTCGGCACCGTCCTCTGGGAGGAGGTCGCCTTCCGTGGCGTGCTGCGGGCGGCACTCGCCCGGACGCTGTCTCCCCGGCAGGCCGCGGTGGCCGCGCCGGCGCTGTTCGCGGTGTGGCACGTCCGGCCCGCCCTCGACGCGGTCACGACCAACAGCCCGCGGGCGACGCCGGGCCGGCGGGCCGGCGCGGTGCTCGCCGCCTGCGCCGGGACCGCGGCGGCCGACGTCCTCTTCGCCGAGCTCCGGCGCCGCAGCGGCAGCCTCGTCGCGCCGGCCCTGCTGCACCTGACGGCCAACGTCGGCGGACTGCTGGCCGCGGCGGCCGCGGCTCGGCTGGATGGTCAGGCGGGCACCGGTGAGCGGGCTCCGATCGCCGTGGGCGTCCGGAGCAGCGCGATGCCGTAGGCGGACAGGCCGAGGAAGAGCCACGCCGGCGGGTGCGGGATCGGCAGCCCCGCCTCGCCGGCGATCCCGGCCAGCACGGCGACCGGCAGCGCCACCAGGGAGGCGATCGGCGCCCAGGCGGGCACCAGGCGGCGGCGCAGGGCGACGACGGCGAGCGTGACCAGCCCGACCAGCACCAGCGGCAGGGCGACCGTCGAGACTCCGGCGATCCACGTCTGCTCGGCATAGATCGCCTCGAGCCGCTGGTCCGCCTCGGCCGGCGGAAGGCTCGGGTCCAGGAAGGCCTCGACGAGACTGTAGGGCACGGCACCCCCCACTGTCGCGAGCCCCACCACCGCCATCGCGGCCGAGCCAAGCCGGCCCAGCGGCTCGCGCAGCCGTGCGGCGAGCATCAGCACGCCGGCCACGAAGGCAACGACGGCGATGACCTTGGCCGTGTGCACGGCGCCGTTGACCGGATACGCGCGGACAGCCGGGCTGTACGGAGCGGTGAGTACCTCGAGCGCGGTGGTGACGGCCACCCCGAGGCCGCCGAGGGCGACCAGCCGGGCGGGCGTGCGGTGGGGACGGCTGGCGATCGGACGAGCGGGGTCGGCGGCGGGGTGCGCGGGCGTGGACGGTCGGGTGGGCATCGGGACCTCCGGGCGGGGGGATCGGGTCCGTCCAGGCTCGGCCGCCGTGGAGCATCGGCGGAACGAGGCTCCCCGCCCGGCCGATTGCGGACGGCCGCACCTCTTCCGGAGGCCACCCCCCTCGACCACGCCGGTCCCGCCGCGACAATGGCGGCGTGAGCTTCCCTGGCGGGCCGTGGATGCTGCCCGGCGCTGCCTGCGCGTTCGCCGTGCTGCTCTCCCCGGCCGTCCTGCCGGACCAGGCGGGCAGGGTGCTCACCGCCGCCGCCCTGCCGTTCGGCTTCTACGCCGCCGGTGCGACGGCCCGTGCCCTGCGACCGGGGCACCCCGTGGCCGACCGGTTGCTGGCGGTCGGGGTCCTGCACCTGGCGGGGATCGCCGGGGCGGTGGCGGGGGCGCGGCTGCCCGGCGGGAGCTGGCCGGCGGCGACGGTCGGCTGGGTGTCGGCGGTGCTGTTCGCATCCGGCTTCGTCGCGCTGCTCGACCTGCTGGCGCGCTATCCCACCGGCCAGTACGCGTGGGCCTGGGTGGCTGGACCGGTGCGGGTCGCGGCCGTGGCCACCGCCATCGTCACCACGGTCGCCGTCCTCGGCAGCCCGCGGATCGTGTCGGTGCTGGAGTTGCCGACCGGGCCCAACCCGGCGCATCTGGCCGCGCTCGCGTCCGCCTCCGGGGCCTTCCTGGTCGCCCTCGCTGCGCCGCTGCTCGGCCTGGGGTTGCTGCTGGCCCGCTACCGGGGCGCCTCGGTGCTCGACCGGGGGCAGATGCGGTGGCCGATCGTCACCACCGCCGTCCTGGTCGCGGGCCTGGTCAGCACGGGTCTGGCCGAGCGCGTCCTGGGCCCCGAGGTGCAGACCGCCCTGTTCGTCGGCGCGGCCACCGCCGTGCCGGCGTCGTTCCTGATCGGGCTGCTGCGACGGACCGAGGAGGCCGACCGGCTCGCGGCGGTGGAGGAGTCGCGGGCCCGGATCGCGCAGGTCGCGGTCTCCGAACGCCGCCGGATCGAGCGCGACCTGCACGACGGCGCGCAGCAGCAGCTCCTGGCGCTGCTGGCGCGGGTCGAGCTGGCACGGGCGCGCCTCGGGGAGGGGGACGAGGCCGTCGAACGGGAACTGGGCGCCATCGGAGAGGCGATCGGCTCCGTGCACCGGGACCTGCGGGAGCTGGCCCGGGGCATCCACCCCGCCGTCCTCACCGATTGCGGGCTGGTCGAGGCGGTGCGCTCGGCGCTGGCCCGGTTGCCGCTGGACACCCGGTTGGACGTGTCGCCCGACGTGGAACGCAGCCGGTTCGGCGAGCCCGTGGAGGCTGCGGCCTACTTTCTCGTGCTGGAGGGGGTCACCAACGTGCTCAAGCACGCGGACACCGCGGACGCGCACGTCTCCATCACGGCGGCGGGCGGCCTCCTGACGGTCACCGTCCGTGATCCCGGCCGGGGTTTCGCCGATCCCCGTGAGCCCCGCGGCGGCCTCACCGGGCTGCGCGACCGGCTGGCCGCTGCCGGAGGGGTCCTGGAGGTGACCAGCCGGCCGGGGTACGGCACGACGCTGCGTGGGGTCCTCCCGGTGGCCGGGCATGTCTGAGCTGCGGGTGGTCCTCGCCGAGGACAGCTACCTGGTCCGTGAGGGCACCCGGCAGCTGCTCGAGTCGACGGAGGAGGTGACGGTCGTGGCCGCGGTCGGGACGGCGGACGAGCTGTTGGACGCGGTGGAGCGGCTCCGTCCCGATGCCGTGCTCACCGACATCCGCATGCCGCCCGGTCACGGCACCGAGGGCATCCGGGCCGCGCACGCCATCCGCGCGGGCCACCCGGGCGTGGGTGTCGTGGTGCTCTCGCAGCACGCCGACGAGGGGTACGCGCTGGAGCTGTTCCGGGACGGCGCCGACGGGCTGGCCTACCTGCTGAAGGAGCGGATCGGCGACCGCGCGCAGCTGGTCCACGCGCTCGCCGAGACGTGCCGGGGTGGGTCGGTGGTCGACCCCGTGCTGCTCGACGCGCTGGTCGGCCGCCGTCGCCGTGACCCGTCGTCGGCTCTCGACGAGCTGACCGGCCGGGAGCTCGACGTGCTGCGCGAGATGGCCCAGGGCCGGTCCAACGCGGCCATCGCCGCGCGGCTGTACCTGTCGGAGTCCTCGATCGAGAAGCACATCGGGGCGATCTTCGGGAAGCTCCGCCTCGGTGACGGGCCCGAACTGCACCGCCGGGTCGCGGCCGTGGTCACCTACCTGAGGGCCGCCGGGGCCTGAACCCGGCCGTGCGCTCAGAGGTCGAGCGGC
The DNA here is from genome assembly GCF_039534705.1 of Blastococcus jejuensis. Lineage (NCBI taxonomy): Bacteria > Bacillati > Actinomycetota > Actinomycetes > Geodermatophilales > Geodermatophilaceae > Blastococcus > Blastococcus jejuensis. Next base: position 592,066 of record NZ_BAAAVV010000002.1, read on the forward strand.
AGGCCGGTGTAGTTCTCGGCGAGCTCCCGCGCGGCGGGCTCGGACGCGGCGATCCGGCGCAGCTGCGACAGCTGCAGCTCGGCGTCGAAGTCGTCGCCGGAGCGGTGCAGCATCGAGGTCATGAACCAGGAGAAGTGCGTGCAGCGCCAGACGCGGGCCAGCGCCCGGTCGGAGTAGCTGTCGACCAGGTCGGTCTTGTTCTCCTGGAGCAGCCGCACCAGCGCCGAGGCCAGGATCGTCACGTCGGCGACGGCCAGGTTCAGCCCCTTGGCGCCGGTCGGGGGCACGATGTGGGCTGCGTCGCCGGCGAGGAACAGCCGGCCGTGCCGCATCGGCGCGCTGACGAACGAGCGCATCGGCAGCACCGACTTCTCGGTGATGGTGCCGGTGCTCAGCTCCCAGCCCTCGAGGGCGAACCGGGTGGCGAGGTTGTCCCAGATCCGGTCGTCGGACCAGTTCTCGATCTTCTCGGTGGGGTCGACCTGGAGGTAGAGCCGGGAGACCGTCGGCGAGCGCATCGAGTACAGCGCGAAGCCCTCGGGGTGCCAGGCGTAGATCAGCTCGTCGGTGGCGGGTGCGGCGTCGGCCAGGATCCCGAGCCAGGCGTAGGGGTACGTGCGCTCCCACACCCGCCCGTTCGTGCCGTGCTGCACCACGGGCCGCGAGACGCCGTGGAAGCCGTCGGTGCCGGCGATGACGTCGCACTCCAGCACCTGCGGGGTGCCCTCGGCGTCGGTGAAGTGGACCCGCGGGTGGTGGGTCGCGACGTCCTTGAGCACCACCCCGGAGACGTCGAAGATCAGCGGCGGGCCGCCGTCGAGCTGGGCCTTGATGAGGTCCTTGGTGACCTCGGTCTGGCCGTACACCCACACGGTCCGGCCGCACAGCTCCGGGAAGTCCAGCTTGTGCCGCGTGCCCGGGTACTGCAGGTAGATGCCGCGGTGCTCGAGGCCCTCGCGGCGCAGCCGGTCGCCGACGCCGGCTTCGATGAGCGTGTCGACGGTGTGCTGCTCGAGGATGCCTGCCCGGATCCGGGCCTCGACGTACTCGCGGGAGCGGTTCTCCAGCACGACCGAGTCGATGCCCTGCAGGGTGAGCAGTCGCGAGAGGAGCAGACCGGCCGGGCCGGCCCCGATGATGGCTACCTGGGTGCGCACGGTGCGAGTGTGACCGGGAGGCCCGTCGGATGGATACCTCGATCTTCCGTTCAGCGGAATTCGCGCGTGCGCGCCAGCTCGCGGCCGATGCCGCGCGCCGCCACCTCCAGCACCGGCACGAGCCGGGGCAGGTCCCGCCGGTGCGGGGGCACGACGATGCCGAGCGCGGCGACGACGACCGGTCCGGCGCGCCGCTCGACCTGGACCGGCACGGCCAGCGACGCGGCGCCCGGCGACATCTCCTCCGACGTGCGGGCGTACCGGCGGCGCCGCACCTCGGCCAGCTCGCGGCGCAGCCGCCCGGGGTCGACGACGGTGTGCCGGGTCAGCCGGGTGAGCGAGCGCAGCGCCTGCTCGGCGACGTCGGGCGGGGCGGCGGCGAGCAGCACCTTCCCGACCCCGGTCGCGTGCAGCGGCAGCCGGCTGCCGACCTGGCTGACCACCGGCACCGACTCCCGCCCGGAGATCCGCTCCACGTAGAGGGCGGAGAGGCCCTCGCGGACGGCGAGGTGCACGGTGTCGCGGATGGCGGTGTGCACGTCGAGCAGGAAGGGGGCGGCGACCTGGCGCAGCTCGAGCGAGACCGGGGCGAGCAGGCCGAGGTCCCACAGCTTGCGGCCGATCTCGTAGCGCCCGTCGGAGCGGCGGATCAGCGCCCCCCACTCGGTGAGCTCGGCGAGCAGCCGGTGGGTCGTGGTGAGCGGGGTGCCCGAGCGCTCGGCGATCTCCGAGAGGGACAGCCGCGGGCTCGCGGTGTCGAACGCGTCGAGGATGCCCAGGGCGCGCGAGGTCACCGAGCGTCCGGGGGACGCGCTGCGGCCGGCCATGTCGGGCTCGCCTTTCATCCAGTGGAAGATCTGGCTTGGGCAGAGTAGCCCGCCGCCGTACGGTCCCGGCATGACCGGGACCACATCTCCCAGCGGCCTGCACCTGCCGCGGTACCTGCGCGAGGACGTCTCGCTGCGCACCCCCGTGGCGTTCCCCGACTACCGCAGCACGGGCCTGCGCGCGCCGCTGCGGACGCCGGTCGACCTGCCGCAGCGGCTCACCGAGGTCACCGGTCCGGTGCTCGGCGAGGAGCGCGTCACGGCGCAGGACGGCGACCTGACCTGGCGCAACGGCGGCGAGGCCGTGGGGCAGCGGATCCTCGTGTACGGCCGCGTGCTCGACAGCGACGGGCGCCCCGTGCCCGACGCCCTGGTCGAGGTGTGGCAGGCCAACGCGGCCGGCCGCTACCGGCACGTCGTCGACAACTGGCCGGCGCCGCTCGACCCGCACTTCGACGGGCTCGGCCGGGTGGTCACCGACAGCCTCGGCCGCTACGAGTTCATGACGATCAAGCCCGGCGCCTACCCCTGGGGCAACCACCACAACGCGTGGCGGCCGGCGCACATCCACTTCAGCCTGTTCGGGCGGGCCTTCACCCAGCGGCTGGTCACCCAGATGTACTTCCCGGGCGACCCGCTGTTCGGCCAGGACCCGATCTACAACGCCATCCCCGACGCGGCGCGGCACCGCGCGGTCAGCCGGTACTCCCTCGAGCGCACCCAGGACAACTGGGCGCTGGCCTTCGAGTGGGACATCGTGCTGCGCGGCAGCGACCAGACCCCGTTCGAGACCGACGACGACGGAGATGTCGCGTGATGACAGCCGAGGGAGCATCGCAGGGAGCGCCAGCGACCGAGGAGCGGATCGAGGCGCGGAATCGCGCGGGAGGCATCGCGTGACCGTGAACCCGCTGGACGTCCCGCCGGACCCCGCCGTCCCCTTCCAGCCCCGCTCCGGGCGGCGCGGCACGGGCTTCCTGGCCGACCCGCTGCGGCTGGGCCCCACGCCCAGCGCGACCGTGGGCCCCTACCTCGCCATCGGGCTCACCTGGGCCGACGGCGTCTGGGCCGCGAGCGAGGGCAGCGAGGGCGGCTTCTGGATCCGCGGCCGGGTGCTCGACGGCAACGGTGACGTGGTCCCCGACGCGATGGTGGAGACCTGGCAGGCCGACCCCGACGGCGGCTTCGCCTCGCCCGAGGACCCGCGCGGGGCGGCGACCTACCCCGGCTTCCGCGGCTACGCCCGCGCGCAGACGCTCACCGGGGAGTTCGCCGTCTTCACCCTCAAGCCGGGGCGCGTGCCCGACGGCGAGGGTGGCCTGCAGGCTCCGCACGTCGACGTCTCGATCTTCGCCCGCGGCCTGCTCGACCGCGTCGTCACCCGGATCTACTTCGCCGACGAGGCCGAGGCCAATGCCGAGGACGCCGTCCTGCGTGGTCTCCCGGACGACCGCCGGCAGACGCTGATCGCCGAGCGGACCGACGACGGCTACCGGTTCGACGTCAACCTGCAGGGCGACCGCGAGACGGTGTTCTTCGACGTATGAGCCCTGCCGAGCGCGCGCACGGTAGAAAGCACCCGTGACCGGGACCCTCTTCGACGGCACCTTCGCCCGCGGGGGAGCGGCCGCGGCCGTCTCCGACGATGCGTGGTTCCGCGCCCTGCTGGAGGTCGAGGCCGCGCTCGCGCGGGCGGCCGCGCGGACCGGGCTGGTGCCCGCGACCGCGGCCGACGCCGTGGGTGCGGCCTGCGCCGACCCCTCGCGCCTCGACCTGGCCCGCGTGGTCGCGAAGGCCGCCGACGCCGGCAACCCGGTGCCGCCGCTGGTCCGGGTGCTGCAGGACGCGGTCGGGCCCGAGGCGGCCCGCGCGGTCCACGTCGGCGCGACGAGCCAGGACATCCTGGACACCGCGCTGGTCCTGCTGGCCCGCAACGCGATCACCGCGATCGACGCCGACCTGGAGGCCGCCGCCGCGGCGGCCGCCCGGCTCGCGCAGACCCACCGCGACGACGTCGTCATGGGCCGCACGCTGATGCAGCAGGCGCTGCCCACGACCTTCGGGCTCAAGGCCGCCGGCTGGCTGTCCGGTCTCGACGGGGCGCGGCTGCGCCTGGCCGAGGTGCGGGCCTCGCTTCCGGTGCAGTACGGCGGGGCCGCCGGCACGCTGGTGGCCAGCGGCGGGTCCGGCGTCGCCCTGCGGACGGCGCTGGCCGCCGAGCTCGGCCTCGCCGACACCCCGGTGCCGTGGCACACCGTGCGGCTGCCGATCGCCGACCTCGCCGGCGCGCTCGGGGCCGCCGCGGGCGTGCTGGCCACCGTCGCCGTCGACCTCGTGCTGATGGCGCAGAGCGAGATCGCCGAGGTCTCCGAGAGCGGCGACCACCGCGGCGGGTCCTCGGCCATGCCGCACAAGCGCAACCCGGTCGCCGCGATCTCCGCCCGGGCGTGCGCGCGCCGGGCGCCCGGTCTGGTCGCCACCCTCCTCGCCGCGATGGAGCAGGAGCACGAGCGCGCGGCCGGCGCCTGGCACAGCGAGTGGCCGACGCTCACCGACCTGCTCACGACGGTGGGCTCGGCGGCCGCCTGGCTGGCCGACGGCCTCGGCGGGCTGCGGCCCGACACCCGACGGATGGCCGCCACCGTGGCTGCCTCCGTCGAGGGCGCGCTGGCCGCGGCGCTCGCGGAGGCGCTCGAGCCGACGATGGGCCGCGGCGCCGCGCACGACGCCGCGGCCGACGCCGTCCACCGGGCCGGCACCAGCGGCCGGCCGCTGCCCGACGTCGTGGCCGGCATCCCGGGGGTCGACGTCGAGGCGCTGCTCGAGGCCGCCGCACCCGACGTCGGCGAGGCCGGTGCCCAGGTCGACGCCGTCCTCGCCGAGCACCGCCGACTGACCGAGGGGACCGAGTGACCGCGACAGCCGTCTCGTACAGCGTGGCGGGGGCCGACGACGCCCCCGTCGTCGTCCTCTCCAACTCCCTCGGCGCCACCCGGGCGATGTGGGACCCGCAGGTGCCGGCCCTGGCCGAGCGCTTCCGGGTCGTCACCTACGACACCCGCGGGCACGGGCAGTCGCCGGCGCCGGCCGGTCCCTACGCGCTCGACGACCTGGTCGACGATGTGGTGGCGCTGCTGGACGAGGTCGGCGCCGAGCGCGCGCACGTCGTGGGGCTGTCGCTGGGCGGCATGACCGGGATGCGGCTGGCCGCCCGCGAGCCGCACCGCCTCGACCGGCTGGCGCTGCTGTGCACGTCGGCGAAGACCGACCCGCAGCCCTTCCTCGACCGCGCGGCCACCGTCCGCAGCGGAGGGACGGCGCCGCTCGCGCCGGCCGTGGTCGGCCGCTGGCTCACCCCGCCGTACGCCGCCGAGCACCCCGACCTGGTCGCCCGGCTGGAGGCGATGATCGCCGGGGCGGACGACGAGGGCTACGCCGCCTGCTGCGAGGTGGTCGCGCGCATGGACCTGCGCGCGGACCTGGGAACGATCACCGCCCCCACGCTGGTGATCTCCGGCGCTGACGACCTCGCGCTGCCGCCCGACCACCAGCGGGCGATCGCCGACGGCATCGCGGGGGCACAGCTCCTGACGGTCAGCCCCGGCGCCCACCTGGCCAACCTGGAGCAGCCGGCCGAGGTCACCGCCGCCCTGCTCGCCCACCTCGAGGGAGCCTCCCGATGAGCGCGCCGAACACCGACGACCAGCGCCGCGACGCCGGCATGGCCACCCGCCGGCAGGTGCTCGGCGATGCGTGGGTCGACCGCGCGGTGGCGAACACGACGCCGTTCACCGCCGACTTCCAGGACTTCATCACCCGCACCGCCTGGGGCGACCTGTGGCAGCGGCCGGGCCTGGCCCGCCGCGACCGCAGCCTGCTGACGCTGGCGATCACCATCGCGCTGCGGCACTGGGACGAATTCGCCCTGCACGTGCGCGCGGCGAAGAACAACGGCCTCACCGACGAGGAGATCGCCGAGGTCATCCAGCACGCGGCGATCTACGCCGGCGTCCCGGCCGCCAACCACGCGTTCAAGGTCGCCGCGCCGATCCTCGAGGAACTCCGCTCAGCCGGGTCCTGATCCACGCCACCGGTCGAGGACGGCGACCACCGTCTCGAAGGCGGGCTCCCGCGGATCGAGGAAGCCGAAGTGCCCCTCGTCCGGGAGCTCCACGAGCTCGGCCCCGGTCAGCGCGGCGTAGGCCCGGGACAGCTCGACGCCGACCCTCGTGTCGGCCGTGCCGTGGACGAGCACCCGGTCGGCCGAACCCGGCAGCCGGCGGCGCAGGTCGGCCGCCGCGTACAGCGCCGGGTCGTCGTCCGGGCCCGCTCCCAGCCACGCGCTGACGGCCCCGGAGTCCCACCCGGCCCGGACGACGGCCGCGAGGTCGAGCGCGCCGGCCAGAGGCACCACGAGCCCGACCCGGGGGTGGGAGGCGAGCCACTCGGCCAGGAACCCGCCGGCCGAGTGCCCGACCACCGCCACCGGACCGGCACCGACCTCCGGCAGCGCGTCGACCGCGGCCCAGACGTCACCGGTCGTCTCGCGGAGCCCCCCGGTGCCGGTGCGCCGGTACTCGACGTTCCAGACGGCGAACCCGCGCCGCGCGAGCTCCCGCGCCATCGGGTCGTGCAGGTCCCGGCCGAACGCGGCCGCGAAGTACCCGCCGTGCAGGCTGACGACGACCGGAGGGGCGGCGACGCCGTCGGGCAACCAGAGGTCGGCCACCTGCTCGGGGTGGTCGCCGTAGGCGATGGTCGCCGGGCCGTCCCCGCCGCGCGCCGCGTCCCAGGCGTGCAGGTCGTCCAGCCACGCAGCCAGCGCCGGCCCGGCGGGATCGCGCACGGAACGCCGATCAGCCGTAGACGCGGGTGACCCACTCGGCGATGCAGACCGGCTTGTCGCCGCCCTCGCGCTCGATGGTGACGGCGAAGGTGTTCTGCAGCCCGCCGGCGACCTCCTCCACGTCCTTGAGAGTCACGCGGGCCCGGACCTTCGACCCGACGGGCACCGGGGCGGGGAAGCGCACCTTGTTCAGGCCGTAGTTCACGCCCATCTTCGCGTCGCTGATCGTGTAGGTCTGGGACACCAGCGGCACCAACAACGAGAGGGTCAGGTAGCCGTGCGCGATCGGCCCGCCGAAGGGGCTCTCGGCCTTGGCGCGCTCGACGTCGATGTGGATCCACTGGTGGTCGCCCGTCGCGTCGGCGAAGAGGTTCACGCGCTCCTGGGTGACCTCGATCCAGTCGCTGGTGCCGAGCTCCTGGCCCTTGAGCGAGGGCAGCTCGGCGAGGGTGGTGGTCGTGGTCATGCGGGCTTCTCCTCGGTGTGGGCGTACTGGGACCGGAGGTCGGGCTTGCGGACCTTGCCGGTCGCGGTCTTGGGCAGATCGTCGACGAACTCCACGTACTTGGGCACCTTGAAGGCTGCCAGGCGGGCCCGCAGCTCCGTGCGCAGGGCCTCGGGGTCGGGGGCGGTGCCGGGGGCGGGGACGACGACGGCCAGCCCGACCTCGCCCCACCGCGGGTCGGGCACGCCGATCACGGCGACCTCGACCACCTCGGGGAGCTCGAGCAGCGCCGACTCGACCTCGGCGGGGTAGATGTTCTCCCCGCCCGAGATGATCATGTCCTTGTACCGGTCGCGGATGTAGAGGTAGCCCTCGTCGTCGAGCGACCCGGCGTCCCCGGTGCGGTACCACCCGTCGGAGAGGACCTCGGCGGTGCGCTCCGGCTCGTTCCAGTAGCCGGCCATCACGTTCGGCCCCTGGACGACGATCTCGCCGATCTCGTCGACGTCGGCCGCGCTGCCGTCGGGGCGCACCACCCGCACGTCGGTGAAGAACACCGGCTTGCCGGCCGACCCCACCTTTCGCTCGGCGTCGGCCGAGTCGAGCACGGTGCAGCCGGGCGCGGCCTCGGTCATCCCGTAGGACTGCTGCATCGTGACGCCCCGGTCGAGCCAGGTGCGCAGCGTCGGCAGGGGGAGCGGCGCGCCTGCCGCGCCGATGGTGCGCAGCGCCGACAGGTCGCGGGTGCGGAAGCCGGGCTCCCGCGACATCGCGTCGAGCATCGTGGGGACGGCGAAGAACGACGTGACCCGCTGCTCCTCGATGACGGCGAGGGTCTCCGCCGGGTCGAACCGGCGCACGATCACCGCGCAGCCGCCGCGCAGCAGCGCCGGGTTGACGGTGCCGTTGAGGCCGCCGATGTGGAACAGCGGCGCCAGGGCCAGCGTCCGCTCGCTCGGCGTGAAGTCCATGCCCATGAACTGGTTGACCGCGTTCCAGGTCATGTTCCCGTGGGTGAGGACCGCGCCCTTGGGGCGCCCGGTCGTGCCGGAGGTGTACATGATCAGGCACGGGTCGTCGAGCGCGACCGGCTCGTCCCGCTGCTCCGGGTCGGCCGCGGCCAGCAGGTCCTCGTAGGGCAGGGAGTCCGCGCCGCCGTCGGCCGGGGGCTCGGCCGCGATCCAGGTGGCGACGACGTGGCGCAGCGCGTCGGCCAGCGGGCCGTGCTCGCGCCCGTGGACGACGACCGACGCGCCCGAGTGCGCCAGCACGTACTCGGCCTCCGGCACGGCGAGCCGTGCGTTGACCGGCACCCAGATCGCGCCGAGCTGGCCGCAGGCGTAGAGCGTCTCCAGCGCCGAGGGGTGGTTGCCCCCGGTCCACGCCACCCGGTCCCCGGCGGCGACGCCGAGGCCGGCCAGCGCCGCGGCGGCGCGCCGGACCCGGAGCGCGAACTGGGCGTGCGAGGTCGTCGTCCCCTCGAACCAGATCGCGTCGCGGCCGGGGGAGATGCGCAGCCGGCGCTCGGGCCAGGAGCCGAGGCCGGCGTTACGCATTGCGCAGGCCGAGTGCGCGGATCGCGTTCTCCTTCATGATCAGCGGGCGGACCTCGTCCTTGATCTCCAGCCCCTCGAAGTCGCGGATCCAGCGGTCGGGGCGCAGCAGCGGGTAGTCGGAGCCGAACAGCACCTTGTGCTTGAGCATGGTGTTGGCGGCGCGGACCAGCTGCGGCGGGAAGTACTTCGGCGACCAGCCCGACAGGTCGATGTAGACGTTGGCCTTGTGGGTCGCGACCGAGATCGCCGCGTCCTGCCACGGCACCGAGGGGTGGGCCATGATCACGGTGAGGCCGGGGAAGTCGGCGGCGACGTCGTCGAGCAGCATCGGGTCGGAGTAGCGCAGCTTGATGCCGCGGCCACCCGGCAGGCCCGAGCCGATGCCGGTCTGCCCGGTGTGGAACAGCGCCGGCACGCCGAGGCTCTCCAGCTCCGCCCACAGCGGGTAGTGCTGCTGGTCGTTGGGCTCGAACGCCTGGATCGACGGGTGGAACTTGAACCCGCGCACGCCGTGCTCCTCGACCAGCCGGCGGGCGGCCCGGATGCCGGCCGCGCCGCGCGCGGGGTCGATCGACCCGAACGGGATGAGCACGTCGGGGTGCTCGGCGGCGGCCTGGGCGATCTCCTCGTTGGACAGCGTCGGGTGCCCGGTGGCGATCTCCGAGTCGACCGTGAAGATCACCGCGGCCATGTTCTGCGCCCGGTAGTCGTCGGCGATCTGCGGCACGGTCGGGTGGTACGGGTCGCCCTTGAAGTACTTCGACGCCGCGGTCAGCAGCTCGTCGTCCATCGACATGTGCCCGTGCAGGTCCTGCTCGACGTGCACGTGCACGTCGATGGCGACCAGGTCGTCGAGATTCACTGGGGTGCCTCCGGGAGCTGCTGGCCGACGGTCTGCTGCGAGCCAGCGAAGCGGTCCGGCCAGATCTGCGCAATCGCGTCGGCCGACCAGCCAGTGCCGTCGGCGAACTCGACGACGACCTCGGCCGGGTGGCTCCAGAGGGCGAGCCGGTCCCCGCCGATGCCCACGGCCTGACCGCTGATGCCGGCCGCGGCGTCCGACGCGAGGAAGGCGACCAGCCCGGCCGCGTCCTGCGGGGTGCCGAAGCCGAGCTGCTGGCGCGCGAACGGCGGCAGCGGCTCGCCGGCCTGCAACGCGTCGATGTAGGGCTTGAGGAAGGGCACGGTCTCGGTCATCGACGTCGCGGCGACCGGCACGATCGCGTTGACCGTGATCCCGGCGCGGGCGAGCTCCATCGCCCAGGTGCGGACCATGCCGACGATGCCGGCCTTGGCGGCGGCGTAGTTGGTCTGCCCGAAGTTGCCGACCTGACCGGTGGGGGAGCCGACGCAGATGATCCGGCCGCCCTCGCCCTGCTCGCGCATGCGCACCGCCGCGGCCCGGGTGCAGGTGAACGTGCCCCGCAGGTGGGTGGTGATCACGGCGTCGAAGTCGTCGTCGCTCATCTTCCAGAGCGTCGTGTCGCGCAGGATGCCGGCGTTGTTGACCAGGATGTCGAGCCGGCCGAACTCCTCGACCGCGCGGTCGACGAGCGCCTGCGCGGCCTCGCTGGAGCCCACGGGCACGACCTCGGCGACGGCGGTGCCGCCGGCCTCGGTGATGCTCGCGACGGCGGCCTGCGCGACGTCGCTGTCGACGTCGTTGACGACCACGGCGGCACCGGCCCGAGCCAGTTCCTGGGCGTACGCGAGGCCGAGCCCGCGGCCGCTGCCGGTGACGATGGCTACCTTGCCTGACAGGTCCACGGAACTCCCTCGTTCGCGGGTGGCGGTGCCCCGACGCTAGGCCGGTATCGTGGACAGTGTCAACGATGGAGGTCCGATGGAGCCCACCGCCGCGACCGGCGTGCTGACCGACGACGTCGGCTTCCTGCTGACGCGCGCGAGCGGCCTGTTCGTCCGCGCCTGCAACGTGGCGCTGGCGCCGACCGGCCTGCGCGTGCGGCCCTACTCCGTCCTGCTGATGGCGTGCGCGGCACCCGGCGGGGTCTCCCAGCGCGACCTGGCCGGCGCGCTCGGCCTGGACCCCAGTCAGGTGGTCTCCCTCGTCGACGAGCTGGCCCAGTCCGGCCTGGTGGAGCGCCAGCCCTCGGAGTCCGACCGGCGGACGAAGCTCGTCGTCGGCACCGCCGCGGGCCGTGCGTTGCGCGACGAGGCCGTCCGCCGGGTCGACGCCGCCGTCACCGCGCAGCTGGCCGGGTTCTCGGGCACCGAGCGGCTGATCCTGCGCGACCTGCTGACCCGCCTGGTCACCGGTTCCACCGGCACCCTCTGACGGCCCGCGCCCTTCCGTGCCGTGGAAGGGCTGGCGGCTCGCGTCTGTGACGTGCATCATGCTGAACGTCAATCGTTGACTTCATCATCGATGTGTCGGACTGGAGAAAGTGATGCGTCGCTCCTGGATCCCTGCCCTCGCCGCCTCCGTGCTCGCCCTCGCCGCCTGCGGCGGAGGGGGTGACGACGGCGGGTCGAGCGGCTCGGGAAGCGACGGCGAGGTGCGCGAGGTGACCGTCGGCATGCTGCCGATCCTCCCCACCGCGGCGCTGTACGCGGGCATCGAGGAGGGCTTCTTCGCCGACCGCGACATCGAGATCTCGGTCGAGACCGGTCAGGGTGGGGCGGCGCTCCTGCCGGCGGTCATGTCCGGCCAGATCGACTTCGCCACCAGCAACCCCGTCTCGCTGCTGCAGGCACGCGGCGAGGACCTCGACGTCCGCGTGATCGGGCACTGGACGTCGGCCCTGTCCGAGGGCGACACCGACATCAACGGCGTGTTCGCGGCCGGCGACTCGGGCATCGCGTCGGCTGCCGACCTGGAGGGGAAGCGGGTCGCCGTCAACACCCTCAACGGCATGGGCGGCCTGACCATCCGCGAGGCCGTCCGGCAGGACGGCGGCGACCCCGACGCCGTCGAGTTCGTCGAGCTGCCCTTCCCCGACATGCCCGCGGCGCTGGACGCCGGCAACGTCGACGCCGTCTGGGTGCCCGAGCCGTTCCTCTCGACGCTGGTCTCCGCCGGCAACCAGGTGGTCAGCTACTCGAGCAAGGAGTCCGTCGAGGGCCACCCGACGCAGCTGTTCTTCACCTCCGGCACGCTGGTCGAGTCCGACCCGGAGCTGGTCGAGGACTTCACCGCGGCGCTGGAGGAGACCCTCGCGTTCGCCGAGGAGAACCCCGACGCGGTGAAGGCCCAGGTCGCCCAGGTGCTCCCGCAGCTGCCCGCCGAGGCGGTCGAGGGACTGACCCTGGAAGAGTTCGGCACCGACCTCCGGCGCGAGCAGCTCGAGCGGCTGGGCGAGCTGATGGTCGAGGACGGCCTGCTCGAGGAAGAGGCCGACCTGGAGGGCCTGCTGCCGGAGGAGTGAGCACGACTCGGTGACCACCACGCCAGGACGATCGGACCGGCTGGTCCTCGTCGCGGTCCTGCTGGCCGGGCTGAACCTGCGCGGTGCCATCGCCGCGGTCGCCCCGGTGCTGCCGCAGATCCGCGCCGAACTGGACCTCTCGCCCACGTCGGCGGGCCTGCTGACCACCCTGCCGGTGCTCTGCTTCGCGGGCCTGGCTCCGGCCGCCGCCTGGCTCGGCCGGCGGCTGGGGTCGGGGACGGCGGTCCTCGCCGGGCTCGTCACGGTCGCCGTCGGGACGGCGCTGCGCGCGGTGGACGGCAGCGCGGTGCTGCTGGTCGGCACGTTCGTCGTCGGGGCCGGCATGACGGTCGGCAACGTGCTGCTGCCCGCGGTGGTGAAGCGGGAGTTCCCGGCACGGGCGGGGACGGTCACCGGCATGTACACCGGGGCCCTGGCCGGGGGTGCGGCCCTGACCGTCGCGCTGACCGCCCCGGTGGCCGCCGCGTGGGGCTGGCGGTGGGGGCTGTCGGTGTGGGCGGTGCTCGCCGCGGGCGCCGGGGTGGTGTGGGTGCTCGCGGTGCGGCCGCGTGCGGTGCCGGTCGAGCAGCCGCGGGACGTCCCGAGCGGCCCGGCCGTGCGGGTGTGGCGGGAGCCGGTGGCGTGGGCGGTGAGCGCCGTGCTCGCCATGCAGTCGGTGCTCTACTACGCGGTCACCGCCTGGCTGCCCAGCCTGCTCGGCGACGAGCTCGGCCTCGATCTCGGGGCGGCCGCGGCCGCCGCGACGGTCTTCCAGGTCCTCGGCATCCCCGGCGCGCTGCTCGTCGCGCCGCTGCTGGGGCGGTGGCGCGGGCAGAGAGGTCTCGCCGTGGTGGTGGCGCTGGCGTGGGCCGTCGTCCCCGCCGGGCTGCTGCTGTGGCCGGAGGCCTGGCTGGTCTGGGCGGTCGTGGGCGGTCTGGTGCAGGGCGCGGGCATCTCCCTCGCGTTCGCCCTCGTCGTGCTGCGCTCGGCCGACGACTCCGTCGTCCCCCGGATGTCGAGCATGTCCCAGCTCGTCGGGTACTCGGTGGGCGCGGTCTCGCCCCTGGTCGTCGGCGCGCTCTACGCGGCCACCGGCGGCTGGACGGTGCCGTTGATCGTGCTGCTGGGGGTCTGCGCTGCCCTCGGCGCGGCGGGCGTGGTGGCCGGCCGCCCCGCTGCGGTGGGACGGAATCCTTCCGTGGGGCGGAAGTCCGGTGTCGACTCCCCGTGACGGCGGTCACCCTCGGGAGGACAGTCCGGACCGGGGAAGGCAGGGGCAGATGACGTCGATCGTCCGCAACCAGTGGTACGTCGCCGCCTACGGGAGCGAGGTCGGGCGCGAGCTGTTCAGCCGCACGATCTGCGGGGAGTCGATCCTCTTCTGGCGCACCGAGTCCGGCGAGGTCACCGCGATGAGCGACCGCTGCGTGCACCGCCGCTTCCCGCTGTCGGAGAAGCCCAGCCACCTGGTCGGCGACACCGTCGTCTGCGGCTACCACGGCTTCACCTACGGCTCGGACGGCGTCTGCGTCGCCGTCCCCGGGCAGACCCGCATCCCGCGCACGGCCCGGCTCAAGAGCTACCCCGTGGTCGAGCAGGACAGCTTCGTGTGGGTGTTCATCGGTGACCCCGACCGGGCCGCGTCGACCCGCATCCCGCGCGCACCCTGGCTCGACCAGGAGGGCTGGACCACCGTCTCGGGGATGGAGCCGCTGGCCGCGCGCGCCAGCCTGCTGGTCGACAACCTGATGGACCTCTCGCACGAGACCTACCTGCACGGCGGCTACATCGGCACCCCGGAGGTGGCCGAGACCCCGATCACCACCGAGGTCGACGACGAGGCGGGCATCGTCTACGTCAGCCGGCACATGGCCGACGCCGCGTGCCCGCCGTTCTACTCGAAGAGCACCGGCATCGAGGGCCGCATCACGCGCTGGCAGGACATCGAGTTCACCCCGCCGTGCCTGTACAAGCTGCACAGCCGGATCGCGCCGGTCGGCGTCCTCCCGAACGACGACGGCAGCGACCCCGACGCCTTCCACGTCGAGGTCGTCTACGCCATCACCCCCGAGACCGAGAACTCCACGCACGACTTCTGGGCGGTCGCGCGGGACTTCGCCCTCGACGACGAGGAGGTGTCCGACTTCCTGCGCGAGAACAACCGCACCGTCGTCCTGCAGGACGTCGTCGCGCTGAACGTGCTCGAGCAGGTCATCGCGGGGGAGGCCGACGGGTACCAGGAGCTCTCGATCAACATCGACACCGGCGGGCTCGCCGCGCGTCGGCTGATCGCGAAGCTGGCCGAGTCGGCGGACGCGACCGCGGTGCCGGCCGCCCGATGAACGACATGCTCCCCGGCGAGCGGGTGATGCGGGTGAACTGGCTGCCGGGATCCGACCGGCTCCGAGGCCGCTGCCACTGCGGCGCCGAGACCGAGGTGGAGGACCCGGTCGAGATGTGGGAGTGGCTGCTCGCGCACCCGGACCACCCGTCGGGAGGCGCGGCCGCGCAACCGCCGGCCGACCTGCCGCCGCCGCCCGCCCACGTCGTCACCGACCCCGCGACGATCCGCGCCCGGGTCCCCGTACTCGTCTGAAGCTTTCGGTACAGAAAGCCGAACACCCCCGCTCAGCTTTCTGTACCGAAAGCTGGAAGGAGGCAGTCTCCGTGCACAGCACCACCGACGAAGTGGACCTGCGGCTGCGGGTCGCCCGCCGGACGACGGGTGCCGAGGGCGTCGTCGTCCTCGACCTCCGCGACCCGTCCGCCGCCGACCTGCCGGAGTGGTCGGCCGGGGCGCACGTCGACCTGCACCTGCCCGGCGGGCTGACCCGGCAGTACTCCCTGTGCGGCGACCCGGCCGACCGCTCCGTCTGGCGGATCGCGGTCCTCCGCGAGCCCGAGAGCCGGGGCGGGTCGGCGCACGTGCACGAGGGTCTCGGCGAGGGCGACGAGATCGCCGTCCGCGGGCCGCGCAACCACTTCGCGCTCGAGCCCTCGAAGCGCTACGTGTTCATCGCCGGCGGCATCGGGATCACGCCGATCCTGCCGATGATCGACGCGGCGCAGGCCGCGGGCGCCGACTGGGAGCTGCACTACGGCGGCCGGAGCCTGCGGTCGATGGCGTTCCTGGAGGCGCTGGAGGAGGCGACCGGGTCGCGGGTCACGCTCCACCCGCAGGACGAGGTGGGCCTGATCGACCTCGACCGGCTGATCGGCACCCCGCAGCCGGACACGCTGGTGTACTGCTGCGGACCCGAGCCGCTGCTGCTCGCCGTCGAGCAGCGCTGCGCTGCGTGGCCGGCCGGGACACTGCACGTGGAGCGCTTCGCCCCCAAGGACGTCGGGGAACCCGTGCTGACCGGTGCCTTCGAGGTGGAGCTCGCGGTCAGCGGCCTGTCGCTCACGGTGCCACCGGAGAAGTCTGTCCTCCAGGTCGTCGAGGAGGCGGGCATCAGCGTGCTGTCCTCGTGCACGGAAGGGACGTGCGGAACGTGCGAGACGACGGTCCTGTCGGGCGAGGTCGACCACCGGGACTCGCTGCTGACCCCCGCGGAGCAGGCGGCCAACGACACGATGTTCATCTGCGTGTCCCGGGCGGCGTGCCCGAAGCTGGTGCTCGAGCTCTGAGCGGCCGGCCGGGTCGGGAGCAGCGCACCGCCGCGGGCAAGGTCCTGGCCGTCCTCGGCGCGTTCACCCGCGAGCGCCCGGCGCTGACGCTCTCCGACATCGCCCGCGCCGTGGACGTGCCGTTGTCGACGGCGCACCGGCTGGTGGCCGAGCTGTGCGGCTGGGGCGCCCTGGAACGGGACGACGACGGCCGGTACCGGATCGGCCTGCGCATCTGGGAGCTCGGCGCGCTGGCGCCCCGCGGGCTGGGACTGCGCGAGGCGGCGCTGCCGTTCATGGAGGACCTCTACGAGGTGACCCACGAGAACGTGCAGCTGGCGGTGCGCGACGACACCGAGGTGGTGTTCGTCGAGCGCTTCGCCGGGCGCGACGCGGTCTCGGTCTACACCCAGGTGGGTGGCCGGTTCGCCCTCGCCCCGACCGGTGTCGGCCTCGTGCTGCTGGCGCACGCCCCGGTGGAGGTGCAGGAGCGGGTGCTGGCCGGCCCCCTGCAGCGGTACACGCCGCACACGATCACCGAGCCGCGGCAGCTGCGGCGCGTCCTGGCCGAGGTGCGCCGGAGCGGGGTGGCGATCAGCGACCGGCAGGTCACGACCGACGCGGTGTCGGTCGCCGCGCCCATCGAGGTGCGCGGGGCCGTCGTGGCGGCGCTGTCGATCGTCGTCCGGGGGAGTTCGCCCGCCGCCGTCCGCACCCTCACCCCGGGCGTGCGGGCGGCCGCCCGCGGCATCTCGCGCACCCTCGACGTGTCGGCCGACCCGGCTTCCGCCCAACGGAAAGAGGCCTTGTCCGGCGGCGGAACAGCTACGTACGGTGCCCCGCTCCCGCCCGGCCACGGCGGGGAACCGGCGCGCACGTCCAGCCCCACCTGACGACCGCACCGACGCGGTCGCAGACGACGAAGTGAACACGAGGAGTGAACATGGCATTGCTCGACAACGGCGCCTGGCAGGGCAAGGTCTGGACCGGAGCCTGGACCGACGGCAGCGGCGGCAGCTACGACGCCGTCGAGCCCGCCACCGGCGAGACGATCGGCGCCGTCGGCAAGGCGACCCCCGCCGACGTCAGCACCGCCGCGGCCCGCGCGGTCGAGGCGCAGCGGGGCTGGGCGGCGCTGCCGTTCGAGGAGCGGGCGGCGGTCCTGCGCAAGGCCGGTGACGTCCTCTCCGCGCACGCCGACGAGATCAAGGGCTGGCTGGCCCGCGAGTCCGGGGCGATCCAGCCCTTCGGCGACTTCCAGGTGCACACGAGCGCCCAGGAGTGCTACGAGGCCTCCGCGCTGCCGAGCCACCCCTACGGCGAGCTGCTGCGCAGCGGATCGCCGCGCCTGAGCTTCGCCCGCCGCGTGCCGGCCGGCGTCGTCGGCGTCATCGCGCCGTTCAACGTGCCGACGATCCTCGCGATCCGCGCGGTCGCCCCGGCGCTGGCCCTGGGCAACGCGGTGATCCTCAAGCCCGACCCGCGCACCGCCATCAGCGGCGGCGCCATGTTCGCCCGCGTCTTCGAGGAGGCGGGGCTGCCGGCCGGCGTGCTGCAGGTGCTGCCCGGCGGCGCCGATGTCGGCGAGGCGCTCGTGGTGGAGCCCGCCGTCCGGATCATCGCGTTCACCGGCTCCACCCGCGCCGGCCGCGCGGTCGGCTCGCTGGCCGGTCAGCACCTCAAGCGGGCCCACCTGGAGCTCGGCGGCAACTCGGCGCTGATCGTGATGCCCGACGTCGACGTGCGGGCGGCCGCCTCGGTCGGCGCGTGGGGCACCTTCGCCCACTCGGGGCAGATCTGCATGGCGACCTCCCGGCACCTGGTGCACGAGTCGATCGCCGAGGAGTACACGCAGATCCTCACCGAGAAGGTGGAGAAGCTGCCGGTCGGCGACCCGTTCCGCGACCACGTCGCGCTCGGCCCGCTGATCGACGCCGGCCAGCGCGACCGCGTGCACGGCCTGGTCACCGCCAGCGTCGACGGCGGCGCGCAGGTGCGCACCGGCGGCACCTTCGAGGGGCTGTTCTACCGGCCGACCGTGCTCGGCAACGTGCCGGTCGACGCCCCGGCCTACCAGGAGGAGATCTTCGGCCCGGTCGCACCGGTGACGCCGTTCTCCTCGATCGACGAGGTCGTGAAGCTCGCCGCGGGCACCGAGTACGGCCTGTCCCTGGGCATCCTCACCAAGGACGTCTACGCGGGCCTCGAGCTCGCCGAGCGCATCCCGTCGGGCCTGGTGCACATCAACGACCAGACGGTCAACGACGAGGCCGTGGCCCCGTTCGGCGGCGTCGGCGCGTCGGGCACCGGCTCCCGGCACGGCGGGCCCCAGGCCAACATCGAGGCGTTCACCGAGACCCAGTGGGTCACGGTGCGCGGGGACCTGCCGGCGTACCCGTTCTGAGGCCGTCGCCGGGCGATCGCTGACCCTCAGGCGGACATTCCGACGTCGGAATGTCCGCCTGAGGGACGTCGTGCTCAGACGGTGGCGGGCAGCCGCATCGTCGGCACGTCGTCGATGACGGCGAGGGGTGCGCCGGTGGCGGCGAGGACGTCGTCGGCGGTGACGCCGGGGGCGACCTCGCGCAGGACCAGCCCGTCGTCGGTGACGTCGATGACGGCGAGGTCGGTGATGATCCGGTCGACGCACGCCTTGCCGGTCAGCGGCAGGGTGCACTCCTCGACGATCTTGGCCGACCCGTCACGGGCGACGTGCTCCATCATGATGATCACCCGGCGGGCGCCATGGACGAGGTCCATCGCGCCGCCCATGCCGTTGACCATCTTCCCGGGGATCAGCCAGTTGGCCAGGTCGCCGCGGACGTTGACCTGCATCGCCCCGAGGACGGCGACGTCGAGGTGCTTGCCGCGGATCATCCCGAAGGAGAGCGACGAGTCGAAGAAGCTCGACCCGGGCAGGATCGTGACGGTCTCCTTGCCGGCGTTGATGAGGTCCGGGTCCTCCTCGCCGTCGAACGGGTAGGGCCCGACGCCGAGGATCCCGTTCTCCGAGTGCAGGACGACGTGGATGTCGTCGGGCACGTAGTTCGGGACGAGGGTCGGCATGCCGATCCCGAGGTTGACGTAGTGGCCGTCCTCCAGCTCGAGGGCGACGCGGGCGGCGAGCTGCTCGCGGGACAGGGCCATCAGGCGGACGCTCCCTCGGGGCGTGGGCGGGTGGTGCGCTTCTCGATCTTCTTGCCCTCGGGGCCGACGACGACGACGCGGTCGACGAACACCCCGGGCAGGTGCACGTCCTCGGGCTTGATGTCGCCGGGCTCGACGAGCTCCTCGACCTCGGCGATCGTGATCCGCCCGGCCATGCCGGCGAGCGGGTTGAAGTTGCGGGCCGACTCGTGGAAGACGAGGTTGCCGTGCCGGTCGCCGACGGCCGCGCGGACGAGCCCGAAATCGGCGGTCAGCGCCGTCTCGAGCACGTACTGCTCGCCGTCGAAGACCCGGACCTCCTTGGGCTCGCTGGTCTTCACGACGTTGCCCTCGGCGTCGTAGCGCACCGGGATGCCGCCTTCGGCGACCATCGTGCCGACCCCGGTGGGCGTGTAGAAGGCGGGGATGCCGGTGCCGCCGGCGCGCAGCCGCTCGGCCAGCGTGCCCTGCGGCGTCAGCTCGACCTCGAGCTCGCCGGTGAGGTAGAGCCGGGCGAGCTCCTTGTTGCCGCCGACGAACGAGCTGATCGTCTTGCGGATCCGGCCGGCGTAGAGCAGCACGCCCAGCGCCTGGTCGTCGACCCCGCAGTTGTTGGAGATGGTGACCAGGTCCTTGGTGCCCTGGGCCAGGAGCGCGTCGATCAGGGCGATCGGCACACCGCAGAGCCCGAACCCGCCGACCGAGAGGGTGACGCCGTCGGCGATGTCGGCAACGGCGTCCTGGGGGCTGGCGACGACCTTGTCCATGTCAGGCCTTCCCGTCGTGCGTCCGTGGGGGCAGGACGGCGTCCCGCGGCTGGTTCCGGCGTCTGCGTTCCACCCACGTGCTCCCATCGTCCGCGACTGCTCGGGTCCAGTATCGCCGTCCGCGGTCCGGGTCCGTTCCGGTGGGCCTGTCCCCGGGGCGCCCGAGCCGCCAGACTCGTCGGAACGGCCGACGACGCGACATCGGAGGAGACGACATGGAGCCGGGCATCTACGGCACCGACGGCACCGACCCCGAGGAGGACTCGGGGGTGCTGGAGCCCGAGGACACCCTGGAGGACACGCACGGGGTCCGCGACGTCCTCGACACCGGGTGGTCGCCGCCGGAGAAGCCGTGGGCGGTCGACGACTGGGGCACCACGGAGGCCGAGGAGTCGGCGGGGGAGAGCCTCGACGGCCGGCTGGCCCGGGAGGTGCCGGAGGGCGTCGACGACGAGGGCGACGGGCTCGGCGACACCTCCGACACCGACGGCGAGCTCATCGACGAGGAGGTCGGCGACGTGCGGGCCGGCCGGCTGGTCGACGCCGACGACGGCGGGAGCTCCGACACCGACGACGAGCTGTACGCCCGCGACGCCGGCATCGACGGCGCGGGGGCCTCGGCCGAGGAGGCCGCGGTGCACGTCGTCCGCGAGCGCGACTGATCGATCGTGGCCAAGCCCGGAACGGCGGTCGAGCATCCCTTCTTCGCGCGGTTGTGGGTGCGCATGGCGCCGTCGATCGAGCGGCAGGGCGCCGGTGAGCACCGGCAGCGGCTCCTGCACGGCATCAGCGGACGCGTGGTCGAGGTCGGCGCCGGCACCGGCAGCAACTTCGGCCACTACCCGGCCGGCGTGACCGAGGTCGTGGCGGTGGAGCCCGAGCCGCGGCTGCGCGCTCTGGCGGCGGAGGCCGCGCGGGACGCCGCCGTGCCGGTGACCGTCGTCGACGGCGTCGCCGACCGGTTGCCCGCCGACGACGGTTCCTTCGACGCCGCCGTCGTCACGCTGGTGCTGTGCAGCGTCCCGGACCAGGCGGCCGCCCTGGCCGAGCTGCGCCGGGTCGTGCGGCCCGGTGGGCGGCTGTACTTCTGGGAGCACGTCCGCGCCGAGCGGCGGGGTCTCGCCCGGGTGCAGCGGCTGCTGGACGCCACGGTGTGGCCGCGCGTCGGCGGGGGCTGCCACACCGCGCGGGACACCATGGCGGCGATCGCCGATGCCGGCTTCGTCGTGGAGCGCGTCGAGACGTTCGCCTTCCCCGACACGCGGCTGCCGATGCCCGCCTCGCCGCACGTCCTGGGTGTCGCCGTCCGATCGTGACCGTCGCTCAGGCGGTGGCCAGCCGCAGCCGCCGGTGCGCGGCCATCCGGACCGGGGCGTTGACCGACCCGTAGCCGTCGTAGCCGCCGATGCGCTGGACGACCTCGAAGAACACACGCGAGCCGAGCACCTCGGTGTAGAGGTGCAGGTAGCTCCCGCCGGCGTCCTCGTCGTAGAGCAGGCCGCACTCGCGCATCCCGGCGACCAGGCCGGGGTCGAGGTCGACCCGCGCCTCCAGGTCGTCGTGGTAGTTGGCCGGCACGGCCAGCAGCGGCGCGCCGGCGGCCCGCAGCCGGCGGGCGGTCGCCACGACGTCGCCGGTGGTGAAGGCGACGTGCTGCGGTGCGGGCACCCCCGGCGCCCAGCCGCCCCGCCGGAGCAGCGACGCCGTCAGCGCGAGCCGGAGCGTGCGGTCGGGGTTGGCCACCGCCCGCGTCCGGACCAGGCCGAAGGGGGCGGCCACCTCGACCACGCCCTCGGGTTCGAGGCCGAGCACCGCGCGGTAGAACAGCCCGGCCTCGTCGAAGGAGTCGAAGGGCTGGGTCAGGCCGACGTGGTCGATGGCGGTCAGGCCCGCACCGGGGGAGGCGGGCGCCCCGGTGTCGAGGAAGTCGGCCGGCCAGCCGTCCGGGCCGGTGCGGGTGAAGAACACCTCGGTGCCGTCGGGGGCCGCCACCGCCGAGAGCTCGGCCTCCGCCGCGCCGCGGGTCCGCGGGAGCACCGGTGCCAGCAGGGCCTCGGCCCGCAGCGCGGAGGCGGTGGGATCGGTGCTCTCCAGTCCCAGCGCCGCGACGGCGGCGAGCCCGGGACCCTCCGGGCGGACGACGGAGGCGTTGAGCAGCACCCGGGCCCGGCCCTGCTCCCACAGTTGCACGGGCTTGGAGCGGTGCTGGCCGGTGTGCGTGAAGCCGAGGGCGGTCAGGGCGCCGGCCAGCTGGGGGCCGGACACCCCGTCGACGGCCAGCTCGGCGAACGAGTGGCCGGTGAGCGCGGGGGGCGGCGGGATCGCGCCGGGCGCAGCGCCGGGGGAGCGGTGGGCCAGGGATTCCTCGAGCCACAGCAGCGAGCGCATCGCGTCGACGGCGGCGCGGCGCGGGTCGGACTGGCGGAAGACGTCGTTGAACACCTCGAGCGACAGCGGGCCGGTGTAACCCGCGGCGAGGACGGCGCCGAGGAAGCCGGGCAGGTCGAACGCGCCCTGGCCGGGGAAGAGCCGGTGGTGCCGGCTCCACTGCAGCACGTCCATCTCCAGGCGCGGCGCGTCGGCCAGCTGGAGGAAGAACAGCTTGTCCGCGGGGACGGCGCCGAACCCGGCGGGGTCCCCGCCGCGGGAGAGCACGTGGAAGCTGTCCAGGCAGAGGCCCAGCGCCGGGTGGTCCGCCCGGCGCACGGCCTCCCAGGCGGCGTCCCACGTGGAGACCTCGGCCCCCCATGCCAGGGCCTCGTAGGCCAGGCGCAGGCCGCGCTGCGCGGCCCGGTCCGCCGCGCCCGCGAGCTGCTCGGCCAGCCGGTCCAGGTCGGCGACGGCGTCGGGGGCGACCGACGAGCAGACCAGCATCGTGTCGGTGCCGAGCGCGGTCATGACGTCGAACTTCCGCTCCGCGCGCCGCAGGTTGCGGGCGAAGCGCTCCGGATCGGTCGAGTCGAGGTCGCGGAACGGCTGGTAGAGGTCGATCGTCAGCCCCGCGTCGGCGCAGCGGGCAGCCAGCTCCGCGGGCGACCAGGGCGAGCCGATCAGGTCCGGCTCGAACACCTCGATGCCGTCGAAGCCGGCGGCCGCCGCGGCGGCCAGCTTGTCCTCGAGCGTGCCCGACAGGCAGACCGTGGCGATGGCCCGGCGGGTCACCGGGCGATCCGGACACCCGGGTCCGGCGCCGCGATCAGCGTGCTGAAGTGCGCGAGCATCCGCTCCGCGTCGGGCTCCACGCCGGTGATCAGCCGGAAGGCGTCGACGGCCTGGAAGACCGCCATCCCGCCGCCGTCGAGCACCCGGCAGCCGGCCGCGCGGGAAGTGCGCACCAGCTCGGTCTCCAGCGGCCGGTAGACGATGTCGGCCACCCACAGGTCCGGGCGCAGCAGGTCCGCCGGCAGCGGGAGTCCCGGGTGCGCCGCCATGCCGGTCGGCGTCGCGTGCACCAGCCCGTCGGCGCCGGCGAGCGCGTCGGCGACACCGGCGACGGCCCCGCCCGCGGCGCGGTCGGCGCCGAACCGGTCGGCGAGGGACGCAGCGAGCGCGCGAGCCCTGCCGGCGTCCACGTCGAGCACGGTCAACCGGCCGGTGCCGAGGGTCAGCAGGGCGTGCGCGACGGCCGCGCCCGCGCCACCGGCACCGAGCAGCACGACCCGGCCGAGCGCCGCGTCGGGCAGCCCGCGGTCGAAGGCCCGCGCGAAGCCGGACCAGTCGGTGTTGTGGCCGATCGTCCGGCCGTCCCGGAAGACGACGGTGTTCACCGCGCCGAGCGCGGCGGCGTCGGGGGAGAGCTCGTCGAGGTGGGGGAGGACCAGCTGCTTGCAGGGGTGGGTCACGTTCACGCCGTCGAAGCCGGCGAGCCGGGCCGCCGCCAGGAGGTCGCCGACGGACTCGGCCGGGAGGCCGAGCTCGTCGAGGTCGAAGCGCCGGTAGACGTAGCGGAGGCCGAGCTCGTCGCCCTCGCGCTCGTGGAGGGGCGGCGTCAGCGACGGGCCGATGCCGGTGCCGATCAGGCCGGCGAGGTAGCTGGGCGATCCGTGGCTCACGAGCGGCCTCCGCGTTGTGTACCAGTTGGTGAGTTAGCCCAGGGGACCACATTCGCGACTCAGGCGCCAGCCCCTAGGCTGACTGCGTGACCGCCCAGCCTTCGGAGGCCGTCGAGCGCATCCGGGACGCCGAGCGGACCCGTGCCGACATCCTCGCCGTCGCCACCCGCGAGTTCGCCGACCAGGGCTACGCCGGTGCGCGGATCAACCTGATCGCCGACAAGACCAGCACCACCAAGCGGATGATCTACTACTACTTCGGCGGCAAGGAGCAGCTCTACGTCGCCGTCCTGGAGCAGGCCTACAGCTTCATCCGCGGCCTGGAGCAGCAGCTCGACGTCGAGCACCTCGATCCGGTCGAGGCGATCCGCGAGCTCGCCGCGCTGACGTTCGACCACCACGAGTCGCACCCGGACTTCATCCGGCTGGTCAGCATCGAGAACATCCACCGGGCCGAGCACATCGCCCGCTCGACCATCCTCTCCGGCCTGGCCAACCCGGCGCTGGACGTGCTGGGCACCATCCTGGCGCGCGGCTGGGCGGCGGGGGTGTTCCGCGAGGACGTCGACGCGCTGGACGTGCACCAGGTGATCAGCGCCTACTGCGTCTTCCGGACGGCGAACCGCCACACGTTCGGCGCCATCTTCGCCCGCGACCTCCTCGACCCGAGCCTCCGCGAGCACCAGCGGCAGATGCTGGGCGACCTCGTCGTGGCCTGGCTGACCGCTCGCTGAGGCGTCCGCCCGCCCCACCAGCACCTTTCCCCGGCGGCGCGCCGGATTCCGGGCGCCGGCTTGACAAGGTGACGGCCATCACCTCACCATCTGGTACGTAACCAGTTGGTACATAAGCCGCTGGATGACCGGCCCTGAGCACACGGGGACGGGAGAGCAGGCAGCCGGACACCCCGGACGCCGCGCGCAGCACCGCACCGCTGACCGCACCGGGCGCAGCCCGGCCGCCACCCGGCACGAATCCTTCGCTGCCGCCGGTACTCCCAGGAGATCACCATGACCACCACCGCCCCCGGTGGCCCCGTCGCCGAGCGCGTCCCGCGCAAGGCCGCTCTCGCCAGCTTCGTCGGCAGCATGCTCGAGTACTACGACTTCTTCATCTACGGCTCGGCAGCCGGCCTGGTCTTCCCCCAGGTGTTCTTCGCCGACAGCGACCCGGCCACCGCGACCCTGCTCTCGCTGGCCACCTTCGGCGTCGCGTACGTGGCCCGTCCGATCGGCGCGGTCATCATCGGTCACTTCGGTGACCGGCTGGGCCGCAAGAAGATGCTGGTCATGACCCTGCTGCTCATGGGTGTCTCGACGTTCCTGATCGGCCTCCTGCCGTCCTACGCCGCCATCGGCGTGACCGCGCCGGTCCTGCTGGTCGTGCTCCGCGTCCTGCAGGGACTGTCGGCCGCGGGGGAGCAGAGCGGTGCGAACTCGCTGACCCTCGAGCACGCCCCGGACGGGCGTCGCGGCTTCTTCACCAGCTTCACGCTGAGCGGCACCCAGGCCGGCCTGATCCTCGCGACGTTCGTCTTCATCCCGGTCGCCGCACTGCCGGACGAGCAGCTCTACAGCTGGGGTTGGCGGATCCCGTTCTTCCTCTCCGCGGTCGTGGTCGCGGTCGGCTACTGGGTGCGGCGCACCCTGCCCGAGACGCCGGAGTTCGAGAAGGTCGAACAGGCGCACGAGGTGGCCAAGCTCCCCGTCGCCGTCCTGTTCCGCGACCACTGGCAGAGCGTCCTCCGCGTGATCCTCTGCGCCCTGGTGTCCGTCGTGAGCACGATCGTGGCCACCTGGTCGCTGGCCTACGCCACCGACACCGTGGGGCTGGACAAGGCGACCTACCTGTGGGTCGTCGTCGCCGCCAACATCGTGGCGCTGGGCGCCATCCCGCTGTGGGCGCGGCTGTCCGACCGGATCGGCCGCCGGCCGGTGTTCGCCTTCGGTGCGCTCGGCTCCGCCGTCCTGATCTTCCCGTTCCTCTGGGCCGTGGGCCGGGGCGACTTCGCGCTGATCTTCCTGTTCGGGATCCTGCTCTCGGGCGTCGTGTACTCCGCCGCCAACGGCATCTGGCCGTCGCTGTACGGCGAGATGTTCAGCACGAAGGTGCGCTACTCCGGCATGGCGATCGGCACGCAGATCGGCTTCGCGCTCGGCGGGTTCTCCCCGGCGATCGCCGCGGGCATCGTCGGTGACGGGCCCAACGGCTGGCTACCGGTGGCCTTCCTGACCGCGGCGGCCGCCGGCGTGGCCGGGGTCTGCGCCCTCACCGCGCGGGAGACCGCGCACGTGCCGCTCGCCGACCTGGGGCAGTCCGGTGCCGAGCGCGTCCAGCGGGAGCGCGTCGCCGCCTGATCCCTCGGTCACTGCAGGCCCCGGTCGCCGACCGGGGCCCGCAGTGCGTCCGTCAGACCTCGACGACCTCGAACGAGCGGCTCGGCGACACGAACTCCTCCTGCGCGTCGACCAGCAGGATCTCCCGCGACCCGGCGGCCTCGGTGCGGGCGAGCAGGCCGAAGACCGACGCGGCGGCCCGGCCCAGCGCCTCGCCGGCCGACCGCGTGTCGAGCCAGTGGGCGAGGAAGAGCGCGGCGATCGCGTCGCCCGCCCCGTTGACCGACACGTCGAGCCGCGGCGTGCGCACGCGGTAGTGCCGGCCGCCCTCCGAGGCCAGCAGGTCCACGGCGTCCGCGGGCGTGTCCTCGGCGACCAGCGACGTCGTCAGCACCACCCGCGGGCCGAGGTCGTGCACGGCGGCGACCGCGTCGGTCACCGACGCGATCGACCCGGTCGTCGTCCCCGACAGCAGGTCGAGCTCGAAGTGGTTCGGCGTCACGACGTCCGCGGCCGGGACGGCGACGTCGCGCATGAACTCCTCGATGCCCGGGCGCACGAACACCCCGCGCCCGACGTCGCCGATCACCGGGTCGCAGCAGTAGACCGCCTCGGGGTTGGCCGCCCGCACCCTGGTGACCGTGTCGACGACCGCGTGGCCGATGTCGGCCGAGCCCAGGTACCCGGAGAGCACCGCGTCGCAGCGGCCCAGGACGCCGCGGTCGGCGATGCCCTGCACGATCTCCTCGATCGCCGGACCGTCGAACACCCGCCCGGTCCATTCCCCGTAGCCGGTGTGGTTGGAGAACTGCACCGTGTGCACCGGCCAGACCTCGATGCCCAGCCGCTGGAGGGGGAACACCGCCGAGGAGTTGCCGACGTGCCCGTAGGCGACGTGGGACTGGATGGAGAGCACCGCGACCATGCCGACGACGGTCGCACACCGGTCAGGCCGGGCGCGCGCCGCCGGTGTCGCGGGTGACCTCGACGTGCGGCCGGGACTGCCACAGCGCCCACTCGGCGCTGATGTCGCCGGCCGCGCGCAGCAGGTGCGGGAGGTGCTCGCCGAGGAGCACCTCGGTGGAGGTCTCGGCCGCGTGCACGGTGACGTTCATCGCCGCCCGCACGGCGCCGGTGCCGTCGCGCACCGGGACGGCGACCGACCTGACGCCGGGCGCGAGCTCCTCGTCGGCCAGCGCCCAGCCGCGGGCGCGCACCTCGGTCAGCTCGGCGAGCAGTTGCTCGCGGGAGCGGCCGATGTAGGCGGGCAGCCCGGCGCGGCTGGGCAGCTCGAGGGTGGCGGCGAGCTCGTCGGGGGAGAGGGCGGCGAGCAGCACCTTGCCCTGCGAGGTCTGCGCGGCGGGGAACCGCGTGCCGATGTCGACCCGCAGGGCGATGATCTTGGGCACCGACACCCGCGCGACGTAGACGATGTCCGAGCCGTCGAGCTGGGCCATCGACGAGGACTCGCCGGTGCGCGCGACCAGGGCCTCGAGGTGCGGCCGGGCGATGTCCCAGAGGCCGAGCGCACCCACGTAGGCCATGCCGAGGGTGAGCACCTTCGGCGTCAGGGCGAACGTGCCGCCCGTGGACCGCACGAAGCCGAGCTCCTCGAGGGTGAGCAGCAGCCGGCGCGCGGTCGGCCGGGCCAGGCCCGCGGCCGTCGCCACCTCGGTCAGGGACATGCTCGGGTGGTCGGCGTCGAAGCACGCGAGCACGTCGAGCCCGCGCGCCAGCGCCTCCACGAAGTCCGGCCCCGCCCCGCGTCCGGCCATGTCCCCTCCTCCCGTCGTCCGTCCGACCGGGTTCAGCGGCCGAGCACGCGCTCCTCGCCGCCGGCGTGCGTCGCCTCGGACTTGTAGTCGGTGTACTGGTACGGGTTGTCCAGCACCTCGGTCGTGGGCAGGTCGGGGAACATGCCCTGCGCCCAGGCCTCCTCGCCGAGCTCGGACCGCAGGTAGCCGACGGTGTCCTCGATCTCCCGGCGCACCGGTGCGAGATCGGTGCCGACCAGCCTGCCCTCGGACTTCACCACCCGGCCGTCGACGACGACGGTGTGCACGTCGCCGCGCTGGGCCTGGAAGACGACGTGGCCGTACGGGTTGAGCATCGGGAACATCACCGGCGACGCGTCGTTCTTGATCAGCACCACGTCGGCCTTCTTGCCCGCCTCCAGGCTGCCGAGGTCGTCGCGTCCGAGCGCCCGTGCGCCGCCCCGGGTGGCCCACTCGACCACCTTCTGCGCGCGCAGCCGCAGGTGGGTGATGGTCTCGCCCTTGAGGTGCGCGTCCATGTGCTCGGCCATCCGGTCGGCGTTGAGCGTCGCGCGCATCGCGGAGAAGACGTCGGCGCTCCACCAGACGCTGGTGTCCATCGACAGCGACATCGGGATGCCGTACTGCAGGACCTGCTCGGTGGGGGCGTGCCCCTGCCCGGCGCTGCACTCCGATTCCGTGGACACCGAGATCGAGCCGCCGGTGGCCGCGATGCGCTGGTAGCTGTCGCGGGTCAGGGTGGAGGCGTGCACGTAGATCGTGTCGGGCTGCATGAAGCCGTGCTCGTGCATGAGCTTGATGCCGTCGTCGTTCGTGGCGCCCCAGACGCCGGCGTGCGTGGTCACCGGGAGCCCGAGGTCGCGGGCGACCTCGAACGCCGCCTTCTCGGGGAACGCCGGGTCGCCGGTGACGTCGAACGCCATCTGCACGCCCATCATGTCGTCGCGGGCGTCGCGCAGGCGCTCCAGGATCGCCCGGACCGCCGGGTCGGCCGACCACTCCCACGGGCCGGCCTGGATGTTGCCGTAGGCGAGCACGAACCGGCCGGGCACCGAGCGCAGCGCATCCAGCGCGGCCTCGGCGTGCTCGACGGTGTGCAGGTTGTGCGACCAGTCCACGGTCGTGGTGACGCCCGCGTCGAGCGACTCGATCGCCGAGAGCCGGTTGCCCGCGGCGATGTCCTGCGGCCGGAACTTGCGGCCGTGCTCGAGGTAGTTCCAGACGAAGTACTGGGTCAGCGTCCAGTCGGCGCCGTAGCCGCGCATCGCGGTCTGCCACATGTGCCGGTGGGTGTCGATCATCCCCGGCATCACGATGCCGCCGGAGGCGTCGATCTCCTGGGTGCCCTCCGGCACGTCCAGCCGCGGACCGACCGCCGCGATCCGGTCGTCGACGACGAGCACGTCGCCGTCGGTCAGGACCGTCGACGCGTCGTCCATGGTCAGGACGGTGCCGCTCCGGAACACCAGCGGCCGACCGGGCTGCGGGGCAGCCGCACCGGCATCGGGAAGGCTCATCGTCGTCTCCTCCTGGACAGCGTCGTCACGGTCGTCGGACATGCGTCCGCACAGCGGTCAGCATGTCGCACCTGTCACAGTGGTGTGGCGCGCACCACGTGTCAAGAGGTCGATCCGCAGACACCGAGGACGCGCCTCGTTCCTGTTGACAGGCGTCCCCGCGCCCCACGAGACTCGGGAACGGACAGCTGTCCGCTCACCGATCGCCTGCGACGAGAGGACCGTGCGCCCCGATGACCCCACCCGAGACCGCGCCCGGGAACGCCGGAGCGGGCGGTGGCCCCGATGGTGGCGCTCCCCGGGGGCCGCTGGCCGGCCTGCTCGTCGCCGACTTCTCCCGCATCCTGGCCGGTCCCTACGCCACGATGCTGCTGGCCGACCTGGGCGCGGAGGTCGTAAAGGTGGAGGGCCCGACCGGCGACGACACCCGCACCTGGCAGCCGCCCGTCCGCGAGGGCGTCGCCACGTACTACCTCGGCGTGAACCGCAACAAGCGCTCGGTGGCCCTCGACCTGAAGGACGACGGCGACCGGCAGCTGGCCCAGGAGCTCGCCCGCCGCGCCGACATCGTCGTCGAGAACTTCAAGCCCGGCGGGCTGGCCCGCTTCGGCCTGGACTACGCATCCGTGGCCGCCGGCAACCCGGGGGTCGTCTACGCCTCGATCAGCGGGTTCGGCAGCGGCCCGGGTGGCGAGAAGCTGCCCGGCTACGACCTGATCGTGCAGGCGATCTCGGGGTTGATGAGCCTGACCGGCGACCCCGACGGCGAGCCGTACCGGGCGGGGGTGGCGCTGTTCGACGTCATGGCCGGCCTGCACGCGACCATCGGGGTCCTCGCCGCGCTCAACCACCGGCGCGACACCGGGGAGGGGCAGCACGTCGAGGTCAACCTGCTCTCCTCGGCGCTGTCCGGGCTGGTCAACCAGACCAGCGCCTTCGTGGCCGGCGGCGTCGTCCCGTTCCGGATGGGCAACAGCCACCCCAGCCTCTTCCCCTACGAGCCGCTGCCCTGCTCCGACGGGGACCTGATCATCACCGCCGGCAACGACGGGCAGTTCCGCCGGCTGTGCGAGGTGCTGGGCGTTCCCGAGCTGGTCGAGGACCCACGGTTCCGGCACAACGAGGACCGCACCGCCCACCGCGACGCCCTGCGGCCGCTGCTGGTCGAGCGGCTGCGCACCCGCACCAAGATGGAGTGGTTCCGCGAGATCATCGGCGCCGGGGTGCCGTGCGGCCCGATCAACACCGTCGACCAGGGCGTCGCGTTCGCCGAGGAGATCGGCCTGGACCCGGTCGTCGTGGTGGGGGAGGGGACGTCGGCGGTGCCGTCGGTGCGCAACCCGATCACGTTCTCCACCACCCCTCCGGCGTACCGGCTGCCGCCGCCGTCGCTGGACCAGCACGGCCAGGAGATCCGTCAGTGGCTGACCGAGGAGCGGACCGCGTGACCGACGACCTGAGCTTCCCCACCTCGCTCGGCACGTCGACCGCCGACGAGATCCGGCTGCTGGGCAAGGACCTCACCGCCGACCTCATGGGCACGGTGGGCTTCGGCGAGCTGGCCTTCTGGCTGGTGGCGCTGCGCCGCCCGACGCCGTCGGAGACCCGGGTCTTCGAGGCCGTGCTGGTCGCCCTGGCCGACCACGGCTTCACCCCGACCGCGATCGCCGCGCGGCTGACCTACCTGTCGGCGCCGGACTCCCTGCAGGGAGCCCTGGCGGCCGGCCTGCTCGGTGGCGGCTCCCGCTTCCTCGGCGTCACCGAGGACTGCGGCAGCTACCTGCACGAGGTGCTCGAGGCTGAGTCCTCGAGCTCCCCGGCCCGGCCCCTGCCCACCGATGACGCCGGCTGGGACGAGCTGGCCCGCCGGGCCGTCGCCGACACCCGGGCCGCGAAGCGGTTCGTCCCCGGGCTGGGCCACCCGGTGCACAAGGTGCGCGACCCGCGGACCCCGGTGCTGATCCGCATCGCCGAGGAGGAGGGGCTCCGCGGCCCGCACCTGCGGTTGTTCGAGGCCATCGGCCGCGTGCACGAGGAGATCCTCGGGCGCCGGCTGCCGCTCAACGGGGCGGGCGTGTGCGGGGCGGCGCTGGCCGACCTCGGCCTGCCGGTGGAGATGCTGCGGGGGTTCGCCCTGCTGGCCCGGGCCGCGGGCCTGCTCGGGCAGATCGCCGAGGAGCGCCGGCGGCCGATCGGCATGGACGCCTACCTGGCCGTCGACCGCAACGCCGTCTATGTCGATCCGGAGGCAGAACGGTGAAGGCCGCCGTCCTCACCGAACCCGGCAGCGCGCCCGCGTACGGGGAGCACCCCGACCCCGCCGACGGCACCGTCGTCCGGGTCACGGCCGCGCCGATCGTCCCGCTCGACCTGCTGGCGGCCTCCGGGACGTCGTACTTCGGCCGCCCCGCCGTGCCCTACGTGCCCGGCGTGCAGGGCGTCGGCGTCGTCGAGCGCTCCGCGGTGCACGAGCCGGGCGCCCGGGTCTGGTTCGCCACCTCGGCCGGCATGGCGCCGGGCGACGGCAGCCTGGCCGAGCTCTGCGCGGTGCCCGAGCGCGACCTGGTCCCCGTGACTGCCGACGTCGAGGACAGCGCGCTGGCCGCGCTGGGGCTCTCCGGCGTCGCCGCCTGGGTCATCCTCTCGGCCCGCGCGCGGCTGCAGGCCGGCGAGCACGTGCTGGTGCTGGGCGCCGGGGGAGCGGTGGGACAGGCCGCCGTCGGTGCCGCGAAACTGCTCGGCGCCGGCCGCGTGGTCGCGGTGTGCCGCTCGGCCGAGGCGCAGGAACGGGCCCGGCAGGCCGGCGCCGACGCCGTCGTCCCGCTCGAGGGCGACGTCGACTCGCTCACCGCCCGCTTCCAGGACGCGTGCAACGGCCGGGCCGACGTCGTCGTCGACCCCGTCTTCGGCATCGCCGCGACCGCAGCCTCCCGGGTGCTCTCCGAGGGCGGCCGGCTGGTGAACCTGGGCGGCGCCTCGGGCGACGTCGCGGAGTTCTCCTCCGCCGTCCTGCGCAGCAAGTCCCTGCAGCTGCTCGGCTACACGAACAACGCACTCGACCCCGCCGAGCGGGCGGCCGCGCTCACCGAGGTCGCCGGTCACGCCGCGGCAGGACGCCTGGCCGTGGCGCACGAGGTGCTGCCCCTGACCGAGGTCGCCGACGCATGGCGGCGCCAGGCTTCTGGCCAGGCCGGCGTCCGCTTGGTACTGACGCCCTGACAATCCGCATCCCGCAGGAGGACGACGTGCAGCTGGTCACCGAGGAGAACATCACCGACCTCGCGGTGGAGCGCTGGGCCACCGCCCACGATCCGCGGCTGGGCGAGCTCATGACCGCGCTGGTGCGCCATCTGCACGCCTTCGCGCGGGAGGTCCGGCTCACCGAGGCCGAGTGGATGGCCGCGATCCAGTGGCTCAACCGCGCCGGGCAGATCAGCAACGAGAAGCGCGAGGAGTTCATCCTCACCTCCGACGTCCTCGGGCTGTCGATGCTGGTCGTCCAGCTGAACCACCAGCTCGACCCGCGGGCCACCCCCGCGACGGTGCTCGGGCCGTTCCACATCGAGGGGTCGCCGGAGCTCGGGTACGGGGCCGACATGTCGCAGGGCCTGCCGGGCACGCCCCTGGTCATCTCCGGGGTGGTCACCGACCTCGAGGGCAACCCCGTGCCCGGCGCGGTGCTCGACCTCTGGCAGGCCGACAACGAGGGGCTCTACGAGTCCCAGCACGCCGACGTCGACGAGGCGCGGCTGCGGGCGAAGTACACGTCCCGCGAGGACGGCAGCTACTGCGTGCGCACCGTGGCCCCGCTGGGCTACACGATCCCGATGGACGGGCCCGTGGGCGACCTGATCGCGCGGACGGACATCAGCCACTTCCGACCGGCGCACGTGCACTTCCTGCTCAACGTGCCGGGGTACGAGCCGCTGATCACCCACCTGTTCGAGGAGGGCGCGGACTACCTCGACAGCGACGTGGTGTTCGGCGTCAAGGAGCCGCTCGTCGTCCGCTTCGAGAAGCGGGAGCCCGGGCCGACCCCGGACGGCGGCACCATCGACGAGCCGTGGTTCGAGGCGCGGTACGACTTCGTGCTCCAACCCCAGGGCTGAAGTCCCCGCGTCCGAGGGACGCGCTGCGTGCCATCCTTCGCACCGTGTCCGTGGAGGTGACCGCCCCGGCCGGGTTGTCGGCGGCGGAGGTGGCCGAGCGGGTGGCGGCCGGTCTCACCAACGCGACCACGGTGCGGACGAGCCGGACCGTCGGCGAGATCGTCCGGGCCAACGTCTTCACGGTGTTCAACGGGCTGCTCGCGGCGCTGTTCGTGCTGGTGATGACGACCGGCCACTGGCAGAACGGGCTGTTCGGCGGCGTCGTGGTCGCCAACGCGGCGATCGGCATCGTCCAGGAGCTGCGGGCCAAGCGGACGCTCGACCGGCTCGCCGTGCTCAACGCACCACGCGCGCGGGTGCTGCGCGAGGGCGGCGAGCAGGACCTGCCGGTGGCCGACGTCGTCCGCGACGACCTCCTGGTCCTCGTCGCCGGTGACCAGGTGCCGGCCGACGGCGTGGTGCGCTCCTCGAACGGTCTGTCGATCGACGAGGCGCTGCTGACCGGCGAGTCCGAGCCGGTCGCCAAGGAGGCCGGCGACGACGTCCGGTCGGGCTCGATCGTCGTCGCCGGCCGGGGGTGCGTGCAGGCGACGGCGGTCGGCGACGAGTCGTACGCCGCCCGGCTGGCCACCGAGGCCCGCCGGTTCACGACGACGTTCTCCGAGCTGGTGCACAGCACCAACCGGCTGCTGCGCTGGATCTCGATCATGCTGCTGGTCGTCGGGCCGGCGGTGCTATGGAGCCAGTTCCGCACACCCGACAACCCGGGCTGGCGGGACGCGGTCACCGGAACGGTCGCGGCGCTGGTCGGCATGATCCCCGAAGGGCTGGTGCTGCTCACGACCCTCGCGTTCATGGTCGCGACGGTCAGCCTCGCCCGCCGGCAGACGCTGGTGCAGGAGCTGCCCGCCGTCGAAGGACTGGCGCGGGTCGACGTCGTCTGCCTGGACAAGACCGGCACCCTCACCCACGGCGACGTGCAGTTCGACCGGCTGGTGCCGTTGCCCGGCGACGGTGCCGGTTCGGCCGGCCCCGCGCTCGGCCTGCTGGCCGCGGCCGACCGGGCCAACGCCACCGCCGAGGCGCTCGCCGCGGCGTTCCCCGCCGCCGGGGCGCCGGACGATGCGGTGCCGGCGGATTCGGTGCCGTTCTCCTCCGCCCGGAAGTGGTCGGCCGTGCGGACGGCGGACGGCGTGAGCTGGGTGCTGGGCGCCCCGGAGATGGTCCTGCCCGGCGCGGCGCCGGGCGACCCGGCCCGCGCGCGGGCCGACGAGCTGGCCGCCGAGGGGCGGCGGGTGCTGCTGCTGGCCCGCTCGGTGCAGCTCTGGGGGGAGGACGGCGACGAGGCGGTGCTGCCGCCGGCGCTGGTGCCGGTCACGCTCGTGGTCCTGGCCGAGCGGATCCGCGAGGACGCCCGCGAGGTGCTCGGCTACTTCACCGAGCAGGGCGTGGCGCTGAAGGTGATCTCCGGGGACAACCCGCGGACCGTGGGGGCGGTCGCCGCCGCCGTCGGCGTGCCGGGGGTGCGCGGGGCCGGTGACGGCGTCGACGCCCGGGACCTGCCGGAGGACGGCGACGCGCTGGCCGACGCGGTCGAGACCGGCTCGGTGTTCGGCCGGGTCACCCCCCACCAGAAGCGGGCCATGGTGCGCGCGCTCCAGCAGCGCGGCCACGTCGTCGCCATGACCGGTGACGGGGTCAACGACGCGCTCGCGCTCAAGGACGCCGACATCGGCGTCGCGATGGGCAACGGCTCCCCGGCCACCCGCGCGGTGGCCCAGCTCGTGCTGCTCGACGGGCGGTTCGCGCACCTGCCCGACGCGGTCGCCGAGGGCCGCCGGGTGATCGCCAACATCGAGCGCGCGGCGAACCTGTTCCTCGTCAAGAACATCTACTCGCTGGTGCTCGCCGTCATCACCGTCGCGACCCTGTCGGCCTACCCGCTCGCGCCCATCCAGCTGACGCTGATCTCGACCGTGACGATCGGCGTCCCCGGCTTCTTCCTCGCGCTCGGCCCGAACCGTCGCCGGTACCTGCCCGGCTTCCTCGGCCGCGTGCTCCGGTTCTCCGTGCCGGTCGGGGTCGTCACCGGCCTGTTCGCCTACGCCGGGTACCTCGCCGCCCGCTGGCTCGAGCCCGGGACCGGCGTGGCCGGCGCGCGGACCACCGCGACGTTCGTGGTGCTGGTCGTCGCGCTGTGGACGCTGGTCATCCTGGCCCGGCCGCTGGCGCCCTGGAAGCTCGGGCTGCTGGGCGCGATGGCCGGCGTGGTCGTGCTGGTCGCGATCGTGCCGGCGCTGGCCGAGGGCATCGTGCTGCTGGTCATCACGCCGACCGCGCTCGCCGTCGCGGCGGTCGTCGGCGCCGCCGGCGCGCTGCTCGTGGAACTGGCCGACCGGCTGGTCGGGCACCCGGCCGCGCGGCACGACGGCGACGCCGCCTGAGCCGCGCGTGCCGTCAGGCGGTGACCGGGTGCCCGAGCGGCTGCGGCTCGAACATCGGCGGCTCCTGGTCGGGCGTCAGCGCCGTCGGGCCGTAGAGCCAGTCGACGAAGCTGTAGTCGTGCACGTCGCGGGCCCGCAGCAGCTCGTTGCGCAGCTCGCGCTGCTCGCCGTCGAGGTGCCACAGCTCGCCCCAGGCCCGGGCCGTGGTCAGCACGCGCCGGCAGTGCTCGGGCCGGACGGCGTCGTAGGCGGCCAGAGCGGCGTCCCAGTCGACACCGCCGTCGGGCAGCCGGTGCGCGCCGGCGTGCTCGGACAGCACCCAGGCATCCTCGATCGCCATGACCGCACCCTGGGCCAGGTACTGCAGCGGCGGGTGCGCGGCGTCGCCGGTGAGGGCCACGCGGCCCTGCACCCAGTGCATGAGCGGCTCGCGGTCGAACATCCGCCACCAGCGGTCCCGCCACATCAGCGGCAGGCCCTCGGTGACCTGGGCGCAGGAGCCGGCGAAGGCGCCGTCGAGCTCGTCGGGCGTCCCCCAGTCCTCCTGGCCGGCGAGCGCCTTCGGTGACTCGAACACGGCCACCTGGTTGAGCATCTCGCCCTGGCGCAGCGGGTACTGCACGAAGTGCCGCTGCGGTCCCACGTAGACCACGACGTCCTCGAGCGACACGTCCTTGCCGGCGACGGCGGAGATCGGGACGGCGCCCCGGTAGGCGACGTAGGCGGAGTTCACCGGCTGGTCGTCGCTGAACAGCGGGCGGGCCACGGAGTGGAGGCCGTCGGCGGCGATGACCACGCGGGCCTCGACGCGGCCCCCCGCGTGCACGGCGGCCGCGCCGTCGGCGAGCTGCTCGTAGCCGGTGACCTTGACGTCGGTGACCAGCTCCACGCCCGCGCGCTGGCAGGCCCGCAGCAGCGTCCCGTGCAGGTCGCTGCGGTGGATGACCACGTAGGGGAACTCGTAGCGCGACTGGACGTCGTCGAGGTCGAGGCGGGTGAGCACCGAGCCGTCGACCGCGTCGCGCATGACCAGGTTCTTCGGCCGCACGCCGAGGGACTCCACCTCGGACAGCAGCCCCCAGGCGTCGAGGATCCGGGTGCAGTTCGGCGCGATCTGCATGCCGGCACCCACCTCGCCGAACTCCGACGAGCGCTCGAGGACCGTGACCCGCAGGCCCTTCCGCGCGAGCGCGTAGGCGGTGGCCAGGCCGCCGATGCCCCCGCCGACCACGACCACGTCGTTCGTCGTCCCCACGTCGGTGCTCCCTCCGGGTGTCACAGCCAGGGCCCCAGGGTGGGTGCCTCGGTGCTCCGCCCGGTCAGCCAGGCGGTCAGCGCCGGGCCCTCGGGGCCGGCGGCGCGCTTGGTGACGACTTCCACCGCGACGGCGGTGCGCAGGTCGTCGGGCAGGTCGGCGAAGGTGACGCCTGCGTCGAGGTCGACGGCGTGCACGGCGACCTCGCGGGCGCGGATCCACGGGATCTCGGTCGCCGGCACGGTCCGGCCGGTCGCGGTGACCACCGGCTGCTGCCACTGGTCGGGCGAGAGCCCGTCGAGGGCGCGGCCCAGCTCCTCGGCCGAGGCGTGCGCGAGCTTCCGCAGCTCCGCCGCGGGCAGGGCGGCCAGCTGCTCGATCTCGGCGTCGCGGGCCTCGCGCGAGGAGTACATCCGGCTCTCGGTGCCGGTCGCCGCCCAGCTCGCCAGCCGGCCGAGCGCGAGCGCGTTGCCGTGCACGTGGGCCACGACGTGGGCCCGGCTCCAGCCCGGCAGCGCGCTCGGCGCGGCGAGCTGCTCGTCGGAGAGCCGGTCGACGGCGTCGAGGAACAGCGCCGTCGCCGCCGTCGTCCACTCGCGGGTGCTCACGCCGTGCGGGCCCTGTTCTGAAGGCGCCCGATGCCGCTGATCTCGGTGACCAGCACGGAGCCGTCGGCCAGGTACCGCGGTGGCTTCCGGGCGTGGCCGACGCCGCCGGGGGTGCCGGTGGCGATGACGTCGCCGGGCTGCAGCGTGAGGATGGTCGAGGCGTAGCGGACCAGGGCCACCGGGTCGAACACGAGGTCGGAGGTGTCGGCCTTCTGGACGGTCTCGCCGTCGACCGTCGCGGTCACGGTGAGGGCCGGGCGGACGCCGCCGGGCAGCTCGTCGGGCGTCACGAGCACGGGGCCGAGCGGCGTCGTCCCCTCGAAGGTCTTGCCCTGCAGCCACTCCTTGGTGCGGAACTGCCAGTCCCGCATCGTCACGTCGTTCATGACGGTGAACCCGGCGATCGCTGCCTCGGCCTGCGCCTCGTCGGCCCGGCGCACCGGCGCACCGATGACGACGGTCAGCTCCGCCTCCCAGTCGACGGCGTCGGACTCGGGTGCCAGCGCGATGTCGTCGGTCGCGCCGATCAGCGCCTCGGCGAACTTGGCGAACAGCGTGGGGTGCTCGGGCAGGTCCCGGCCCATCTCGAGGATGTGGGTGCGGTAGTTCAGCCCGACGCAGAGCACCTTGCCCGGCCGCGGCACCACGGGGGCGAAGTCGAGGCCGTCCAGCGCGATCGGGGTGCCGCCGGTCGCCGCGCTGGTCCGCCAGTCCGGCTGGGCCAGGAGCGCGCCCACGTCGGCGACGCCCAGGTCGTAGGCGCCGTCGTCCTCGATCCGGACGGCGGTGGTGCCGGTGGCGGTCCGGACGGTCGCGAGCTTCACGCGTTCTCCTTGCTGGTCGGGGTGATCTCGACGCGGTCCTGGTGCAGGCGCTCGAGGACGGGGGTGTCGCTGAAGCGGAACAGGTCGAGCCCCGCCTCGCTGCGCAGGGTCAGCTGCTGCCAGGAGGGGACGACGAACATGTCGCCGTGCTCGACCCTCCAGGAGGCGTCTCCCACCGTCACCTCGCCGGTGCCCTCGAACACCTGGAAGACCGAGGAGCCGACCTCGCGACGGCCGGCGGTCTCGGTGCCCGGGGCCAGCCGGTGGAACTCGGTGCGCAGCGTCGGCAGCACGTCGCCGCCGGTGGTCGGGTTGGTGTAGCGGACGGCGGCGTGCCCGGGCTCGACGGTGGCGGCGTAGCCCTCCGCCTCCAGCGCCAGTTGCTCGGCCAGCGCGCGGTCGGTGTGCTCCCAGCGGTAGGCCAGCAGCGGGGTGGACGGCGTGGGCTGCAGGTGGGTGAGCGGGCGCAGACCCGGGTGCCCCCAGAGGCGCTCGGACCGGGAGCGGTCGGGCGCGCTGGTGTCCTCGACCTCGTCGGGCCCGAACTCGAAGAAGGTCGAGTCGGCGAAGTACTGGAACGGGATGTCGAGGCCGTCGATCCAGGCCATCGGCGTGCTGCTGACGTTGTGGTGGCCGTGCCAGTTCCAGCCGGCCTGCGGCAGGAAGTCGCCGCGGCGCATGGCGACCGGGTCGCCGTTCACCACGGTCCAGACGCCCTCGCCCTCGACGACGAACCGGAAGGCGTTCTGGGTGTGCCGGTGGACCGGGGCGTCCTCGCGCGGGTTGAGGTACTGGATCGCCGCCCAGAGGGTGGGGGCCGCGAACGGACGGCCGTCGAGCCCCGGGTTGGCCAGCGCGATGGCCCGGCGCTCGCCGCCGCGGCCGACCGGGACCAGCTCGCCGGCGCGCTCGGCGAGCGGCAGCAGGTCCGACCAGCGCCAGCAGTGCGGCAGCGCCTTCGACTGCGGGGCGTGCGGCATGAGGTCGCCGATCTCGGTCCAGAGCGGCACGAGCAGCTCCTTCTCGAAGCCGCGGTAGAGCTCCTCGAGCTCCGGCGTGCGCTCGGGCTGGCCGGGGCCGTCCCCGGCGGTGATCGAGACGGGGGAGGGGGTGCTCATCGCTCGGGTCCTTCTTTCCGGTCGACGTCCGTGCCCCCACCATGCCGATCTTCTGCTGGAGGGGATACGGTTTTCTGCTATGAAGAACAAGCCGCCGTACGCGATCGCCTCGGTCGACGCGGCCCTGCTGCTGGCGGCGCTGCTGCAGCAGGAGGGGCCGATGCGGGTGACCGACGCGGCGGAGCGGCTGGGCGTCTCGGTCTCCACGGCCCACCGGCTGCTGGCGATGCTCGTGTACCGCGACTTCGCCGAGCAGCAGGAGGACCGGCGGTACCGGGCCGGGCCGGTCTGGCGGGCGGCGACACCCCCCGAGGCGCCGGTCGCGCGGCTGCGAGAGGTGGCGCTGCCGCACCTGCGCCGGCTGGTCGACGACCTGGGGGAGACCGCCAACGTGGCGGTGCTGGCCGGCGCCGACGTCCGGTTCGTCGCGACCGTCGAGTGCGACCAGGTGCTGCGCGTGGGCGACCGGACCGGGCGGACGCTGCCCGCCCACCTGGCGTCGGGCGGCAAGGCGATCCTGGCCGGGCTGCCCGACGGCGAGCGCGACGCGCTCCTCGAGGGCGTCGACGTCGACCTGCCGCGGCTGCGCAAGGAACTCGCGCTCGTGCGCCGCCGCGGTTTCGCGCTCAACGACCAGGCGACCGAGACGGGGCTGGCCGCCGTCGGGGTGGCCGTGCCCGGGATGGATGCGACCGTGCGCGCCGGCCTCTCGCTGGCCGTGCCGACCGTCCGCTTCGCGCGCGACCGGCTGCCGGGCTGGGTGGCGGCGCTGACCGCCGCCGCGGCGGCGATCGGGGCGGAGCTGGCCGCCGGCTGACCCCGCGCTGCGGCGAAGGTCGCCCGAGGACGGGACCTTCGACCGCTGCGGGAAGGCATACCCCCGGGGGTACGGTTCCGATGTTGGCACCGACCGGAGGGGCTTCCGCGATGTTGTTCACCCAGTACTACCTCGACTGCCTGTCCCAGGCCTCCTACCTGGTCGGCGACGAGACCACCCGCCAGGCCGTCGTCGTCGACCCGCGCCGCGACGTCGCCGAGTACCTCGCCGACGCCGAGGCCCACGGGCTGACGATCGTCGGGGTCATCGACACCCACTTCCACGCCGACTTCCTGGCCGGGCACCTGGAGCTCGCGCAGGCCACCGGCGCATGGATCGGCTTCGGGCAGCGCGCCGAGGCCGACTTCCCGATCCGCAAGCTGGCCGACGGCGAGCGCATCTCGCTGGGCGACGTCCAGCTGCAGATCATGGAGACGCCCGGGCACACGCCGGAGTCGATCAGCGTGCAGGTGTTCGAGCACGCCGGTGACACGGTGCCCTACGGGGTGCTGACCGGCGACGCGCTGTTCATCGGCGACGTCGGCCGCCCCGACCTGCTCGCCTCGATCGGGGTCACCGCCGACGAGCTGGGCCGGATGCTCTACGACTCGGTGCAGCACAAGCTGATGGCGCTGCCCGACGAGGTCCGGGTGTTCCCCGCCCACGGCGCGGGCTCGGCCTGCGGCAAGAACCTCTCGACCGAGCGCCAGTCGACCATCGGCGAGCAGCGGGCCATGAACTACGCCTGCCAGCCGATGACCGAGGACGAGTTCCTCGCGATCGTCACCGAGGGCCAGCCGTCGGCGCCGGACTACTTCGTCTACGACGCGATCCTCAACCGCAAGCAGCACCAGGTCTTCGACGCGGCAAGCGCGCCGGTCCCGCTGGAACTGGCCGAGCTGCTCGAGCGGCAGGCGGGCGGGGCGTTCGTGCTCGACGCGCGCGAGCCCCAGGAGTTCGCCGCCGGGCACCTGCCCGGCGCCGTGAACGTGCCCGCGGACGGGCGGTTCGCCGAGACCGCGGGGATGTTCGTGCGGCCCGACGAGGAGATCGTCGTCGTCGCGCCGCAGGACCGCGAGGAGGAGATCGTCGTCCGGCTGGCCCGGATCGGCTTCGACAAGGTGGCCGGCTACCTCCGCGAGCCCGAGGGCGCGTTCCTCGGTGCCCCGGAGCGGATCGTGCGGGCCAGTCGCCTGGCCGTGCCCGAGCTGGACGAGGCGCTGGCCCGGCCGGTCGCGCCCGTCGTCGTCGACGTCCGGAACGTGGGCGAGCTGATCGCCGGCACCATCCCCGACGCGGTGAACATCCCGCTGGCCCAGCTGCCCAAGCGGCTCGAGGAGATCCCGCGGGACCGCCCGGTCGTCGTCCACTGCGCCGGTGGCTACCGCTCCAGCGTGGCCGCCTCGGTGCTGCGCAAGGCCGGCTGGTCCGACGTCTCGGACCTGCTCGGCGGCTTCAACGCCTGGGCGCTGGCCCACCGCCAGGTCGCCTGATCTCTCCCGCTCACCCTGGAAACCGTTCCGAAGGAGTACCGCCCATGCCTCCCACCGACGCCCACCACGGCGTCCTGATCGTCGGCGGCGGATCCGCCGGCATCAGCGTCGCCTCCCGCTTGAAGCGGGCCGGGCAGGACGACGTCGGCATCATCGAGCCGGCGACGACGCACTACTACCAGCCGCTCTGGACGCTGGTCGGCGGCGGCCGCGCGCCGATCGCCGAGAGCGCGCGGCCCGA
Organism: Blastococcus jejuensis; assembly: GCF_039534705.1. Classification (NCBI taxonomy): domain Bacteria; kingdom Bacillati; phylum Actinomycetota; class Actinomycetes; order Geodermatophilales; family Geodermatophilaceae; genus Blastococcus; species Blastococcus jejuensis. The sequence continues at coordinate 634,395 of NZ_BAAAVV010000002.1, forward strand.
GGCGAAGGTCATGCCGAAGGGCACCGACTGGATCCAGGACGCCGCCGAGGACATCGATCCGGCGAACCGTCGGGTCGTGCTCCGGTCGGGACGGCGGGTGACCTACGACCACCTCGTCGTGGCCCCCGGCATCCAGCTGGACTGGAACCGCGTCCCCGGCATGAGCGAGGCGCTGGACACCCCGCACGTGTCGAGCAACTACACGTACGGGCTGGCGCCCAAGACCTGGTCGCGGATCAAGGCCATGCGCAGCGGCACCGCGGTGTTCACCATGCCGGCGGGCCCGATCAAGTGCGCCGGGGCCCCGCAGAAGATCGCCTACCTGGCGGCCGACTACTGGCGCGAGCAGGGCGTGCTGAAGGACATCCGGGTCGTGCTCGTGCTCCCGACGCCGGCGATGTTCGGCGTGAAGGTGTTCTCCGACGAGCTCGACCGCGTGGTCGCGAAGTACGGCATCGAGGTGCACCTCAACAGCGAGGTCACCGAGATCGATGGCGAGGGCCGTTCGGCGATCGTCACGGACAACGCCGCCGGGACGAAGGAGTCGATCAGCTACGACTTCCTGCACGTCGTGCCGCCGCAGTCGGCGCCGGACTGGCTCAAGGCCACGCCACTGGCCGACCCGGCCAACCCGAACGGCTACGTCGAGATCGACAAGAACACGATGCAGCACGTGCGCTTCCCGGAGGTCTTCGCGCTCGGGGACGCGGGCTCCTCGCCCAACTCCAAGACCGGGGCGGCGATCCGGAAGCAGGCGCCGGTCGCGGTGGCGAACCTGCTCTCGGTGATGGGCGGTGGCGCACCGACGGCGCAGTACGACGGCTACGCCTCGTGCCCGATCACCACGGCCCGGGACCGGATGCTGCTCTGCGAGTTCGACTACACGCTCCAGCCGCACCCGAGCTTCCCGATGATCGACACCACGCACGAGCGCTATGACATGTGGCTGCTCAAGCGGTACGGCCTGCCGTTCATGTACTGGAACCTCATGCTGAGGGGACTGGCCTGAGCGGAGGGGGAAACCGGTGAGCCGTCGCGTCGTCGTCCTCGGGGGTGGGGCGGGGGGTCTGGCGGCGGCCAACCGGCTCGCCCAGCACGGCGCGGCTCTCGAGGTCGTGCTCGTCGACCGGTCGGCCGACCACGTCTTCGCCCCCGGCTTCGTCGCGGTCATGTTCGGCGAGGCCGAGCCGGAGGCCTTCCGCCGGCCGCTGCGCGACCTGCTCGACCCGGCGGTCCGGCTGGTCACCGGCGAGGCCACGCAGCTCGACGTCGCCGGCCGTCGGGTGCGCGGCTCGTTCGGGGATCTCGAGTACGACGACCTGGTGCTGGCTCTCGGGGCCGAGGTCGGCTGGCCGCTGGGGCCGCCGCCGTCGGGGGACCTGGCCCCGTGGACCCTCGACGGCGCGCTGGCCGGCGCCTCGGCGCTGACGCGGCTGGGCCCGCGCGACCGCGTGGTCGTCGGCCCGACGGGGGTGGGCTATCGCTGCCCGCCGGCGGTGTTCGACCTCGCGGTGCGGATCCGCCGGGTGACCGGCGCCCGCGTCGACGTCGTCCACCCCTGGCCCGCGCCGCTGGCGCCCTTCGGCCCGGGACCGTCCGCGGCGGCGACCCGGTTGCTGGCCGACGCCGGGGTCGGCTTCCACGGCGGCTTCGAGGTCAGCGAGGTCGACGCCGGCGTCCTGGTCAGCGCCTCGGGAGACGAGCTGCCCTACGACGCGGCGTTCGTCGTCCCGCCGCACCGGCCACCTTCGCTGGTTGCCGACTCGCCGTTGGCCGGCCCTGGTGGCTGGCCGGTGGTGCGCTTCCCGTCGTTCGGGGTGGACGGCGCCGAGGGCGTGAGCGTGATCGGCGACCTCGCGTCGGCCTCCCTGAAGGTCGGCATGGCGGGCACGCTCGCCGTGCACGAGGCGGCGTTCGTCGCCGACCGGATCGCCGCGGTCGCGGGTGGACCGCCCGCGCGCGAGCACCCGGTGATGTCGGCGATATGCTTCCTCGACACCGGGGAGACGGCGTCGTTCCTGCAGTGCGACTTCACCGGGCCCGCCTCGGGTGCCGGGCCGGCCGCCTGCACGCTGATGCCCTGGCTGCCGTACTTCCGGGCGGCGAAGCGACTGTTCGCCGAGGAGTGGTTCGCCACTACCGTGCGCGGTGGGGTGGACTGAAGGAGGGACGGCCATGAGCGCTCCGGCGACCCGACCACCGAGGATGCCGCCGCCATGGTTCGTGCACACGGCCTGGCGCGTCCACCGCGCGCTGCACCGGCTCAGCGGCGGGCGATTCCTCTGGACCCCGGCGAACAAGCGCGGCTGGGGTGCGCTGCGCCTCACGACCATCGGGCGGACGTCCGGTCAGGAGCGCACCGTGCTCATCGGCTACCTCGAGGACGGCGCCGATCTCGTGGCGCTGGCCATGAACGGCTGGGACGAGGGCCACCCCTCGTGGTGGCTCAATCTCCAGGAGCACCCGGACGCCGTCGTCCGGTTGGCGGGCGCCGAGCCACGCCCCGTGCACGCGCGCCAGGCCGAGGGGGAGGAGCGGGACCGGCTGTGGCAGCGCTGGGCCGAAATCAACCCGGACCTCGACGGGTACGCCGGCCGGCGGTCGACCATGACGCCGGTCGTCGTCCTCGAACCGCGCGACTGACCCGACGCCTTCCCTGCCATCGCGCCTGGCCGTCGGCTCTTCTCTCCCGCAGCGACCGCCAGTCAGATTCGGCCGCTGAAATTCTCGTATCGCCTCGTCATGGAGCGCATTTCTGTCAGAGGTCGAACATACGATCGAACACGTGGACGAGATGGAGTGCGGCGCCGTGGCGCCCGCCCCGACAGCGCCGACGGTTGGGTGGGCGTCGGGCCCGTTGGGAGCGGCCCAGGCGGCGGATCGGGAGATCGCCCGGCAGACCGCGCTGCGCGCGCGGGCGCTGGCGGCGTTCGCCGCGACCCGCCCCGCGTCGGCAGACCGCCAACCCGGCCATCCGGGGGCGATGAGCTCCGAACGGCGAGCCAGCCGTCCAGAGGTGCTGGCCGACGTGAGCGAGTGGGCGGCGCAGGAACTGGCGATCGCGCTGTCGATCACGACCCCTGCTGCCGAGATGCAGGTGTCCCGGGCGCTGACGCTTGTCCACCGCCTCCCGGGGGTGCTGTCGGCGCTCGAGGCGGGTTCCCTGCACGTCGGTCACCTGTGGCCGTTGCTGGAGAAAGTGGCCCCGATCGGCGCGGCGGCGGTCCGTGCGCGGCTGGAGCGGGACCTGCTGGCGTGGATCGCTGGGCGATCGGTGACCACCCCGGCCCAACTGGGCTCCAAGATCCGCCGTGAGTTGCTGGCCCGCAACGTGCGCACTGCTGCGCAGGAGTTGAAGGAGGCGCTGGCTCGCCGTGGGGTGCGGTGCGTGCCGGCATCCGTCGACGGGATGGCGATGCTGCAGGCGCTGCTGACCGTGCCGGAGGCCGAAGCGTTGCTGGATGCGCTGGGCCGGTACGCCGACGCGCTCGACGACACCGATACCGAGGGCCCGCCACGCACGCGCCAGCAGAAGATGGCCGACTGCATGCTCGATCTCGTGCTGCGACCGGGGGAGACGCAGCTGCCGACGGTCCAGGCCCAGCTGACGGTGGTGGCGCCGGTTGCCGCCCTCGTGGGTGGTGACCAGCCCGGCGAGGTCAACGATCACCCGGTGCCGGCCGAGATGGTTCGCGCTCTCGCGAAGGGGCTCGGCCTGCTCCCCGACGACGGGTCGGGGGATGACTCCCCGAGCACGCCGGCCACCGCAGTGCCGCCGGCCGAGTTCACCGTCGACCCCGACGACGAGGTCACGGGCCTGGTCCTGGCCGCGGCCGACGAGCGGTGGTGGGCCGAGGTCGAGGCGAGGGCCCTGCGCGGGGAGTGGGGCGGCGAGGACGACCCGCCGCTCGACCAGCTCGAGCGGTACTGGGCCGCCGAGGCCGAGTGGATGGCCGACTGGCCCGATGCCGACGACGAGTCCTTCCCGCGGGAGCTCGGCCCCGACGCCGCCCCCGGCACCGGCCCCGATGCCGCCCCCGACGGCGCCGCCCAGCCCATGGATGGTCGCGCCGCGACAGCCACCGAGCCGGACACGCCCTGGTGGGCGCTGGCCGACCGGAGCGTCGCGGAGGCCGGTCGCTCGCTGCTCGAGCTCGATCGGCGACTCGCCGCCGCCCGGCGGGCGGTGGAGCGGGCGCGGCTCGCCGACCTCGACGATCGCGACGACTGGGAACAGTCCCCGGCGGGGCGGGTGTCCGCTGCGACGGACGCGATCAGCGCGCTGGCCCACGCGAGCGTCGGGAAACGGGCCGCGCTCGCCGAGCTGCTCGACCGCACCGCCGGCGGCGGGCTGGCCGACCGGCCGCGGATCGCGGTCACCGACGCGCTCACCGGAGCACTCCTCGTCCTCACCGATGCCCGCGAGCTCCGCGCGGCCGCAGTCGCGGGGCGCGGGTTGGGCCCGCCCGATGCGTCCAGCACGTACCGGCCCGGCCTGAAGCTCGACCGATTCGTCCGAGCCCGCGACCGTCGCTGCCGGTTCCCCGGGTGCCGCCGCAGGGTGCCGCTGGGCGGCGAGCTGGACCACAGGGAGTCGTGGCCGGACGGGGCGACGTCGGCCGAGAACCTTGTCGGTTTCTGCACCGGTCACCACCGCGGCAAGCACCAGGCGCCCGGCTGGTGCTACGAGCTGACCGCCGAGGGCACGTTGATCATCACGACACCGTCCGGGCTCACCGCGACGACCGATCCACCCCCGTTCTGAGATGTCCGGGAAACCACCGTGGGCGCACCTGGCTCACGTTCCGGCGAGCGCCTGCGCCAGGCGATCGAGCTGCCGAGCGTCCTCGCGCCGGATGGCTGCCCGGATCACCGGGGCGAGCAGCGTCCACGCGCCGGTGGTGCGGACCTCGGCGGTGAGCGTCGCCCGGCTGCCGGCCCCCTGGGCCTCGACCGCGTAGGTGTAGTCCGCCGTGACGCCGCCCTGCCGCGAGCGCAGCGTGATGGATCGGCCGGGGTCGAGCGCGACGATCTCGCTGCGCCGGCTCTTGCCGCGAGCCCGGAACACCAGTTCGGTGCCGACGGCGGTCGGCCCGCCCGGGTGGATGTCGTCCACGCCGAGCCACCGGGCCGCGTGCTCCCAGTCGGTCAACTGCGCCCACACCTCGGTGGCCGGGCGGTCGAACGTGCGGCTGGCGGTGAAGGCTCTCGTCATCGCGTCTCCTCGGCGGGCGGCAGAGGCGTCATCGTGGCGGGGAGACCCTCAGCCGGTCTTGGACGGACTTCACCCGTCGTCGGGCACGAACCCGGGCGCCTGCTCGGCGGGAGCGAGGAACCGGCGCTGCGCCCGTACGTACGCCGTCGGCGGGACGCCCGTGTGGCGGGTGACGTCGCGCACGAGGTGCGCCTGGTCGTACCAGCCCAGGTCGGCAGCCAGGTCGCCCCAGACGAGGGCCTCCTCGACATCGATCTGCTCGAGGAGTCGGCGCACGCGCAGCACGCGGGCGAGGGTCCGGGGCGCCAGCCCGACGACGCGGGTGAACTCGCGGTCGAGGTGGCCGTGCGAGATGCCGAGCTCGGCGGCGATCTCCCCGACGGGCCGCGCCGGACCGGCTTCCAGGGTCGCCACGACCGCGGCGCAGCGGTCGAGGGCCCGGTCGGATTCGTCGAGCCCCGCCGTGAGCACGGCCTCGGTGCGGTCGAGCTTCGTCGTCGGGTCTCCGGTCAGCAGGTCGCGGCGCAGCGCCACCCCTGGCGGCCAGACGTCCAGCAGGGAGCGCACCTGGCCGCGCAGCGTCGCCGGCGGCACGCCGAACACCGCCGCACAGCCGATCGGCGTGGTCACGACGCCGACGCAGTCGGTGCGCCCGGTCGGTTCGTTGACCAGCGGCCGGTCGTGCGGGCCGATGAGGAAACCCGTCTCGGCCAGGAACGGCGACCCGCCGGCCGGGATCTGGCGGATCGGCGGACCGAGCACGATGCCGGCGACGGTCGAGCCGGTCGGCGCGATCCGCTCGCGGGCATAGGGGATCTGCCCGCGGGCGTGCCACACCGACTCGACGTAGCGCCCGAGGCGCCCGGCCGGCCGGCGTTCGGTGAACTCGAAGTCCACGGCGGGCAGGGTAGGCGTGACCGGGACCCACCGGCGGCACGGTCGTCCGGGGGACCGGGCAGGATGCGGGCATGGCTCCTCACCCCGTGCCCTCGTCCGGAGTCCTCGGCGCCGCCGGCCGGGTGGCCGAGCCGGGCGCGCTGCGCAGCGCCGACCTGCGGTTGGCCGGCGGCCCGCTGCCCGTCCTCGGCACCGCGCGGATCTACACGTGCGGCATCACCCCCTACGACGTCACCCACCTGGGACATGCGGCCACCTTCGTGTGGGCCGACGCTCTGCGCGGGGTGCTCGCCACCGCCGGTGTGGAGGTGGTGATCAGCCGCAACGTCACCGACGTCGACGACGTGCTGACCCGCGCCGCCGAGGCGCGCGGGAAGCACTACGACGAGTTCGCGCTCAGCCAGGAGTTCCTTTTCGAGCGCGACATGGACGCCCTGCACGTCCACCGGCCGGCCATGACGCCCCGGGCCCGCGCGTACGTGCCGCACGTCCAGCAGCTGGCCGCGGCGCTGCTGGTGGCCGGCCGCGCCTACGTGCGCGAGGGCCACGTGTTCTTCCGCGGCGCCGGGATCCACGCCCGCGCCGGGCTGGACCGGGCCGACGCCCTGGAGCTCGCCGAGGCCTACGGCGACATGCCCGCCGACCCGTTGCGCGACGACCCGTTCGACGTCCCCATCTGGCGGCCGTCGGGGGAGCACGACCCCGCCTGGCCGAGCCCGTGGGGCTGGGGCCGGCCGGGCTGGCACGCCGAGTGCGCGGCGATGGCCGCGGCCACGCTGGGCTCGTCGGTGGACGTCCTGGTCGGCGGCGAGGATCTCGCGTTCCCGCACCACGCCTACCAGGCGGCGATGGTCGAGGCCGCCGTGTCGGTGGGCCCGTTCGCCCGGCGGATGCTGCACGTCGGGGAGGTGAGCCAGGGCGGCAGCAAGATGGCCAAGTCGACGGGCAACCTGACCCTGGTCGCCGACCTGCTGGAGACCGCGCCGGCCGCCGCGATCCGGCTGATGCTGCTCGACCGGCGGTGGTTCGAGCGCTGGGAGTACCGGCCGGAGCTGCTCGAGGCCGCGACCGGCAAGCTGCACGACCTCTACGCCGCGGCCTCGCGGCCCGGTGCGTCGGAGGCGGCGGAGCAGGAGGTCGGCGCGGCGCTGCTCGACGACCTCGACGTGCCGCGGGCGCTGGCCGTCGCCACCGAGGCCGGGGGAGCGGCCGGGCGGCTGCTGATCAGGGTGCTGTCGCTGGGCTGAGCGCCGCTCTTGCGCGGTTGCACCCGTGGTGCGAGCGCTGCATCAGCGCAACCGCAGGGGGAACCGCGCAAGCGCGCAGCCGGGTCAGGCGTCGGCGACCAGCTCGGTGTCGACGCCGATCTTGCCGACCTTCGAGGCGCCGCCGGGGCTCCCGAGCGGGGCGTCGCGCCCCGGCAGCGGCTCGACGAAGAACCGGCGGTTGTCGGCGATGTGCGGCTCGTTCTCCTCGGTCACCCGCCGGTCCTGCGCGATCGCCTCGACCGGGCAGACCGGCTCGCAGGCGCCGCAGTCGATGCATTCCTTGGGGTTGATGTAGAGCTTGCGGTCACCCTCGTAGATGCAGTCGACCGGGCACTCCTCGACGCAGGACATGTCGGTGGTGTCGATGCACTCGGAGCCGATGACGTAGGGCACGGGGGGATCTCCTCCAGAACGGGGTCAGTGGGCGGCGGCCGCGCCGATGCCGGCGGGGTCGTCGCTGCTGTGCCCTGGGAACAGCGGCTGGTCCGGGTCGAGGTAGGTGGCGGCGTTGTTCACAGCAGTGGCTGCCTCCCCGAAACCTACCGAGATCAACCGCACCTTGCCCGGGTACTCGGTGATGTCCCCGGCCGAGTACACCCCGGGCACCGACGTGCGCATCGCCGTGTCGACCATGATCTTGCGGTCGACGATCTCGATGCCCCACGTCTCCAGCGGCCCGATGTCGGCGGTGAAGCCGAGTGCCGCGATCACCGAGTGCGCCTTGTACGGCGTCACCGCGCCGTCCTTGTGCTTGACGTTCACGGTGTGCAGCCGCTCCACGCCGTCCACGAGCCCGCCGTCGAGGGAGTCGACCTGGGCGTCGGTCACGACGACGGTCGAGCCCTTCTCCATGTCGGCGACGCTGGCCGCGTGGGCGCGGAAGTGCTTGCGCCGGTGCACCAGGGTCACCGAGGAGGCGATGCCGTCGAGGGCCAGCGCCCAGTCGACGGCGCTGTCGCCGCCGCCGACGATGACCACGTCCTGGTCGGCGTGCGCGGCCAGCTCCTTGACGACGTAGGTGAGGCCGCGGCCCTCCCACTCGGCGCCGCCGGGCAGCGGGCGGGGCGTGAAGGTGCCGATTCCGCCGGTGATCACCACGGCACCGGTGCGGATGCGGGTGCCCTTGTCGGTCGTGACGACCAGCCGCTCGCCGGCGCGCGGCCGGTGCCCGGCCTCGTTGGTGAGGTGCTCGGCGCGCTCGCCCAGGACGTAGACCGGGTCGAACCGGGCGGCCTGCTCGACCAGCCCGGCCACCAGGTCGCGGCCCTTGATGCCGGGGAAGCCCGCCACGTCGTAGACCATCTTCTCCGGGTAGAGCGCCGTCACCTGGCCGCCGGCCTCGGGGAGGCTGTCCACGATCGCGGTGCGCAGCCCGCGGAAGCCGGCGTAGTAGGCCGCATAGAGGCCGGCCGGTCCGGCGCCCACGACGAGCAGGTCGACGTCGACGTCGCGGCCGCCGCCCACGGCGGCGTCGGGCTGGAGCGTGTCGGTGGCAGTCATGCGGGACCTCCGGGGGTGGGGGCCAGGTCGGAGGACGCCGAGCCGGCGAGGCGCTCGAGGGCGAGTTCACGGACGCGGAAGCGCTGCAGCTTGCCGGTGGCCGTCGTCGGCAGCTCGTCGAACACGAGCACGTTGCGCGGCCGCTTGAACGCGGCCAGCCCTTCGCGGCAGAAGGCGACGAGGTCGTCGGTGGTGGTGGTCGAGCCCGCGGTCAGCACGGTGCACGCGACCGGCTTGTCGAGCCCGGTCTCGTCGGGCACCGACACGACGACGACCTGCATCACCTCGGGGTGCTGGCGCAGCCGCTCCTCGACCTCGGTGGGCGAGACCCAGATGCCGCCGGCCTTGATGATGTCGTCGGTGCGTCCCAGCGAGCTGTAGTAGCCGTCGGCGCTGCGCACGTAGGTGTCCCCGGTGCGCACCCAGTGCCCCTGGAACACCAGCCGGGTGGTCTCCATGCGGCACCAGTAGCCGGTGGCCGCGGAGCTCCCGCGCACGAACAGGTTGCCGGGCGTGCCGTCGGGCACGGGGACGCCGTCGTCGTCGACGATCTTGGCCTCGTACCCGGCGACGATCTCCCCGGTGGCGCCGGCCCGGGTCCGCCCCGGCCGGCCGCTGATGAAGATGTGCAGCATCTCCGTCGAGCCGATGCCGTCGAGCATCTCGACGCCGAACGTCGACGTGAACCGCTCGAACAGCGCCGCGGGGAACGCCTCGCCGGCCGAGACGCAGGCCCGCACGCCGGCGAACGCGTCCTCGGGAAGACCGGCCGCGAGCAGGGCGGCGTAGTAGGTCGGCCCGCCGAAGAAGAGGGTCGGCCGGAAGTCGCGCAGCACCCGCAGCGTGCCCGCCGGGCTCGGCCGCGACCGGTCGAGGACCGTGCTGGCGCCCACCGAGAACGGGAAGGTCAGGGTGTTGCCGAGGCCGTAGGCGAAGAAGAACTTGGCCACCGAGAACGTGACGTCGTCCGGCCCGATCGCCAGGACGTCCCGGGCGTAGGTCTCGGCGGTGTCGCGCAGCGACCCGTGCCGGTGCATCGCGCCCTTGGGGGTGCCGGTGGTGCCGGACGTGTACAGCCAGAAGGCGGGGGAGTCGGCGACCGTCGGGTAGGGCGTGGCCGTCTGCTCCAGGAAGTCCGCCCCCGCCGTCACGAACGAGTCCCAGTCACGGACCCGCGTCCCCTCGACCTCGGGCAGCGGTGCGCCGTCGGTGAGGACGACGACGTCGGCGAGATCGGGCAGCCCGCCGACGGCCGGGGCCAGCTCGGCGAACTCCGCGCTGAGCGCCACCAGGCGGGCCCGGCTGTCGCGCGCCAGCACCGCGATGTCCTTCGGCTTGAGCATCGTGCTCACCGGCACGGGGACGGCGCCGATCCGCAGGCCGGCGAGGAACGCCGTCAGCAGCTCGGGGGTGTCACCCATGCACAGGATCAGCCGCTCCTCGGGCCGGACGCCCGACGCGAGCAGGGCCGCGGCGAACCGGCGGACCTCGCCGTCCAGCTCGCCGTAGCTGAACGTGCGGACGCTGCCGTCGAGACCGATGGCAGTGATCGCCCGGCGCTCGGGTGTCGCGAGGGCGTGCCGGGTGACCAGCCACTCGGCGGCGTTGAAGACGTCGGGAGCCGGGGGTGCCGGCGGCGGTACGGGTGCTGCGGGGGCGGTGTCGACGGTGGCCACGCTGCCCGTCCCTTCTCGTGACAGCGGAGTCGTCGGGTGACGCGGGACGGTCACCCGACGACTCCGGAGGGGTCAGGACATTCAGAACCGGACGTAGTCGTACTCGACGGGCAGCGAGTTGATGCCGACCGACGGCGGGGAGATCCAGCCGGCGAAGTCGCCGGCCTCGTAGTGCGGCACCATCAGCTCGGCCACGCGGGCGCGGTCCTCGGGTGTCGGCAGCCAGTCGCCGACGCTCTTCTCCCACGTCGCGTCGTCGACGATCTCGCCGGTGGGGCTGACGTGGTGCGCGGCGAAGGTGCCGACCTTGCGGTTGAAGCCCTGGTGCGGCAGGAACAGCCGCTGCTCGAGGCCGGCGTCCTCCAGCTCCTGGTTCCAGCGCTTGACGCCGTTCTCGCAGTCGGCCGCGTACTCGTTGCGCAGGTCGAGGTTGAGCGCGGTCAGCATCGGCACCGTCTTGGTGGCCATCGCGCCGTTCTCGATGATCGGCACCTCCATGGTCAGGCCGTGCAGCTGGTGGTCGTCCTTGCGTCGGGTCTCCATCCAGCGGCCCTTGAGCCCGGCGGTGTAGTACGCCGCCGCGTTCGACGACGTCTCGGACCCGAACAGGTCCATCGACACGGAGAACTGGAAGTTGAGGTACTTCTGGATCACCGACAGCGGGATCCCCCCGTACTCCCAGATGTCGTCGGTGCCGTGCTTCTTCATCAGCTCGGCGGTCCGCTGCACGGTGCGCTGCACGCCGGTCGTGCCGACGAACATGTGGTGCGCCTCTTCCTTGAGCATGAACTCGCAGGTGCGCGCCAGCGGGTCGAAGCCGCTCTCCTTCAGCGTCCCGAGCTGGTACTTGCCGTCGCGGTCGGTGAAGTAGGTGAACATGAAGAACGACAGCCAGTCGGTCGTCTCCTCGTTGAACGCACCCAGGATGCGGGGCGAGTCGTAGTCGCCGGAGTTGCGCTTGAGCAGCTCCTCGGCCTCCTCGCGGCCGTCCTTCCCGAAGTAGGCGTGCAGCAGGTAGACCATCGCCCACAGGTGACGGCCCTCCTCGACGTTGACCTGGAACAGGTTGCGCATGTCGTACAGCGACGGCGCGGTCATGCCCAGGTGGCGCTGCTGCTCGACCGAGGCGGGCTCCGTGTCGCCCTGGACGACGATCAGCCGGCGCAGGTCCGAGCGGTGCTCACCCGGCACCTCCTGCCAGGCCGGCTCGCCCAGCTTGTCCCCGAAGTTGACCTTCCGGTCGGGGTCGCGCTCGGCCAGGAAGATGCCCCAGCGGTACTCCTCCATGGGCACCCGGTCGAAGTGCGCCCACCCGTCGCGGCCGACGGCGATCGCGGTGCGGAGGTAGACGTCGTGCGTCGGGATGGAAGGGCCGAGGTTCTTCCACCAGTCGAGGAACTTCGGCTGCCAGCCCTCCAGCGCCCGCTGGAGCTTGCGGTCGCCGGCCAGGTTGACGTTGTTCGGGATCCGCTCGCTGTAGTCGATCTTCGACAGCGGACCGGTGGGCTTCGGGGCCTCGCCGGTGACGGTGCCCGACTGCGGGGTGCTCTCGGTGGTGGTCATGGTCAGACCCGCTTCCTGTCGTAGTCGGCCCGCTGACCGGTGCCGTACCGGCGCAGTGCTCCCTCGGGGCCAGCGGCGTTGGGCCGCTGGAAGATCCAGTTCTGCCAGGCGGTGAGGCGGCCGAAGACCTTGGTCTCCGGGGTCTCCTGGCCGGCGAAGCGGAGGTTGGCCTCCATGCCGGTGAGTGCGTCGGGGGAGAAGCTCTTGCGCTCCTCGACGACGAGCCGGATCTCGTCCTCCCAGTCGATGTCGTCCGGGGCGCTGGTGACCAGGCCGAGCTCGAGCGCCTCGGCGGCGTCGAGATCCCGCCCGACCGCTGCCTCGGCGGCGGCGAGCTCGTCGGCGCTCCCGAGGAAGCGGACCTGGAGCCGGGACAGGTCGTTGCTCATCGGCAGCAGCCCGGTGTTGAACTCGTCGAGCCGGATCACCGCCGGTGGCTTCGGGTTCTCGTCGTCCTCGAACTGCCCCTCGAGCATGAACGAGCGGTCGGCGGCGAACGCGATCTCGGCCAGCAGGCCGGCGAAGCAGCTGCCCGGCTCGATCAGCGCGAACAGGCTCCGCGACGTCGTGTCCAGCCGCTTCACCGTGCGCTTCCAGAAGCCGATGGTCTCGTTGACCAGCCAGTCGTCGCGGTGGGCGAGCAGGAGCTCGTCGTAGGCGATCACGCCGGCGACGTCACCTTCGGTGCGCAGCAGCCAGGTGCCGACGGCGAGCTCGTTGGTGCGCAGCCGCAGGATCGCGTCGTCCAGCTCGCGGGTGGTGGCCAGCAGCCAGGCGGAGTCGCCCTGCTCGTGCAGCTCCTCGACGCTCGACGGCGCGGCTGTCGGGCCGAGCACGGTGATCGTCGCGGTGCCGGCCTCGCGGTCGATCTCGACGCGCACGTGCTCGTAGCGGGTGGTGTCGCCCTCGACTTCGCGGCGGAGCGGGGTGAGCTGCACGCCCTGCGCACCGGCGCCCGGACGGTTCGACGTCGCGGCGGCCTCGGCGGCCCGGCGGGCGATGTCGTCGGAGAACTCGCTGGCCTTGACGACGGCGTCGACGAGCCGCCACTTGACCGCGCGGTCGCCGCGGATGCCCTCGGCGGTGGTCGAGAAGACGTCGGCGAGGTCGCGCCGGACGCCCCGCTTGTCGACGACGCGGGTGAGCCCGCCGGTGCCGGGCAGCACCCCGAGCAGCGGCACCTCGGGCAGCGAGACCGCCGAGGAGTTGTCGTCGATCAGCACGATCTGGTCGCAGGCCAGGGCGAGCTCGTAGCCGCCACCGGCCGCGGTGCCGTTGACGGCGGCGATGAACGGCAGGCCGGAGTGCTCGGTCGCGTCCTCGATGCCGTTGCGGGTCTCGTTGGTGAACTTGCAGAAGTTCACCTTCCAGCTGTGCGGCGAGGCGGCCAGCATCTTGATGTTGGCGCCGGCGCAGAACATGCGGTCCTTGCCGCTGGTGACCACGACCGCCTTGACCTCGGGGTGCTCGAAGCGGATCCGCTGGACCGCGTCGTGCAGCTCGATGTCGACGCCCAGGTCGTAGCTGTTCATCTTCAGCTCGTAGCCCGGGACGATCCCGCCGTCCTCGGCGACGTCCAGCGTGAGCGTGGCCACCTCGCCGTCGACCGACAGCGTCCAGTGCTTGTAGCGGTCGGGCGAGGTGTCGAAGGAGACCTCGGTCGTCGCGGCCGGGTCGGCGACGGGAGCCGTGCCCTCCGTCGTCGCGGCCGAGCGGTCTTCGAGGGTGGTCACGGTGCCTCCAGAGGGTTGCGGGCGTGAGCGCCTCGCGGGGCGTGCGACCCCATCCTGACGTGCTACAGACCGATGCGCAAGATGCCCGACAGGTGTAGATTGCGCCCACCCGCCCGATGTGCCTCCGGATGGCGCGCGGGCCCGGACGAGCGCGAGGATGCGGCATGACCGATACGGAAGCGCGAACCGCCCGACTGACCTGGGTGAAGGACGCGGACCCCCGCTGGGACGCCGACCGGGAGCGGGTCTTCGCGACCGTCCCGGAGGGCGTCTTCCGGGCCGAGGCGCGGACACCGGGGGAGCGGCTGTCGAGCGACTGGTGGCGTGTCGTCGACGGAGAGCGCGTGGTCGGTTACGGCTGGCTGGACGACGTCTGGGGTGACGCGGAGATCCTGCTCGCGGTCGAGGAGCCCGCCCGCGGCACCGGCGCAGGGGAGTTCGCGCTCGCCCGGCTCGAGGACGAGGCGGCGGCGCGCGGGCTCAACTACGTGGTCAATGTGGTGCGCGACACACACCCGGACCGGGCAACGGTCACCGAGTGGTTCCTCGCGCACGGCTTCACCCGCACCGAGGACGGCGCCATGTGGAAGCGCGTCGGTGATCGGACACGCGGCATCGGCCAGCACCAGGACGGCCGGCCGGGCACGGGCAAGGCCGAACTGCCCGACGAAGCGCACCGGGCCCGCTACGCCGCCGCACGGGAGCGGGCCGCCGCCCGCCCCTACGCCGACGACGCCCCGGCAGGCGGGTCCGACCTCGGGCCCGGCCACGAGGAGAGCGGCGGCTACGTCGACCCGGAGAACCACCGGTTCTAGAACATCGTCGTCCTACCGGACGACACCGCGGCCAGGTGCCGTCCCCCGTGCCGTTGAGCCGTTTCGTCGCGCCTGCGCGGACCCCTCCGGGGCCCACTCGGCGCGACAGCTACGCCACGCCCAGCAGGGAGTGGGCCACCGAGCTGTCGCTGCGGAACTCGCGGGTGGTGGACCGGTGCACGATCAGGCCCTTGTCCATGACCGCGATCTCGTCGGCGACGGCGAACGCCAGGTGCAGGTCCTGCTCGACGACGACGAGGGTGACCCCCTCGGCCTTCATCCCGCCGATGGCCTCACCGATCAGATCCACGACCGCGGGGGCCAGGCCGTCGGAGGGCTCGTCCATGAGGACCAGGCGGGGGTTGGTCAGCAGGGCGCGCGCGATGGCCAGCATCTGCTGCTCGCCGCCGGAGAGCTGACCGGCGCCGTGCCGTCGCCGCTCGCCGAGGCGGGGTAGCAGCTCCAGCACCCGGGCGACGTCCCACGGCCCCCGGCCCCGCCCCCGGCGGGCGGCCAGGTCCAGGTGCTCGGTCACGCTCAGCGGCGCCCACACCCGCCGCCCCTGCGGGACCAGCGCGACGCCCGCCCGGGCGATCACGTCGGGACGGCGTCCCGCGAGCTCCGCCCCGTCGAGGGTGACGCTGCCCCGTGACGGGCGCACCAGGCCCATCAGCGTGTTGATCAGGGTGCTCTTGCCGACGCCGTTGCGGCCGAGCAGGCCCAGCACCTGGCCGGCCTCCACGTCCAGGTCGACCCCCTGCAGGACGGTGCTGCGCTTGTAGCCGGACTCCAGTCCGCGGACCTCGAGCATCAGCTCACCTCCAGATGGGCCGGGCCGGTGCCGTCGAGGAAGAGCGACTCCCGGCCGGTGCCGAGATAGGCCTCCTGGACCGCGTCGCTGGTGCGGACCTGGTCGGGGGAGCCGGTGAGCAGGACGCGGCCGAGGTGCAGCACGGTCACCGACGTGGCCAGCGCGAACACGACATCCAGGTCGTGCTCCACGATGACCACGGTCACCGACTCCGGCAGGGCCTGCAGCAGTCCCACCAGGCGGGCGCTCTCGGCGGGTGACATGCCGGCCGCCGGCTCGTCGAGCAGCAGCAGCCGCGGCTCGCAGGCCAGGGCGACCGCGACCTCGACCTGGCGGCGCTCCCCGTGCGACAGGGCCGCGACCGGCGTGTCCGAGCGCTGTTCGAGACCGACGTCGGCCAGCAGCGCCCGGGCACGCTCGCGCGCCGCCGCCTGGCGGCGCGGCACGAGGGAGCGCCGGCCGGGGTGGTGGCGCTGGGCGGCCAGCAGCACGTTCTGCAGGACGGTCTGGGTGAGGAACAGGCTCGAGTGCTGCAGGGTCTGGCTGATGCCCCGGCGGGCCCGCTGGTTCTCCGACAGACCGGTGATGTCGGAGCCGCCCAGCGCGACCGTGCCCGACGAGACCGGCATCGCCCCGGTGATGAGCTTGAACAGGGTGCTCTTCCCGGCGCCGTTGGGCCCGATGAGGGCGTGCCGGGAGCCGGCGGGGATGCCGAGATCGACGGCGTCCACGGCCTTGAGGGCACCGAAGTGCCGGCTCACGCCGGACAGGGACAGCAGCGGTTCGCTCATGCCGCACCTCCTGGTGCACGCCGCCGGCGGGTCGCGAGGCCGGCGAGGCCGGCGAACCCACGCGGCAGCACGTAGACCGCGACGACGAAGACCACGCCGAGCAGCAGGGGCCCGTGCCCGTCGAGCTGGGGACCGAAGGTGTCGCGGACCAGCACCACGACGGCGGCGCCGAGGACCGGACCCCAGAGCGTCCCGGCCCCGCCGAGGACGACCGCCAGCAGGATCAGCGCGCTGGTGGTGAAGCCGGTGTCGGTCGGGTTGACGATGCGCACGAGCCCGGCGAACAGCCCGCCCGCCAGCCCGGCGAAGCCACCCGCGATCGCGAACGCGACGAACTTGTAGCGGAAGGGGGAGTAGCCCAGCGACCGCATGCGGGGCTCGTTGTCGCGGATGCCCTTCAGGGTGCTGCCGAACGGGGAGTGCGCGACCAGCCACAGCCCGACGAAGCCGAGCAGCGCGATCGCGAGGACGTACCAGTACAGGAGCCCGGCCAGCGTCAGGGGCTCCCCGCCGACGCGCACGCTCGGGATGCCGAACAGGCCGTTGGACCCGCCGGTCACGCCCGTGAGCCGCTGCGCCAGCTGGTGGACCAGCTCGCCCATGGCCAGCGTGAGCATGAGGAAGTACACGCCGCCGCTGCGGACGGCCAGCCAGCCGGTGGCGGCCGCGGCCACGGCACCGGCCGCCGCGGCGAGGAGCACGGGGACCGGCGCCTCGCTCGTCCAGTGGATCGACACCAGGCCGGCGGTATACGCCCCGATGCCGAAGTACGCGGCGTGCCCCAGCGAGGGGAGGCCGGTGATCCCCACGAGCAGGTCGAGGCTGACGGCGAACAGCGCGAAGATCAGGATCCGGGACAGAGTGTTCGCGGTGAACGGGGCGACGAACAGCGGGACGGCCGCCAGCAGCAGGAACAGCACGAGCAGCGGCGCGGCGCGCAGCGCGAGCCCGCGCCCGCGGGTGGGCGACGGCCGCACCTCCGGGCCCGCCGCGGCCGGCTCGGTGGTGCTGTCGGGGACGACGCTCATCAGTGGGCCACCTTCCCGGCGAAGAGGCCGCGCGGCCGGACGATGAGCACGAGCGCCAGCGTGCCGAACAGGATGAACGACGCGTAGTCGGGCACCAGCGCCCGGCCGAGCGACTCCACCTGGCCGATCACCAGCGCGCCCACCAGCGCGCCGCGGATCGACCCGAGGCCGCCGATGACGATCACGACCAGCGCGAGCAGCAGGATCGTCTTGTCCAGCCCGGGGCGCGCGCCGTAGACGGGGGCGGCCAGGACGCCGGCCACGGTCGCCAGCAGGGAGCCGACCCCGAGGACGGCGAACTTCACCTTCCGGTTGTCGATGCCCATCGCCGAGACCATCTCGCGGTCGGCGACGCTGGCGCGCACCAGCGCGCCGATCGAGGTCTTCTCGACCACCAGCCAGACGACCAGGGCGAGCACCAGGCCGACGGCGATCAGCATCAGCCGGTACGTGGGGTAGGCGCTGCCCGCGACGCTGACGCTGCCGGCCAGGGCGGGCGGCTCGGGCACGGAGAAGACGTCGTTGCCGTAGATGATCGACAGCACCTCCGCGACGATGAGCGAGATGCCCAGCGTCAGCAGCGCCTGGTCGAGGATCGGGCGGCGGGCCAGGGGCTCGGTCAGGCCGGCCAGCGCCCCGCCCGCGAGCAGCCCCACGAGGGCGGCGACGCCCAGGGCGGTGAAGAACCCGGCCCAGGACTCGCCGGCGACGAACGTGACCGCCAGGTACGAGCCGACCAGGAAGAACGCGCCGTGGGCGAGGTTGAGCACGTCCATCATCCCGAAGACGATGGACAGCCCCACGGCGAGGATGAAGAGCAACGAGCCGATCGCGAACCCGTTGAGAATGCTGACCAGGTTCGCGTCGAACCAGCCGGCCATCGAAGATCCCCTCTCCGCGCGGATCGGCGACCGTGGCCGGGAGTGGTTCCTCCCGGCCACGGCCGCCGCCGCGGTGCTAGCGCGGCTGGACTAGGGCTGCGGCTGGACGCCGAGGTCCTGGACCACGGTGTTGAGCAGTGTGCCGCCTTCGTCGGCGACCTCGCGCAGGTAGATGTGCTGCTCCGGGGTCTGGTTCGTGAAGCTCCACGGTCCGCGCGGGCTGTCGTCGATCTCGCCGACCCCCTCGAGCGCCTCGGCGATCGCCGGGCCGGAGACCTCGTCGACGTCGGCGAGCGCCCGGTCGAGCACGTTGGCCGCGTCGTAGGCCTGCACGGCGTACGTCGTCGGCAGCTCGTCGTAGGCCGCCTGGTAGGCCTCCACGAACGCGGCGTTGGCCTCGTTGTCGATCTCGGTGGAGTAGTGCAGCGTCGTCCGGACGCCGACGGCCGACTCGCCCTGGGCGTCGAGCACGCTGCCCTCGGTCAGGAAGCCCGAGCCGTACAGCGGGATGCTGTCCTTGAGGCCGAACTGGTCGTACTGCTGCACGTAGCTGACCGCCTCGCCGCCGGCGTAGAAGACGAACGTGGCCGCCGCGCCCGAGGACTGCACGCCGGAGAGGAAGGGCTGGAAGTCCTGGGTGGTGCCGAACGGGGTGAGCGCCTGACCGGCGACGGTGCCGCCGGCGGCCTCGTAGGCCTCGATGAAGCCTTCGACGACCTCCTGGCCGGCCGCGTAGTCCGGCGCCATGACGTAGACCGGCCCGACGCCCTCCTCGCCGAGGTAGGTGCCCATCGCCGCCGCGATCTGCTGGTTGGTGAACGACGAGCGCCACACGTACGGGCTGGCCGCGTCCTGGGTGATCGCCTCGGCGCCGGCGTTGGCGACGATCAGCGGGATCTCGGCCTCGGTGACCTGCTCGGCCACGCCGAGGGCGGTCGCCGAGTTCACGATGCCGACCATCGCGTCGACGCTGTCCTCGGTCAGCAGCCGCTGGACGGCGGGCACGCCGGTGTCGGGGCTCTCGCCCTCGTCGGCGATGACGGTCTCGACCTCGTAGTCGCCGAACATGCCGTCGTTCTGGTCCAGGAAGAGGTCCCAGCCCTGCTGCATGTCCTCGCCGAGCGGCGTGTAGACGCCCGCCTGGGGGATGACCAGGCCGACGCGGACGGTGCCGCCGCCGTCGCCTCCGCCGTCCGAACCGCCGTCGTCGCCACCGAGGCTGCCGCCGCCGCAGGCAGCGAGCGTCAGGGCCAGAGCCCCGGCCCCGAAGGTTGTGGTCAGACGTCGGCGGGCGAGGAACGGGGGCGCCATTGCACACTCCAGAGGGTCGCGCGACGTGCTACAGATGCACGTCCGTCGCTGATGCAGCCTGTAGTGTCCGGCCCATGTGTGTCAAGCCTCACAGTGGAGACGGAGGACTTGTTACACATCGGTGATGTGACCCGCCGGTAGGCGTTCCGCCGGGACGGGCCGGACCTGGGTCGGACCGGCATTCGACGGGAGGTGCAACGATGTGCCCCGTGGAGGTCGTCGACGGGCCGGTCGTCACCCGGCGTCAGGAGCTCGGCGCGGCCAGTGCCCGCAGCCTGCTGCTCACCGTGCTGGGGGAGTTCGTGCTGCCCGAGGGGCGTCCGGTCTGGACGGCCACGCTCATCGATCTGCTCGCCGACCTCGCGGTGGCCGAGAAGGCCGCCCGCCAGGCGATCATGCGCACCGCCGACAGCGGCTGGATCGAGGCGAGCCGGGTCGGGCGGGAGACCCGGTGGAGCCTCACGCCCGCCGGCACCCGCCTGCTGCGCGAGGGCACCGACCGCATCTACGGCTTCGCCGCCGACGAGCGACCGTGGGACCGGCGCTGGCTGGTGATGACGATCGGCGTCCCCGAGAACAACCGGGCGCTGCGGCAGCGCCTGCGCACCCGCCTGGGCTGGACCGGCCTGGGCTCGGTCAACGCCACCACGTGGGTGACACCCCGCGTCGACCGCGAGCCCGAGGCCTGCCACGTCCTCGAGGAGCTGGGGCTGCTCGCCGGCAGCTGGTCGTTCGTCGCGACCGCCGGCCGGCTCGGCGACGAACGCACTCTCGCCCGCACCGCGTGGGACCTCGACGCGATCGAGCGCCGGTACGAGGACTTCCTGGACCTGGTCGGCCGCCCTCGCCCGCGCACCGACCGGCAGGCGCTGGTCGCCCAGGTCCGCCTGGTCCAGGAGTGGCGACGCTTCCCGCTGCTGGACCCGCGGCTGCCGCGCGAGCTGCTCCCCCCGCGCTGGAGCGGCAACCGCGCCGCCGAGGTGTTCCGCGAGCGGCACGCAGCCTGGGCGACGCGCGCCCGGACCGCGTGGGCGGAGCTGGCCCGCCACGACTGACCGCGGGCGGACAGGGGCCACGGTGGCCATTGGGGCCTCTTCGCGTCAGGCCGAGACGGCGTGCTGCTCGAGCCAGGCGCGGCCGGCGTCGGTGATCACCCGCACGTCGCGGTCTGCCTGCAGCAGCGGCGGGTCCTGCCGGTAGAGCTGGGCGACCAGGTGGCTGTCGGGGGCCAGCTGGCGGGCGAGCTGGTGGGCCTCGAGCTTGTGCATCCGGCCGTCCGGGGCGTCGGCGAACCGGCGCAGCAGGTCGATCTGGGCCTGGACCGGGTCGCGCCGGTGGCTGCTCTCGGCGGCCGCCGAGGGCTGCTCGTCCAGCAGCGCGGTGATCGCCCGCGAGAAGGTCTGCACGAGGTCGCGGATCCGGTCGTCGCGCGAGGGCGCCTCCGCTTCCCCGCCGGAGCCCTGCCAGGTCCGCTGCGGGTGCCGCCGCAGGTACTCCTGCTCCAGTTCGAGCATCCGCTCGGTGTGGGTGCGGAACTGCTCGGCGGTGCCGTGCAGGAAGACCCAGTGCCGCATCGCGTGGGCGTGCACGCCTTGGCGTTCGAGTTCCTCGTCGGACAGTTCGCGGGCCGGGATCCCCGGTCGGTCGGTCATGGCCGCTCCCTCGCTCGGTTCGACTGTGGGTTCATCGTGGTGGGTGGGCGGGGCGGTGTCACCCCGGTCTCTGTAGGTCAGGGGCGCCAGCGCGCGTGCCGCGTGCGCGGCTCGCCCCGGCGGACCAGTTCGAGCCGCGGTCGCGGGCCCTCGTTGCGCCCGGTCTGCGGACGGCGGCTGCCCGCGGCGTACGGCTGCGGCCAGGTGACGCCGGGCCCGCTGTACTCCTGCTCGGCGGCGGCGTGCAGCGTCCACTGCGGGTCGTAGAGGTGGGGGCGGCCGAGCGCGCAGAGGTCGGCCCGGCCGGCCAGCAGGATGGAGTTGACGTCGTCGTAGCTGGAGATCGCCCCCACGGCGATCACCGCGATCCCGAACTCGCGGCCGACCTCGTTGCGGATCCGGTCGGCGTAGGGCGTCTGGTAGCTGCGCCCGAACGCCGGGCGCTCGTCCTTCACGACCTGCCCCGTCGACACGTCGATCCCGTCGGCTCCGTGCTCGGCGAAGGCCCGGGCCACCGCGACGGCGTCGTCGACGTCGGTGCCGCCCTCGAACCAGTCGGTCGCCGAGATGCGCACCGTCATCGGCCGGTCGGCCGGCCAGACCGCGCGCACTGCGTCGAACACCTCGAGGGGGAACCGGAGTCGGTTCTCCAGGGAACCGCCGTACCGGTCGGTGCGGTGGTTGGACAGGGGTGAGATGAACGAAGAGAGCAGGTAGCCGTGCGCGCAGTGCAGCTCCAGCACGTCGAACCCGGCCCGCGCCGCGGCCTCGGCGTTGCGCACGAACTCGTCCCGGAGGTCGCCGAGCTCGGCCTCCGTGAGCTCGCGCGGCACCTGGTTGGCGGGGGAGTAGGGCACCGCGGACGGGGCGACGACCTCCCAGTTGCCCTCGGGCAGCGGGTCGTCGATGCCCTCCCACATGAGCTTCGTGGAGCCCTTGCGGCCGGAGTGGCCGAGCTGGGCGCCGATCTTCGCGTCGGTGGCCGTGTGCACGAAGTCGACGACGCGCGTCCAGGCCGCCTCCTGCTCGGCGGACCAGAGCCCGGAGCAGCCGGGGGTGATCCGGCCCTCGGGTGACGTGCACAGCATCTCGGTCATCACCAGGGCCGCGCCGCCGAGCGCCTTGCTGCCGAGGTGGACGAGGTGGAAGTCGGTGGGCACGCCGTCGTGGGCGGAGTACATGTCCATCGCCGAGACGACGATCCGGTTCTTCAGCTCCAGGGGGCCGAGCCGGAACGAGTGGAACATCGGCGGCCGCGGCTCGGCCGGCACGGGCTGGGAGCGTGCGAACCACGCGTCGATTCCGGCCACGAACTCGGGGTCGCGCAGCCGCAGGTTCTCGTGGGTCACCCGGCGACTGCGCGTGACGATGTTGAACGCGAACTGCTCCGGCTCCTGGTGCACGTAGTGCCCGATGTCCTCGAACCACTCGAGGCTGGCCTGGGCGGCGCGCTGCGTGGAGAGGACCACCGGACGACGCTCCTCCTCGTAGGCGGTGAGCGCGGCCTCGAGGTCGGGGTGCTCGTGCAGGCAGGCGGCCAGGGCGAGCGCGTCCTCCATGGCGAGCTTCGTGCCCGAGCCGATGGAGAAGTGCGCGGTGTGCGCGGCGTCGCCGATCAGCACCAGGTTGCCGTGCCGCCAGGTCTCGTTGCGCAGCGACAGGAAGTTCAGCCACTTCGAGTTGTTGGCGAACACCCGGTGACCGTCGAGGACCCGGGCGAACAGCTGCTCGACCAGCTCGATGGACTTCGTGTCGCTCTCGCCGGGTGGGAGGTCCACGGTCGCGACGTCGCCGAACGCCCGCTGCCACACCTCGTCGTGCATCTCGACGATGAAGGTGCTGCCGGTGCGGTCGTAGGGGTAGCCGTGGATCTGCATGACCCCGTGCGGGGTCTCCTCGACGTAGAACTTGAATGCCTCGAAGACCAGGTCGGTCCCCAGCCACATGTACTTGCAGCGCCGGGTCTCGAAAGTCGGGCGGAAGACTGAGGCGTAGGCGGTGCGCACCTGCGAGCGGGCGCCGTCGGCGGCCAGCACGAGGTCGTACTCCGCGCGCAGCCGCTCCGGGTCGGGCGCCTCGGTGCGGAAGTGCACCGTCACACCGAGGTCGGCGCAGCGCCGCTGCAGGATGCCGAGCAGCTCCTGGCGGCTCATGGCGGCGAAGCCGTGCCCGCCCGACGTCGTCGTCGTCCCGCGGAAGTGCACGTCGATGTCGTCCCAGCGGGCGAAGTGCCGCTGCATCTGCGCGAAGACCACGGGGTCGGCGTGCTCGATGCCGCCGAGGGTCTCGTCGGAGAAGACGACGCCGAAGCCGAAGGTGTCATCGGGTGCGTTGCGCTCCCACACCGTCACCTCGTGGGACGGATCGAGCTGCTTGACCAGCGCGGAGAAGTACAGGCCCCCGGGGCCTCCGCCGACAACCGCGATGCGCATGGGCCGTCCTCCAGATCGGTGGCCCGACTGTATGCCGCGTGTGCGACGGTCGTCAACGATGCGCTACAAGACCAGTAGGCATTCCGGCGGAGGGCCGGCCACGGGATGCTCGGGCGGACCGCCCCCAGCGAAAGGACCTCCATGCCCCTCCTCGCCGACCTCGCCGACGCGCTCGCCTCCGGCACCGTCGAGGTGCTCGACCTCACCGCGCCGCTGTCCGCGCAGACGCCGGTCATCCAGCTCCCGCCGCAGTTCGCCCAGACCGCGACCTTCGAGCTGGAGGAGCTCAGCCGCTACGACGACCGGGGCCCGGCCTGGTACTGGAACAACTTCCGGACCGGGGAGCACACCGGCACGCACTTCGACGCCCCCAACCACTGGGTGACCGGCCAGGACGGCGACGACGTCGCCTCGGTGCCGGCCGCGCGCCTGGTCGGGCCGGCGGTCGTGCTCGACTTCTCCGCGGAGGTGGCCGCGGACCCCGACTTCCTGCTCGAGGTCGACCACATCCGCGCGTGGGAGTCCGCTCACGGGCCGCTGCCCACCGGCGGCTGGCTGCTCTACCGCACCGGGTGGGACGCCCGGTCGTCGTCGCAGGAGGAGTTCCTCAACGCCGACGACGCCGGGCCGCACACGCCGGGGGTCTCGCCGGCGTGTGCCCGCTGGCTGGCCGAGGAGGCCCCGGTGATCGGGTTCGGGGTCGAGACGGTCGGCACCGACGCCGGGGCCGCGCACTCCTTCGACCCGCCCTTCCCCTGCCATGCGGCCCTGATGGGCAGCGGCAAGTACGGGCTGACCCAGCTGCAGAACCTCGCGCAGCTGCCGGCCACCGGTGTGCTGCTGATCGCGTCGCCGCTGCCGATCGTGGGTGGCTCCGGGTCGCCGGCACGGGTGCTGGCCCTGGTCGAGCGCGGATGACCGTCGCGGAGGTCGTCGGCCGGGCGCTCGTCCGCTCCGGGATCGACACCGCGTTCGGCGTCGTCGGTTCCGGCAACTTCGTCGTCACCAACGCGATGGTGGCCGCCGGCGCCCGGTACGTCGCCGCCCGGCACGAGGGCGGCGCGGCGACGATGGCCGACGCGTACGCCCGGATGACCGGGCGGCCCGCGGCGGTCACCGTGCACCAGGGGTGCGGCCTGACCAACGGGCTGACCGGCATCACCGAGGCGGCCAAGAGCCGGACGCCGCTGGTCGTCGTCGCCGCGGAGGCGACCTCGCCGCGGTCGAACTTCTCCGTCGACCAGGCCGCGCTGGCCGCGGCGGTCGGCGCGGTGCCGATGCGGGTGGACTCGGCCGCCGAGGCGGGGGAGCGGGCCGCGGCGGCCGTCGCCACCGCCGTGCGGGACCGGCGCGTCGTCCTGCTCAACCTGCCGCTCGACGTGCAGGGACAGGAGGCGTCCGCCGGGCCGATGGCCGCGCTGCCGGCGTCCATGGACGTGGTCATCGACCGACCCGGCGTCGCCGAGCTGGCCCGCGCCCTCGAGACCGCTCGCCGCCCCGTGTTCGTCGCCGGTCGGGGGGCGCGCGGCTCGCGCGCGGCCCTGGAGTCCTTGGCCGAGCGGTGCGGGGCGCTGCTCGCGACCTCCGCCGTCGCCAAGGGGCTGTTCGCCGGCAACCCGTGGTCGCTCGACGTCTCCGGCGGCTTCGCCTCCCCGCTGGCCGCCGAGCTGATCAGCGGCGCTGACCTGGTCGTGGGGTGGGGCTGCCAGCTCAACATGTGGACGATGCGGCACGGGCGGCTGATCGCCGACGACGCCGTCGTCGTGCAGGTGGACCTCGACGCCGACGCGCTCGGCGCCCAGCGCCCGATCGCGTTCGGGGTGGTCGGGCCCGTGCGCGCCGTGGCGGAGGCGGTGGTGGAGTGCGAGCCGCGGACCGGCTACCGGACGCCGGAGGTGCGTGCGGCGATCGCGGAGCGGGTGCGCTGGCGCGACGTGCCGTTCGACGACCTCGGCGGCGGCGGCCGCATCGATCCGCGGGCGTTGACCATCGCGCTGGACGACCTGCTGCCGGCCGAGCGGGTCGTCGCCGTCGACTCGGGCAACTTCATGGGCTACCCGAGCATGTTCCTCGACGTGCCCGACGAGTTCGGCTTCTGCTTCACGCAGGCGTTCCAGTCGATCGGCCTCGGCCTGTCGACGGCGATCGGTGCGGCGCTGGCCCGCCCCGACCGGCTGCCGGTCGCCGCCCTCGGAGACGGTGGGGCGCTGATGGGCGCCTCCGAGCTGGAGACCGTCGTGCGGCTCGGGCTGCCGATGGTGGTGGTCGTCTACGACGACGCCGCGTACGGCGCCGAGGTGCACCACTTCGGGCCGCACGGGCAGCCGCTGGAGACGGTCCGGTTCCCGGAGACGGACTTCGCGTCGATCGCCCGGGGGTACGGCTTCGAGGCGGTCACCGCGCGCGCCGTCGAGGACCTGTCACCGGTCGCGGACTGGCTGGCCGGACCGCGCATCGCGCCGCTGCTGATCGACGCGAAGGTGGCCGCCGACGAGCCGTCGTGGTGGCTCGAGGAGGCGTTCCGGGGGCACTGACGGGAGGACGACGTCAGCCGCCGCTTCCTCCCGGGAACGTGGCCGACGAGGTGGCTGCGATGACGACAGCATGCATGCTGTCGATGGCTCCGCGAACGGACTTCGCCGCCCAGTTCCCTTCGGCGATCCCCTTCGCCCGCCCGTTCAGCTCACGCTTGGAGAGCCCGACCGCCTCCGGATCCACTGCCCGGTGCGCCGCCCTCAGTGCGTACAGCAGCGAGATGAGGGCACCGGTCCTCGGGTCCGAGGTCGTGCCGTTGCGCAGGGCCGTCTCGAGTTCTGCTCGGATCGACGTCTCGTGGGCGGCGTCCGCGGCCGGCCAGCGGTGGCTGGGGAAGATGCCGAGCACTCGGCCCTCCTCGGCGTGGAGGACGCCACCCTCGGTCAGGCGCTCGTACAGCCGGCCTCGAATCCGCTTCCCCAGCGCAGTCACGACGCTCTGCGGCTTCGAGCCCTCCTTCTGGCCGACCGTGGCCAGGGCCTCGTCGAGCAGGCCGTCGCCGGTGGGGCCGGGGTTCCTGACGAGCAGGCGCCCCTGCCGCAGGGCCTCGTCGGGACCGGCGACGTCGACGTGCCCCGCCAACGCGAGCTCGATCAGCAATGCGCCACCGAGCGCCAGGTCCACCTCGTCGCCGGACGCGGTCGGCTTCCCGGTGTCGTCGTCGGTCAGGAGCAGCAGGAGGTCCTCGGCGAGGAGCATCGGGCGAGCCTAGGCAGGAGCACGGCGGTGCGGTGCGTTCCGGGTGCTGGCTAGCGCAGCTTGTACCGCTGCAGCTTGCCGGTGCTGGTGCGCGGGAGCTCGTCGAGGAACTCCACCGCGCGCGGCCGCTTGTAGGGCGCGATCGCCTGCTTGACGAAGTCCTGCAACTCCTCGGCGGGGACGTCCCGCGTGCGGTCGGGGTTGAGGACGACGAAGGCCTTCACGATCATGCCGCGCTCCTCGTCGGGCGCCCCGACCACCGCGCAGTCGACGACCTCGGGATGCCCGAGCAGCGCCTGCTCCACCTCCGGCCCGGCGATGTTGTAGCCCGACGAGACGATCATGTCGTCGGTGCGGGCCTGGTAGTGGAAGTAGCCGTCGGCGTCGCGCACGTAGGTGTCGCCGGTGACGTTCCAGCCGTGGCGGACGTACACCTCCTGCCGGTCGCCGCGCAGGTACCGGCAGCCGGTCGGCCCGCGGACGGCCAGGTGCCCCGGCGTCCCGTCGGGCACCGGCTGCCCGTCGTCGTCGAGGACGGCGGCGGTGTACCCCGGGACGGCGCGGCCGGTCGAACCGGGCCGGATGTCGTCGTCGGCGGCCGAGATGAAGATGTGCAGCATCTCCGTCGCCCCGATGCCGTCGATGATCTTCAGGCCGGTCGCCTCGTGGACGGCGCGCCACACCGCCTCCGGCAGCGCCTCGCCGGCGGACACGGCGCGGCGGACGCCGGCGAGCTTGTCGGCGGCGCCCGCGGCGAGGATCGCCTTGTAGGCGGTGGGCGCGGTGAAGACGACCGTGACCCCGTGCCGCGCGATCGCGTCGGCGAGCAGGTCCGGCGTCGCCTTCTCCAGCAGCAGCACGCTCGCGCCGACGCGCATCGGGAAGACCACCAGGCCGCCGAGACCGAAGGTGAAGCCGATCGGCGGGGAGCCGGTGAACACGTCGCCGGGCTCGGGGCGCAGCACGTGCGCCGAGAACGTGTCGGCGATGGCCAGCACGTCGCGGTGGAAGTGCATGGTCGCCTTCGGCCGGCCCGTGGTGCCGGAGGTGAAGGCCAGGAGGGCGACGTCGTCGGCGGCGGTGTCGACGTCGTCGAAGCTCTCCGGCTTCCCGTCCGCCAGCACGCCCAGGTCGCCCGCCGCCCCGAAGGTCGCCGTCCGCAGGTCGGGGATCGCCGCCTTCTGCAGGTCCTCGACCAGCCGGGCGTCGCACAGGGCCACCGTCGGCGCGCACATCTGCGCCATCGTGGCCAGCTCCCCGGCGCGCAGCAGCGGCATCGTGGTCACCGCGACCCCGCCGGCCTTGAGGACGGCGAACCAGCAGGCGACCAGCCACGGCTCGTTGAAGCCGCGCAGCAGGACCCGGCCGCCCGGCACCAGGCCGAGGTCCTCGACGAGGACGTGCGCGATCCGGTTGGCGTGGGCGCGCAGCTCGCCGTAGCTCCACGTCGGCCCGTCGGGGGTGCGCAGGCACGGCCGGTCGGGGCCCAGACGGTCGATGGTCGCGTCGAGCAGTTCCGTGGCGCAGTTGAGCCGGTCGCCGTAGCCCAGCGGGCCGAGGTCGAGCACCGGCCACAGGTCGACCGGGGGCAGGTTGTCGCGGCAGAACGTGTCCTGGTGTGCCGACCGGCTCAGGACGGCGGAGGGGTGCTGCGTCATCGAAAGACCTCTCCAGAGGCGGTGATCCGGCGCCAGTATGGCGGTTCACTAACGGGAGTCAACAAGGCGCAATGGACGGGTCCGTCGCGGGCCCGGCGTCGCTATCGTGTGCCGGTGACCGTCGTCGAGGAGGCAACCGGTGCGCCGGAGAGCCCGTCCGGGGCACTGCAGCCGCGCCAGCTGATCGTCACGCTCTACGGCCTGTATGCGCGGGAACGGGGCGGCTGGCTGTCGATCGCCTCGGTGGTGCGCCTGATGGCCGATCTCGGGGTGGAGGAGCCGGCGGTCCGGTCGTCGATCTCCCGGCTCAAGCGCCGCGGGCTGCTCGACGCGCGGCGGGTCGACGGCGTGGCCGGGTACGCGCTCACCGGCGTGGCGCAGGAGATCCTCGCCGACGGCGACGCGCGGATCTTCGGCCGGCGCCGCGCGGAGGAGGCCGACGGCTGGCTGCTCGTCGTCTTCTCGGTGCCCGAGTCGGAGCGCGACAAGCGGCACCAGCTGCGGTCGCTGCTGACC
The DNA here is from genome assembly GCF_039534705.1 of Blastococcus jejuensis. Classification (NCBI taxonomy): domain Bacteria; kingdom Bacillati; phylum Actinomycetota; class Actinomycetes; order Geodermatophilales; family Geodermatophilaceae; genus Blastococcus; species Blastococcus jejuensis. Next base: position 663,376 of record NZ_BAAAVV010000002.1, read on the forward strand.
CGGCTCGGCTTCGGCACCGTGGCCCCGGGCGTCTGGGTGGCGCCCGGGCACCTGGCCGACGAGGCGGCCGAGGTGCTGGAGCGCCGGGGGCTCGCCGGCTACGTCGAGCTCTTCCGCGGCGCGCACCTCGGCGAGGTCAGCGTGGCCCGCTGGTGGGACCTCGACGAGCTGCACGCCCGCTACGCCGAGTTCCTCGACCGCCAGGAGCCGGTGCGCGACGTGGCGGAGACGACCCCCGCCCGCGCGTTCGCCGACTACGTGCGGCTGCTCACCGACTGGCGCCGGTTGCCCTACGCCGACCCGGGCCTGCCGCTGGCTCTGTTGCCCGCCGACTGGAACGGTGCCCGCGCGGCCGACCTGTTCGCCGACCTGCGCGGTCGGCTGGCCGGCCCCGCGCACGACCACGCCCGCCGCCTCATCGAGCCCTGATCCCAGCTTTCCGTACCGAAAGCGGCGGTGGGGGCGTGCGCTTTCTGTACCGAAAGCGGGTCTGTCAGGTGGGGAGGGCAGCGATGCCCTGGACCTCGACGAGAGCCTCGTCGTCCCAGAGGCGGGCGACGCCGATGCCGGCCATCGCCGGGTAGTCGCTGCCGACCAGCCGCTTCCACACGCCGCCGATCTCCCTCGCGTGGGCGCGGTAGTCGGCGAGGTCGACGGCGTAGACGGTCAGCGTGGCCAGCTGCTGCGGCTCCCCGCCGGCCGCGCGCAGCGCGGCGAGCAGGTTGCCGAGCGCCTGCTCGAACTGGGCGACGACGCCGTCGCCGACGATCCGGCCCTCGGCGTCCAGCGCTGTCTGCCCGGCGAGGAACACCGTGCGGCCGGGGCCCGCGACGACCGCGTGGGAGAAGCCGGCCGGCCGGGCCAGCTCCGGTGGGTTGACGCGCTCGAGGCTCACGACTGCACCGCTCCTCCGTCGACGTTGATGCCCTGCCCGGTGATCGCCGCGCTGGCCACGCACAGGAGCACCGCGTCGGCGACCTCCTCCGGGTCGATCAGCCGCCCGATCGGCTGGCGGCGCTCGAGCGCGGCGCGCGCCTCCTCCGCCGACCGGCCGGTGGTGGCACTGATCGTGGCGACCGTGCCCGCGGTCATGGGGGTGTCCACGTAGGCGGGGCAGACCGCGTTGACGGTGACGCCCTTCCGGGCGACCTCCGCGGCCGCCGACCGGACCAGCCCCAGCAGCCCGTGCTTGCTGGCGGTGTAGGCGCTGACGTACGGGTCGCCCTGCTTGGCGGCGATCGACGCGATCGCGACGACGCGGCCCCACCCTTGGTCCACCATGCCCGGCAGCACGCGGCGCATCAGCCGGAACGGCGCGGTCAGGTTGAGGTCGAGCATCTGGGCCCAGTCCTCGTCGGTGGTCCGTGCCAGCGGGGCCGACGTGGCGGCGCCGGCGTTGAGCACGAGCACCTCGACGGGACCGCCCCACTCCTGCTCGACGCGGGAGACGACGGCGTCCGCGGCGGCGGGGTCGGTCAGGTCGGCGGGGACGACGAGGGAGGGGCCGGGCAGCCGGGCGGCCAGCGCGTCCAGTTCGTCGGCGCTGCGGGCGGTGAGCGCGACGGCGTGGCCCTCGGCGGCCAGCCGCTGGGCGACGGCCGCGCCGATCCCGCGCCCGGCGCCCGTGACCAGGCAGCGACGGGCGGGCACGGCCGGAGCTTGCCACTTCGCGGTGACGCCCGTCAACATGGCGACATACCCGACGAGGAGGCGCCAACGATGAAGCCCGAGGAGTTCACCGACATCCACTACGCGGTGGAGGAGGACAACCACGCGGTCATCACGATCGACCGGCAGGAGCGGATGAACTCCTTCCGCGGCCGCACCGTGGACGAGTTGATCTCGGCGTTCAAGCACGCCTGGGCCGACCGCCGGGTCGCCGCCGTCATCCTCACCGCCGCAGGCGAGCGGGCCTTCTGCACCGGCGGCGACGTCAAGGAGCGCGCCGAGACGGGCGGCTACGGCGAGACCGAGTGGGGCACCTTCGAGATCGAGCGACTGCACCGGATCATCCGCGACATCCCGAAGCCGGTCATCGCCGCCGTCAACGGCATCGCGATCGGTGGCGGCCACGTGCTGCACGTGCTGTGCGACCTCACCGTCGCCGCCGAGAACGCCACGTTCGCCCAGGCCGGGCCGCGGGTCGGCTCGTTCGACGCGGGCTTCGGCTCGGCCTACTTGGCGCGCGTGGTGGGGGAGAAGCGGGCCCGGCAGATCTGGTTCCTGCTCGACCGGTACGACGCGGCGACCGCCGAGCGGTGGGGGCTGGTCAACGAGGTGGTGCCGAAGGAGGAGCTGCTCGACAAGGCGCGCGAGTACGCGCGGAAGATCGGCTCCTATTCGCCGACGGCGATCCGCTTCCTCAAGCACTCGTTCAACGCCGACAGCGACCACATGAGCGGCATCTCGCACCTGGCCTTCGACGGGCTGGCGCAGTTCGCCGAGAGCCCCGAGGGGATGGAGGGCGCGCGGGCGTTCGCCGAGAAGCGGCCGCCGGACTTCTCGCCCTACCGCTGACCCCGAGAGGGCCCTCTCTAGGCTCCGGCCCCATGCCGCTGTTCTCGTTCGAAGGCCGGTCGCCGCAGGTCCATCCCGAGGCGTGGATCGCGCCCACGGCCACCCTGGTCGGCGACGTCGTCGTCGAGGCCGGCGCGTCGGTCTGGTACGGGGCGGTGCTGCGGGCCGACTTCGGGCGCATCGTGATCCGGGCCGGGGCCAACATCCAGGACAACTCGGTGCTGCACGGCGGCGACGACCCCGAGACCGAGATCGGCCCGGGGGCCACGGTCGGCCACATGTGCGTCGTGCACGGCGCGGTGGTCGGCGCCGAGGCGCTGATCGGGAACGGCGCCACCGTGCAGGACGGGGCCCGGATCGGCCGGCGGGCCCTGATCGGGGCGCACAGCCTGGTGCCCCCGGGGGCGCAGATCCCCGACGAGGTGCTGGCACTCGGTTCCCCGGCGCGCGTCCGGGGTCCCCTGTCCGCGGGGGCGGCGGGGTGGGTCGACGGCAACCCGTCGATCTACCAGGAGCTGGCCCGCCGGCACGCCGCCGGGGTCGTGGAGGTCAGCCCGGGCGCCTGAGACGACCATCGTTCGCGCGAGCCTGGGCCAGCAACCACTCGCGCATCGACCGGCGAGGTGCTGCTGGTGGCAGGGACACCTCGACCCACCCGTCGGTGACCCGGGTGGGGTAGAGGGTGGCGCGCACCTCCGGCAGGTCGGAGCGCTCGCCCGTGGCCAGGTCGAACCGCCAGAAGTGTCCGGGGCAGGTCAGCACTCCGTCCTTGACCAGCCCCCGGGAGAGCGGGATGTCGCGGTGCGGGCAGCGGTCGAGCATCGCGACGAACTCGCCGCCGGGTCGCCGCACCACGCAGATCCGAAGGTCACCCTCGTCGGCGTTGCCGACGATCTTGCCGACGGGCTGCCCCGCGTCGACCTCGTCGACCCGGCAGACGCGGCGCCATTGCTCGGTCATCGCTGCCCGCCGAGCCCGGCCGAGATGCGCAGCGCGGTCTCGACCACCGGCCGGGCGAGGTGCCGCAGACCGACGGTCACGTCAGGGACGCGGGCGGCCACGGACACCGCGGCGACCACCCGGCCGAGGGGGTCGCGGATCGGTGCCGCGATGGAGGCCATACCGGGCTCGGACTCCCCACGGTTCTCGCCGTACCCCTGCCGGCGGACCGTCGCCAGTTCGGCGAGGAAGGCCGAGCGCGACGTGATCGACCGCGGCGTCTTCGGCGTCAGGCGCATGTGCTCGACGGTGCGCCGCTGCTGCTCCGGGGGGAGGGCGGCCAGCAGCACCTTGCCGGTCGAGGTCACGTGGGCGAGGTTGCGACTGCCGACGGCCCGGAAGACCGAGATGGCGCCCGGGCCCTCCCGTCGCTCGATGTAGAGGACGTCGACGCCGTCGAGGATGGCCACGTGCAGGGTGCCGTCGGTGACCGCGCGCAACTGGTCCAGCGGGATGGTCGCCGATTCGTGGAGGCGGTGCGCTGTCTCGGCGCTGGCTCCCAGCGAGCTCATCGTCGTCGTGAGCCGGAACAGACCGGTCTCCGGGACCTTCTCGAGCAGGCCCTCGGCGACGAGCGTCCACACCACCCGGTGCGCGGTGCTCTTGCTCAGCCCGATCCGGCGCGCGAGCTGGCTCACGCCCAGCTGCGCGTTGCCCTTGCCGAATTCCCGCAGGATGCGAGCCGCGCTGGCCACGCTGGTGAGCGTCTCCGCGCCACGGGCGGCTGTCGTGCTCATCGCTTCGCGTCCAGCAGGAGGGCGGCGACGCTGGCGTCGGCCGGCGTGCCTGCCGGGAGGTCGATGCGTCCGGACGTGATCTCCCGGGCGAGGAGGGCTGCGGCGCGATGGAGGCCCAGCCGTACGCACGAGTCCAGTTCACCCACGAGGGCCTCGTCCCGGGGATGGGCCGCTCGGAGGCGGGCGAGATCACGGGCGGTGCTCGAGTGGCGATTCGCCAGGGCGACCCCGGAGTGCTGGGCGTGGTGCCCGGTCAGCCCCCCACCGACCGAGACCGTGAGGTGGTAGACCACGTCGCTGATGCCGAGCGCCTGGCGCACGGCCTCCGGCGTGTCCTCGGCGAGGACGCCCAACTGGGGCGCGACCGTCGGGTCGTAGAAGCGCAGCGCCCACGTCGTCCCGTCGTACTCGTCTTCGAGCTCGACCTCCTGCCCCCGCGGGGGCGGCAGGCGATCGGTGGTGGCGACGAGGTGCAGGTCGCGACTGGCTGCAGCGACCACCGTCAGGTGTCCGGCGGCGACCAGTGGCAGTCGGCCTTGGTCACCCGGCGCCAGATGGCGTGCATGGCCGAGGTAGGCCACGTGCACGGTCCGCACGTAGTCCTGGACGATCCCGCGCATCTCCTCGGGAGACGGGGACGAACCCTCGTTCACGGGCACCAGCCTGGCTCGGTCGTGGGCGGTTGATCATTGGTGTCCCGCATAGCGGAACACAGGAGCCTGGCCGCGTCGAGGGGGCCGTACGTTTCGCCGCATGTTCGATGTTGCCGGCGTCACAGTCGCCGCAGACCTGGCCGAGGGCACGCCGCCGGGTGCCCGTCGCGTGACGGCACCTGGCGCTCCCCGTGACGGCATGCGGGTCGACCCGTCCGACACCCGACAGGCCCGCCGGAGCACGGTGGCCGGGCGGCCCCGCGGCATCCTCCGTCTCGGCCACGTCGACGTGACCGTGACCGACCTCGACCTCACGTCCGCCTACTACACCGAGGTCATGGGGATGGAGGTCGTCGCGCGGGACGAGGACTCGGTGTACCTCAAGTGCTGGGACGAGGAGGACCACCACTCGCTCCGGCTGCGCTACGCACCGCGGGTCGGCATGGACCTCATGTCCTTCAAGGTCCACCACGAGGACGACCTCGACGACCTCGAGAACAAGGTCTCCCGGTTCGGCTTCCCGGTTCAGCGGATCAGCCGGGGGGAGTGCCTCGGCCAGGGCGAGTCCATCCGCTTCTCCACGCCGAGCGGTCACGTCATGGAACTGGTGCACGACGTGGAGAAGGTCGGCACCTCGCGTCTCCAGCACGGGCCGGAGAAGGGCGCCCCCGGGCCCGGGTTCCGCGACCGCATCGCCCCGCCCCGGATGGACCACATGCTGGTCACGGCCGAGGAGGTCGGGGAGGCGAGCCAGTTCTACATGGACGTGCTCGGCTTCCGGATCACCGAGCAGCTCCTCGACGGCAACGGCCACCAGCTCGGCGCCTGGCTGGAGCGCTCCCACTCACCGCACGATCTGGCGATCGTCCACGGGCCGAACGGCGGCCTGCACCACTTCGCGTTCTGGCTCGACGACTGGGACGACGTGCGCGACGCCGCCGACATCCTCGCCTACAACGGCATCCAGCTCGACGTCGGACCGACGCGTCACGGCGTCACCCGGGGCTCGACGATCTACTTCTTCGACCCGCTCGGGACCCGCAACGAGGTCTTCACCGGCGGCTACCGGCCGGACCCGGACTTCCCCACGCTGACCTGGACCGAGGACAACATCGGGCGCGCCGTCTTCTACTACGAGGGCGAGCTCAACGACCGCTTCATGAAGGTGCACACCTGATGACGATCCTGCGACTGTCCCACGTCGAGATCCGCGTTCCCGACCTCGAGCTGGCCACCGCGTACTACTGCGAGGTCGTCGGCATGATCGAGACCGCGCGGGAGTCCTCCCGGGTGTTCCTCAAGTGCTGGGACGAGCACCAGCACCACAGCGTCGTCCTCACGCTGGAGCCGACCCACGGGCTGAACCACTTCGGCTTCAAGGTGACCGACGCCGGCGACCTGGACCACTACCAGGAGCGGCTGGAGGCCGTGGGCGTCCCGGTGCGCCGGTACGGAACCGACGAATGGGCTCCCGGTCACGGCGAGTCGATCCGCTTCCCCCTGCCGAGCGGGCACGAGATGGAGCTGGTCCACGGGATGCAGCAGGTCGGCAACCTGCTCCCGCAGACGAATCCGCCGCCGCGACCCATGGGCCTCGTGGGCATCGCCCCGCCGCGTGTCGACCACGTGTTCCTCACCGCTGAGGAGGTGGACACGAACAGCCATTTCCTCACCGAGCACCTGGACTTCCGGCTCACCGAGCAGGTCCTGGGCGACGACGGCTTCCAGATCGCGAGTTGGTTGGAGGTCTCCCACCGTTCCCACGACATCGCCTTCATCACCGGGCCCAACGGTGGGCTGCACCACTTCGCCTACTGGGTGGACGGCTGGAACGACCTGCGCAGCGCGGCCGATGTCTGCGTCTACCACGGGGTCAACGTCGAGACGAACCCGACGCGGCACGGCGCCACCCGCGGTCAGTGCCTCTACTTCTTCGACCCGGCCGGCAACCGCAACGAGATGTTCACCGGTGGCTACTGGGTCGACCCCGGTTCCGAGCCGATCACGTGGACCGAGGCCGAGATGGGGCGCGCGATGTTCTATTACGACGGCGTGGTCAACCAGAAGTTCCTGACGGTGCACAGCTGACGGCCGCGCGATGACCATCGACGAGCAACTGGAAGCGGCGCAACGGCCGGCCGCCAACGCATCGCCGGCGCTCCCGCGCACCGAGCGGACCGATCCTCCGGCGTACCTCAATCGCCACCTCACCCGGCGGCGGGGCCAGACCGCGTCGCCCACGGACGAGCCGGGCGACAGCGCCGGTGACCAGGCCGGTGACGACGCGACCCCGCTGTACCTGCGGCGCTTCCGGGAGCGCGACCACCACAGCGACCCGGTCACCTACGACGGCGACGTCGTCGGGTCCTCGCGCGCCTGGGCCGAGGTCACCCGCACCAAGGAGATCGTCCCCGAGCGACGCGACCAGCTCGCCTCGGTGGACTGTGACATCTACCTGGTCCGGCACGGCGAGACGCAGGGCTACTCCTCCGAGTCCGGCCTCACCCCGCTGGGTTCGTGGCAGGCCCACCGGAGGGGTCAGGAGCTGGCCCGCCGCGTCACCGACGGGATGGCCCTCGAGCTCGTGTGCGCCCCGACGAACCGGGCTCGTCAGACCGCCGAGCACCTGCGGCGGGGGCTGCTGGACAACCTGCGTCTCTTCGGCCGGGACGCCTCGATCAGCGAGACGCACGACGACCTGAACTTCCGCAACTTCGAGGTCGCGACACCCGAGGGGCCCCGCGACGTCACGTCGGCGTTCCGGGTCTACCACCGCGAGATGGAGAAGTACGAACGCGTGGGGCTCGGCGAGCGGCCGGGCTGGCTGGTCGACGTCGACCGCTTCTGGGGTATCCAGCAGGGCGGGGGAGACCCGATCACCCACTGGCTGACCATGCCGATGCTCCACTTCGAACCGCCGGTGTCCTGCGTCCGTCGGTTCTGGCGTGGCATCGCGGCTCTCCGTGAGAACACCGCCGCCAAGCAGATCGTCGTCGCGACCCACTCCGGTCCCATCCGGGCCTTCGCGACCGCCGCCATGGGCTACGACCCCGGTGAGCCGTTCAACACCGAGTTCGTCCGCGTGCGACTCGTCGCCGGCGGCACGACTGCCCTGGTCCTCTACCGCAACCGGGTCCAGGAGGTCGTGATCCCCGACCTCGACGCCCTGCCGCCCAACTCCGACCCCCGCTTCCAGGAGGAACGATGACCGACCGCCACACGGCCATCCCCTTCGACCAGCTCGCGCCCGAGCACCACCCGCTGGTCGGGGGCAAGAGCGCGTCGCTCGGCACGATGAGCCAGGCCGGCCTGCCCGTCCCGCCGGGGTTCGCGGTGACCACCGACGTGTTCGCGGACGCGAAGCACGCGTCAGGGCTGATGCCGCGGATCCACGAGCTGTTCGACTACGTCGACGGGACCGGCTCGGCGAGCGTGGCGAGTGTCGCCGAGCAGGTCCGGGAGATGGTGCACGGCTGGCCGTTGCCCGAGGTGCACGAGAGCCGCATCCGCCGGATGTACGCCGACCTCTGTGCCCAGTGCGAGGTCGACGACCTGCCGGTGGCGGTCCGCTCGTCGGCCACCGTCGAGGACTCCCCGGACGCCTCGTTCGCCGGCGAGCACGACACCTACCTGTGGGTCTGCGGCGCCGACGCCGTCCTCGACAAGATCCGTGCCTGCTGGGCGAGCCTCTACACCGAGCGGGCCATCGCCTACCGGCTGGACATGGGCTACGACCACGCGAAGGTCGACATGGCCGTCGCGGTGCAGAAGATGGTCCGCCCCCGGACGGCGGGGGTGGCCTTCACCCTCGACCCGAGCAACGGGGACCGCTCCGGCATCTGCATCGACGCCGCCTGGGGGTTCGGTGAAGGTGTGGTCTCCGGGGACGTGACGCCCGACAACTTCCTCGTCGACAAGGTGATGTGGTCGATCAACCGCCGGACGATCAGCCCGAAGACCCACGCGCACCTGCTCATCGAGGACGGGACGTCGGAATGCCCCCGGGTCGGGCGCGTCCCGCTGCCCGAGCACCAGGTGGACGTGCCGTCGTTGACCGACGAGGAGATCCTCGCGATCGCCCGGCTCGCTCGCACGGCGGAGAAGCACTACGGCTGCCCGCAGGACATCGAGTGGGCCGTGGACGACGACCTGCCCGCCGGCCGCGACGTCGTGCTGCTCCAGGCCCGCCCCGAGACCGTGTGGAGCAAGCGCAGGCACGCGATCGGTGCGAAATCCGACCTCGTGTCCTCGATCGTCGACACCCTCGTGAATCCGCTCTATGCCCGGAGGGGGAACCGGCCGGCCCAGCCGGCCTGACCCGGGTCAGGCACGACCGCGCCCGTGCGGAACGCGGGCCGCACAGCGAACCCGTCCCTCGTTCCCGACCTAACAGGAGGTCTTCCGTGGCCGACCGATTCCCCAGCCCCTTCGAGATCGAGACCCCCGCGGGGGCCGAAGGCTGGCAGGAGCTCTACACCTACTCGAGCCTCTTCTCCGAGGACCGTCGTGAGTACGAGGACGGCGGCTTCTGGTTCCACGACGGCGTGCACTGGCCCGAGGCCATGACGCCGTGGGACACGACGTTCCTCGAGTTCGCCCTCGCGTCGCTGTCGCAGTACAACACCCGGCACTACATGATCCCGCCGGCCTACGGCGTCGACTACCGCATCCTCAACGGCTACGTGTACCTCAGCCCCGTTCCCGCGCCGGTCGAGGAGATCGAGGCGCGGGTGCCGCTGTTCCTGGACCGCGCCGGCTTCTACTTCGGCAACTGGGACCGGCTGTACAGCGACTGGCTCGAGAAGATCCGCGGGCTCGTGCAGCAGATGACCGAGTTGCGGTTCGAGCCGCTTCCAGCGATGGAGGACCGCGAGGTGATCACCTCCGGGGCGGGCAAGGGCTCCGGCAACGCCCTCCTCGCCTCCTATCACCGACTCCTCGACCTCGGGCTCACCCTCTGGCAGTACCACTTCGAGTTCCTGAACCTGGGCTACGCCGCCTACCTGGACTTCTTCGGGTTCTGCAAGGCCGCGTTCCCCTCGATCCCCGACCTCGCGATCGCCAAGATGGTGGCCGGCGTCGACGTCGACCTCTTCCGTCCCGACGACGAGCTCAAGCGTCTCGCCAGGCTGGCGGTCAGCAGCGGGATCGACGACCGGTTCACCGCAGGCGGGGTGCCGCAGGTCTGGGAGAAGCTCGAGGCCGACGAGGTCGGGCGCGCGTGGGTCGCCGAGTGGGAGAAGGCCGCCGAACCCTGGTTCAACTTCTCCACCGGATCCGGCTTCTACCACACGGACAAGATCTGGATCGAGAACGTCGAGGTGCCCCTCGGGTACGTGACCGACTACATCGCCAAGGTCAAGGCGGGCGTCGACCTCGACCGGCCGGTCGCGGCGCTGCACGCCGAGCGTGACCGGGTCGTCTCCGAGTACCGCGACCTGCTCGACTCCGACGAGGACCGGGACGCGTTCGACGCCAAGCTGGGGCTGTCGCGGACGGTGTTCCCCTACGTCGAGAACCACAACTTCTACGTCGAGCACTGGGCGCACTCGGTCCTGTGGCGCAAGATGCGCGACCTGGGCGGCGTGCTGCAGGCGGCCGGCTTCATCGCCGGGACCGACGACGTCTTCATGTTCCGGCGCAACGAGCTGGCCGACGTCCTGTGGGACCTCTACTCCGCCTGGGCGGTGGGGGCCCCCTCGCGGGGTCCCGCCCTCTGGCCGAAGGAGATCGAGCGTCGGCGCGGCATCCACCGGGCGCTGCAGGAGTGGTCGGCCCCGCCCGCCCTCGGCGTGCCGCCGGAGGTCGTGACGGAGCCCTTCACCGTGATGCTCTGGGGCATCACGTCGGACTCCGTGGCCGCGTGGCTCAACGCGGGCGGCGACGGCGAGGAAGGCGTCCTCTCCGGGTTCGCGGCCTCACCGGGGCTGGTGGAGGGCCCGGCGCGGGTCATCTCCTCGGCCGACCAGATCGGGGAGATCCAGGACGGCGAGATCCTCGTCGCCCCGCTGACCGCCCCGTCCTGGGCGCCGGTCTTCGGCAAGATCAAGGCCACCGTCACCGACGTCGGCGGGATGATGAGCCACGCCGCCATCGTCTGCCGCGAGTACGGCCTGCCGGCGGTGACCGGCACGGCCTTCGGGACCAAGACCATCACGACCGGGCAGATGCTCAGGGTCGACGGCAACACCGGCAAGGTCACGATCCTCTGAACCCGAGATCCCCGCGACCGCACGTGTCGCGGGGACCTCCTGACCGTCCAGCACACGCAGACGAAGGAGAACAACCAGATGCTCACCGTGGAGCAGAACGAGGAGCTGACCAGCGTCGGCCCCGGCACGAGGATGGGCGAGCTCCTGCGGCGCTACTGGTATCCCATCGCGTTCGAGCAGGACTTCGACACCAAGCCCAGCAAGACCGTTCGGCTGCTGGGGGAGGACTGGACGCTGTACAAGACGCCGTCCGGTCGGTACGGCATCATCGGCGAGTCCTGCCCGCACCGCCGGGCGTCCTTGACCTACGGCGTGGTGCACGAGGACGGCATCCGCTGCGGGTACCACGGCTGGAAGTACGACTTCGACGGTCAGTGCGTCGAGCAGCCGGCCGAGAACGACAACACGACGTTCCGGGACAAGATCAAGGCCAAGGCGGGCTCCGCGCAGGTCATGGGCGGGATGGTGTGGGTCTACGTCGGCCCCGCCCCCGTACCGGAGTTGCCGCGGTTCGACGTCTACGTCCTCGACGGCGTCCGCGAGGTCGGCACGGCGACCCTGCCGTGCAACTGGCTGCAGATCATGGAGAACTCGGTCGACCCGCACCACGTCGAGTGGCTGCACGGCTACTACTTCGAGTTCCTCGGTCAGACGCAAGGGTTCGATGCGCCGAAGTCGTTCCAGAAGAGGCACATCAAGGTGGCCTTCGACGAGTTCGAGTACGGGATCATCAAGCGCCGCGTGCTCGAGGGACACGGCGAGGGTGACGACGACTGGGCCATCGGCCACCCGCTGATGTTCCCGTACGGGATGCGGGTCGGCGGGATGTGGATCGACCAGATGCAGATCCGCGTGCCGATCGACGACACGACGACGTGGAAGCTCTTCTACACCCTGCACCACCCGGAAGCCGGGCAGTGGGAGAAGCAGGACCGGCCGGTCGTGTACGAGTTCCCGTTCCGTGACGAGAACGGCGAGTTCATCACCGACTACGTCGAGGGCCAGGACGTGATGGCGTGGGTCTCCCAGGGTGCCATCACCGACCGCTCGCAGGAGCACCTCGGGCGTTCGGACCAGGGCGTCGCGATGCTCCGGAAGATGTTCAAGGAGGCCATGGCGGCGGTCGAGGACGGCGAGGACCCGCCGGGTGTCGTCCGGGTGAAGCACGACGTCATCCACCTGCCCTGCGAGAAGGACAAGTTCGGTGCCGGCACGGCCTTCGTCGACCAGTGGATCAACGGCGGGTCCATGCGGTACAGCCCGATCCGGGAGCAGTTGCTCGCCCTCCACCACGAGGCGGCCGCGGCGCGGGAGAAGGCCGGCTCCGGTGCCTGACCTGAACGAGACGGCGGGGCGGGCGGCCCACCACGGGTCCATGCCCACGCTGCCACCCGATCCGCACCGGCTGCCACCGCCCGGCGACTGGTTCGCCTCGGACGCGGCCCGCCACCTCCTGGACCGCCCGAAGCACTGCCCGATGTGCGCCGCGTCGCTGGAGAGAGGGCTGGTCTCGGAGTGGTGGAGCGGCTCCGACCGGGTCTTCCTCACCTGGTGCCCGGCCTGCCGGTGGACGGGCAACGTGGTGCTGTTCGACCGGGCGGTCATCGAGGAACCGGAGCACTAGTGGGTGCCCGCGCGCTCGTCCTGGACTTCGGCGGTCCGGTGCTGCTGACGCCGTTCGAACTCGTCGGTGACCGTCGCGGCACCCCCGTTCACGAGCTGCTGTTCGGCCGCGGGCCGCTGGCGACGGTCGCGGCGCCCGACCTCGACTGGACCGCACTCCAGGAGGGCCGGATCACCGAGCGGGCGTACTGGGCGCACCGGGCGCGGGAGTGGCACGGCGCCGGCGGGTCCGGCCCCGACATCTCGGCGATGATGGCGCACCTCTACGAGCCCGCCCGACCGCAGCTGGTGCGGGAGCAGGCCCGGACCCTGATCCGTGATGCGCGGGCCGCGGGCCACCCCGTCGCGATCCTCACCAACGACCTGCGGGCCTTCCACTCGCAGGAGTGGGTCGACGAGATCGAGATCGTGGGCGACGTCGACGTCCTCGTCGACGGCTCCGTCGAGGGCTACCTCAAGCCGGATCGGCGGCTGTACGAGATCCTCGCCGACCGGCTCGGCGTCGACTTCGTCGACATGGTGTTCCTCGACGACCAGATGACCAACATCCGGGGCGCGCAGGCCCTCGGCATCCCGTCGGTGTGGTTCGACCCCGCCGTGCCCGACGCGGGCTTCGACGCCGTCCGGATCCTGCTCGGCCTCCCGGAGGAGGAACCGCATGGTTGAGCAGCGTGAACTGCGGGTCGTCCAGATGACCTGGGAGGCCGACGCCGTGGTGTCGGTGCGGCTGGCCCGCATCGAGAGCGAGGATCCGCTGCCCGCGTGGGAGCCCGGCGCCCACATCGACGTCTACGTGCCCGACGGCACCACCCGCCAGTACTCGCTGTGCGGAGACCCCGCCGACCGGTCTTCGTGGCAGATCGCGGTGCTGCGCGAGCCCGAGTCGCGCGGTGGCTCCACCTACATCCACGACGAGCTGCGGGTGGGGGACCGGCTGCTGGTCACCCGGCCCAAGAACCACTTCCTCCTCGAGGACGCCGGGGCGTACGCCCTCGTCGCGGGCGGGATCGGGATCACGCCCATCATGGCGATGGCCGAGCAGCTGGCCCGCGAGGGGCGGCCGTTCACACTGACCTACGGCGGGCGCACCGCCGCGTCGATGGCGTTCCGCAGACGCCTGGCGGAGCTGGGGGAGTGCTGCACGTTCCTGGCCGAGGACGTCGAGGGACGCCCCGACCTGGACGGCATCGTCCGGTCCCTGCCCGAGGGAGGTCTGGTCTACGTCTGCGGACCGGTCGGGCTCCTCAGAGCGGTGCAGACGGCGGCGGACGCGGTGCGCGGTCCGGACCAGGACGTCGTCCGGTTCGAGCTGTTCAGCCGCACCGGAGTCGAGGCGGAGCCGGCGTCGCCGATGGACGCCGACGCCTACGAGCTCGTCCTGACCGAGAGCGGTCACACGCTCCGACTGCCCCCGGAGACCAACATCCTCGAGAAGGTTCTCGCGCTCGGCGTCGAGGTGGAGAACGACTGCCGCGACGGGATCTGCGGCTCGTGCATCACCCCCATCGTCACGGGCACCGTCGACCACCGCGACCTCGTGCTCACCAAGAAGGAGCAGGCCGCCATGGACCGCATGCTGATCTGCGTCTCGCGCCCGACCTGTGCCCGGCTCGAGCTGAAGCTGTGACCGGCACCGGCCGCGGTCGCCCTGAGGAGGAGGTCCCGTGGACCCGATGACCCGGGTCGAGGTCGCCCGTCGGCTGCTCGACGCATACGGCACCGGTAAGCCGATCCCACCGCTCACCTCGACCTACGACGACCTGACGCTCGAGGACGCCTACGCGATCCAGCTGCTGCAGATCGAGGAGCTCGTCGCCGCGGGACGCGTGGTGAAGGGGCACAAGGTCGGGCTGACCAGCGCGGCCATGCAGCGCCTCCTCGGCGTCGGCGAGCCCGACTACGGCCACCTGCTCGACGACTTCTTCCACCTCGAGCACGCGCCGATCCCGCTCGGCCGGTTCCTCCAGCCCCGGATCGAGCCCGAGGTGGCGTTCGTCCTGGCGAAGCCGCTGCGCGGTCCGGGCGTCACGGTGCACGAGGCCATCGCCGCGGTCGACTTCGTCCTTCCCGCGCTGGAGATCGTCGACAGCCGCATCGAGGCATGGAAGATCGGCCTGCTCGACACGATCGCCGACAACGCCAGCTCCGGCGCCGTCGTCCTCGGCTCGACCCCGACCGACCTCGGCGCGGTGAACCTGCGGCTCACCGGCGCAGTGATGACCCGCAACGGGGCCGTGGTCGGCACGGGCGCAGGGGGCGCCGTCCTCGGCTCGCCGATCACCTCCCTGGTCTGGCTGGCCAACACCGTGGGCGCCCGCGGCGTGACGCTCGAGGCGGGGCACGTCATCCTGCCCGGCTCGGTGTGCGCCATGGTCCCGGTCGCCGCCGGCGACACCATCACCGCGACCTTCGGCGGACTGGGCTCGGTGACCGCCCGGTTCGCCACCGATCGAGAGGACGTCAGATGAGCGGACGGAAGGGCACGGCGGCGATCGTCGGATCCGGCAACATCGGTACGGACCTCATGTTCAAGTTGAGGCGCCGCAGCGACATCATCGAGCCGCGGTTCATGGTCGGAGTGGACCCGGATTCCGACGGACTGCGCCGCGCCGCCCGCATCGGCCTCGAGGCGAGCGCCGAGGGGGTCGACTGGCTGCTCGCCCAGGACGAGCTGCCCGACATCGTCTTCGAGGCCACCTCGGCGAAGGCGCACCAGGCCAACGCGCCCCGGTACGCCGAGGCCGGCATCGTCGCCGTCGACCTCACCCCGGCGGCGGTCGGCCCCTACCTCTGCCCCCCGGTCAACCTCTCGTTCAACCTCGACGCGCCCAACGTCAACATGATCACGTGCGGGGGCCAGGCCACCGTGCCGATGGTCCACGCGGTCTCGTCCGTGGTCCCGGTGCCGTACGCCGAGATCGTCGCCTCGGTCTCGAGCCGGTCCGCGGGCCCGGGGACGCGGGCGAACATCGACGAGTTCACCGAGACGACGGCGGCCGCGGTCGAGGCGGTGGGAGGCGCGCAGCGGGGCAAGGCGATCATCATCCTGAACCCGGTCGAACCACCGCTGATGATGCGCAACACGGTGTTCTGCGCCATCCCGGCCGAGGCCGCCGAGCCCGGCGACCTCCAGGACCGGATCCTGGAGTCCATCCACGCCATGGTGCGCACGGTCCAGGAGTACGTGCCCGGGTACCACCTGCGTGCCGATCCCCAGTTCGACCCGGCGAGAGACGCGTGGCGCGGCCAGGCCCGGGTGTTCGTCCCGATCGAGGTCAAGGGGCGGGGCGACTACCTGCCGGACTACGCCGGCAACCTCGACATCATCACGGCCGCGGCGGCCCGGGTGGGCGACCTGCTGGTGGCCCATCGCCTCGGGATCCAGACCTCGTGGAAGACCTCCGCCGACCTCGGTGACGTCGAGGACCCCACCCCCGCGAGAGCAGGTGTCTGACCACCATGGCTGACATGACCATCCGACCCGACGACGTCCCGGTGGTGGGGCGGGAGGTCACCGAGAGCGAGGTGCTCGAGCACACGCCCGGCGCGGGCGGGCCGACCGACCTCCGGATCACCGACTCCACCCTGCGGGACGGCTCGCACGCGATGAGCCACCAGTACACCGAGGAACAGGTCCGCGGCGTCGTCTCCGCGCTGGACCGGGCGGGCGTGCAGGTGATCGAGGTGAGTCACGGCGACGGCCTGGGGGGCTCGAGCTTCAACTACGGCTTCAGCCGGGTCGACGAGTTCGACCTGATCGCGGCCGCGGTCGACGAGGCCACCCGCGCGAAGATCGCCATCCTGATGCTCCCCGGCCTGGCGACGGTGCACGACCTGCAGCGGGCGCACGCGGTCGGGGCCTCCGTGGCGCGGATCGCGACGCACTGCACCGAGGCGGACGTGTCGATCCAGCACTTCGGCGAGGCCCGGGCGCTGGGGATGGAGACGGTCGGCTTCCTGATGCTCGCGCACCGGGCGACGCCCGAGGTCATGGCGCAGCAGGCCCGGATCATGGTCGACGCCGGCGCCCAGTGCGTCTACGTGGTCGACTCCGCGGGGGCCCTGGTGCTGTCCGACGCGCAGGCCCGGGTCGAGGCGGTGATCGACGAGATCGGGCGGGACGGCGCGCAGGTCGGCTTCCACGGCCACCAGAACCTGAGCCTCGGCGTCGCCAACTCCGTGCTCGCCTACCAGGCGGGCGCCCGGCAGATCGACGGGGCGCTCTGCGCCCTGGGCGCCGGCGCCGGCAACTCACCGACCGAGGTGCTGGCCGCGACCTTCGAGCGGATGGGGATCCGCACGGGCGTCGACCTCGGCGAGGTGCTGTCGGCCGCCGAGGAGGTCGTCCGCCCGTTCATCCCGCGGCTGCCGTGGATGGACCGGGCGTCGATCACCCAGGGGTACGCCGGGGTCTATTCGTCCTTCCTGCTCCACGCGGAGCGGGCGGCGGAGCGGTACGGCGTCCCGGCGCACGCCATCCTCCAGAGGGTCGGCGAGCTCGGCTACGTCGGCGGCCAGGAGGACATGATCATCGACGTCGCCGTCCAGCTGGCCCAGGAGCAGGAGCTGGGCGACCTCGCCGGGGCGGGGGCCAGGTGATGGCGGTCGGGAGTGCGACACCGGCCCCGGCGCCGGCCGGCGGCTGGGACGTCGAGTCGGTCGCAGCCGAGCTGCTGCGCTGCGAGGACCAGCGCCTCGAGCGGCCCCCGTTCACCGACGAGTGGCCCGACCTGGACCTCGACACCGGTTACGCGATCCAGGACCTCAACCTCCGGACGCGGCTCGACCGTGGGGAGAAGCTGATCGGCGTCAAGCTGGGGCTCACCAGCCGCGCGAAGCAGCAGCGCATGGGCGTGCACTTCCCCTTCGTCGCCTGGCTCACCGACGCGATGGTCCTGCCGGTGGGCGACCCGGTGCCCCAGTCGCGTCTCATCCATCCCCGCGTGGAGCCGGAGATCGTCTTCCTCATGGGGGAGCGGCTCGAGGGACCAGGGGTGACCTGCGCCCGGGCGATGTCGGCCGTCGCCTCGGTGTGGGGCGGGGCCGAGGTCATCGACAGCCGTTTCCAGGACTTCCGGTTCACCGCCGGCGACGTCGCGGCCGACAACGCATCGTCCGCGGCGTTCGTCACCGGGCCGGTCGGGCTGCCGCCGTCGGACCTCGACCTCTCCCTGGAGGCCGCGCTCGTCGAGGTCGACGGCGTCGTCGTGGACTCGGCCACCGGGGCGGCCGTCCAGGGTCACCCCGGGGAGGCCCTGGCCCTGGCCGCGAACGACCTCGCCCGTCGCGGCCACGCGATCGAGGCCGGCTGGATCGTCCTCACCGGCGGGATGACCGACGCGGTCTTCGTGCCGCCGGGCACCTCGGTCGGGTTCCACTTCACGCACCTGGGCTCGGTCTTCCTCAACGGCGGGGAGGGCTGACGCGATGCCGCTCATCGAGGTGACCATGGTCGAGGGGCGCAGCGCCGAGCAGCTCCGGGCGCTGATCGCCGGCCTGACCCGGGCGGCCGTCGAGGCCGTGGACGCCCCCGTGGAGTCGGTGCGCGTGGTGGTCCGCGAGGTCCCGGCGACGCACTGGGCCGCCGGCGACGTGACCATCGCCGAACGACGGGCAGGCACGCCGTGAGCGATCGGCAGTTCTTCGGCCACGTGGTCGACGGGGAGGAGGTCGAGTCGGTCGACGGCGGTCGTTTCGACGTGTGGAACCCGTGGACCCAGCAGGTGTGGGCGGAGGCGGCCGAGGGCGGCCCCGAGGACGCCGCCCGGGCGGTGGCGAGCTCCCGGCGTGCCTTCGACGAGGGGCCGTGGCCGCGGATGGGCCGGGCGGAGCGGGCGGCCGCGATCCACCGGCTCGCCGATCTCATGGAGCAGCGCGCGGACGACCTCGCGACGCTGGACACGACGAACATGGCCAAGCCGTTCGCGCAGGCCAAGCACGACGTCGCGCGGTCGGTGTGGAACTTCCGGTTCTTCGCCGACCACCAGCGCGACTCCTGCGGCGAGGTCTACCCGATGGACTCCGGGCACCACTCCTACAGCGAGTACGGCCCCGCGGGAGTGGTCGCGGCGATCAGCCCCTGGAACTTCCCGCTGATGATGGCGACGTGGAAGATCGCGCCCGCGATCGCCTGGGGCAACACCTGCATCATCAAGCCCTCGGAGGACACCCCGGCCTCGGTGACGCTCCTCGGCCGGCTCGCGATCGAGGCCGGCCTGCCGCCCGGTGTGCTCAACGTGCTCAACGGCCACGGGACGCCGGCCGGGTCCTCGCTCACTGCCGACGACCGGGTCGACCGGGTCACGTTCACCGGCTCGTCGACGACCGGGCGGCTGGTGATGGCGTCGGCAGCCGCCCACCTGGCCCCGGTCTCCCTGGAGCTGGGTGGCAAGGGCGCCAACATCGTGTTCGAGGACGCCGACCTGGACAACGCGGTCCACTGGGCGGTGGAGGCGATCTTCCGCAACTCAGGGCAGATCTGCCTGGCCGGCTCTCGGCTGTTCGTCGCCTCGGGCATCTACGACGAGTTCATGGCGCGCTTCACCGCGGCAGCCGAGGCGCTGACCATCGGCGCCCCCTTCGACCCTCGGACCCGGTTCTCGAGCCTCGCGAGCCGGAAGCACTTCGAGAAGGTCTCGTCCTACGTCGACGGGGTCGGGCTCGACGGCGGCAAGATCGTCACCGGCGGCGTCGACGAGGGCGGCCGCTGGCTGGTGCGGCCCACGATCATCACCGACCTGCCGCTGACCGCTCCGGCGTACTGCGAGGAGATCTTCGGTCCCGTCTGCGTGGTCAACCGGTTCGACTCCGAGGCGGAGGTCGTGGCGCTGGCCAACGACACGCGCTACGGGCTCAACGCGATGCTCTTCACCGAGAACCTGTCGCGGGCGCACCGCGTCGCCTCCCGGCTCCGGGCCGGCACGGTGTGGGTGAACTGCTTCTTCATCCGCGACCTGCGCACGCCGTTCGGCGGCGTCGGCGATTCGGGGGTCGGGCGCGAAGGCGGGAACTTCAGCCGCGAGTTCTTCACCGAGCCCAAGGCCGTCGTGATGCAGATCGACCGCGGCGCCACCTGACTGGAGCGGCCGTAACTCCTCCGTGGCCAGCATGTCCCCGGTCGCGGTCTCGTCCCTGAAGGAGGGCGGGGGTCACCGCAGTGGGACGGTGACCCCCGCGGCCAGGTCAGCGCGGATCGATCGGCGTGAACGTGCCCGCCCGGGCCTCGATCACCGCGGCGGCGTCGAGGATGCCGGCCTCGTCGAAGCGCCGGCCGAGCAGCTGGACGCCGACGGGCAGCCCGCCGGCGATGCCGGTGGGCACCGACACCGCGGGGAAGCCGAGGACGGGGATGGCCATCATCGACGCCTGGGCGGCCATGACCCGTCGCATGCTGTCGATGCTGGCGATGTCGGCGTCCTGCTCGAACGCCTGCTCGGCCGACACCGGCAGCAGCACCGTGGAGTACCGCTGCAGGAACTCGCCGAGCATGCGGATGAGGGTTCCGCGCCGGGCGTAGCCGTTCATGTAGTCGGTGAGGCTCGGCTGGGTGCCCCACCACTCCGAGGAGACGGCGTAGTAGCCCTCGGCCGCCTTCTTCATGCCCTCGTCGCCGACCTCCTCGACCAGCGGCATGATCTGGCGGAACTCCTCCATGCACAGCAGGTACCAGAGCCGGTAGGCCTCGGCCAGCAGCGGCAGCTCGACCTCCTCGACCACGTAGCCGGCGTCGGTGAGCCAGCCCTCGGCCTGGGTCAGGGCGTCGTCGACCGCCGCGGTCGGCGTGGCGACACCGTGGTGCCGGACCAGTGCCACCCGCAGCGGCCGCTCGGCGGGAGCGGCGGCCGGCGCCCCGGGCACGTGGAAGGGGTCTCGGGGGTCGTGGGCGGTCAGCCCACGCATCGCCAGGCGGATGTCGGCGACGGTGCGGGCCAGGGGCCCCTGGACGAGCATCGACTGCACCGAGAGGGCGGGGTCGGCGTCCGGGGGGCCGTAGAGCCCGGCCACCCGGCCCACGGTCGGCCGCAGGCCCACGACGCCGCACGCGTACGCGGGATGCCGCACGGAGCCGCCGATGTCGTTGCCGTGGCCGATCGGCACCATGCCCGATGCGACGGCGGAACCGGCGCCCCCGCTCGACCCGCCGGGAGTGCGGGTGGCGTCCCAGGGATTCAGCGTCCGCCCGTGCAGGTCGTTGCTGGTGAACCACCGGTAGGAGAACGCCGGGGTGTTGCTGCGCGCGAGCAGGATGGCCCCGGACTGCCGGAGGCTCGCCACGTGCGGGCTGTCGGTGGTGGCGATGGCGTCCTTGAACGCCACCACGCCGTTGGTCGTGGCGTGCCCGATCTGGTCGGAGTTCACCTTGATGGCCACCGGGACGCCGTGCAGCGGTCCCAGCGGTGCGCCGGACCGGGTCAGCCGGTCGGCCTCGTCGGCAGCCTGGAGGGCCTCCTCGGCGGAGACCTCGACGAGGGCGTTGAGCTGCGGATTCACCTCGTCGATGCGCGCGAGGCTGCTCTCGACCGCCTCGCGCGCGGAGATCAGTCCGGTGGCGATGCCGTCGGCGATCCGGGTGGCCGACCACCGCCAGAGCTGGTCGGCGTTCGCTGACGTACCGGGGGCTTGCTCGGTCATTGCTCGTCCTCCTGGGAGTGGGTGGTGGATCGGACCAGACGTGGGGTCACCGAGGTTCCGACGAACAGTTGGGGGTGACCGGGGTGGCGACGTCGTTCCGGGCCTCGATGACGCGTCCGGCGTCGAGCAGCAGGTCCTCGCGGAACTTCGGGCCGACGAGCTGCACCCCGATCGGCAGACCACCGCCCTCGGTCACCGGGACGGACAGCCCGGGGAAGCCGAGCAACGCCAGCGACATCATCGGCCACTGCGCCGCGATGACCTGCTCCATGCGGTCGACGTCGCGGACGTCGGCGTCGATCTCGAACGTGCGCTCGGCGGAGACCGGGGTCAGCAGTACGGGGTAGCGCTGAAGGAACACCTGCAGCTCCCGCACGAGGGTTCCGCGGCGCGCGTACCCGCGCACGTAGGCGTCCAGCGCGACGTCGCCGTGCATCCGCTTGGTGACCGCGAACTGGTTGTCCGCCGACCGGCGGATCGCCTCGTCCCCGTACTCGTCGATGGCCCGCGCCAGGTCCTCGAACTCGACCCCCTGGACCAGCTGCCACCACAGCCGCCAGGCCTCGGCGAAGAGCGGGAGCTGCACTTCCTCCACCTCGTAGCCGGCGTCGGCGAAGTACCGAGCGGCCGTGGAGACGGCGTCGTCGACGGCGGGGTCGAGCGCCGCGACGCCGACGTCGCGGAGCACCGCCACCCGGCGCGGGTGCTCGAGCGGCGGGCCCTCCAGCGGGGCGGGGACGCAGAAGGGATCACGCGGGTTGTAGGTGGCCAGCGCACGCAGGCCCAGCCGCACGTCGTCCACGGAACGGGCCAGCGGGCCCTGGACGAGCATCGTCTGCACGCCGAGGAGCTGGTCCTGCTCCGGAGGGCCGTACCAGCTGGGCACCCGACCGGGCGTCGGCCGCAGGCCCACCACCCCGCAGCTGGCCGCGGGGTAGCGGATCGAGCCTCCGATGTCGTTGCCGTGGGCGATCGTGCCCATGCCGGTCGCCACCGCGGCGGCGGCGCCCCCGCTGGAGCCGCCCGGCGTCCGCGACGGGTCCCAGGGGTTGAGCGTGCGGCCGTGCAGGTCGTTGTCGGTGAACCACCGGATGGAGAAGGCCGGGGTGTTGGACCGCCCGACGACGACCGCGCCGGCGGTGCGCAGGTTCTCGATGTGCGGGGCGTCCTCCTCGGCGACGTCCTTCGCGAACGCCACCACGCCGTTGGTCGTGGCCAGCCCGCGCTGATCGCTGTTGATCTTCGTGGTCACCGGCACGCCGTGCAGGGGGCCGAGGTGCTCACCGGCCCGCCGCCGGGCATCGGCGGCGTCGGCGGCGGCGAGCGCCTCGTCCGCCAGGACCTCGGCGAGCGCGTTGACCACGGGGTTGACCTGCTGGATGCGTTCCAGCGTCGAGGCCACGGCCTCGCGCGAGGAGATGAGGCCGGTGCTGATGGCGTCGGCCGTCCGGACGGCCGACCACCGCCAGAGTTCTTCGGACACCTGGTACTTCCTCTCGGAGATGACGGGTCAACCGACGACGAGGAGGCTCGTCAGCGGTTCGGGGTCCGCGCGCAACCGCTGGACGCTCTCGTCGAAGACCAGGCGCCCCTTCACCATGCCGAGCACCCGGTCGGCGAAGGCGAGCGGGAGCTGGGGGCCCTGCTCGACCAACAGCACGGTGACGCCGGTGGCGGCGATGGTGCGCAGCGCCTCGAGCGCGGCCGTGGCGATGGAGGGCTGCAGCCCCTGGGAGAACTCGTCCACGACGACGGCGCGTTCACCGGCGAGCATCGCCCGCGCCAGGCCGAGCTGCTGCTTCTGGCCACCGGAGAGCTGGCCGGCCGGCTGGGTCAGGCGTTGCCGGAGCACCGGGAACACGTCGAGGACGTCGACGGGCGGGGTGTGGCCGCGCCGCCGCGCCAGACGCAGGTTCTCCTCGACCGTCAGGCTCGCGAAGACCCCGCGGTCGTCCGGCATGAACGACAGGCCCGACCGGGCCAGGCCGTCCGGTCTGCCCATCGGCAGTGCGCCGTCGTCCGTCGACAGGGTGCCGGCGAAGACGTCGCACAGCCCGAACAGGGCCCGGAGCAGCGTGGTCTTGCCCATGCCGTTGCGCCCGAGGAGGGCGACGACCTCGCCGTCGGCGAGATCGACGCTGACGTCGTCGACGATCTGCGTCCGGCCGTATCCCGCGGTCACGTTGTGCAGGCTGATCACCGTCACACCGCCCCGATGTAGGCGGCACGGACCTCGTCGTGGCTGGACACGCTGTCCATGTCCCCGCTGACGAGCACCCGGCCCTCGGCCAGGACGACCACGCGGTCGCCCAGCTGCTTGACGATGTCCATGTCGTGCTCGACGACGACGAGGGTGCAGCCCAGGTCCCTGCTGATCGACCGGAGGATGTGCGCCAGCCGGGTGGAGTCGGCGTGGGAGAGCCCCGCGGCCGGCTCGTCGAGCAGGACGATCTCGGGGCCCCAGGCGATGGTGAGGGCCAGTTCCAGCGCCCGCTGGTCGGCGAGGGAGAGGTCCGTCGTGAGGACGTCGTCGACGTCGGCGAAGCGGCTCAGCTCCGCGGGCAGACGGACCGACTGGTGCGCCTCCGCCTGGGCGAGGGCCAGGTTCTGGGCGGGAGTGAGCTCGGGGTAGATGCTGGGTGTCTGGAACAGCCGGCCCAGGCCGAGGGTGGCCCGGTGGTGCGGGCTCCAGTGGGTGACGTCCCGCCCGTCGACCAGGATCTGGCCGGCGGTCGGCGGCAGGTCGCCGGCGACGAGGTTGAGCAGCGTGGTCTTGCCCGCCCCGTTGGGGCCGATGAGGCACACCACCTCGCCCCGCGCGATGGTCAGGTCGATCCCGCGGATGACCGGCATCGCGCCGAAGCTCTTGACCAGCCCGCGGACCTCCAGCGCCGGCGTCCCGTCGTCGCGTGCCCGGTCGGGCGGCGGGTGCGGTGCTCCGGTCGGCTCCGCGACCGGCACCGGGATGACCGCCCCCTGGGCGGCGGCCTGCTCGACCGGGCGCCGGAGTCGCGCCGTCACCAGGCCCGTGAGCCCACCGGGTGCGAAGCGGACGACGAGCACGAAGACGACGCCGACGACGAAGAGGTACCAGCTGCCGATCGCGGCCCCGAGGTACTCCTGCCCGATGGTGACCAGGGCGGCGCCGAGGAAGGCGCCGGCGATGGACCCCCGCCCGCCGACGGCCAGGAACACCAGCACCTGGGTGGACATGACCACGCCCGCCATGCCGGGGGCCACCAGCCCGACGACGGGTGCGGCGATCATGCCCGCCACGGCGGCCACGGCCGCGCTGAGGACGAAGGCCGTGATCTTCACCCGCTGCGGATCGACGCCGAGGTGTTGCGAGCGGACCTCGTTGACGCGGACCGCCAGGAGCCGACGGCCGAACCTGCCCCGGAGGGCGACCACCCACACGACGGTGACCGTCCCGAGGACCACGGCCGCCACGTCGTAGTAGGTGCCGACGATGCCGCCCGACCCCACGTACAGGCCGTTGGAGCCGTTGGTCAGGCTGAGCAGGGAGCGAGCGGCCTGGTCCACCAGCAGCGTCAGCGCGAGGGTCAGCACGGCCATCGTGGACGGCGACGTGCCCTGGCGCAGGCCGGCGAGGCCGACGGCCAGCGCCACGCCCATCGCGAGCACCACGGTGACCGGCACGGCCAGCAGGAGTGACACGTCGTGCTTCGCCGCGATCGCGATGCCGTAGGCGCCGACGCCGAAGAACGCGGCGTGGCCGATGCTGATCACCCCCGCGCGGCCCCAGGCGAGGTCCAGCCCGAACGCGAACAGGCCGTAGGCCAGCGAGAGGGTCAGCAGCGACAGCGGGTAGGAGGTCAGGACGAACGGTGCCGCGGCCAGTGCCACCACGGCCACTCCCAGGGCGCCGACGTGCCGCCGCTCGACCCGGGCGGCGGTCAGCCGACCGGCGCTCAGCATGCGGTGTTCTGCCGGAGACCGGAGAGGGCGGGGATCTCCTCGATCGGCTCGTAGCCGCCGGATCCGATCTGGAAGATCTTCATGTCGGTGACGAAGAAGTGGTCCTCGGTGAAGTGGCCGTCGCCGAAGACGCCGTCCTCCACGGTCTCCTGGGCCAGCGCCTGCGAGACGGCGTCGCCGTCGGTGCTGCCGGCCTTCTCCACCGCGCGGGCGATCGCCTGGACGGCCTCGTAGGCGTTCGCCGCGACGGAGGGGATCGGGTCCTGGACGTCGTAGGCGGCGCGGTAGGCGGCCACGAACTCGGCGTTGGCCTCGCCCTCGAGCTGGTCGGAGTAGCGGCCGCTGAGCACCATGCCGTCCGTGCGGGGCGTCAGGCTCGGGTAGTAGTCCTGGATGAGGCTGATGCCGGTGAGCCCGGTGTCCTCCAGCAGCCCGGCCTGGTCCGCCTGGGTGACGAGGCCGACCGCGTCCCCACCGACCACCGCCGACAGGATCCAGTCGGGCGCGGCGTCGGTGATCTTGCCGACCACCGGCTGCCAGTCGGTGGTGCCCAGCGGGGAGTACTCCTCGAGCACGACTGTCCCTCCGGCCGCCTCGATCATCGCCCGGGCCTTCGCGTTGAAGCTGCGCGGGAAGACGTAGTCGCTGCCGACGAGGGCGACGCTGGACCCGTGCTGCTCGAGCATGAGCGGGACGATCCCCTCGAGCATCGTCTGGTCGGGCTCGCCGAACGGGAAGAAGTAGTCGCCGCAGTACGGCGGATCGCCCATGATCGCCGTCGCGAACGGCACTCCGGCCTCGTTCGAGACCTGGGCGACCGCGCCGGCGGTGTCCCCGGGGATGGTGCCGAACAGGAAGTCGACCTGGTCCTGGTTGATCAGCCGCTGGGCGAGCTGGGTGGACTTGGTGACGTTGGCCTCGTCGTCGACCGTGACGACCTCCACCGGCTGCCCGAGCACGCCGCCCTCGGCGTTGATCTTCTCCACGGCCAGGTCGAAGCCGCGCTGCATCGCCGTGCCCTCGGCGACCACCGGCCCGGTGATCGGGGCGATGAGGCCGATGGTGAAGGGATCGTCCGACGAGCCACCGGAGCTCTCGGCGACCGCGCCGCCGCAGGCCGTCAGCAGCAGGAGGCTGCTCGCGACCGCTGCGCCGGCCACGCGCGCCCGGGTCACCGTGCGCCTGCCGGCGCCGTTGCGGGGGTCGAGGATCGGGTGAGCCATGCTGGTCTCCTCCAGGTGAGGCCGTTCGGGCGTAGGGCGATCAGGGCGATCAGGAGTGCGAACAGGACGAACTGGGCGACCGTCTCGGTCAGGTTGTTGCGCAGCAGCGTGCTCAGCAGGGCCACGACGAAGGCGCCGAGGATGGAGCCCGGCAGCGACCCGGGCCGGCCGATGAGCACGGCGAAGAAGGCCGGCGCCAGCATGGCGGCGCCGATCTGGGGCGTGACCCCGAGCGTCGGGCTCTGGATCGCGCCGGCGAGGACGGCGATCGCCGTACCGATCGCGAAACCGCCGGTCATCATCACTGCCGGAGGGATGCCGAGCAGCGAGGCCATCTCCCGGTTGTCGACGGTCGCCCGGACCTTGAGCCCGAAGCTCGTCCGGTAGACCACCAGCAGCATGACCCCGACGACGACGAGACATCCGGCGGTCGCGACCAGGCGGTAGGCGGGATAGGCCACGCCGAGGACGTGCACGGTCCCCTCGATGGGGGCGGGCACCGAGGCCGGGGTGGAACCGAAGATCGCGTCGGCTCCCTGGCGCAGCACGATCGCGACGCCCCACATCGCCAGCAGGGTGGCGAGGAAGCCCCGGGCGTAGAGCCGGGAGAGCACCAGCCGCTCGGTCACCACCCCGAGCACGAGCCCGATGCCGACCGCGACGGCGAGCCGCAGCAGGAAGGGGACGCCGTCGAGCGCGTACATGGTGAACGCGCCGACCATGACGAACTCGCCGTGCGCGACGTTCACGACGCCGAGCTGGCCGAAGATGATCCCCAGGCTCAGCGCCAGCAGGGCGTAGAACCCGAACAGGGAGGCGACGGCGAGGGCGAACGAGACGAGGTCCGCCATCAGACGGCCCCTACCCGGCGCTCCCGGGCGGCAGTGACGCTGAGCACATCGGCTTGCATGGCCGGGAGGTTGTCAACAGCCGGCCGGCGACCGCTCGCAAGTGAGAAGACAACGGGGCCGGATTCTCACTCCTACCGTCGGGCGGCCGCCTGATCGAGGAAGCCCGCGATGTCCGTCTTGTCGGTGCAGATGCCGCCGGCGAGCATCGCGAGCATCGGGATGCGCCGGCGGGGGTCGCGGATCACGCCGGCCATGTCGATGGCGTCCCGCGGATCGGCGGTCCGCCGGATGTGTCCCGAGGCCTGCGCGCGGACCCAGGACAGGGCGAAGTGCGGCTCGAAGACCGCTCGGATGTGGTCGGCCGGCTTCTTCCCGACCTCGATGCCGGCGCCGACGATGAATTCGTGGTCGCGCGTGGTCATCCGGGTGTAGGTGTCGATCACGCTGAGCACGTGCTCGACCGGGGTCTGCGCGACGCCGGGGGTGGCGGCCAGCTCCTCCATCCGGGACCACCGCATGATCGACACGGCGTCGACGAGGTCCTGCTTGCCGTCGAAGTGCCGGTACAGCGTGGCGACGCTGCACTCGGCGGCACGGGCGATGTCGCGGACGCTGACGTCCGTCGAGCCGGCCAGCCCGACGACGTCGCGGGTGGCGCGGACCAGCCGCAGCCGGTTCTGCTGAGCGTCTTCGCGCATGACCACCGTCTCGTCCAGTGACCGGTCCCGCAGGCGGGAACGCGACTGCGGTCGGTCGACACTACCTTCGACGAGACGCAATTCCTAGTAGCACATCGGCACCACGATCGTGGAGGCGGCATCGTGCCTGTTCACCGGCCGTTCGCCGACCTGACGACGTCGCGTCGGCTCGTGCGACGACAGCGGCCGGCGTGGTGGAGGTCAGCCCGCCGGGCGCGTGAGCACGAGGTTGAGCGCGGTCATGGTGAGCACCGCCTCGGCCGTCGGGCCGAGCAGCTCGATCCGGGTGCGCACCAGGCCCCGGTCGGGCTTGCTGTGCGACAGCCGCGCCTCCAGGACGGTCGTGCGCAGGGTCAGCTCGTCACCCGGCCGAGCCGGGGCCAGCCAGCGCAGCTCGTCGACGCCAGGCGAGCCGAGGCTCGACGCGGGGGAGAGGTACTCCTGCGCGAACAGCCGCATCATCAGCGCGCAGGTGTGCCAGCCGGAGGCGATCAGCCCGCCGTACGGGCCGGCGGCCGCGGCGTCCGGGTCGACGTGGATCGGCTGCGGATCGAACCGCTGCGCGAAGTCGACGAGTTCGGCCTCCTCCACGCGGATCGACCCGTGCTCCGCCGTCGTCCCCACCACGTAGTCCTCGAACCATCGGTCGCTCACCCGCGCCAATGTATGTGCAGCGGCCGGAAGATCTACAGGCGCTCTTGACTCGCTGCGGTCTCCCGTAGAACATCGCCCACCACCGGCCCCCGACAGGAGGTGCGTCCGGTGAGCAGGACGTTCGACACCCGCCAGGCCGCCGCCGCGGAACGGCTCGACTACTGGACCCAGACCGTGTGCGACCAGATCGTGCCGGTCCAGATCGACCCGCGCGGAGCCGAGCAGCTGGCCGGCACCGCCATGCGCTCGACGGGTCTCGGGGCCCTCCAGGTCCGCCAGGTGGTCGGCGGCCAGCACGTCTACGTGCGAGGGGACCGGGAGATCCGGGCCGGGGATCCGGTCACGCTGCAGGTCGGCATGCAGCTCACCGGCAGCTCGCTGCTCATCCAGGACGGTCGCGAGGCTGTCATGGGTGCCGGCGACATCGTGCTCTACGACAGTTCGCGGCCCTTCTCCCTGATCATGGACGCGCGCTTCCACTGGCAGGTGTTCCTCCTGCCGAAGGAGAAGCTGCGCCGCTCCGACCGCGAGATCTCCGCCTTGACGGCGGTGCCGATCCACGGCGGCACCGGGGTGGCCGGAGTGGTCGCCCGCTTCCTGCGCGACGTCGCCGAACGGTCCGACGAACTTGAGGCTGACGGCTCGGCCGCTGCGCTCTGCGAGAACGCCGCCGACCTGGTCGGCACGCTGGTGCGCTCCGAGCTCGGTCAGCAGTGGGCGGTCCGGGATCCGCAGCGGGTGCTCCTCGACGCCGCGCTGGAGTTCATGGAGGCGCACCTGCGCGACCCGTCCCTCGGGCCCGAGCGGGTCGCCCACGCCGTCAACGTGTCGGTACGTCGGCTGCATCAGATCTTCGCGGCCACCGGCCGCACGGTGGGGGAGCACATCCGCGACCTCCGGCTGGCCGGCGTGCGCCGCGACCTCGCCGACCCGCGGATGTCCGGGCTGTCCATCGCCCGCGTGGCCGCGGCCCACGGCTGGCACAACGCGTCGGCGTTCAGCCGCCAGTTCCGGCTGACCGAGGGCTGCACACCCACGGAGTTCCGGGCCCGCGCCCTCCGTCGGTCCTGACCTCCCCTGTGCACGGCGTGCAACCGCTTGTGCGGTGAGCGCAGCCGTCCTGTGCTGCCAGCGAAGTGGCCTGTCCGTCCAGCGCAGTGACTCCCGTACGCCTCTCCCGGGCGATGGCCCGGCGTGCCTTGATGTGGCCCACACCACACGACGCGAAGGAGGCCCACCCGTGTTCACCATCGACATCGACACCGGCGGGACGATGACCGACGGTCTCGTCAGCGGGTCGGGAGCCGACGGGCCACCGCAGGTCGTCTCGCTCAAGGTCGAGACGACGCCGCACGACGTGACGATCGCGTTCGTCGACGTGCTCGAGGCGGCGCGCGCCGAGCTCGGTTTCACCGACCTCCGGTCGTTCCTGACCGAGGTCGAGGTGATCCGCTGGTCGTCGACGATCACCTCGAACGTCCTGGCCCAGCGCGTCGGCCCGAAGCTCGGCCTGCTCGTCACCGCCGGGCACGAGGCCGACCTCTACGACGCCGCGGCCGCCCCGACCGTGCTCGGCACCCTCGTGAGCGCCGAGGACGTCACCGGCATCGCCGAGGACGCCGACGAGGCCACCGTTCGCCGCGCGATCAAGTCGCTGCTCGACAAGGGCATCCGGCGGATCAACGTGAGCCTCGCCGGCGCCTTCCCCGACAACACCGCCGAGGAGCGGATCGTCGAGATGATCTCGGCGGACTACCCCGATCACTTCCTCGGATCCATCCCGGCGCTGGCCGGCAGCGAGGTCGTCCTCCGGCCCGACGACAGCACCCGGACGATCGCCTCGCTGGTCAACGCCTACGTGCACCCGGCGCTGGCCACGACGCTCTACCGGGCCGAGGAGATCGTCCGCGACCAGCACGGCTGGCGGGGCAACGTGCTGATCGGCCACATCAACGGCGGGGTCGCCCGCATCGGCAAGACCAAGGCGTTCGACACCATCGAGAGCGGGCCTCTCTTCGGCACCCACGCCTGCGCGGCGGCAGCCGACGGGGCCGGTGACGGCAAGGTCATCGCGGTCGACGTCGGCGGCACGACCGCCAAGGCCAGCGCCGTCGAGGACGGCCGGGTGTTGCTCAAGGACTCCGGCGACCTGTTCGACATCCCGCTCCAGCTCGACATGCCGCTGCTGCGCTCGATCGCGTTGGGCGGCGGCTCGGTGGCGCGGGTGGTCGACGGTCGCGTGACCCTCGGCCCGGACTCCATGGGCGCCGCTCCCGGACCCGCCTGCTACGGGCTCGGCGGCCGCAACGCCACGATCACCGACGCCTTCGTCGTCGCCGGCTTCCTCTCGCCGACCGCCTTCCTCGGCGGCCGCCGAACCCTGGACGTCGACCGCGCCCGGGCCGCGCTGGACAAGCACGTGGGGTCGAAGCTCGGCGTGGACGCCGACTCGGCGGCGCGGGCCGTCGTGGAGGCCGCCTGGGACGCGGTCGCCCTGCTCGCGCGCGAGACGGCCGAGGAGGCCGGGTGGGACCCGGCCGAGGTGACCGTCTACGGCTTCGGCGGCAACGGCCCGCTCTTCGTCACCGCCGTCGCCGACCGGCTGGGTGCCCGTTCGGCCCGGCTCTTCCGGCTGGGCAGCGTCTACTCCGCCTACGGCTCGGCGATATCCGACGTCGTCCACGTGTACGAGTCCGCCGTCACCGGGACGGCGCTGCACCCGGTCGCCGATCGGCTGACCGGGGAGGCCCTGCGCGACCTGCGCGGTGAGGGCTTCGACGCCCGGTACGCGACCTGGGAGTGGGAGGTCCGCTCGAGCGGCGACTCGGTGCGCGGCGAGGGCGAGCACCCCGGCGGGCTGCTGGCCACGCTCGAGGGTGCACCGACGCTGGTCCGGCTCACCGCCCGCCACCCGCTGCCCCGGCTCGACGAGCCGGAGCTCGACCGCCGCGGCACGGGCACGGCCACCGGCGCCCGGGCGTCGTCGTTCGGCACCGCCGGCGAGCTACCCACCTACGACGCCGACGACCTGACCGCCACCGAGCTCTCCGGCCCGCTGCTCGCGGACGGCGGCTCCTACACCTGGCTGGTCACCGACGGCTGGTCCCTGTCCACCGACACCCGCGGCAACGCGGGCCTGAAGAAGGAGGCGTGATGCCCCGCCTGCACCCTGCTCGACTTCACCTGGCCGAGTACATCGACGCCGACCTCGAGAGCGAGCGTTGGCACTGCCACAGCTGCTCGCGCGACCTCGGCCCGCTCCGGGAGGACTACAAGCGCGGGCTGCTGGTCGCCGAGCGCGACCCCGCCGAGATCCACCCGCCGGTGATCGACGGGCCGTACACGTTCAGCCCGAACGGCGAGTGGGTCCGCATCGTCGAGTTCTACTGCCCGGGCTGCGGCCGCCAGGTGGAGACCGAATACCTGCCGCCGGGCCACCCGCTCACCCGCGACACCGAGCTGGACGTGGACGCACTGAAGGCGCGCATCGCCGCCGGCGAGGCCCGCATCACCGACGAGGGCAAGCTGGAGGTCCTGCGATGAAGGCGATCGACATCGACGTCGGCGGCACGTTCACCGACCTGGTCTTGACCTGGGACGACGTCCGGTACGTCGCCAAGGCGCCGACCACGCCCTACGACCTGTCCGTCGGCTTCCTCGACGTCCTCACCGCCGGGGCCGAGCAGCTCGGGCGGCCGCTGGACCAGGTGCTGCCCGAGGTGGAGATCGTCCGCTACTCCACGACCGTCGCCATGAACCGACTGATCGAGCGCAAGGGTCCGCGGCTGGGGCTGATCACCACCGAGGGCCACGAGGACGCCATCCTCATCGGCCGCGGCGCCCAGTGGACCGACGGCACCCGTATCAGCGAGCGCCGGAACTTGTCGGTGCAGGCCAAGCCGGCGCCGCTGGTGGAGCGGGACATGATCGTCGGCGTCGGCGAGCGGGTGGACTCCACCGGCCGGGTGCTCCGCGCCCTCGACGACGACGACGTCCGCGCCAAGCTCCGTCACCTGGTCGACAACGGCGCCCGTGCGATCGCGGTCTCGCTGCTCTGGTCGTTCGTCAACCCCGACCACGAGCGGCGGATCCGGAAGATCATCCGCGAGGAGTACAAGGGCTACCACGTCGGCTACCTGCCGGTCGTCCTCTCCCACGAGGTGGTCGGCAAGGTCGGGGAGTACGAGCGGACGATGACCGCGGTGCTCGACGCCTACCTGCAGACGAGCATCAAGTTCGAACTGGAGAGCACCTGGGACCAGCTGCGGGCCAACGGCTACCGGGGCACCTTCCTGCTCACCCACAACACGGGTGGGTCGGGGGAGATCTTCAAGACCACGGCCAGCCGGACGTTCAACGGTGGACCGGTGTCGGGGCTCATGGGCAGCTTCCACATCGGGCAGGCGCTGGGCTACCGCAACGTGATCGCCTCCGACGTCGGAGGCACCAGCTTCGACGTCGGCATGGTCGTGGACGCCTCGGTGCGCTCCTACGAGTTCCGCCCGATCATCGACCGCTGGATGGTCGGCATCTCGATGCTGCAGACCACCACGATGGGGGCCGGCGGGGGGTCGATCGCCTGGATCAACGACCTGCTCGGCGGGCGGCTCGAGGTCGGGCCGCGCAGCGCCGGCTCCTACCCCGGCCCGGTCTGCTACGACCTGGGCGGCACCGAGCCGACGGTCACCGACGCCGACGTCGTCCTCGGCTACATCGCCCCGGACGGCTACTTCGGCGGGAAGATGCCGCTGGACCGTGACAAGGCCGTCGAGGCGGTGCGGACGAAGATCGCGGAACCGCTCGGGGTGTCGGTCGACGAGGCGGCGGCGCTGATCCGGCGGATCGTCGAGCAGAACATGGCCTCGGCGATCAAGCGCGAGGTGCACCTGCGCGGATACCACCCGGAGGACTTCGCCCTCTTCGCCTTCGGCGGCGGTGGCCCCACCCACGTGGCGGGCTACCGGGCGGACGTGCCGACGGCGGTGATCTTCCCGCAGGCGCCGGTGTTCTCCGCGCTGGGCAGCTCGGTCATGGACATCATGCACGTGTACGAGCAGAGCCGGCGGATGCCCTTCATGGCGCCGATGACCGAGCAGATCGTCATCGACCGGGACGCGTTCAACGGCGTCGTCGATGAGCTGATGGCCAAGGCTCGGGCGGACCTCGAGTCCGAGGGTCTCGGCGCGGAGGAGATCGTCTTCTCCGTCGAGCTCGACATGCTCTACGGCGGCCTCGTGCACGTGAAGCGGGTCAGCTCGCCGGTGCTGCGGATCGAGAGCGAGGACGACGCCCGGCTGGTGTACGACGCCTTCGAGAAGGAGTTCTCCGAGGCCTTCAGCCCCCATGTGGTGAACAAGCCCGGCGGGGCCTACCTCGACGGCATCGTGCTCAAGGCCACCGTCGTCACCGAGAAGATGGCTCTCCCGGTGCACGACCTCCAGCCGGCCGACCCGACCGCCGCGCGGACGGGCAGCCGCGAGGCCTACTGGCCGGAGCTGGGGAAGCGCGCGGAGACCGAGGTCTTCGCCTTCGACTCCCTGCAGCCCGGCAACACCGTGACCGGTCCCGGGATCGTCGAGATGGAGTTCTCGACCATCGTCGTCCCGCCCGGCCAGCAGCTCCGCATCGACCAGCACGGTCTCGGCATCCTCGAGGACGCCGGAAAGGACGACCAGTCATGAGTTACCCGAGCCTCGAAGAGAAGCTGGCGGCGTTGAAGGTCAGCCCGGCGAGTGAGTACGAGCGCCGCTGCGCCGACGCCCTGGCGCCGGGCAGTTACGAGATCGGGGTGCAGCGCACGGCGGACATCCTGGACGAGGGCTACGAGATCTTCATGCGCTCCTCGCGCTCGTCCATGGGGGTGGCCGGCGACTCGATCGTGGCCATGTTCAACGCGGCCGGCGACCTGGTGAACGCGTCGGCCGGCACCTACCTGCACGCGGTGATCCCCCCGATCGTCATCAAGTACATCCTGTCCCGCCACGGCGAGAACCCCGGGATCAACGACGGCGACATCTGGTACACGAACGACGCGCTCTACGGCGGGATCCACAACCCCGACCAGGTCGCGATCATGCCCGTCTTCTTCGGCGGTGAGCTCGTCGGCTGGACCGCGGCGCTCTCGCACACCACGGAGACCGGCGCGATCGAGCCCGGCGGCATGCCGCTGTCGGCGAAGGCGCGGTTCGAGGAGGGCATGAACCTCCCGCCGATGCGGGTCGGGACCGACTTCCGGCTGAACAACGACGTCATCGAGATGTTCGCCGCGTTCGGGCTGCGGGCCGAGGCCAACGTGACCGTCGACATGCGGGCCCGCGCGACGACCGCCGACCGCGTGCGGGTGCGGCTGCTCGAGATGTTCGAGCGGGAGGGCAAGGACTTCGTCCTCGGCCTGTTCCGCCGGATGCTCGACGAGGCCGAGTCCGGCGCCCGGAAGCGGATCGCCAGCTGGTCGGACGGCACCTACCGCTGCGTCACGTTCTCCGACGCCGCCGGCCTGGAGCCCGGACTGCTGCGCAACTGCGCGATGACGATGACCAAGAAGGGCGACCACCTGCTCATCGACTTCACCGGCACCAGCCCGGAGACGCCGAGCAGCTACAACGCCCACCCGCAGGCGGTCATCGGGCACCTGGCCAACTACATCTACGAGTACGTCTTCCACGACCTGCCGGTCAGCTCGGCGACGTTCCAGCCGATCGACTTCGTCTTCCCGCCGAACTCGATGCTCTCGCCGGACGTGCGGGCGGCGACGTCGTGCTCGGTCATGGCGGCGACGGGCGCGATGAGCGCGATCGCCAACTGCATCAGCCGGGCGCGGTACGGCTCGGACGAGTGGCAGCAGGTGGCCGCCAGCCAGGGCAACGGCGGCAACGCCTCGGTCCTGGCCGGCATCAGCCAGTGGGGCGCGATGTTCGCCGACATGATCGCCTACCCGATCAACACCGAGGGCCAGGGCGCCCGGGCCACGCAGGACGGCATGGACGCCTACGGCTTCCCGTGGTGTGCCTTCGGGCGCGCGCCGGACGTCGAGTCGATGGAGAACGAGTTCCCGCTGCTCATCCCGTTCAGCTCGCACTGGAAGGACTCCGGCGGCCCCGGCAAGCACCGCGGGGGAGTGGGGACGGCGCAGCTGTGGGTCACCCACCACGCGCCCTTCCTCTTCATGATGGCGATCGCCGACAACTCCACGATCCAGACCCCGCAGCCGCTGTTCGGCGGGTACAGCCAGCCGACCTGCCCGGGCATCGTGCTCGACGGGATCGACGTGACCGAGGCTCTGGCGCACGCCGAGTCCGGCACGCTCACCCTCGAGGCGTTGCTCGCCGGCAAGTTCGGCGGCACGGTCCGGTCCTCGCCCTACGGCAGCGCCATCCACCCGGTCAACCAGGGCCAGACGATCGTGATCGGCCTGTCCACCGGCGGCACGGGATACGGGGACCCGCTGGAGCGCGAGCCCGAGCGCGTGGCGCGTGACGTCGTCAAGGCGCTGGTCAGCCACCAGATCGCCCGCGACGTCTACGGCGTCGTCGTCGATCCGCTGACCGACCAGGTCGACGAGGAGGCGACGGCGACCGCCCGGCGGAGGTTGATCGAGGCCCGGTTGTCCCGCGGCGTGCCCTACGACGAGTTCGTCGCCGAGTGGTCGCAGCGCAAGCCCGACGAGTCGATCCTCGGCTACTTCGGGTCCTGGCCGGACGGTGCCGTGGTGACGCCCCTCATGCGGCCGTGAGCAGAACCCGGGTCAGGGCGCTGGCCCAGCGCCAGGGGGACGGCCGCGGCATCGCCGTCCCCCTGGCGCACCGGCTGGCCGCCCGCATCCAGGAGCGGGACTGGGCGGACTTCACCTGCGACCCCACCCAGCTGGCCAACGGGCTGCGGGACCTCGCCGACGCGGTGGCGCCGGACGGGCTCGCCGTCTGCCTGCCCGACGTTCTGCTCGAGGGCGGCGCGGACCTGCTCGGCTCCGAGCAGGGGGCGGCCGCGGTGGAGGCGACGCGCAGGCTGCGGGCCTCGATGGGCGACCGCGTCGCGCTCGTCGCGTGCCTCCCCGGGCCGGCCGACGTCACCGGCGGGGCCGACGGCGTGCTCGCCGCCGCGAAGGAGTTCCTCGCCGCCGGCGCGGACGCCATCGTCGTCTTGGGCGGGCCGTCGGGGTCGCTGTCGACGCTGGCCAACGTCGCCCGGTTCCACCAGGCGCTCGCCCTCGGCGACCACGAGGCGCACGGCCTGCCCGTCGTCGAGCGCCGACCACTGACCGAGCCCACCTCCGCCGTGGGGCTCGTCCTCACCGACGTCCACCTGGCCCGGGAGACCGACGTCTCGGAGCTGGAGGACTGGGTCGACGCCGTCCGAGGGTGAAGGATCCGTCTCGAAGGAGTTCTCACATGTTGTACGCCGACGTCGCCATCCCGCTCGGGCACGCGTGGTCCTCGCCGTTCGCGAAATGGCAGGGGTCGCTGGCGGAGGTCGACAGCATCGACCTCGCCGTCGCGGTCACCTCGCGGGCGCTGGCAGATCGGGGAGTGGACCCGGGCGGCCTCGACGGGATCGTGCTGGGCTGGACGGTGCCGCAGAGGCAGATCTTCTACGGGGCCCCGACGCTGGCCGCGCGCCTGGGCGCGACCGGGATCAGCGGGCCGATGGTCAGCCAGGCGTGCGCGACCAGCGTCGCGGCGCTGCACGCGGCGGCGGGTGCCGTGTCGGCGGGGGCCGGGACGCAACTCGTCGTCGCGACCGACCGGATCTCGAACGGACCCACGTTGTCCTGGCCGGCCCCCAGCGCCATGGGCGGTGCGCCGGTGACGTCGCACTGGGTGCTCGACAGCTTCGCCCGCGACCCGTGGGCCGGCGCCGGCATGCTCGCCGCCGCCGAGGCGGTGGCGGCGGAGATGGGCGCCACCCGCGAGGAGCTCGACGACCTGACCGCACTGCGCTGGGAGCAGTACGCCGTATCGCTCGCAGACGACCGTGCATTCCAGCTTCGCTACCAGGTGCCGGTGGAGATCCCGCAGCGCAAGGGCAGCCTGACGCTCGACGCCGACGAGGGGATCCGGCCCAAGACCCGCGACGGCATCGGCGGGCTGCCGCCGGCCGCTCCCGACGCGCTGCACACCTTCGCGTCCCAGACCCACCCGGCCGACGGCTGCGCCGGCGCGGTGGTGACGACGCAGGCGCAGGCCCGGGAGCTCTCCGGCGAGGGCGTCGTGCGCATCCTCGGGACCGGCTTCTCGCGGGTGGCCACGAGCCGGATGCCGCAGGCGCCGGTGCCGGCGGCGCTCTCGGCCCTCGAGTCCGCCGGCCGATCGATCGCCGACGTCCAGGCCGTCACCACCCACAACCCGTTCGCCGTCAACGACCTGTGGTTCGCCCGGGAGACCGGGATCAAGGCCGAGGACATGAACGCCTACGGCTGCAGCCTGGTGTTCGGCCACCCGCAGGGCCCGACCGGGCTCCGGTCGATCGCCGAGCTCATCGAGACGTTGCGACTGCGCGGCGGTGGGATCGGGCTGTTCACCGGCTGCGCCGCGGGCGACACCGGGGCGGCGGTCGTCCTGGAGGTCACCGACTGATGGTCGAGACGTTCGCCCCGCCGCGGATCGAGGCCGAGCAGCGGCCCGACGGAACGCTGATCCTCCGGTCGGCCGAGCCGCTCGCCGACCATCCCGTCAGCGTCGTCCACTCCTTCCGGGCCGGCAGCGAGTCCCACCCCGACCGGCTGCTGCTCGCCGAGCGGGTCGAGGGGGAGTGGGCGCGGCTGACCTGGGGCGAGGCCCGGGTGCGGGCCGACGCGCTGGCCCAGGGGCTGATCGACCGCGGGCTGGCCGACCGGCCGGTCATGGTGCTGTCGGGCAACAGCCGGCTGCACTTCGTGGTGATGCTGGCCGCGCTGACCGCCGGTGCGCCCTACGTGCCGACCAGCGTCGCGTACTCGCTGCAGAGCGCCGACCACGCCAAGCTCCGCGCGATGGCCGACGTCGTCGACCCGGGCCTGGTCGTCGCCGAGGACGCATCGTTCTCCGGTGCGGTCGCGGCCGTCGCCGAGGGGCGGACGGTGCTGAGCCCCGCGTTGCCGGGTGCGCTCGCCCCCGACCAGCTGGCGGCCACGCCGACGGACGAGGTCGACCGCCGGTGCGCGGCGCTGCGACGCGACGACGTCGCCAAGATCCTGTTCACGTCCGGGTCGACCGGCCACCCCAAGGGCGTCATCAACACCCACGGGATGCTGTCGGCCAATCAGCAGCAGATGCGCCAGGTCTGGCCGTTCCTCGCCGACGAGC
Organism: Blastococcus jejuensis; assembly: GCF_039534705.1. Classification (NCBI taxonomy): domain Bacteria; kingdom Bacillati; phylum Actinomycetota; class Actinomycetes; order Geodermatophilales; family Geodermatophilaceae; genus Blastococcus; species Blastococcus jejuensis. The sequence continues at coordinate 702,393 of NZ_BAAAVV010000002.1, forward strand.
CGCCCGTGCTGCTCGACTGGCTGCCGTGGAGCCACACGTTCGGCGGGAACCACGACACGAACATGGTGCTGGTCAACGGCGGCACGCTCTGGATGGACGACGGCCGCCCCGTGCCCGGGCTGGTCGAGCGGACGGTGCGCAACCTCGCCGACGCCCGGCCGACGATCTACCTCAACGTCCCGGCCGGCTACGCGGCGCTGCTTCCCCACCTGGAGCGCGACCCGGCGGCGGCGCAGGCCTTGCTGGCCCGGCTCCGGCTGGGCTTCTTCGCCGCGGCCGCGCTGCCGCAACAACTGTGGGACCGGCTGCAGAAGCTGTCGGCCGAGCACGGCGGGTCGATGCAGATGACGACGTCGTGGGGGCTGACCGAGACCGCGCCCGCCGCGACCTCGGCGCACTTCCCGATCACCCGCAGCGACTCCCTCGGTGTCCCGTTGCCCGGCGTCGAACTCGCCCTCGTGCCCATCGGTGACAAGACCGAGGTGCGGGTGCGGGGCGCCAACGTCACCCCCGGCTACCACGGCCGACCGGACCTCACCGCCGCCGCGTTCGACGAGGAGGGCTTCTTCCGCACGGGGGACGCCGTGACCCTCGCCGACCCTGACGACATCGCTGCGGGACTGTTGTTCCGCGGCCGGATCGCCGAGGACTTCAAGCTGTCGACCGGCACGTTCGTCAGCGTCGGCACGCTGCGCCCTGCGCTGCTGTCGGCCTCGCACGGCCTGCTGACCGACGCGGTCATCTGCGGGGAGAGCGGCGCCGAGGTCACGGCGATGGTGTGGCTGCACCCCGACCACGCGGGGCGCTGCGACGCCGACGGGGTGCCGGACGACGGGCTGCGCGCCGACCTGGTCCAGACGATGGAGCGGCTGGCCGCGACGGGAGGCGGGTCCTCCCAGCGGGTGGAGCGGCTGCTCGTCCTGCGCGAGCCCGCGGCGCTCGACGCCGGCGAGATCACCGACAAGGGCTACGTGAACCAGCGCGCCGTCCGGGAGCGCCGCGCCGACCTCGTCGCCCTGCTCTCCGCCGAACCGGTGCCGCCGCAGGTCGTGACCCGGACCTGAGACCGGTTCAGGCGATCAGGCGCGTGATCGCGGCGAGGGCCTCGACGGGTGCCGGCATCGCGGCGATCTCGCCGGCGACGCGTCGGGCGGCCAGCCGGTAGCCGGGATCCTCCAGCACGGTGGACACCGCAGCACGGACCGCCTGGGGGGTGAGCTCGTCGCGCAGGAGGGTCAGGCCGGCGCCGGCCGCGACCACCCGGTCGGCGTTGCCGTACTGGTCGGCTCCCTGTGGCAGGCACACCAGCGGCACACCCGCCGCCAGGGCGCCGAGCACGGTGCCGGCGCCACCGTGGACAACCGCCGCGGAACAGTGCTGCAGGAGCGCGGCCTGTGGCACGTACCGGTGCACCGCGACGTGGGCCGGTTGGGGTCCCAACGCAGCCGGGTCGTTGTCCTGTCCGATCGTCACCACCACGGACACCGGCTCGTCGCGCAGGCCGTCCAGGACCGCCGCGAACACGCTCAGGTCACGGTTGTAGACCGTGCCCAGGGTGACGTAGACCAGCGGCCGGTCGGGCAGCGCGGCCAGCCAGTCCGGCACGGCCGCGGTCGTCGGGGCAGCGACGACGGGGCGCATGGGCGCGACCATCGGGACCGACGCGATCTCTTCGTTCTGCAGGCTGGGCGGGCAGACGTCGACGTAGAGGTGCCGCAGGAGGCCGGCGACAGGATGCGGCTCGAGTCCGCGTGCCCGCCAGTGCCGCGCAGCCCCCCGGCCGGCCGCCCGCAGCAGCTCGGCCGGGATCAGCGGGCCATAACTGACATCGACGTAGGGGAGCCCGCGTGCGGTGCACACCAGCGGCGCGGCGAGCTCGGCCATCTCGTGGACGACCAGGTCGGGACCCCAACGATCAAGGACACCGTCGAGGTCATGGGCTCTCGGCACGAGTTCGAGGTCGGCGAAGATCTCGGTGAGGAAGAAGCGCCGCTGCTCGTCCCCGACGAGGCGGTCCCAGCCGGGGAACCGTGGCCCCCACTCGGCCCGGAAGTCCCGGCCCGGCCCGGCCGGCAGGGCGTCGAACCCGTCCTCCCGAGCCCGGGTCGTGAGCGGCTCGCCCGTGGCGAACGCGACCGCGTGACCGGCGTCCCGGGCGGCCCGGGCCAGCGGGAGCAGTGGCTCGTAGTGCCCCGCCAGCGGTCGACAGGTGAACAGCAGGCGGGCCATGGCGGCATCCTCGCGGCATCTCGCGCGGCGGAACAGGCTCCCGGCCGATGTGCTACACATCGAGGGCCACGCAGAGCCGCCGCCGTAGAGCAGCGGCCGGCGTACCCGGACATCGCCGTCCGCGGCGGGCGAGGAGGATCACGGACATGCTCGACGGTCACCTGCTGGTCGACGCCCACGTGCACGTACCGGTCCTGGGGTCGCTGGCGCCCGCCTGGGTCGACTGGGCCCGCGACTTCGGTGCCCCGGGCATCCTCGACCGGATCTGGCGCAGCGACGGGACGCCGGAACCGGCAGCGCTGGACGAGCTGTTCGCCGACGAGGGCGTCGACGTCGCGCTGCTGTTCTGCGAGTACAGCCCGAAGGCCACCGGCTACCAGGCGTTCGACGACCTGCTGCCGATCGTCGAGCACAACCCCCGGCGGTTCCGCCCGGTCGCCAACGTCAACCCGCACCTGCACTTCCCGATCGCCCGCGAGCTCACCCGCCAGCTCGACCACGGCGCCGCCGCGCTGAAGATCCACCCCGTGCACGGCGGGTTCCGGGCCGACGACGCCGCGCTCTACCCGGCCTACACCGTGCTGGTCGAGCGGGGCGTGCCGCTCGTCGTCCACTCGGGGACGAGCAGCTTCCCCGGCTCCACCAACGCCTTCGCCGACCCGATGCACCTCGACGCGGTGCTCCGCGACTTCCCCGACCTGCAGGTCGTGCTCGCCCACGGCGGCCGCGGCTGGTGGTACGACGCGGCGGCGTTCCTCGCGCTCTCCCGCCCCAACGTCTGGATCGAGCTGTCGGGCCTGCCGCCCAAGCGGCTGCCCGAGTACTACAGCCGCTTCGACCTGGGCCGGCTGGCCCGCCGGTGGATCTTCGGCACCGACTGGCCCGGCGTCCCCGGGCAGGCTGCGAACGCGCGCGCGGTCGCGTCCCTCGGCCTGCCCGACGACGTCGTCCCCCTGGTGCTCGGGGGCAACGCGATGGCGGTCTACGCGGGGCTCGACCCGGCCTGACCGCAGGCCCGGAGCAGGCCGTCGGCCAGCTCGGCCGGGCGGGTGAACATCGACTCGTGGCTGCCCGGCACGCTGCTCGGCGTCGCGCCGCAGCGCTCGGGGAAGCGCGGCGCCCAGGCGAACTCGCCCGGGGGAAGGGCGACGTCCTCGCTGGAGAGGACGTACTCCAGCGGGATGCCGAGGTCGCGGTAGGCGACGCCGTCGACCGGCTCGTCGGTGAACGTGCGGTAGGGCTGCGGGCGCAGCACCGAGTGGACGACGGCGGCGGTCTCGGGGGCGGCGTCGCCCATGAACCCCTGCTGGAACACCTCCAGCGGCAGGGTGACCGTGTTGTCGCCCGAGGTCTGCGCCAGGGAGTCGAACAGCCCCTGGTACTCCGGCGGCACCTCGTCGTAGAGCGACCGGCCGGCCTCGGGGACGAAGGCGCTCCAGAACACGATCCGCTGGACGCGGGAGGCCAGCCGCGGCGCGGCACCGGCGACCACGTACCCGCCCCAGCTGTGGCCGACCAGCGTCACGCCCGTGCGGTCGGAGCGCTCGACGTGGTCGACGAGGGCGTCGACGCAGTCGGCGAGGGTGACGCCGCGGGGATCGTCGTTGACGTCCAGCCCGGGGCTGGTCGGGGCGCTCACGCGGTGCCCGGCCGCGCGCAACCGCGACGCCACCGGCTGCCACGCCCACCCGCCGTGCCACGCGCCGTGCACCAGGACGAAGTCCTCGCTCATCGCTGTCTCCTGCTCCTCGGGGGATGGGTCCGGCGTCAGGGAGTCTGCCGGGTGAGCACCTCGGTGACGTAGCGGTCGGCGGGGCCGGACAGTGCGTCGTGGGCCGCGACGAACAGCTCGTGGGCGCGCCGCCCGGGCCAGCCCTCGGGCAGCAGCTCGCCGGGGAGGTCGGGGTCGCGGAAGGGGAAGGTGCGGTAGGCCGACACCAGCTCGATCCGCAGGCGCAGCGCCCGCGCGCCGGGCAGCTCCGCGAGCTCGCCGGGGGAGGGCAGGGCGGCGAGCCGGTCGACGAAGGCGGCGTAGTCGGCGCCCAGCCCCGCGAGGTCCCAGCAGCGGGCGGCCATCTCCCGGTCCGCGGTCCGCCCGGCCGACCGGCAGGTGAGCAGGTCGACCTTCGTCGCCGGCGACGACGCGACGGCGCGGGTCACCTCGTCCAACCGGGGATGCGGGCTGACCCAGGTCGCCGGGGCCAGGGGACCGAAGCCGAGCCAGGCCAGGGTGCGGCGCAGCCGGTCCCGGTCGGCGCGGTCCCGCTCGGCCGCGCCGTAGATGACCATGCGCCACTGGCCGTCCCAGGGCTCGTGCTGCCGGTCGAAGATGCGGGTGCGGCCCTCGTCGAGGAGCTGCCAGCTCCGGTCGGTCAGGGCGTAGACCGTCTCCCGGCCCTCGCGGCGGGTCTCGAACCAGCCCTCGCGCCGCATCCGCGCGAGCACCACGCGGGTGGTGCTCTCGCCGATGCCGAAGACCTCGAGGAGCTCACCGAGCGCCTGCAGACGTGCCTCGCCACCGTGGTAGCGGAGGTGGTCGCCGAAGAGGTCGAAGACGATCGCCCGTGGCTTCATCCGACCTCCGGTGTGGTGTGCGCCACGGTGATTTTGTGCCATAGTGCGGTCGCCCGTCAATCAGATGACACACGATTCCGGCTGGGGGAGTGCGATGCGCATCGCCATCATGGGTGGGGGCCCCGGAGGGCTCTTCGCCGCCGCCCTGGCGCGGGCCGCCGACCCCACCCGCGAGGTCACGGTCTTCGAGCGCAACCGCGCCGAGGACACCTTCGGCTTCGGGGTCGTCTTCTCCGACGCCACCCTCGCCGGCATCCACGCCGCCGACCCGGTGCTGCGCACGGCGCTGACCGAGCACGGCGTCCACTGGGACCCCATCGAGGTGCGCCTGAAGGGCGAGCGGCTGCGCTGCGGCGGCAACGGCATGGCGGCGGTGGAGCGCCGCACCCTGCTCCACCTGCTCCAGCAGCGCGCGATCGAGGTCGGTGTCGACGTCCGGTTCGCGACCGAGGCCGACCCCGACGCTCTCGTCGCGGCCGGGTACGACCTGGTGATCGCGGCCGACGGCGCCAACTCGCGGCTGCGGGAGCGGTACGCCGACGTGTTCGACTCCGGCGTCGAGACCGCGACCGCCATGTTCATCTGGCTGGGCACCACCTACCCGTTCGACGGGCTGACGTTCGTCCACGAGCGCGGCGAGCACGGGGTCTTCGCCGTGCACGGCTACCCGATCGGCAGCGGGGTGTCGACGTTCATCGTCGAGACCGACGAGCAGGCGTGGCGCGCGGCGGGCCTCGACGAGTTCGACGTCACCGCCCCGCCCGGCCCCAGCGACGAGAAGAGCCGGGCCTACCTGGAGGCGCTGTTCGCCGAGCAGATCGACGGGCACCCGCTGCTGGTCAACAACTCGCGGTGGGGCAACTTCCGCACCCGGCGCACCCACCGGTGGCGGCACCGCGTCGGGGGGACGGCGATCGCGCTGCTCGGCGACGCCGCGCACACGGCGCACTTCTCGGTCGGCTCGGGCACCAAGATGGCCATGGAGGACGCCGTGGCGCTGGTGGCCGCGCTGGACGCCCACGGGGCCGACGTCGATGCGGCCCTGGCGGAGTACGAGTCGGTCCGCAAGCCGCAGGTGGCCAAGATCCAGGACGCCGCCCGGCCGAGTCTCTCCTGGTGGGAGCACTTCGGGCGTTCCCACGACGCCCTGCCGCCCTGGCAGTTCGCCTACCACTTCTTCACCCGCAGCCTGCCCGATGCCAAGCTCCGCCGCCGCGACGAGACCTTCGTCGACGCGGTCCACGAGCGCTGGCGGGCCCAGCATGGCGCGGAGCCGCTCGACAGCCCGATCGAGGTGGCCGGTCAGCGGCTGACGGGTCGCCTCGTCCGGGTGGAGGACAGGACCGTCCGGCTGCCCGGCGGGCCCCTGCCCCTGCTCGAGCAGCCCCCCGCCGACGGCGGACCGTGGGGGCGGTGGATCTCCGCGCCCGAGGCCGAGGCCGACCTGCCCGCGGCCCTGGCTGCGGTGGCCGACGGCGTCGCGGCGGGCGCCGAGCTGGTCGCGGCCGGCGGGGGCAGCGCGCTGACCCGGCGGCTGGTCTGCGAGGAGGCGCGGCTGACCCACGGAGCGGTGACCCTGCTGGTGGGGGAGGAGGACGCGGCCGACAGCTCGAAGGACACGGCACTGACCGCCGTCCTCTCCGGTCGCACCGACCTGGTCGGCGCATGACCCGGCTGGGCCCGCTCTTCGCGCCGCGGGGCATCGCCGTCGTCGGCGCCTCGCGCGATCCCGCGAAGCTCGGGGCGGTGATGGCCCGGTCCCTGTCCGGGTTCCCCGGCACGGTCGTGGGCGTCAACCCGCGCGACGTCGACCCGGCGGCGGCCCGGTACGCCGGAGTCGCCGAGGCCGCGGCGGCGGCCGGGCCGATCGACCTCGCCGTGCTCTGCGTGCCCGCCGCGGTCTCCGCCGCCGCCCTCACCGACGCCGCCGCCGGCGGAGCCCGTGCCGCTCTCGTCTGCTCCGGCGGCTACGCCGAGGCCGGCGGGCCCGGCATCGGCTACCAGCGCGACCTCGTCGCGGCGGCGGCCGAGGGCGGGATCGCGCTGCTGGGTCCCAACACGTCGGGCTTCCTCGACCCGGCCCGTCGGCTCACCGCCACGTTCGTCCCCGGGGCCGCCGCGGTGCCGGCGGGTCCTGTCGCCGTGGTGGCGGCCAGCGGCGGGGTCAACCACGCGCTGGCCTTCCTGCTCGCCGAGGCCGGGCTCGGCGTCTCGCTGGCCGTCGGCCTCGGCAACGCGGTGGACGTCGACGCGGCCGACGTCCTCGCCCACCTCGCGACCGACGAGCGCACCCGGGTCGTGGCGCTGCACGTCGAGGCGGTGGCCGACGGGCCGGCGCTGGTCGCCGCCGTCCGGGCGGTGAGCGCGCGGATCCCGGTGGTCGCGCTCGTGGTCGGGCGCAACGACGTCGCGGAGTTCGCCCGGTCGCACACCGGCGCCCTGGCCACGTCCTGGCGCACCACCCGCGCCGCGCTGCGCTCCGCGGGTGCCGTCCTCGTCGACGACGAGCGCGCCCTGGTGGACGCGGTGACCGCGCTGTCGGTCCTGCGGCTGCCACCCGTCCGCGACGCCGCCGTCGGGGTGGTCACCGCCCAGGCCGGTCCCGGGCTCCTGCACGTCGACGGGCTGCGGGGGAGAGGTGTCCGCGTCCCGCCGTTCTCGACCGCCACGCGCGACCGGCTCGGCGAGCTCCTCCCGCCGCTGACCTTCCAGGCCAACCCGGTCGACACCGGTCGGCCGGGGCCCGGCTTCGGTGCCGTGCTCGCCGCCGTCGCCGCCGATCCGGGCATCGACCTGGTGAGCGCGTACGCGCTGGCCGAACCCGACGCGCTCGACCTGCCGGCCGCCGTCGGCAGAGCCAACGGCCCGCTGGTGGTGGGCCTCGGGGGGCCGCCGGAGCAGGTGGGGCCGCAGCGGCGGGCGCTGCGCGAGCTGGGGGTCCCGTCGCTGACGAGCCCGTCCGCCCTCACGACGGCGGTGGGCGCGCTGGTCGACGACGCCCGCGCGCAGGCCCGGGCATCGACCGGGGAAGGCCCGCCGCCGGCCGGCGTCGACCTGCCGCCCGGCGAGCTCGACGAGGACGCCGCCAAGACGCTGCTCGACCGGCTCGGCATCGCCACCCCGCCGCGGCGCGCGTGCGACGACCGGGCGGCCGCGCACCGGGCGCTGGCCGAGCTGCCCGGACCGCTGGCCGTCAAGCTGCTGGACGCGCGGATCACGCACAAGTCCGACGTCGGGGGCGTGCACCTGGGGGTGCGCGACGCCGCCGAGCTCGACGCCGCCCTGGACGCGCTCGAGGCGATCGGGGCCGGCCGCTTCCTGCTGGAGTCGATGGCACCGCCCGGGGTCGACCTGCTCGCCGGGGCCTCCCGGGACCCGGTGTTCGGGCCGACCGTCCTGCTGGGTCTGGGCGGCGTGGTGGCCGAGGCGCTGGCCGACGTCGCCGTCGCCCCGGCGACCGTCGGGCCGGCCGAGGCCGGCGCGCTGGCCGACGAGCTGGCGGGACGTGCGCTGCTCGACGGCTTCCGGGGCGGTCCCGTCGCCGACCGGGCCGCGCTGGGCGCCATGCTGGTCGCCCTCGGCGGCCTGCTGCTGGCCCACCCCGAGATCGACGCCGTCGAGATCAACCCGCTGCGGGTCACGGCCGACGGGCTGGTCGCCCTCGACGCGGTCCTCACGAGGCGGGGTCCTCACGAGACGCAGTCCGCACGACGAGCTGGAGGCGCAGGATGAGTGAGGCCCCCCGACCGACCCCGATCGCCGAGGGCACCGTCCCCTGGCCGGGCGACGTCGCCCGCGAGTACGCCGAGCGCGGCTGGTGGCAGGGCCGCTCGCTCGGCGCCGAGCTGTGGGACGCGGCCGACCGCCGCCCCGACGCAGTGGCAGTCGTGGACGGGGACCTCCGGCTCACCTACCGGTCCCTCGTCGGGCGGGCCGATGCCGCGGCGAGCCGGCTGGCCGACCTCGGTCTCGTGCGCGGCGACCGGATCGTGGTCCAGCTGCCCAACTGCTGGCAGTTCGTCGTCCTCACGCTGGCGTGCCTGCGCGCCGGCGTCGTCCCGGTGATGGCGCTGCCCGCCCACCGCCGGCACGAGCTGGCCTACCTGGCCGAGCACAGCGAGGCCGCGGCCATCGCCGTCCCCGGGGAGCTGCGCGGGTTCGACCACCAGGCCATGGCCCGGGAACTGGCCCTCGAACTGGGCCTCCGGCATGTGCTCGTCGTCGCCGACGAGGTGCGGCCCGGCTCGGTCGACCTGACCGCGCTCTGCGCCGAGCCGGACGACGACGTCCGCCCCCGGTGGGACGGCGACCAGCCGGGCAGCCGGGAGGTCGCGGTGTTCCTGCTCTCCGGCGGCACGACGGGGCTGCCGAAGCTGATCGCCCGCACGCACGACGACTACGCCTACAACGCCCGGGCCAGCGCCGAGCTCTGCGGCCTGGACGAGGACACCGTCTACCTCACCGCCCTGCCGGCCTCGCACAACTTCCCGCTGGCCTGCCCCGGCATCCTCGGCACGCTGCTGACCGGCGGGCGCGTGGTGATGCTGGGCTCGCCCGAGCCGGAACGGGCGTTCGCCGTCGTCGCCGCCGAGGGCGTGACCGTCACCGCCGCGGTGCCGGCGGTCGCCCAGCGCTGGCTCGCGCACGCCGACGAGCACGGTGCCGACCAGCTGGCGTCGCTGCGGTTGCTGCAGGTGGGGGGCGCCCGGCTCGCCGACGAGGTGGCGCGGCGGGTGCGTCCGGTGCTGGGGGCGACCCTGCAGCAGGTGTTCGGCATGGCCGAGGGGCTGCTCAACTACACGCGGCTCGACGACCCCGACGAGGTGATCTGCTCCACCCAGGGCCGGCCGATGAGCCCGGGCGACGAGGTCCGGATCGTCGACGAGTCCGACCGCGACCTCCCCGACGGCGAGCCCGGCGCGCTGCTGACCCGCGGCCCCTACACCCCGCGCGGCTACTACCGGGCCGCGGAGCAGAACGCCCGCGCGTTCACGCCCGACGGCTGGTACCGCAGCGGCGACGTCGTGCGGCGGCGGCCCGACGGCAACCTCGTCGTCGAGGGCCGTGACAAGGACATGATCAACCGTGGCGGCGAGAAGATCAGCGCCGAGGAGGTCGAGAACCTCGTCTACCGGCTGCCGGAGGTGGCCCAGGTGGCGGCGGTCGCCATGCCCGACGCCGAACTGGGGGAGCGGGTCGCGCTGTACGTCGTCCTGCGACCCGGGGCGTCGCTGACGCTGGACGACGTCCGGACGGCGATGGCTGCGGCGGACGTGGCCCGGTACAAGTGGCCCGAGCGGCTGGAGGTCGTCGACGAGCTGCTCACCACCAAGGTCGGCAAGATCGACAAGAAGGCGCTCCGGGAGGATCTGGCGGGTCGGCTCGGCTAGGACCGGCGGGATGGCACGACGACGAGCGCGACACCCAGCGCGGTCACCCCGATGCCGACGACGGACAGCGCGCTCACCCGCTCGCCGAACAGGAACCAGGCCTCGATCGCCGTCGCCGGCGGCACCAGGTAGTACAGGCTCGACACCCCGGCGGCGGTGCCCCGGCGCAGCAGCAGGAGCAGCAGCAGGACGGCGCCGATCGACAGCAGCAGGACGAGCCAGGTGAACGCGGCGATGAACTCACCGGTCCAGCGGATCGACATGTCCTCCGTCGTCACGGCCACGGCGAGCAGGAGCGCGGCGGCGGCCGCGTACTGCACCGCCGTCCCCCAGACCAGCGGGATCCCGTCGCCGTGCCGCTTCTGGTAGACGGTGCCGAGGGTCCCCGAGGCCAGCGCCACGAGGCAGGCCACGAGCCCGGCGACCGGGAGCGCCTCCGCCGAGCCGACGTCGGCGAGGCCGGGCCCGACCACGAGCGCGACTCCGGCCACCCCGAGGGCCAGCCCGAGCCACTGGCGCCGCGACGGGCGCTCGCCGAGCACCCGCGCGGCCAGGACGGCGGTGAGCACCGGCTGGAGGCTCACGACCACGGCCGAGACCCCGGCGGGCACGCCCAGGGAGATGCCGTAGAAGACGCCGCCGAGGTAGCCGGCGTGCAGGAGCAGGCCCGCGATCGACGCCCGGCCGTACTGGGCCCGCGAGGTCATCCCGGCCGAGCGGAGGGCGAGGGCGAGGGCGGCCAGCAGCGCCGCGGCGACGACCAGGCGGAGCCCGAGGAACGTGAACGGGGGCGCGTAGGGCAGCCCGTACTTGGCGCCGACGAAGCCGGTGCTCCAGAGCAGGACGAACAGCGCCGGACCGCCGAGCGTCTGGACCCGCGAGTGCGTCCCCGTCCCCGTCATCCCCCCAGTCTGCCCACCCGGGCGCTCAGCCGATCGCCAGGTCCCGCTCCGCGCGTGCGCGGTCCAGGCCCAGGCCGGCCAGGACGCCAGTGCCGTCCTCGACCTCCAGCAGGGCCAGCAGCACGTGGCCGTCCCGGATCGCGTCGTCGTCCAGGCGCATCGCCACCCGGAACGTCAGCTCCAGGGCCTTCCGTGCGGCGGCGTCGAAGGGGATCAGGTCGGGCACCGCGGCGGCGCGCGGCGGGAGGGTGGCCGAGGCGGTACGCCGGACGGTCTCGAGGTCGAGGCCCTGGCCGGTGACGGCGCGGGCAGCCGGGCTCTCGGCGTCGGCGACCAGCGCGAGCAGCAGGTGGGCGAGGCCGATGCTGTCGTTGCCGGCGGACCGGGCCTGCTCCTGCGCACCGACGACCACCTGCCGTGCCCGCTCGTCGAATCGGCTGAAGCCCTCGCTGGGATCCGGTGAGCTCTTCGGGACGAAGCGCTGCTGGGCGGCCTGCTTGGTCACGCCCATGCTGCGGCCGATCTCCGACCACGACGCGCCGGACCGGCGGGCCTGGTCGACGAAATGGCCGATGAGGTGGTCGGCCACGTCGCCGAGGTGGTCCGCGAGGGCGACGGCGCCGCCGAGCCTGTCGAGCACATCGGTGTGGGCGCTCGTGACGGCGGTGATGAGGTCGTCGAGCCGGACGGAAGGGGAGGGCGCGGTCATGCCGTCAACGCTAGGTTGACCCCCGGGACGCGTCAAGGAGCCCTTGACGGCGGGTCGCGGCGGCCGGCGGGACGCTGGCGTACTGTGCCTGCGGTACCGGGTGGGCGGTGCCGTCGACCCCGGGAGACGCCGTGAGTGATGCAGTCACTTCTGCGCCGGTCGACGCGACCCTGCTCGCCGAGGCGCTCGACGCGCTCCCGGCCGGGGTGGCGGTCTTCGACGCCGACTGGTCGATCGCCTACGTCAACGAGGCAGCCGCCGGCATCCTCGGCCGGAGCCGCGCGGAGCTGGTCGACCGCAACATCTGGGTCGCGCTCCCGGAGCTCGGCGGCACGATCCTGCACAGCTTCCTGCTGCACGCCCGCAGCCTCGAGCGGTCGGTGACCTGGCGCGGGTTCTACCCGCCGGCCGGGTGCTGGCTGATCGCGACGGCCGCCCGTGTGGAGGACCGTCTGCACGTGACGCTCCAGGAGTCGACCGCCCACCGGACCGACGAGCTGACGGTGGTGGACGCGGACGCCGCGGGCCCGGACGCCGCCGACGGCGACACCGAGCGGCTGCGATACCTCGCCGAGGTCAGCGAGGCGATGATCAGCACGCTCGACACCGGCGAGTCGGTCAACCAGCTCGTCGAACTCGTCGTCCCCCGGCTGTGCGACTGGGCGACGGTGTCGGTCGTGGGGGACGACGGCCAGGGGTACGACGCCGGCTTCGCGCATCGCGACCCCGAGCGCCTCGCCGACCTGGCCGCTTACCTCGAGAAGCGCACGCAGGCGCCGGCCGCCGAGGACAATCCGATGGCCCAGGCGCTGCTCACCGGGGAGCCGGTGCACGTCGACTCGATCGACCCGGCACTGGTCGAGCCCGCCCTCGGCAGCGACGAGGTCCGGGAGATCTGGCGCCGGCTCGATGCGGCGTCGTTCACGATCGTGCCGCTGCGGGCGCGCAACGAGACCTTCGGTGCCCTCGGGATGGTCAACACCTCCGGGCGAGCCCCGAACACCGAGATGGAGATCGCGACCGCCGTCGAGGTGGCCCGCCGTGCCTCGCTGGCGATCGACAACACCCGGCTCTACGGCCGCCAGCTGAAAGTGGCCGAGACGCTGCAGCGCAGCCTGCTGACGCCGCCGCCGCAGCCGGACCGGCTGGAGATCGCCGTCCGCTACCTGCCGGCGGCGAGCAACATGCACGTCGGCGGTGACTGGTACGACGCGTTCCAGCAGCCGGACGGCGCCACGCTGCTGGTCATCGGCGACGTCGTCGGCCACAACGTCGACGCCGCCGCGGCGATGGGCCAGATCCGCAGCGTCGTCCGCGGCATCGCCTACGACCGCCAGGAGGAGCCGGCCCGCATCCTGGCCCGGGTCGACGAGGTGGTCTCCGGCCTGGCCATCGGCACCCTGGCGACGGCACTCATCGCCCGCCTCGAGCAGACCCCCGAGCAGGAGCGGCTCGGGCTGCGCACGCTGCGCTGGTCCTCGGCCGGGCATCTGCCGCCGATCGTGCAGCGGGCCGCCGGCGGCACCGAGCTGCTCGACACCCGGCCCGAGATGCTGCTGGGCACCGAACCAGGCCGCACCCGGACCGACCACCTCGCGACCCTGCATCCGGGCGACACCGTCGTCTTCTACACCGACGGGCTCGTCGAGCACGGTCGCACCGGGATCGACGAGGGGCTGGCCCGCCTGGCCGCGCTCGTCGAGCGGTTGCGCGACTGCGCCCTCGACGCCCTGTGCGACGGGCTGCTCGAGCAGATCGTGCGGCACCGCTCCGACGACGACGTGGCGATCGTCGCCGTCCGTTGCCAGCCCTAGCGACCCAGAGCCTCTAGAAGGGCGGTGGGTCGTCGTCGGGGTGGTCCGGTGGTGGTTCGGGTGGGGGTCGGCGCAGGCCCGGTGGCCAGGTCGTGCGGGTGATCCCGGACGGGGTGGTGACGTGCAGGGTGCCGTCGGGCTCCATGACGAACTGCCAGCCGCGGGCGAAGGTCTTCA